>NZ_JBBBNZ010000002.1:0-965380 GCF_037080155.1 Marinobacter sp. C2H3 | reverse complement strand
TTCTGCCCATGCGAGAGTAGGTCATCGTCAGGCTCTTAATACCCAAACCCCAGCATCTCGCGATGCTGGGGTTTTTTCGTTTCTGCGTGCCCGAATGCCCCGTGATATACTCGGCGCCATCAAGATTGCATCCCGTTTATCCCCGAAGCAGGCATCATGACGACAGAAGCCCGGAGACAGTTTTACCTCGGCATCGCTGGCGTGCAGATGTGGTATGCCCGTGCGCCGCTGCCGGGAGCGGCGCCAAGCCCCGCGTTTGATTTCCGTGAGCCTTTGGTGGACTCCGGACTACCAGCGGAGGACAGAACAGCGCCGGGTGTGCGTGGGCAAGGTGTTCCGAAGGGCGGCTCGACGCTACCCGTTTCTGACCGTCCTTCCGGGGCGACGTCAGCGCCCAGGCCTTCCCAGCGGCAGCCGGTTCACTCACCGGCGCCTGGGCGCCGGTTGACCGGCCTGATGGACTCGGCGCCCGCCTCGGATAAGCCTCAGGTGGCCTCGCCACCCCATTCACCGTCGATTCCGGCCGCTGAGCCCGTCAATGATGAACAGCCCGAGGCTAGCCCCGGCCAAACCCCGGCAGCGCCCCCCAGTGCTTTGCTCAATTCTCTGCCTAACCCACTGAACCTTGGTGTCTGGCTGGGGCAACGCTTTGCCCTGATCTCAGAGTGGACCGACGATGCCAGCGGCCGGCTTCAGACATCGTTGGCCGGTAACATTCTGAAGAGTCTGGGTGAGTCAGAAGTGGGCTTCCATGGCACTTTCTCCTGGCCGGTGTTTGCCAATGTGAAGGTTGCGGGCCGTGATTCTGCGCTGCTGGTGGATGTGCTGCGTCGTTTTTTTGAGCCGGTGGGGGCGCGCCAGGTGCTGTGGCTGGGCAGTCAGGGCGACTCTGGCTCAGCGTGGCTCGACGATACCCTCGGCCAGCCACCCAGGCTTCGGTTTAACCGCTCCCTTGCCGCGCTGGCTGGAGACCCCTCACTGAAACGGGAACTCTGGCGTGTGCTGAAGCTTCTGGCGCCCAGCTGATGTCACGGGATGACGTTTATGCTGCGGTGCTGCAGGCCGAGCTCGTTATTCGTCCCTTGGCGCCGGTTGATGTTCCACAGGTGCTTGAACTGGAGCGCCAGGGGTATCCCAACCCCTGGTCCGAGGCGGTGTTTCTGGACTGCTTTCGGGATAACTATCAGCTGTGGGCTCTGTGCCGCGGAGACCGGCTCTGTGGTTATGCCATTGTCGCCCTGCAACTGGACGAGGCCCATTTGCTAAACCTGTGCGTGGCACCCAATGACCGCCGCTCAGGGCTTGGGCGACGATTGCTCCGCCACCTGATGGCGCACGCCACCGCTGCCGGCGCCGTTAAGGTCATCCTGGAGGTTCGCGCCAGCAATCAGTCGGCGGCAGCGTTGTATGCCAGCGAGGGGTTTGTCCAGATTGGTCTCCGCCGAGGCTATTATCCGGGGCCAGGTAATCCGGAAGATGCCATCGTCATGGTTCACGGGGCCGGCTCCGACCCCTTATAATGTCGGGTTTTCGTTCAACGGGTTGCCAATACATTATGTCTAATCTTTCCCGCGAAGTGGCCAACCGCCGAACCTTCGCCATTATCTCGCACCCGGACGCCGGTAAGACCACCATCACCGAGAAGGTGCTTCTATTCGGCAAGGCGCTGCAGAAGGCCGGCACGGTCAAGGGCAAGAAGTCCGGTCAACACGCAAAGTCGGACTGGATGGAGATGGAAAAAGAGCGGGGGATCTCCGTAACAACATCCGTGATGCAGTTCCCTTACGCTGATCGGCTGGTGAATCTTCTCGATACGCCGGGTCATGAGGACTTCTCTGAAGATACCTATCGGACACTGACGGCCGTGGACTCTTGCCTGATGGTAATTGACAGTGCCAAGGGCGTCGAGGAGCGGACCATCAAGCTGATGGAGGTCACCCGGCTCAGGGATACGCCCATTCTCACCTTCATGAACAAGCTCGATCGGGACACCCGTGATCCGATCGAACTGATGGACGAGGTGGAAGAGGTGCTCAAGATTGCCTGTGCGCCCATCACGTGGCCCATTGGCATGGGTAAGAGTTTCAAAGGTGTGTATCACCTGCTTCGGGACGAAGTGATTCTGTACCAGTCCGGTCAGGGCCACACCATACAGGAGCGTCGGGTAGTCAAAGGGCTGGACAATCCGGAGCTCGATACCGCCATCGGCGCCTACGCGCAGGATTTACGGGATGAAATCGAACTGGTCAAAGGCGCTTCCCATGAATTTGATCAGGACGCGTTCCTGGCGGGTGACCTGACCCCGGTGTTTTTTGGTACAGCTCTGGGCAACTTTGGCGTCGATCACATGCTGGACGGCCTGGTGGAATGGGCGCCGGCGCCCCAGCCCCGTGAAACCGACCAGCGTGTTGTGCAGCCGGACGAGCCGGGATTCTCCGGCTTCGTGTTCAAGATCCAGGCGAACATGGACCCCCAGCACCGGGACCGGATCGCCTTCGTGCGGATCGTGTCCGGGCAGTACACTCAGGGCATGAAGGCCCGGCACGTCCGCATCGGCAAGGAGGTCCGTTTTGCCGATGCGCTGACCTTCATGGCCGGTGATCGGGAACACGCCGAAGAAGCCTTTGCCGGTGACATCATCGGCCTCCACAACCACGGTACCATTCAGCTGGGGGACACCTTCACCGCCGGTGAGGATATGAAGTTCACCGGTATTCCGAACTTCGCGCCGGAATTGTTCCGGCGCATCCGGCTGAAAGACCCGCTGAAGGCCAAGCAGCTCCAGAAGGGGCTGATCCAGCTGTCCGAGGAAGGTGCGGTCCAGGTGTTTCGTCCGGTTCGGAACAACGATCTGATCGTTGGGGCGGTCGGCGTACTGCAGTTTGACGTCGTGGTCAGCCGCCTCAAGAGCGAATACAAGGTGGACGCCATGTACGAGCCGATCAACGTGGCGACGGCGCGTTGGGTTACCTGCGACGATGCCCGCAAGCTGGACGAGTTCCAGCGGAAGAACAGCGACTTCCTGGCCCTGGACGGCGCCGACCGGCTGGCGTATATCGCGCCGACCATGGTAAACCTGAATCTGGCCCAGGAGCGTAATCCGGACGTTCGGTTCCACAAAACCCGGGAACATTAAAGGTTCCCGGCCTGGGAGGCAGGCCATGCAAGCCCTTGTCGATGCCCACTGCCATCTGGATTTTCCGGCGTTTACTGGCCGGCTTGATGCGGTATTGGCACGGGCCCGGGCCGCCGGCGTATCGCAGTGCGTGATTCCCGGTGTCCGGCGAGCCGACTGGGCTCGGGTCCGCTCGGTCAGCGAGGGCCATGATGGCCTCTGGTACTGCCTTGGCATCCACCCCTGGTTTGTGGATGAGCATGACGAGGCAGACCTGCAGGCCCTTGAGCAGGCGGTGTTAGCGCGGGACAGCCGGTGCGTCGCCGTTGGCGAATGCGGCCTGGACCGTCTCCATGGCAGCCTGGACGCCCAGCAGCCCTGGTTCGATCGTCAGGTGGCACTGGCCCGTGACGGTGACCTGCCCCTTGTGATCCATTCGGTGCGCACCCACGATGAGGTTGCCGCGACCTTGCGCCGCTTCCGGTGGCGGGGGCGGGCGCTGGTTCACGGTTTTTCCGGCAGCGTCCAGCAGGCCCAGCGCCTGGTCGAACTGGGTTGCTGCATTGGTGTTGGCGGTGTGATCACCCACCCGCGGGCGACCAGAACCCGAGCGGCGATAAAGGCAATTCCGGAACATGCCCTGGTGCTGGAGACTGACGCCCCTGATATGGCGCCGGCCGGGGTGGCGGCCGGTGAAAACGCGCCGGAATACCTCAGGCAGATCCTATCTGTTCTGGCCGAGCTGCGGGCCACATCACCGGATCAACTGGCGCCGGTGCTTTACGATAACACGCGCCGTTTGTTCGGCTGGTCCGGCTCCTGAGGGCCGGCAGTGGATAGGGGATTGTCCGGACGCGCGGCAAACCCCATGGCTCAGGGTTGGCTTTATTCTTTCCTTCGAGTATACTTCGCGCCCTGGCTTTTCATGGCGATACCACTATCTCAGCCCCGAATAGTGTATTGCCCGCAAACATACAGGTAGGGCCTCCACCGGATGCGGCGCATCTCCGGCGGTGGCCTTCAACGTTTATTTGATAGCGTTCAAGGCGGAATCAATGAAGACTCTGAGTGCGACACCAGAAACCGTAAAACGTGACTGGTACGTTGTAGACGCAGCCGGCAAGACGCTGGGTCGTCTGTCAACTGAAATCGCCCGTCGTCTGCGGGGCAAGCATAAAGCTGAGTACACCCCCCACGTCGACACCGGCGACTACATTGTGGTCATTAACGCCAGCCAGGTGCGGGTTACCGGCAAGAAGGCCTCGGCGAAAATGTACTACAGCCACACTGGCTTTCCGGGTGGAATCAAGTCCATCAATTTCGAGAAGCTGGTAGACAAGGCGCCCGAGCAGATCATCCAGAAGTCTGTTAAAGGCATGCTGCCGAAAGGCCCGCTCGGCCGCGCCATGTTCAAAAAGCTGAAAGTCTACGGTGGCGCTGAGCATCCTCATGCAGCCCAGCAGCCCAAAGAACTCGACATCTAACGGAAGGCGGATATGTCTGTAGCACAAAATTACGGTACCGGTCGCCGCAAGAGCTCCAAGGCTCGAGTATTTATCAAGCCGGGCAGCGGTAACATCACGATCAACGGTCGTACCATCGAGGAGTTTTTCGGTCGCGAGACGCTGCGAATGATTGTTCGCCAGCCGCTTGTGATTGCCGAGTCCTCTGATCGGTTCGACATCGCCATCACCGTCAAAGGTGGCGGCACCAGCGGTCAGGCCGGCGCGATTCGCCACGGTCTGACTCGTGCCCTGATGGATTACGACGAAACGCTTCGTCCGGCTCTGCGCAAAGCGGGTTACGTCACCCGTGACGCCCGTGAAGTTGAGCGTAAGAAAGTGGGTCTGCGCAAAGCGCGTAAGCGTCCGCAGTACTCCAAGCGTTAATCACGCTTCGGGATCCGAAAAACCCGGCCGTCTGGCCGGGTTTTTTTATGTCGCCAGGAAAATCGCTCCGTAAACTGGAGCATTGGTACAGGTATCGTCTACCTTTCATGGTGGTAGGGATGGGTTTTTGTGGGAGAGCGCCAGCATGAACGATAGGGACGTGAGCCAAGGGCGGCGGCGATTCCTGATTGGCGCCACGTCCCTTGTGGGGGGCGTGGGAGTGATCGGTGCGTCAGTGCCGTTTGTAGCTTCCTGGAACCCAAGTGCCCGCGCCGAGGCGGCCGGGGCACCGGTGACGGTCAACATCGGCAAAATGGAGCCGGGCCAGCAAATTACCGTGGAGTGGCGCGGGAAGCCCGTGTGGATTGTTCGCCGCACCCCGGACATGCTCGACCACATCCAGGCCGCCAACGACCTGGTCAAGGACCCCGAGTCCAAGGCGCCCCAGCAGCCGGCTTACATTGAAGGCATCTACCGCTCTATCAAACCCGAGTACGCTGTGTTGGTGGGTATCTGTACGCACTTTGGCTGCGTCCCCACGTATCGGCCAAAGGTTGCGCCCGAGGACCTCGGTGCCGACTGGTTGGGCGGATTTTTCTGCCCCTGTCACGGCTCCCGCTATGACCTTGCCGGCCGGGTGTGGCGAGCCCAGCCGGCGCCCTTGAACCTGGAGGTGCCGCCTTACCGGTTTGACGATGAGTCGACACTGACCATTGGCCTGGATCCGGAGGCCGCATGATGCAAAAGCTCATCCACTGGGTTGATCGGCGCCTGCCGATTGTGAATGCCTGGACTCGGCACCTGTCCGGTTACTACGCGCCGAAGAACTTCAATATCTGGTATTTCTTCGGCTCCCTGGCCATGGTGGTGTTGCTCAATCAGCTGATCACCGGGGTGTGGCTGACCATGAGCTACAACCCCACGGCGGAAGGGGCGTTCGCCTCCGTCGAGTACATCATGCGGGACGTAAAGTGGGGCTGGCTGCTGCGCTACCTGCATTCAACCGGCGCGTCAGCGTTCTTCATCGTGGTGTATCTGCACATGTTCCGGGGGCTGATGTACGGTTCTTACCGCAAGCCCCGGGAGCTGGTCTGGCTGTTTGGCATGGTGATCTATCTGGTGCTGATGGCCGAGGCGTTCATGGGTTATCTGCTGCCCTGGGGGCAGATGTCCTACTGGGGCGCTCAGGTGATTATCAACCTGTTTGGCGCCATCCCTGTCATTGGCGATGATCTGTCCCTCTGGATTCGCGGGGACTACCTGGTCTCCGGCGTTACCCTGAACCGCTTTTTTGCGTTGCACGTGGTCGCTCTGCCGATTGTGCTGATCGGGCTGGTTGTGCTGCACATTCTCGCCCTGCACGAAGTGGGATCGAACAACCCGGACGGGATTGATATCAAGGCCCACAAGGACGAGCAGGGCCGTCCGTTGGACGGCGTTCCATTCCACCCGTATTACACGGTGCATGACCTCCTGGGGGTAGGCGTCTTTTTCTTCGTGTTCTTCCTGGTGGTGTTTTTCTTCCCGGAAATGGGGGGGCTGTTTCTCGAGACGCCCAATTTTGAACCGGCCAATCCGTTGAAAACGCCCGCGCACATTGCTCCGGTGTGGTATTTCACACCTTTCTACGCGATGTTGCGGGCGGTCACGGTGGACCTGTTTGGGTTACCGGCGAAATTCTGGGGCGTGGTCGTGATGGGTAGCGCGATTGCGCTGTTGTTTGTCGTGCCCTGGCTCGACCGCAGTCCGGTGCGCTCCATTCGTTACAAGGGGTGGCTCAGCCGAATTGCTCTGGGTGTGTTTGCGGTCAGTTTTGTTGCCCTCGGCTATCTGGGGCTGATGCCGGCCACCCCGACCCGTACCTCGGTGGCACAGGTGCTGACCGCCGGCTATTTCCTGTTCTTCCTGCTGATGCCGTTCTACACGCGGTGGGAGAAAACCCGCCCGGTACCAGAGAGGGTGACCTGATGAACGCCCTGTTCGCTTTTGCCCTGGGGATGGCGTTGTGGGTGTCCAACGCGGCCGCCGCCGAGACGTCGCCGACGCTGGATCACGTGACGCCGGATCTGTCCGATACTGCCTCGCTGCAGCGCGGTGTCGCTCTGTTTACCAACTACTGCATGGGCTGCCACTCCATGGAGTATGCCCGCTACAAGCGGGTGGCGGATGATCTCGACATCCCGGTTTCGCTGTATCAGGAAAACCTGATTTTTACCGGGGCCCGGGTCGGAGACCTGATGGAGAATGCGATGGACCGCAAGCAGGCTGCTGCGTGGTTTGGTGCGCCCCCGCCGGACCTGACTCTGGAGGCCCGGCTCCGGGGGGCGTCCTGGATCTACTCCTACCTTCGGGGCTTTTATCAGGACGATTCCAGGCCGTTTGGTGTCAACAACGCGGTGTTTCCCAATGTCAGCATGCCCCATGCCCTGGTGGGGCTGCAGGGGCTGTGCGCGGAAAAGCCCCGGCAGGGGCAGGCCGGAGAGCCGCTGTGCACCCGCTACGCCGCCGAGGGCACCCTGTCCCCGGCCGACTACGATCAGGCGATCTACGATCTGACTAATTTCCTGGCCTATTCCGCCGACCCCATCCGGCCCGAGCGGGAGCGGCTCGGGCTGTTCGTCCTGCTGTTCATGGGAGTGTTCATCGTCTTCGCGTATCTTCTCAATCGGGAGTACTGGAAGGACGTGCACTGATAAATCAGGTATAATCCCGGCTTTGAAATTCCAGCGGCGCAGGACGAGGCCCCTGGAATTTTGCCTTTTTCAGGGCTTTTTCGGACTGTTTACTCGCGAGGTAGTTCTATGGGCGTTGTGACCAAGCGGTCATCAATGACGTTTTTCTCAGACCCGGCCAGCCATTACAGCCACCGGGTGCGCATTGTCCTGGCAGAGAAGGGCGTCACCGTTGACGTTGTCAATGTGGAGCCGGACAACCCGCCGGAGGAACTGGCGGACCTGAACCCGTACAACGCCCTGCCGACCCTGGTGGACCGGGACCTGGTGCTGTACGAGCCGAACATCATGATGGAGTACCTGGACGAGCGGTTCCCGCACCCGCCGCTGCTGCCGGTGTACCCGGTGGCTCGCGCCAACAGCCGTCTGATGATTCACCGCATCCAGAAGGACTGGTGTGGCCTGGTCGATCAAATTCTGGCCGAGCCCTCTGCCAAGGGTGCGGACGCCGCCCGCAAAGAGCTTCGAGAAAGCCTGCTGGCCGCCGCGCCCCTGTTCGGTGAAATGCCGTTCTTCCTGTCCGAAGAGTTCACCATCGTGGATTGCTGCGTGGCGCCGATCCTGTGGCGTCTTCCGGCCCTTGGCATTGAGCTCAACGACAAGCAGGCGAAGCCGATCCAGAAGTACATGGATCGCATTTTTGCCCGGGAAGGCTTCAAGGCCAGTCTGTCCGATCTTGAAGAAGACATTCGCAGCTGAGAGGCGGCTGCCGGCCCCAGTCGCAGGAGTGAGAGACCGTGCCTGATCAGAAGATTGCCATGACCTCAAGCCGGCCGTACCTGGTGCGGGCGTTCAATGAGTGGATTCTGGACAACGACTGTACCCCGTACATCGTTGTCGACGCCGGTGTCCAGGGCGTCCAGGTGCCCACCGAACACGTGGCGAACGGGCAAATCGTGCTGAACATCAGCCCGGGTGCCGTGCGGGGACTGGTGATTGGCAACGGCGCGCTGGAGTTCAGCGCCCGTTTTGGTGGCGTGCCAATGCAGGTATTCATTCCCCTACAGGCGGTGATGGCCATTTACGCCAAGGAAAACGGGGAGGGGATGGTGTTCGGCAGCGAGCCGGGGACTCCCGACCCGGACGGCCCGGGCGACGGCGACCGTGCCGGTCAGTCTCAGGATGAGCGACCGTCCGGGCGGCCGACTCTCAAGGTGGTCAAATAGTCGGCACTCGCTGCCACTGAAAAAGCCGGTCCTGCCCAGGGCCGGCTTTTTTTATCCGCCGAACAGCTTCCCGTCAATCAGCCGGCACAGGCCATTCACGATCAGCAGCATCAGCGCTGGCGCCTCCGCCACACTCAGATTGTTCAGGGCCAGTTCGTGGTCCTCGGGGTGCAGCAAGGACGTGATGTCAGATTTCTCCCTGGCGCTCAGTACAACCACGTCCATTTCCCGGTCATGGGCCGCTTGTATGGCCTGAATCAGGTTGGCCTTGTGGCCGTCATCCACCACAACAAACAACAGGTCGCCGGGCTTGCCCAGGGCGCGAACCTGGCGGGAGAAGGTGTCGTTGAAACGGTTGTCCCGGCAGATTGCCGAGTAGGTGGTGGCGTCTGCGCCCAGGTTGATGGCGGGCAGGGCCGGGCGGTCGTGCTCCAATCGGTTCAGCAAAGTGGTACAGAAGTACTGGGCCAGGATGTTGGCGCTGCCGTTGGCGCAGGCCATCAGCTTGCCGTCCCGCAGAAGCGCGGCCACCATGGCGTCTGCCACCGGCTCCATCTGGGGGACCACCGTACTGGCGGCCTGGGCCGTCAGCTCCATGTGGGTGGCAAACCACTCGCTGATGTTCTGTTCGCTGTCGGTCATTGGGGTGCTCTTGAGTCATTCTTCGGTTACGCGGCCTGGATCGCGTTTCGGGCCCACTGGACCCGATATTTTGACGTCACGCCGGGGGTAATGCCAACGACATCAATGCGACACGGGTGATCCCACAGGCCGTGTCGATGGAGGTAAAAGGAAACCGCCCGGATCAGCTTCTGCCGTTTGCCGTAGGTGATGGAGGAAAGAGGGTCCGTGAGGCTGCCTTCGCCTCGAAACCGCACTTCCACAAACACCAGCGTGCCCGCGTCGCGGGCGATCAGGTCAATTTCGCCACCGCGGTTATAGACATTTCGCGCGACGATGGTGAGGCCATGGCGCTGCAGATAGCGTGCGGCAACGCCCTCGTAGTGTTCCCCCAATGCCCGTTTGCCGTCCATGGCTATGGTCGCCTCCCGTTACTGGGCCGGCCGCGATGTTTCGTCGCCGGGCGTCATCGGTGGCGCATCGTTTCCGGAGCCTGGCATGGGGGCTGGTGCCGCGGTCTCTTCCTCGGGCGCCAGATCCGGGAGGCGCTCCGGCACACCATTCCGGAAGCGCGCCCAAAGCTGCTCCCGGTGCACGCGGCCGCTGTTTGTCATGGTGAGGACGCCGGTCAGTCCGTCGATTTGAGCATCCGGGACCTGTCGCATGAGCGGCAGCCGCTTGCTCAGGCGCCAGGCATCGGCGCCCATCGCCATCAACCGACCGAGCTGGCCGCCGGTGTTATCAAGGGCTTTCGCCACGGTATTCCGGAACTCTTTGTTGGCATCGAGAATCCAGGGAATGTCGGTAAAGGTGACCCCATTCATATCGCGGTCCCGGGCCGGATCGGGGTTGCCCTCGTAAACGGTGGACGGGGCGTATACGGGAAGATCACCGCCGTAGTAAAAGGCGAACAGCGGGTTGAACTGGCGGGCGGCGGTGGGCAGCGCCACCAGGACGATTGCATCGGCGTCCTGGCGCCGGCGGGGTTCGAACTCAACGTTGCGCCCGATGGTTCGTTCGACGTCGATGGCACGGTTCCGGGACGCGTCAATGCCCAACAGGCTAGCGGTAGCCGCCCGCAGGTTGTCTTCCGGGAAAAAACGCTCGATGGCCAGGGCGGTAGCGCCGTCTTCCGCCAGCCGTGCGTTGAGGGCCTGGGCCACGCGATCACCCCAGTCGCCTTTGGGAATCAGTGCCAGGATCTGTCTGTCACCCTCGCGGGCCATGCGATCGGCAATCTGGCGGGCTTCGTCCTCAGCGGACAGGCCGAACTGATACAGGCCGTCTGGTGCCTGGGTGTCCTCCGGCAGGTAGTTTAGGCCCAGCACCGGGACCGGCAGGGTCCGCTGGGAGGCCAGGCCGGCCAGCGCCTCTTTGCGCAGGGGGCCGACCACCAGGTCGACATCCTGGGTGCTCAGCTCCTGGTACAGCGTCGCAAAAGGCTGGGTGCCGGTGTCGACAACGCGAATGTCCAGTTTGCTGTGGTCCTCGCCCGTATCCTGGTAATAGGCGGCCAGGAAACCATCGCGGATCGCGCGGCCGGCGCTGCCCAGGTCGCCGGTCAGGGGCAGGGCGAGAACAATGCTCTCCGGCCGTTGAGTGGCCAGGGTTGCGATCAGTTGCAGCTCAGAGGGCAGTACCTGGGCTGCGGGATGCCCGGGCCAGTTATTCTGCCAGCGACGAATCACCCGGCCCTGCTCGTCATAGTCACTGCTAGACTGGCGAAGCTGGCCGGCCAGTTCCAGCCAGCCTTGGCTTTCATAGCCGAGGGCGGTTTCGCTCGCCTTTGCCAGCTCTCGGTCGGAGACGGATTTGAGCTGCGCCCAGATGCGGTCATGCAGGGCCTGGGCGTCGGCTTTGGCGTCGGTCTGCGCCAGCAGGACGAGGGATAGGGCGGAATCGAGCGGGCGCCCGGCCAGGGCGAACGTCTGGGCCTGCAGGTCGGCCGCTCTTCGGTAAAGTTCTGCCGGGTAGGTGGTGAAGGCGTCCGGTGTCAGTCCATCGGTGAGTTGCCGGGCCCAGCCCGCGTCATCCAAGGCAACCGCGCCGGCCATGGCGAGCAGGCGCTTCTGGCGCGCAAGTTCGGCGGTGGGGTTTTCGAGCGGCGCACTCTGTAACACCGTCCGGGCGCCCTCCTGATCACCACGCTGTTGCAGATCGGCGGCGGTCCGGAGCAGGAAGCGCTGGGCCTGTTCCCGGTTGTCAGTCTGGCCGGCAAGGGCCAACGCCTCGGTCGCGGATTGACCGACTCGGCTGTCGAGGTTCAGGGTGGCGCACCCGGTGGCCAGCAGACACGCCAGCAGGGTAAAGGCCAGGGCAAACGGATGGGTTGGCTTCTTGGTCATAACAAGCTTGGCTCACTCCGGGTCATTGGGCTTGTGGCGCCGCGTTAACGGTGGCAAGTTTACCAGCTCCGGGGGCAATTCACATGACGTTGGTGTCACCCGTCCCTCTGAACGAACGAACGCGGAGCCTTCAGATTGAACGATTCATTGGCGAACAGTGTTGCCCCCGCCCCCGGGGCAGGCACCCTTTTTATTGTGGCGACGCCCATTGGCAATCTGGACGACTTGAGCACCCGGGCCGTTCAGACCCTCACCGCCGTGGCGGTGGTCGCGGCGGAGGATACGCGGCACTCCGGGCGCCTGATGCAGCACCTTGGCCTGCGCAAACGAATGGTGGCTCTGCACGATCACAACGAACGTGACCGCTTCCAGCAGGTGCTGGACGAGCTGCTGGCAGGGCAGGATGTGGCGCTGATCTCGGACGCGGGCACCCCGCTTATCTCCGATCCGGGTTTTGTGCTGGTTCGTGAAGCGCGAGCCCAGGGGATCCGGGTCAGCCCGGTGCCCGGTGCCTGTGCGGCGGTTGCTGCGTTAAGCGCCGCCGGGCTGCCCACCGACCGGTTCCTGTTCGCCGGGTTCCTGCCGGCCAAGCGGGCCGGCCGTCGTGGTGTGCTTGAGTCGCTGGTGCGGGAGACAGCCACCCTGGTGTTTTATGAATCGCCCCACCGCATCCTCGATACCCTGGAGGACCTGATCTCGGTGCTGGGGGCTGAGCGCGAGCTCGTCCTGGGGCGGGAGATCACCAAAACCTTCGAAACCTTCTATGCGGGTCCCGCTGCCGAGGTGTTTGCCGCCCTTTCGGCAGATCCAAACGGCACTCGGGGTGAGTTCGTGGTCATGGCCGCCGGGGCGGCGGCCGCTCCGGCGGCCGCGCCGTCCTTCGACGAGGACCGCCTGCTGGCACGCCTGCTGGACGAGTTGCCGGTGAAAAAAGCCGCTCGAATCGTGGCGGACCTGACCGGAGGCTCCAAGAATGATCTCTACCAGCGGGCGCTGGCCATGAAAGCCTGACTTTTGCTTGCATGCGCGAGGGGCGGGGGGTATTGTCTCGCCCGAGCTCGCCAGACAGTCGCCGCCGGCCTCGGCCGGGGGAGGAAAGTCCGGGCTCCATAGGGCAAGGTGCCAGGTAACGCCTGGGCGGCGCGAGCCGACGGAAAGTGCAACAGAAAGCAAACCGCCTAAGCACCTTCGGGTGCCGGTAAGGGTGAAACGGTGCGGTAAGAGCGCACCGCGTGACTGGCAACAGTTCACGGCGATGGTAAACCCCACCTGGAGCAAGACCAAATAGGAATCCAATGGCGTGGCCCGCGCTGGATTCGGGTAGGTTGCTTGAGGCCTGTGGTGACGCAGGCCCTAGATGAATGACTGTCCACGACAGAACCCGGCTTATCGGCGAGCTCACTTTCATTCCTGCATTACTGATATCGGATATCACTCCCTTCCTGTTATAGCCAAAAAATCTTAAACCTCATTTTGCGTCTTTGAATTTCGGCGCAGGTGGTTGATTTCTATTCTTTTCTTATCCGTAACCTTTGCGCCATCTCAAATCATCGCCTCTAAGTTCCTGTCATAAAAGGAAGTTTTCCTGCTCCGACGCCATGGGCGGCGCTTGCATTGTCTCAGGCGTGTTTCTATAGTGTGCGGAAGTGGGGAAAAGTGGTGTCTAGTGGTTATTTGTGGAAATTAGAGCCCCAGAGACGGTGTAAATGAGCAACTTCTTTGGCAGTCATGCCATCAACATGGATGCAAAGGGTCGCATGGCGATCCCGACCAAGGTCCGCGAGACGCTCTCGCAGATCTGTGGTGGCCGCATCGTGGTGACGGCGAACGCCGATGAAGAGCACTGTCTGCTGATCTACCCCGAGACGGAATGGAACGTGCTGCGCCCAAAAATCGAGGCGCTGCCAAACATGCACAAGTCGGTACGGCGGCTGCAGCGGTTGCTGCTTGGTAATGCGGCGGAAATGGAGCTGGACTCTGCGGGGCGTATCCTCATTCCGCCCACGCTTCGCCGATACGCGGACCTTGAAAAGAAGCTGATGTTGATTGGCCAGGGCAACAAGCTCGAGCTGTGGAGCGAAGAGCGCTGGATTGCCTGGCTGGATGAATCCTCGGGAGACGATGATATGCCGCCGGAAATGCAGGCGTTGTCGCTGTGATGACGGCTCGCCACGAGGCAGACCCACTGAGCCACCGCTCGGTCCTGTTGGACCTGGCGGTGGAGCTGGTTGTGGTTCGCCCCGACGGCCGCTACATCGATGGCACCTTCGGTCGGGGCGGCCACAGTCGCCTGATGCTCGAGTCCTTGAGTGGTGACGGGCGGCTGCTGGGTATCGACAAAGATCCGGAAGCCATTGCTGTCGCTCGGGCCCTGGCCGAGGGCGATAGCCGGTTTTCGTGGTTCCACGGCTCGTTTGCGGAGATTGATCAGGCGGCCACGGTGGCTGGCTGGGATCGGGTAGACGGTGTCCTGCTGGACCTGGGGGTATCGTCACCGCAGCTGGACGATCCTGAGCGGGGCTTTAGTTTTCTGCGTGACGGCCCCCTGGACATGCGGATGAATCCGCAGCAGTCCCCCAGCGCCGCCGAGTGGCTGGCGACTGCCGAGGAGCGGGAGATTGCTGATGTGATCTGGCGCTACGGCGAAGAGCGGTTTTCCAGGCGGATTGCCCGGCAGGTGGTGGCGCGTCGTCAGGAGGCGCCAATCCAGACCACCCGCGAGCTGGCCGCGCTGGTCAGTGACGCGGTGCCGAAAAAGGACAAGCACAAGCATCCGGCGACCCGGACGTTTCAGGCCATCCGGATGCACATCAATCGCGAGCTTGAAGATCTGGAGCAGGGGCTGTCGGCCGCCGCACAACGCCTGTCGCCGGGTGGTCGGCTTGTGGTGATCAGTTTCCACTCGCTGGAAGACCGGCTGGTGAAGCGCTTCATGCGGGATCTGGCGCGCGGGCCGAAGATTCCCAAGGGCATTCCGGTAACGGCCGACCAGGAGCGCTCGGCGTTTCGGCTGGCGAGCAAGGCCATTCGTGCAAGCGATGAGGAAGTTCGTGACAACGTTCGGGCACGCAGTGCAGTGATGCGCGTGCTGGAACGGGTTTACAACGATTAACCAGCGCGGGGGAGCGCAAACGTTATGGGCGCGGTAGCCATCGAACGGCCGGCCAATTCGGCGACAAAAGGAAAGGAAAAGGTCCGGGGCGGGATGGTGTCCGCCGTGCGTCTGTCCCGGCAGGTTTTTGAAAGGCTGAGACAGAAGCAGGTGCTGGTGTCGGTAGTGTTGATCGGATTGCTGGTGGCCTCGTCCATCGGTGTGGTGGTCAGCGCCCATGAGAACCGCACTCTGTTCAGCACGCTGTCCAGCCTCCAGGCCAAGCGCGATCAGTACCATCGGGAGTGGAGTCAGTTGCTGCTTGAGCAGAGCGCCCTGAGCGCCCATGGCCGGGTTGAGAAGCTGGCGGCCCAGCGCTTCGATATGGTGGTGCCTGGCCGTGAGGACATTGTTCTGGTACCGGTGTTGCCGGTCGCCGGAGCCCGGTGAGCACGACGTGACGGCAGATAAACACAACGAAAAGCAACCATCGTCAGGGTGATTTGAGTGGCCGGTCAGGGAGCACAACCAGCACGGCAGTCCGTTCCAGCCGCTACCCGGCAAGGGTGGCGGTTCGCCGTTGTGGTGGGCGTGTTTCTGGCCGTCATGGCAGCACTGATCTGGCGGCTGGTGGACTTGCAGGTGGTGGACCAGGCCTTCCTGCGCAAGCAGGGTGATGTCCGCACCATACGGGTAGAAACCATTGACGCACACCGGGGTGTCATCACCGATCGTCACGGCGAGCCGCTCGCGGTCAGTGCGCCGGTTCAGACCCTCTGGGCCAACCCCTCCCGCATGGATCCGGATGAGCCCCGCCTGACCAACCTGGCCCGGCTCCTTGGCATCCACGAAGCCACGCTCCGCGAGCGTCTGCGGGACTACGCCAGCCGGGAATTTATCTATTTGCGCCGTAAAATCCAGCCGTCCCTGGCCCAGCAGGTCATGGATCTGGGCATCGACGGTGTCTACAGCCGGCAGGAGTATCGCCGTTATTACCCGGCGGGTGAGGTCACGTCCCATGTCGTCGGCTTTACGAACATCGATGAGCACGGCCAGGAAGGTATGGAGCTGTCCTACGACGACTGGCTGTCCGGCGAGCCCGGCAGCAAGCGGGTGCTCAAGGACAACCGGGGTCGGGCCATCAAGGACCTGGCGCTGATTCGCGACGCCCAGCCAGGCCACGACCTGAACCTCAGTATTGATCTACGGCTCCAGTACCTGGCCTACCGCGAACTGAAAGCCATGGTCCAGGCCCAGAGTGCCCGTGGTGGCACCATGGTCATGCTCGACGTGGACACCGGCGAAGTGCTGGCCATGGTCAACCAGGGTGCATACAACCCCAACGACCGCAGCCAACTGGATCCGGTCAATCTTCGCAACAAGGCGGTGACCGACCTGTTTGAGCCCGGCTCCACCATGAAGCCGATCACCATGGCGGCGGCGCTTTCCTCCGGCAAATACCACGTCGGGGATATGATCGACACCAATCCCGGCTACCGCCGATTCGGGCGCTTCACGATTCGGGACGAGCGCAATTACGGTGTGCTGAGCCTCACCGACATCATCGTCAAATCCTCCAACGTGGGCATCAGCCGGATCGCCAACGATTTGGGCGGCGATGTCGTTCGCGACCTTTACAGCCGCCTCGGGATTGGCCAGCCCACTGGCATCGGCTTCCCCGGTGAGGCCGTCGGCGTGTTGCCGGCACCACCCTCCTGGTACCCGGTGGAGGAGGCAACCCTCTCCTACGGTTACGGTCTAAGTCTCAATGCCCTGCAGCTGGCCCAGGCTTATATGGTTCTGGCGAACGGTGGTATCCGCTACCCGATCAGCCTGCTGCGACTGAACGAAGCGCCCCGGGGCGAGCGGGTTCTGTCGGAGAAGGTCACGGCAGAAGTGCGCGCCATGCTCAAAAGCGTCGTAGACCGGGGCACCGGCACCCGGGCGGACCCTGGGCTGTATTCGGCCGGCGGCAAGACCGGCACGGTGCACCTGGTCGGCGCGCACGGCTATGAAGACAGCCAGTACAAAGGCATTTTTGCCGGTATGGCGCCGATTGATCATCCCAGGATCGTCACGGTGGTGGCAGTGGACGCGCCCCAGTCCGGCGAATACTACGGTGGCGAGGTTGCGGCGCCGGTGTTTGCCCGTGTCATGAGCGACGCCCTGCGACTTCTGAACGTCAAACCAGAGCTGGAAGTCTCCGGTTCAAGTTCCCGTCCCGGCCATTCCGGGGAGCGAGGTTAACGCCATGTGCATCATGTCCCTCAGTGCGCTGCTGCACGGCATTGCCGAGGTGCCGTCGGTGTTCGATGTCACCATCCACGGCCTGCAGACCGACAGCCGGGATGTCCGTGCCGGCGACGCTTTTGTCGCCCTGGCGGGTGCGCGAACGCCAGCGGACCAGTACATCGATGCGGCCATTGCGGCGGGCGCGATCGTCGTTCTGCTGGAGGCGCCGATGCCCGGGCAGTGTTATGAGCACCATGGCGCGCTGATCGTGCCAGTGGCGGGCCTGCGTCAGCAGCTCGGGCGGATTGCCGACCGGTTTTTCGAGCACCCGTCGCAGCGGCTGCGGTTGGTGGGTGTCACCGGCACCAACGGCAAGACCTCGGTCACCAGTTTCGTCGCCCAGCTTCTCCGGGAAACCGGCACCCCTTGTGGTCTGCTTGGCACCCTGGGCTACGGCATGCCCGACGCCCTCCGCCCGGCCAGTCACACGACGCCGGACGTGGTCCGGATCAACCGGGAACTGTACCGGATTCTGGAGCAGGGCGGGCGCGCCGCGGCCATGGAAGTGTCGTCCCACGCCCTGGACCAGGGGCGGACCGATCAGATCAAGGTCACCGGCGCGGTGTTCACCAACCTGACCCGGGACCACCTGGATTATCACGGCACCATGGAAGCTTACGGCGCGGCCAAGGCCCGGCTGTTCTTCCGGGAAGGTCTTCACTTTGCGGTTATCAACGTCGACGATCCCTTCGGACGCCAGCTTTATGAGCAGCTGGACGGTCAGTGCGATCGAGTGCGTTTCAGCCTGCACGAGCCCCAGACGGAACTCTGGCTGAAGCGGTTTTCGCCCACTGATGAGGGCTTCGAGGCATCCGTGGATGGTCAGTGGGGCAGTTTTGATATTCAGGTGCCGTTGATGGGCAGCTTCAATGCCAGCAACGTGCTGGCAGCCATGGCCGCCGTGATGGCGCTGGGCGTGCCGGTCGACCGGGTGCGTCAGGCGGTGTCGCGGCTGGTGCCGCCGCCGGGGCGCCTTGAGCGTCTCTCGGGCGCCAACGGCGAGCGGGTCGTGGTGGATTATGCCCATACCCCGGATGCGCTGGCCAACGCGCTGACGGCCCTGCGCCCCCACGTTGGCGGCCGCCTCGTGTGTGTGTTTGGCTGCGGCGGCGACCGGGACGCGGGCAAGCGCCCGGAGATGGCCCGGGAAGCCGAGCGTCTCGCGGACAGCGTCATTGTCACCGACGACAACCCGAGAACCGAAGACCCCGCCGCCATCGTCAGCGATATCCTGGCGGGGTTTGATTCGCCGGAGGCGGTCAGGGTGCTGCACGACCGCGCCGAAGCCATTGCTGCGGCCATTGCGCTGGCCGGGCCGGACGACCTGGTGCTGATCGCCGGCAAGGGCCATGAAACCTATCAGGACGTGGCCGGTCAGCGCCTGCCGTTCAGCGATACCGAGCAGGTGCGCCACTGCTTGAAACTCAATGGGGGTGTGGCATGATGCGCGCCTTTTCACTGGCCGAGGCCTGCCAGTGGGCCAGCGCCCGTTGCGACCAGGACAGCCTGGACGACCGTCAGTTCACCGGTGTGTCCACCGACAGCCGTTCGGTCCGCCCGGGTGATCTGTTTGTTGCGCTTCGGGGCGACCGGTTTGACGGCCACCGGTTCCTGAAGGGCGTGGAGGCCGCCGGCGCCGCTGCCGCCGTAGTGGATGAGGCCCAGCCGGGCGTCTCCCTGCCGCAGTTGGTTGTGGATGATACCGTCGACGCCCTGGCCCGGCTGGCGGCGGGTCATCGTCGGCAGAGTGGTGCCCGGCTGATGGCGGTTACCGGCAGCAGCGGCAAGACCACGGTTCGTGAAATGGCGGCGGCGATTCTGTCCGAAATGGGGCCCACACTGGCCACCGAGGGCAACCTGAACAACCACATTGGCGTGCCCCTGACGCTTTTTCGCCTGGCGCCCGAGCACCGCTTCGGCGCGATCGAGCTGGGTGCCAGCGGCGTGGGCGAGATTGCCCACACGGTGGCGATCACCCGCCCCGAGGTGGTGATGCTGACCAACGCCGGCCAGGCGCACCTGGAGCGTTTTGGCAGCTACGAGAACATCGTGGAGGCCAAGGGCGAGATTATTGAGGGCGTCATGGACGGCGGTGTCGTGGTGCTGAACCGGGATGACCCGGCCTTTGACATCTGGCGCCAGCGAGCCGGTGAACGCCGCGTCGTCAGCATCAGCCAGCAGGGGCGGAAAGACGCCGATTACCGGTTGCTGCGGGCGGTTGATGACCACGGCCAGCAGCGGCTGACCGTCGCTGGCCCTGACGGCTGGCAGCTTGAACTGTCTCTGCCCCTGCCGGGCGTTCACAACCAGGCGAATGCGCTCATGGTGATCGCCGCCTCCCGGGCACTGGGCGCCACCGATGCGCAGTTGCAAGCGGGCTTTGCCCGCATGCAGCCGGTCAAGGGCCGGCTCAACCGGATGGTGCTGAGCGAGCATCTGACGGTGATTGATGACAGCTACAACGCCAATCCGGCGTCCATCAAGGCGGCGCTGGCGGTACTGTCCGGGGAACCGGGGCAGACCGTGGCGGTGTTGGGGGCGATGGCCGAACTGGGGCCCCGGGCTCGTGACTACCACCGGGAGGTCGGTGCCTGTGCGCGGGAGCTGGGCATACAGCGCCTGCTGGCGGTGGGTGCGGGTGCCGAGGGATACGCCGACGGCTTTGGCCCGCAGACAGAAATAATGACCGATCACCAGGCCGCGGTGGACGCGGTTCTGGCTACGCCGGGTGCCGATATGACGGTGCTCGTGAAAGGTTCTCGCAGTTCCGCCATGGACCGCGTGGTGGAGGGAATTCAAAAGAAGGTGACTAACGCATGCTGCTCTGGCTGACAGAGATTCTTTCCCAGTATTTTTCGGCGCTGACGGTGTTTCAGTACCTGACCCTGCGCGCCATCCTGGGCATTCTGACCGCGCTGCTGATCTCACTGATGATCGGCCCGATGATGATCCGCAAGCTCAGCCAGTATCAGATTGGCCAGGCCGTTCGCGACGATGGCCCGCAGTCTCACCTGAGCAAGGCCGGCACGCCTACCATGGGAGGTGCGCTCATTCTGGTGGCGATTGCGGTCAGCACCCTGCTTTGGGCGGATCTGAGCAATCGCTACGTCTGGGTCACCCTGCTGGTGACACTGCTGTTCGGCGCCATCGGCTGGGTCGACGATTACCGCAAGGTCGTTGAGCGTAACCCCCGCGGCCTGCCTGCCCGCTGGAAGTACCTCTGGCAGTCGGTGATCGGCGCCGGCGCGGCCCTCTATTTGTACGGCAGCGCTTCGCTGCCCCAGGAAACCTCGCTCTACTTGCCCTTCATGAAGCAGGTCTCGCTGACCCTGGGCCCGGTGCTGTTCATCCTGCTGACCTACTTCGTGATAGTGGGCAGCAGCAACGCCGTCAACCTGACCGACGGGCTCGACGGCCTCGCGATCATGCCCACGGTGATGGTAGCCGGCGCGCTGGCGGTGTTTGCTTATCTGTCCGGCCACGCGCAGTTTGCCAATTACCTGCTGATTCCCCACCTGCCCGGTACCGGCGAGCTGATCATTTTCTGCGGTTCCCTGGTGGGGGCCGGCCTGGGGTTTCTCTGGTTCAACACCTATCCCGCGCAGGTGTTCATGGGAGACGTGGGCGCGCTGGCGCTGGGCGCGGCCCTGGGTGTGGTGGCCGTGATCGTGCGCCAGGAAATTGTGCTGTTCATCATGGGCGGCGTGTTTGTGATGGAAACCGTGTCGGTGATCCTGCAGGTGGCGTCCTTCCGCCTGACCGGTCGCCGCATTTTTCGCATGGCACCGCTGCACCATCATTTTGAACTCAAAGGCTGGCCTGAGCCGCGAGTGATCGTCCGTTTCTGGGTGGTTACCGTGGTGCTGGTGCTGATTGGCCTGGCCAGCCTCAAGATACGCTGAACGGATTTGTCCATGAGTGTGATTGCATCGGATCGTCGAACGCTGGTGGTAGGGCTCGGGAAAACCGGGCTCTCCTGCGTGCGCTTCCTGCAGGCGCAGGGGCGGTCCGTTGCCGTGGCGGACAGCCGCGCCGAACCGCCGGGCCTGGACACCCTGCGCGCCGAATATCCGGACGTGCCCGTGTTGCTCGGGCCGTTCCAGCCGGAGCGATTCACCGCTTACAGCGAGCTGGTGGTCAGCCCCGGCATTGCGATCTCGGAACCGGCCATTGCGGCCGCGGCGGAAAACGGCGCCCGCATCCGTGGCGACATCGATCTGTTCGCGGAGGTGGCCGAGGCGCCCATCGTGGCCATTACCGGCTCCAACGGCAAAACCACCGTGACCACCCTGGTGGGTGAGATGGCCCGGGCCGCCGGACGGCGGGTGGAAGTGGGCGGCAACATCGGTACGCCGGCGCTGGATTTGCTGGGCCGGGGGGCGGACCTGTATGTCCTCGAGCTGTCCAGTTTCCAGCTGGAAACCACCACGGACCTCGGCGCGCTGGCGGCCACCATCCTGAACATCAGCGATGATCACATGGACCGCTATCCGAACAAGATGGCCTACTACCAGGCCAAGCAGCGGATCTACCAGGGCGCCCGCCACGCCATCGTCAACCTGGACGATGCCCTGAGCACGCCCATGGCCAGGGACACCCTGCGGTTCATCTGTTACGGCTTCCACCGGGTCAACCCGGAAACCTTCAGCACCCGGGACGATGACGAAGGCACCTGGATCACCTGGGGGCTCGACAACCTGCTGCTGACCCGGGAGCTGGGCCTGATCGGCCACCACAATGTCAGCAATGTGATGGCGGCGCTGGCCCTGGGTAAGGCCGCAGGGCTGCCGATGCCAGTCATGTTGGACGTCGCTCGTCGGTTCCGGGGGCTGCCTCATCGGTGCGAGTTTATCCGTACCCTGGACGGGGTGGAGTACATCAACGATTCCAAAGGCACCAACGTGGGCGCGACTGTGTCTGCCATCGAGAGCCTCGCGCCGGCGTCCGGTGACGGCAAGGTGGTCCTGATCGCCGGTGGTGAAGGTAAGGGCGCGGACTTTGCGCCGCTGGAGGCGCCGCTGTCCCTGCACGGTCGCGCGGCGGTGCTGATCGGCCGCGACGCGCCCCTGCTGGCCTCAGCCATTGGCCACGCCGTGCCCGTTGTGAACGCAAGCAGTCTGGACGATGCCCTGGCCCAGGCCCGGCGTCTGGCCCAGCCGGGGGATCGGGTGTTGCTGTCACCGGCGTGTGCCAGCTTTGACATGTTCCGGGACTATGAAGACCGGGGCGACCAGTTCCGCCAGCGGGTGGAGGCGTTGTCATGATTGGCTCCCTGTCCATTCGCGCGCACACGCTCCAGGCCGGTTGGCTTCAGCGGGTTGAGCCGCTGCCGTTGCTGCTGGTCAGCGCCATCGCCCTGATGGTGGTCGGCGTGGTGATGATTTCCTCGGCCTCCATGGACATGGCCGCCGACACCACCGGCAATGCCTACTACTACGTGATCCGGCAACTGGTGTTCGCCATGATGGGCTGTGGCCTGGCGCTGGTGGCGGTGAACATCCCGATCAGCTGGTGGCAGCGCAGCGGCTGGTTGCTGTTGGCGGCGGGCCTGGCGGTGCTGGTTCTGGTGCTGACACCGGTGGGGCGTACGGTCAACGGGTCCACCCGCTGGATTCCTTTTGGGCTGTTCAACGTGCAGGTGTCGGAAGTGGCTAAGCTGTGCCTCGTGGCCTATCTGGCCGGCTACGTCGTGCGCCGGCGGGACGAGCTACTGAATACCTGGCCGGGTTTCCTCAAGCCCCTGGCGATTCTGGGCGTGGCGTCGTTCCTGCTGGTCATTGAACCGGATTTCGGCGCCACCGTGGTGCTCGTGGCCGCCGCCGCCGGCATGATTTTCCTGAGCGGCGTCCGGCTCGGGCGCTTCGTCCCGTTGATTCTGGCCCTGATCCTCATTGGCTCCCTGCTGATTCTGACCCAGCCGTACCGGATCAAGCGCGTCGTCAGTTACCTCGACCCCTGGAAGGATCAATTCGACAGCGGTTATCAGCTGACCCAGTCCCTGATTGCCTTCGGGCGCGGCGAATGGTTTGGCGTTGGTCTGGGCAATTCCGTGCAGAAGCTGTTCTACCTGCCGGAGGCCCACACCGATTTCATCTTCGCGATCATTGCCGAAGAATTCGGCCTGATCGGTGCCATCACCGTGCTGACTCTGTTCGCGGTGCTGGTGGTCTCCGGCCTGGTGATTGCCCGTCGCGCCGAGCGTGCCGGCATGCCCTACGCCGCCTGCTTTGGTTACGGTCTCAGCCTGATTATTGGCCTGCAGGCGGGCATCAACATGGCGGTGAGCACCGGCCTTCTGCCCACCAAAGGGTTGACCCTCCCGCTGGTGAGCTACGGTGGGTCCAGCCTGATGATGACCTGCATAGCCATTGGTGTGCTGGTGCGCATCGATATGGAGCGACAGGACCGGGCCCGCGCCGGTGACAAGCGCGACGGCCAGCGTCCGGGAGGTGCCTCATGAGCGCGTCCCGCCGTTTCCTGGTTATGGCCGGCGGCACCGGGGGGCATGTGTTCCCCGCGCTGGCCACCGCCCGGGCGCTTCAGGCGCAGGGCCACGAGGTGTTCTGGCTTGGCGCAGCCGGGGGTATGGAGCAGCGGCTGATCGCCGACACCGGCATCCCGCTGTCGCTGATTCACGTTTCCGGGCTGCGGGGCAAGGGCAGGCTGGCCCTGCTTATGGCGCCGTTTCGTCTTTGCCGAGCCCTGGGCGAGGCCTTTACCGTGGTACGCAGGTTGCGCCCGGATTGCGTGCTGGGTATGGGGGGCTTTGTCACCGGCCCCGGTGGCGTGGCCGCCTGGCTGACCCGGACGCCCCTCGTGATCCATGAACAGAATGCGGTCGCCGGTCTGACCAACCGTCTGCTGGTGCGTTTTGCGCACACGGTTCTGGAAGCGTTCCCAGGCAGTTTTGGCGCGCAGGTCGTGACTCGCTGCACCGGCAATCCGGTGCGTCAGGATCTGGCCCGACTGCCGGCGCCGGAGGAACGCCTGGCGGGCCGTAACGGCCGGCTTCGCCTGCTGGTGGTGGGCGGCAGCCTGGGCGCGCAGGTGTTCAACGAACAGGTGCCCCAGGCCCTGTCGCGGGTGCCGGAAGTGCTGCGCCCGGACGTTCGCCATCAAACCGGGGAAAATAAGTATGAGACCACCCGGGAGGCATACGCGGCCGCGGGTGTGGAAGGGCGGGTGGAGCCGTTTATCACCGACATGGCAGACGCCTACGGCTGGGCCGATCTCGTCCTTTGCCGGGCCGGTGCACTGACCGTGTCGGAGCTGTGCGCGGCCGGTGTGGCGGCGGTACTGGTGCCTTACCCGCACGCAGTGGACGACCACCAGACCGCCAACGCGCGGCAGATGGTCGAGGCCGGCGGCGCGGTACTGATTCCCCAGCCCCGGCTCACGCCGGCGGCGCTGGCGGACATTCTTGAGAGCCTGGCTGGCGACCGCGCCCGCGTGGAGAAGATGGCGGCGGCGTCGCGCTCGCTGGCCCGGCCCGATGCAACGGAGAGAGTCGTGAATTACTGTCTGGAGGCCGCCAATGGCTGATTCAACCAACCCACCGCTGGTGTTCCAGGTGCCGGAAATGCGCCGGATTCGCCGGATCCACTTCGTGGGTATCGGCGGTTCCGGTATGAGTGGCATTGCCGAGGTGCTCAAGAACCAGGGCTATGACGTGTCCGGTTCGGACCTCCGGCAAAGCGCCGTTACCGAGCGTCTTGCGCGCCTGGGTGTGGACATTCGCATCGGCCACGACGCCGCCCACAGCGACCAGGCGGACGTGGTGGTGGTGTCCTCGGCGGTGACCGCGGACAACCCGGAAGTGGTGTCGGCCCGCCGTCGACGGGTACCCATCGTTCCCCGGGCGGAAATGCTGGCGGAGATCATGCGCTACCGCCACGGCATTGCCGTGGCTGGCACCCACGGCAAGACCACCACCACCAGCCTGATTGCTTCGGTGCTCGGGGAGGCCGGCTTGGACCCTACCTTTGTGATTGGCGGTCGCCTGAACAGTGCCGGTACCAATGCCAAGCTGGGCGGCTCCCGCTACCTGGTGGCAGAGGCGGATGAAAGTGACGCCTCGTTCCTGCATCTGACGCCGGTCATTTCGGTGGTGACTAACATCGAAGCCGATCATATGGACACCTACGGCGGCGATATTGAAAAGCTCAAGCAGACGTTCGTGGACTTCCTCCACAACCTGCCGTTCTACGGCGTTGCCGTGCTCTGTGTGGACGATGAATACGTGCGGGAAATCCAGCCCCGCATTGCCCGGGCCATCATCACCTATGGCATCGACAACCCGGACGCGGACTACCGGGCGGAGCAGATCGTCTCCGATGGCCTCCGTACCCGGTTTGTTGTGAAACGCCCCGGTGCCCGTGCCGATCTGTCGGTTGAGTTGCGGATGCCGGGCCGGCACAACGTGCTCAACGCCCTGGCGGCGATCGCCGTGGCCACCGATGAGGGTGTGGACGACGCGGCCATCTGCAGCGGCCTGTCCGGCTTTGCCGGGGTTGGCCGACGTTTCCAGGTGTACGGCGACTACCAGACCGAAAAGGCCAGCGCCACGCTGGTGGACGACTATGGCCACCACCCCACCGAGGTGGAAGCGGTGATCCGCGCCGCCCATGGTGCCTGGCCGGAGCGTCGTCTGGTGATGCTGTACCAGCCGCACCGTTACACCCGCACCCGGGACCTGTACGAGGATTTCGTCCGGGTACTGTCGGAGGTGGACGTGCTACTGCTGATGGAGGTGTATTCCGCGGGGGAGCCTGCCATCTCCGGCGCCGACGGCCGCGCCCTGTGCCGCAGCATTCGGCAGCGGGGCAAGGTAGACCCAATTTTCATTGAAGACAACGAAGACATCGAAAGCGTGCTGGCGGACGTGCTCCGGGACGGCGACCTGCTGATTACCCAGGGCGCGGGTGACATCGGTGGTGTGGCCGCCCGGTTGGCGGCGGCAGGAGTAAAACGCAGTGAATGAACGACATCACAGCGAGGCTCAGGCCTATCAGGCCGATCCGGAACTTGCCCGAGCGTTTGGCCGGGTGGCTGTGTTCATGGGCGGCGATTCGGCGGAGCGTGAGGTGTCCCTCAAGAGCGGCCGCGCGGTGTTGGCGGCGCTGCAGTCGGCGGGCGTCGATGCCTTTGGTGTGGACGTGCGTGGCTGCTTGCTTAAGACCGTGGAAGATCCGCAATTTGATCGCGTGTTCATCGCCCTGCACGGTCGGGGCGGGGAAGACGGAACGCTCCAGGCGATCCTGTCCCAGGCGGGCATACCGTATACCGGCAGCCAGATGCTGGCGTCCGCGCTGGCGATGGACAAGCTGCGGACCAAGTTTGTGTTTGAAGGCTGCGGTTTGCCCACGCCCCGTTTCCGGGCCATGACCGCCGAGGACGAGGCCGGTCGGATCCTGTCCGAGCTGCGCCCGCCGCTGGGTGTCAAACCGGCCCATGAAGGCTCCAGCATCGGCATCCGCAAGGTCATCACCGAAGCGGAACTGGCGGAGGCCTACCGTGAGGCGGCGGCCATGGACGATCTGGTGCTGGTGGAAGAATGGGTGGACGGCCCGGAATTTACCGTGAGCCTGCTGCAGGACCGGGCGCTGCCCGCGATCGGCCTGAGCACGGACCATGTGTTCTACGACTATGACGCCAAGTACCTGGCGGACGACACTCGCTACCGGATTCCCTGCGGCCTGTCGCCGGAGGACGAAGTGCGGCTGCAGCAACTGGCCCTGGACGCGTTCCGGGCAGTTGGCGGGCGCACCTGGGGCCGGGTGGACATCATGCAGGATGCCGACGGCCGGTTCTGGCTGCTGGAAGTGAACACAGTGCCCGGCATGACCGACCACAGCCTGGTGCCCATGGCCGCGAAGGCCGCCGGCATCAGCTTCGAAGAACTGGTCGTTCGCATCCTGAAGGACACGCTGGAGGACCGCCATGCTTGACACCCTGCAGCTCAGAAGCCGCGCCGTACCGCCCGAGCCGCCCCGTCGGCGGGGCGCCACCACCACCGAGCCGGACTATGACCGGTTCGGCACGGTGCTGGGCCTGTTGCGCGCGGTGCCCTGGCTGCAGGTGGGCCTGGGAGCCGCCATCGTGCTTGCCGCGGCCATGGTGCCCTGGGGCACCGGCAAGCTGTTGGGCGCCATGGACCAGCAGATCATGACCATCGACGTGAACGGCGACTTTATTGGTGACAGCCGCAACGCCATCGAGCGTCAGGCCGGCAAGTGGGTTGGCAAGAGCTTCTTTGCCACGGATCTGTCGGATATCAAGGCGGACCTCGAGCGGCGCCCGTGGGTGGATTCCGCGGCGGTCCGCCGGGTCTGGCCGGATCGGCTGGTGGTGAATATCCGGGAGAAGAAGCCGCTGGCCTACTGGGGCGACGGTCGGCTGGTGAGCCGAAAAGGCGAGGTGTTTAGGCCGGCCAACCCGGAGGTGGCGGGCACGCTACCGACTCTGTCTGGGCCCGATGAACAGGTCCGCGAGGTGATCGATATGGCGCGCAGCCTGAGCGACCGGCTGGCGGCCCACGGGCTGGGCTTTGCCGGGCTGTCCCTGGCGTCCCGGGGCGCGTGGACCCTGAGCCTGGCCAACGGCATCCAGGTGGAGCTTGGCCGGGACCAGGTGGCGGAACGGTTTGACCGGTTCCTGACCGTGTATGAATCGCGACTGGCCTCCCACGCGGCAGAGGTCAGCCGGATTGATGCCCGATACGGGAACGGCGTAGCGGTTCGGTGGAAACGGGATGAACCCGCGGGCGGACCAAAATCCTAGCAATGTAACGACAGACCTCAGGTTTGGTGAAACACATGTCATCGGATGTAACGGAAAACATGATCGTAGGCCTGGACATCGGCACCTCCAAGGTGGTGGCCATTGTCGGCAAGCGCAAGGTGGACGGCACCATTGAGGTGGTCGGGATCGGTTCGCACCCGTCCCGGGGCCTGAAGCGTGGTGTCGTAGTGAACATCGAAACCACCGTGCAGGCCATTCAGAGGGCCGTGGAAGAGGCCGAGCTGATGGCGGGCTGTCGGATTCACTCGGTGTACGCCGGCATTGCCGGTAGCCACATCAAGAGTCTCAACTCCCACGGCATCGTCGCCATCCGGGACCGTGAGGTTACCCAGGCGGACATCGACCGGGTGATCGACGCGGCCCAGGCGGTGGCCATTCCGGCGGACCAGAAGATCCTGCACATCCTGCCCCAGGAGTTTGTGATCGATAGCCAGGAAGGCATCAAGGAGCCCATGGGTATGTCCGGCGTCCGCCTGGAAGCCAAGGTGCATCTGGTGACCTGCGCGGTGAACGCCGCCCAGAACATCGAGAAGTGCGTACGCCGTTGCGGCCTGGACGTGGACGACATCATCCTGGAGCAGCTGGCGTCCAGCCACGCCGTGCTGACCGATGACGAGAAAGAACTGGGTGTCTGCGTGGTGGACATCGGCGGCGGCACCACCGACATCGCCGTGTTCACCGGTGGCGCCATCCGCCACACGGCGGTGATCCCCATTGCCGGCGACCAGGTGACAAACGACATCGCCATGGCGCTACGGACGCCGACCCAGAACGCCGAGGAAATCAAGATTAAATACGCCTGCGCGCTGACCCAGCTTGCGGGCGCGGATGAAACCATCAAGGTGCCCAGCGTGGGCGACCGAGCACCCAGGGATCTCTCCCGTCAGGCGCTGGCCGAAGTGGTCGAGCCCCGGTACGAGGAGCTGTTCACCCTGGTGCAATCGGAGTTGCGCCGGTCCGGGTTTGAAGACCTGATCCCGGCGGGCATCGTGATGACCGGCGGTTCCTCCACCATGGAAGGTGTGGTGGAACTGGCCGAGGAGATCTTCCACATGCCGGTCCGGCTTGCGTCACCGCAGGCCGTGGCGGGCATGACGGAAGTGGTCAACAACCCCATCTACGCCACCGGCGTCGGGCTGTTGATCCATGGCTTCCGCCAGATGGACCTTGGGCGGACGCCGGTGCTCAAGGGGGAGGATGCCCCCTCGCTGTTGGAGCGCATGAAAGCCTGGTTCACGGGGCAGTTCTGACCGGTCCGGGCGGCAGTACACGAAGGTATCTCGAAACTGGCTCAACACCATACATCGCGAATGAACGGCCTGGAAAAGGTCGAAAACAGCACGAAGGAGTAGGGGAAATGTTCGAACTTGTCGATAACATTCAACAGAATGCCGTAATTAAAGTCGTGGGTGTTGGCGGCGGCGGTGGCAACGCCGTGCGTCACATGCTCAACAGCGACATCGAGGGCGTCGAGTTCATCTGCGCCAATACAGACGCCCAGGCCCTGACCGACCTGGACGGCCGCCAGGTGATCCAGCTCGGCGGTAACATCACCAAGGGGCTGGGTGCTGGCGCCAATCCGGAAGTGGGCCGCCAGTCCGCCCTGGAAGACCGCGATCGCATCGCCGAGGCCCTGCACGGCGCCGACATGGTGTTCATCACCGCCGGCATGGGGGGCGGTACCGGTACCGGCGCGGCGCCGATCGTTGCGGAAGTGGCTCGGGAACTGGGTATCCTGACGGTCGCCGTGGTCACCAAGCCGTTCATGTTCGAAGGTGGCAAGCGCATGAGCGTGGCCGAATCCGGCCTGCGTGAGCTGGAAGAGAATGTGGACTCCCTGATCACCATCCCCAACGAAAAGCTGCTGGCGGTCCTGGGCAAGAAGACCAGCCTGCTGGACGCGTTTGCCGCAGCCAATGACGTGTTGCTGGGCGCCGTTCAAGGCATTGCGGACCTGATTACCCGCAACGGTATGATCAACGTTGACTTTGCCGACGTGAAAACCGTGATGTCCGAAATGGGTATGGCGATGATGGGCACGGCCCGCGCCACCGGCGAGAACCGTGCCCGCGAAGCCGCCGAAGCTGCCATCCGCAGCCCGCTGCTGGAAGACATCAACCTGCAGGGCGCCAAGGGTATCCTGGTCAACATCACCGCGGGTATGGACCTCAACCTGGGCGAGTTCTCTGAGGTGGGCGACATTGTTCGCGAGTTCGCTTCGGATTCTGCAACCGTGGTGGTGGGCACCGTCATCGATCCAGAAATGACCGACGAGCTCAAGGTGACCGTGGTGGCAACCGGCCTGGGTGGCGACCGGGAGAAGCCCACCAAGGTGGTGGACAACACCCGCACCCTGGATGGCAAGACCGACTACAACCAGCTGGACCGGCCGGCTGTGCTTCGTCGTCGGGCCGTTACCCATGGCAACGTGGCGATCGATCAGACCAAAGAAAGCGAGGAGCAGAGCGTGGACTATCTCGATATTCCCGCATTCCTGCGCCGCCAGGCTGATTGATAATCTGTTGCAATTGGGAAACTGGCCCAACGGAACCACTGATCCGATCCGCGATAACGGTCGAATGGTTCCGGCAAAAGCCAGTAACGACGCGCGCTGGGTGCCGAGTGTTGGATTTTTGTAAATTCCGGGCTGACCGGCCTGGTTAAATGGTACTCAGTCTTGTTTTCTGGTATTCTCCGGGCGGATTTTTGCCCAGAATATCGCCATTTTGTGACGGAATGATGAACCGATGATCAGACAACGGACACTCAAGAACACCATCCGTGCGACCGGCGTGGGCCTGCATTCGGGGGAAAAGGTTTACCTGACCCTCAAGCCTGCCCCTGTCGACTCAGGCATCATCTTCCGCCGGACCGATCTGGACCCGGCGGTCGAGATTCGTGCCTGCGCGGAAAATGTAGGTGAGACCATGCTGTCCACGACGCTGGTAAAGAGCGGTGTCCGTGTGGCGACGGTAGAGCATCTGCTATCCGCCATGGCGGGTCTCGGTATCGATAACTGCTTCGTCGAACTCAGTGCGGCCGAAGTGCCCATCATGGATGGCTCCGCCGGTCCGTTCGTCTTCCTGCTTCAGTCCGCCGGCATCGCCGAGCAGGACGCGGCCAAGCGCTTCATCCGTATCAAGCGCGAAGTCAGCATTGAAGAAGGTGACAAAGTGGCGACCTTCCTGCCGTTTGAAGGCTTCAAGGTCAGCTTCGGCATTGATTTCGATCACCCGGTCTTCAAGGGCCGGGCCCAGACCACCACTGTGGACTTCTCCAGCACCTCCTTTGTGAAGGAAGTGTCCCGCGCCCGGACCTTCGGGTTCATGCGTGATATCGAGAAGCTGCGGGCGATGAACCTGGCCCTCGGCGGGTCGGTGGACAACGCCATCGTGGTGGACGATTACAAGATCCTTAACGAAGACGGCCTGCGCTATGACGACGAGTTCGTCAAGCACAAGGTGCTGGACGCCATCGGGGACCTGTATCTGCTGGGCAACAGCCTGATCGGTGAGTTCCGGGGCATCAAGTCCGGTCACGATCTGAACAACAAGCTGCTCCGCAAGCTGCTGGCCGAAGAGGAAGCGTGGGAAGTGGTGACCTTCGACAACGAAGCAACCGCGCCCATTTCCTATATGAAGCCGGTGCTGGCGGCCCAGGGCTGAGGGAGGACGCCTCAGCTCCGGATGTGGCTTGCGAGTTTTTCGAGAACCTCGCGCAACGCAGTATCCTTCGTGTGCCCGGCCTCCTCCTTGAGGAGCCGGGCATTTTCTTTACTGAGGGACAGGGGGGCGGGCGGTATGCGCTCGACGAAGCGCGGCGGCGCCACCTTGATCCGCAGTTTCCAGAGAAACTCAAACCCCGCCTGTTGCCGCAGCGTGGTCATCAGCTCGTGCTGACGAAAGCGCAACTGACTGGCCTGTGTGCTGGTGGGTACGGACAGCACCAGTTCCCCTTCCTGGTAGCGAAGAAACCGGACGCCCTGGGCAAGTGGCTCGGGCAGGGCCGCCAGAATGTCGATTTCCGCTTGCCGGTGCCGTTCGGCCCGCTGCATCAGGTCCCGGAGGGTGGGGTTGCTGCTTAACGGGTCCCGGCTCATGGCGGTCACTGACACTCCTGTTGCTGCATTTTTGCTCGACGGGCTGCTTTACGATTGGTTACACTTCGGCACGGTTTATGCGTAGTGCCTGGCCCGCAGCCGTTCTACATTGAACGCTGACGTAAGTGCCTGGTACAACCTCGTGGATACCGCCTGATTGCGCGTATCGAAATGAACGTAGTTGTTGCCAGGGAGTGGCAGCCCATCTGGGCCGACCGGGTCGCAACCGCTACAGGAAGGACTGCGACCCCTCCGATGATACCATCTGACGACACTATGAACATTATTCTGGTGGGTAAGCGCCACGGGCAGTCCCGGGTCCTTGCCCTGAATGGTAAGCGTGCTGCTGGCCTGTGCGGGTTGGCCCTGGGCCTGCTGGTTACAGCTGGCTGGGTGGGCTATCGGGTGGCCACCGCGCAGAGCCAGGCCGCCGAGCCTACGCCGTCCGAGCTGGCGCAGCACTGGCAGGCAAAGCTGGCAGAGCAGCAGGATGCCCTGGAGCACATTCGCCAGTCGTCCCAGCAGCAGATCGACGTCCTCACGGTTCGCCTGGGCCAGATGCAGGGGCGCCTGCTCCGGTTGGATGCCCTGGGTCAGCGTTTTGTCGAGTCCGGCCTGGCGGCCAGTGAAGAGTTCGATTTTGACGAGCCGCCGGCTATGGGTGGCCCGGAAGAGGTGGGCTTGAAGGAGTCCTACACCCTGCCGGCGCTCACCGACATGATCCGGCGGTTGGACGACCAGATCACCGATCGCGAGCAGCAACTTCGCATGCTCGACAAGCTGGCTTCCCGCCAGAAGCTGGAAAAAGAGCGGTACGTCGAAGGTCGGCCCATTCACTGGGGCTGGCTGTCCTCCCAGTACGGCTACCGGACCGACCCGTTCACGGGCAAGCGGGCGTGGCACAGCGGCGTTGATCTGGCCGGTAAAGAGGGCAGCGATGTGGTGGCCGTAGCCGCCGGCGTCGTGACCTGGGCCGGCCCCCGTTACGGCTATGGCAACCTGGTGGAAATCGATCACGGCAACGGCCTGGTTACCCGCTATGCCCACTGCAAGGCGGTTAAGGTGAAGGTTGGCCAGGTGGTCCAGAAGGCGCAAGTGGTTGGCCTGATGGGCAGCACCGGCCGGTCCACCGGTCCGCACGTGCATTTTGAAGTTCGTAAGGACGGTCGTACCACCGACCCTCGGCCTTACATTGCCCGGGCCGATCGCTGATCGGTACCGGCGCCGTCCCCCGTTGTTGCCAATCCCGTCGTCATCACGACGCCTCGTTCTCCCGGTTTTTCCGACGTGACGCTGCAGTGTGCTCTGTGCCTTTTGTCCTGTCTGGAAATAGGGTTAGAATGCCGGCTTCCTTCGTTTAATTAAAGAAGCAGTGGTCTATGTTCTCAAAGCTTGCAACCAAGATGTTCGGCAGTAAAAATGCCCGAGAAATCAAACGGATGCGGAAGATCGTAGCGCGCATCAACGAACTCGAGGAACAGCTTGGCGGGCTTTCCGACGCAGAGCTCCAGGGCCGGACTACGGAGTTCCAGCAGCGGATTCAGGACGGAGAGACCCTCGATGCCCTCTTGCCGGAGGCGTTCGCCACCGTGCGTGAGGCCAGTCGCCGGGTCATGGGTATGCGGCATTTCGACGTGCAGCTGATCGGTGGCATTACCCTGCACGAAGGCCGGATCGCTGAGATGAAAACCGGTGAGGGCAAGACTCTCGTGGCGACCGCGCCGGTGTACCTGAACGCCCTGGCTGGCAAAGGCGTTCACGTCGTCACGGTGAACGACTACCTGGCTCGCCGGGACGCCGAGTGGATGGGCAAACTGTACCGCTTCCTGGGGCTTGAGGTCGGCGTGGTGGTGGCAGGCCAGACCCCCGAAGAAAAGAGGGCGGCATATCGCGCCGACATTACCTACGGCACGAACAACGAATTCGGTTTTGATTACCTTCGCGACAACATGGCGTTCAGCATTGATGACAAGGCGCAGCGCGGTCTGAACTTTGCCATTGTCGACGAGGTGGACTCCATCCTGATCGACGAGGCCCGTACGCCACTGATTATTTCCGGGGCGGCGGAAGACAGCTCCCGCCTGTACCAGGCCATCAACGCCCTGGTGCCCCGGCTTGAGCGGGGCGAGGCGCCGGAGGACGGCGAGCCCACCGGTGATTTCACCATTGATGAAAAATCCCGACAGGTGGAACTGACCGAAGCCGGCCATGAGAAAGTCGAAGAATTGCTGCTGGCTGCGGAACTCCTGAAAGACGGCGAAAACCTCTATTCCGCCACCAACCTGAGCCTGCTTCACCATGTGCACTCCGCGCTGCGCGCGCACCATCTGTTCCAGAAGAACGTGGACTACATCGTGCAGGGCGGCCAGGTGGTGATCGTCGATGAGCACACCGGCCGGACCATGCCGGGCCGTCGGTGGAGCGAGGGTCTGCACCAGGCCATCGAGGCCAAAGAAGGGGTGAAGATCCAGGCGGAAAGCCAGACCCTGGCCTCCACCACCTTCCAGAATTACTTCCGTCTGTACGACAAACTCGCCGGCATGACCGGCACCGCGGACACCGAAGCCTTCGAGTTCCGTGAAATCTATGGCCTGGACGTGGTGGTCATTCCGCCCAACAAGCCGATCCAGCGGATTGATTACAACGATCTGGTCTACCTGACCCAGGAAGAAAAGTTCCACGCCATTATCGATGAAATCAAGGACGTCATGGCCGAGGGCCGGCCGATTCTGGTGGGCACCGCCTCCATCGAAGCGTCGGAACTGCTGTCCATGCTGCTGAAGAAAGCGCGCATTGACCATCAGATACTGAACGCCAAGCAGCACGAGTCCGAGGCCAAGGTCATCGCCCAGGCCGGTCGGGCCGGTGCTGTGACGATCGCCACCAACATGGCCGGCCGGGGCACCGATATCGTCCTGGGCGGCAACTGGGAGTATGAGGCGGCGGGCATAGAAAACCCGACCGAGGAAGAGATTGCCCGCCTCAAGGCCGAATGGACCGAGCGTCACAACCAGGTGCTGGACGCCGGCGGCTTGCATATCATCGGCACCGAGCGCCACGAATCCCGCCGCATTGACAACCAGCTCCGGGGCCGTGCGGGCCGCCAGGGTGACCCGGGCTCGTCCCGGTTCTTCCTGTCCCTGGAAGACAACCTGATGCGCATCTTCGCGCCGGATCGGGTCAAGAGCCTGATGCAGGCGATGGGCATGAAGAAGGGCGAGGCCATTGAGCACCGTATGGTCACCAACGCCATTGAGAAGTCCCAGCGCAAGGTGGAAGGCCGCAACTTCGACATGCGCAAAACCCTGCTGGAATACGATGACGTTGCCAACGACCAGCGTACCGTGATCTACGAGCAGCGCAACGAGGTGATGGCCTCCGACGACATCTCCGAGATGGTTCAATCCATTCGGGAAGACGTGGTCAACGATCTGATCAGCGAGTACATTCCGCCTCAGAGCATGCCGGAGCAATGGGACATCTCCGGGCTTGAGTCCCAGCTGCAGTCCGAGATGGCCGTGGACCTGCCGGTACAGGCCTGGCTGGCCGAGGACAGCAAGCTGTTCGAGGAAAACCTCCGGGAAAAGATCCTCGCCGAGATCGTCAGCGCTTACGAGGCGAAGGAAGCGATTGCCGGCGCCGAGCCCATGCGCAAGTTTGAAAAGCAGGTGTTCCTGCAGGTGCTGGATACCCTCTGGAAAGAGCACCTGTCCAACATGGACCACCTGCGCCGGGGCATTCACCTGCGGGGTTATGCCCAGAAGAACCCGAAGCAGGAGTACAAGCGCGAGGCGTTCAACCTGTTCGAGGATATGCTGGACACCATGAAGCGGGACGTGACCCGCATCCTCTGCCACGTCCGCGTGCAGACGCCCGAGGAAATGGAAGAGGTCGAGCGCCGCCGCAAAGAGGAGCTCGAACAGGAACTGGCCCGTGCGAACATGCGCCACGATGAGTCCAGCGCCACTGCCGAAGCGGCCGCGGCCGCCGAGGCCGAGCGTGGTATGGCTGGCGGGTCCGACAGCCAGCCGGAGACGTTCGTGCGCCAGGAGCGCAAGGTGGGGCGTAACGAGCCCTGTCCGTGCGGGTCCGGTAAAAAATATAAGCAGTGCTGCGGACGGGTCAGCTGATCCGGGCGACATCGGAGCCACGGTCATCGCGCAAGGATCGTGCACCGAGAACGCAGTGACTGAGAGCACAGGGACCCGCACGTCGGCACCGCCGGCCTGCGGGTTCTTGCGTTTTCAGGCAGGGTTGAACAGTAGGGCTGATCAACAGGATTGGCCGAAAGGGTCGAACAAAAGGAGAGAACTCATGGCGGTAGGACCAGGCACGTTGCCTGACTTTTTTCCCGTGGCGGGTGTCCGGATCGGCGTGGCCAGCGCCGGCATCAAGAAGCCAGGACGCAAGGACCTGGTGATATTCGAGCTCGCGCCGGGTAGCCGGGTGGCGGGCATCTTCACCCAGAACCAGTTCTGCGCGGCGCCAGTGGTTCTCAGTCGCCGTCACCTGTCCGAGGGCGAGCCCCGTTACCTGCTGATCAACACCGGCAACGCCAACGCCGGCACCGGCGCCCGGGGCCTTCAGGACGCAGCTGAGTGCTGCCGGGTGCTGGCGGAACAGGCCGGCGTCGAGGCGGTCCAGGTGCTGCCGTTTTCCACCGGCGTGATCGGTGAGCCGCTGCCCGTAAGCAAGATTATCCAGGCGCTGCCGGATGCCCTCTCCACACTGGCCGAAGACCGCTGGGCCGAGGCCGCCCGTGGCATCATGACCACCGACACCCGTCCCAAGGGGGCGTCTCGCCAGGTTCGGTTGGGCGAGCATACGGTGACCATTTCCGGCATCAGCAAGGGCGCCGGGATGATCCGTCCGAACATGGCGACCATGCTTGGCTTCATTGCCATGGATGCGTCGCTCACCCAGGAGGCGCTTCAGGCCCTGGCTTCGGAGCTGGGGGAGCGCTCGTTCAACCGCATTACCATCGACGGTGACACTTCCACAAATGACGCCTGCATGTTGATGGCCAGCGGTCAGTACGGCGGCCCTGAGCTAGGCCTCGACAGCCCGCACCTTCCGGCGCTGCGGGAGGCCCTGGAAGCCGTTTACCTGGAACTGGCCCACGCCATTGTCCGGGACGGTGAGGGCGCCACCAAGTTCATCACCATCGACGTCAAAGGCGCCGCCAGCCAGTCCGAAGCACTGGACGTGGCCTACACCGTGGCCCATTCGCCTCTGGTGAAGACGGCGCTGTTTGCCTCGGACCCCAACTGGGGTCGGATTCTCGCCGCCGTTGGCCGGGCCGGCGTGAAGGACCTGAACCTCGATCGGCTGGAGATCTATCTGGGTGATGTCTGTCTGGTACGCAACGGCGGCCGGGCTGAGGATTACACCGAGGCCCGCGGCCAGGCGGTGATGAACGAGGAAGACATCACCATCGCCATTGATCTCAAGCGGGGCGATGTCCGGGAGACGGTCTGGACCTGCGACTTCTCCCATGACTATGTCACCATCAATGCCGAATACCGTACCTGAGGCTACGGCCGTGAACGCGCCGGTCCGGGAGATCCGGGTGGCCGTGGGTGTCGTGGTCCGGGACGGGCGGTTACTGATTGCCCGCCGCCCGGACCATGTACATCAGGGCGGCTTGCTGGAGTTTCCGGGCGGCAAGGTGGAGCCGGGAGAAACCACGCCTCAGGCGCTCGTCCGGGAGCTGGCGGAAGAGACTGGCCTGACCGTGGCGGAATCGTCCCTGTCGCCGTTGATCTGCATCCGCCACGACTACGGCGACAAACGGGTGTTGCTGGATGTGTGGCGCACGGAACAGGCGAGCGGTGAGGCCCGGGGGCTGGAAGGCCAGCCGGTATTCTGGCTGGCGCCGGAGGCGCTGGAGGACGCGCAGTTTCCGGAGGCCAACCGGCCGATTATCCGGGCGCTCCGACTACCGCCTCAGTTGGCCATCACCGGCGACGCCGGTGAGCTGGCTCTGGCCCTGCAGAGGCTGGAAGCCGGGCTTCCGGTGCTTGCCGAAGCCGCACCGTTGGTGCTGCTGCGCGCCCCGGCATTGGCGCCACTGGATTACCAGGCGTTTGCCAACAGGGCGATTCCGCTGTGCCAGGCCCGTGGTCGGTCGGCCCTCGTTCACGGCCATCCGGATCGCTTTGCGCAGGTTCCGGGTGCGGCGGGGCTGCATCTGCCCTGGCGGGAAGCCGCTCGCCTGAGCGCGCGGCCGGTGCCGGCATCGGCCTGGCTCGGGGTGTCCTGCCACGACGCAGAGCAATTGCGCCACGCCGCCAGCCTGGGGGCTGATTACGCCACCCTGGGGCCGGTGTTGCCAACGGCAACGCATCCGGGTGAGCCGGGCATCGGCTGGGACGTGTTCGCCGACCTGGTGGCAAAGGCCACGCTACCGGTCTACGCCCTGGGCGGCGTTGGCCCGGCCATGACCGGTCAGGCTATCGAGCGGGGTGGGCAGGGCATCGCCGGCATTGGCTTTTGGTGGCCGCGCCGTTAAGCGGCCGCCGTGAATCATCGACCCATCGTTGAGCGATGGTAGAGACCACCGGCGTCTGGGATCTCAGCCCGGCGCCACGCTGCTAGCAGGACATCGACGGCATGAGCAAACTTACGCATCTGAACGAGCAGGGCGAGGCCCGCATGGTGGACGTCACCGACAAGGCCGTCACCGAACGGGAGGCCCGTGCGGAAGCGACCCTGCGCATGGCCCCGGAAACCCTGCGTATGATTCTCGACGGCGAGCATCCGAAAGGGGATGTGATGGCCACCGCTCGCATCGCCGGTATCATGGCCGCCAAGAAGACCCATGAGCTGATTCCCCTGTGCCACAGCCTTAACCTGACGTCGGTCAAAGTGATGCTATCAGCGGGGGACGATGGCGCGTCAGTGCGCATCGAAACCCGCTGCAAGCTCTCCGGACAAACCGGCGTGGAAATGGAGGCGCTGACGGCGGCCAGCGTGGCCGGCCTGACGCTCTATGACATGTGCAAGGCGGTGGATCGGGGCATGGTGATGGACGGGGTCCGCTTGCTGGAGAAAAAAGGCGGCCGCAGCGGCCACTGGCAGGTGCCGGGCTGATCTGCCGGCGAGCGCCGGGCGTATTACGCCCCACTCCCTTTACGCCAAAACCTGTGGGCCGTGATAGAATGCAGCCCCCGCGATTGATCGAGTCCCTTCACTGAACCACGAGGAACCACTGTGGCCGTTCGTTACATCCAGACCTGCCGGTTGCCGACCCCGTTTGGCGTGTTTGACATGCACGGGTTTGAGGAGTCTGACACCGGCAAGGAGCACGTAGCCCTGACCATGGGTGACCTGGAAAGCGACGAACCCATGCTGGCGCGCACCCATTCGGAATGCCTGACCGGGGACGCGCTCTATAGCATGCGTTGTGATTGCGGGTATCAGCTTGAGGCGGCGCTGCGCAATATTGCCCGTGAAGGCCGCGGCGTGCTGCTGTACCTGCGTCAGGAAGGCCGGGGTATTGGCCTGTTGAACAAGATCCGCGCCTATCACCTGCAGGATCAGGGCGCCGATACGGTGGAAGCGAACGAGCAGCTGGGGTTTGCCGCGGATCTGCGGGACTACAGCATGTGCAAGGATATGCTCGAGCACCTGGGTATCCGCAGCCTGCGGCTGATGACCAACAACCCCCGCAAGGTCAAGGCGCTGTCCTCCTACGGCATTACTATTGCCGAGCGTGTGCCCCTGCACGTGGGCCGCAACCCTCACAACGAGCAGTATCTCGATACCAAGCGCGCCAAGCTCGGGCATTGGCTGGATACCCACCAGGACGACGATCCGGCCTGAGGCCGTCGCTCTCGTCGTCCTGCTCTCCGGCGATCACCCGCCTACCGTACCGCTTTCAGATCACGGCCCTGAAGCCGCTCCAAGCGAGCCTGGACTCGCTTGAGGATGCCGTCGGCGTCCAGGCCACAGGCTGACAGCAGCTCAGCGGGCTTGCCCTGATCGATAAACTGGTCGGGCAGGCCCAGCTGCAACAACGGCTGCGACACTTCCCGCTCGTTCAGCAGCTCGGCGACGGCGCTGCCGGCACCGCCGGCCACCACGTTTTCTTCCAGTGTCACCAACAGATCGTGCCGTTCCGCCAGGGCGAGTATCAGAGCCTCATCCAGCGGCTTGATGAACCGCATGTCCGCCACCGTCGCGTCCAGCGCCTCGGCGGCCTTGAGGGCCGGGGCCAGCAGGGTGCCGAAGCTGAGGATGGCAACGCTGCGGCCCTCGCGGACGACTCGGCCCTTGCCGATGGGCAGGGGGGCCAGGGTTGGCTCCTGCACCGCCCCCGGGCCGGTGCCCCGGGGATACCGAACCGCGGCCGGCCCGTGATAGTGCAGGCCGGTGTGCAACAGCTGGCGGGTTTCGTTCTCGTCGGAGGGCGCCATCACCACCATGTTCGGGATGCAGCGAAGGTAGGAGATGTCAAAGGCACCGGCGTGGGTCGGCCCGTCCTCGCCCACCAGGCCGGCCCGGTCGATGGCAAAAAGCACGTCCAGGTTCTGGATGGCGACATCGTGAATCAACTGGTCGTAGCCGCGCTGCAGGAACGTGGAATAGATGGCGACCACCGGCTTGGCGCCGTCGCAGGCCAGCCCGGCGGCGAGTGTGACCGCGTGCTGCTCGGCAATGGCGACGTCGAAATAGCGGTCCGGAAACTCCCGGGAAAACGCCAGCAGGTCAGAACCTTCGCACATGGCCGGGGTAATCCCCACCACCCGCTCGTCTTCCCGGGCGGCATCCACCAGCCACTGGCCAAACACATTGGCGTACTTGGGGCCGGATCGCGATGCGGCGGGTGAAGGCTCAATCTTGTTGATGGCGTGGTAGCCAATCGGATCCGCCTCGGCGGGCGCAAAACCCTTGCCCTTGGTGGTCACCACGTGCAGGAACTGAGGGCCTTCGAGCTGCCGCAGGTTCTCCAGGGTGTCCACCAGCAGAGGCAGGTCGTGGCCATCGATGGGGCCGATGTAATTGAATCCCAGTTCCTCGAACAGGGTGCCAGGGGCGATCATGCCCTTGAAGTGTTCTTCGGTTTTCTTGGCCAGCGCCATCAGTTGCGGGGTGCCCTGCAGCACCCGCTTGCTGCTGTCCCGCACCTGGTTGTAGGTGCGACTGGTCAGCAGTCGCGCGAAATAGTTGGACAACCCCCCAACGTTGCGGGAAATCGACATGTCGTTGTCGTTGAGGATCACCAGCATGTTGGCTTTCAGGTGGCCGGCGTGGTTCAGGGCCTCAAAGGCCATGCCGGCGGTCATGGCGCCGTCGCCGATCACCGCGATGCTGCGGCGTTCCGACCCCTGCATGCGGGCGGCGATGGCCATGCCCAAAGCAGCGCTGATGGATGTGCTGGAGTGGCCCACGCCGAAGGTGTCGTATTCGCTCTCTGCGCGCTTGGGAAAGCCGGCCAGGCCGTCTTTGCGGCGGATGCTGCCCATCCGCTCCCGCCGCCCGGTGAGGATCTTGTGGGGGTACGCCTGGTGGCCCACGTCCCAGACCAGCCGATCGTCCGGAGTGTGAAAGACGTAGTGGAGTGCCACGGTAAGCTCCAGCACGCCCAGGCCCGCGCCGAAATGGCCGCCGGTCTGGCCCACCGTCCACAGCAGGAACGCGCGCAGTTCCCGTGCCAGTTGCGGCAGTTGCTCCGAAGGCAGTTCCCGCAGCTGGCCGGGATCGTCAATGCGATCCAGCAGCGGGGTGTTTGGCCGCTGCGTCGGAATTTCCTTGAATGTGTAAATATCCTGCATGGGTTCGGTGCTTCCGGGATCGTTCGCTGGTTCAGAATTCATCAGGGTTCAGTGTGCGCCCTTGGCGCCCGCGGGTTCAATGGGTGCGCGTCACCACGTAGTCCGCCATAGCCCGCAGTGGGTCCGCCTCGGGGCCGAAGCCTGCCAGACCCTCTCGAGCGGCCGCCAGCAGGTCGCGCAGGTGCTGGCGTGCGCCCTCCACCCCCAGCAAGGCCGGGTACGTGGGCTTGGCCCGGGCCTGGTCCGACCCCTGGGGTTTGCCGATGACGTCGGTCTGGCCTTCGATGTCCAGCAGGTCGTCCTGCACCTGGAACGCGAGGCCGATGGCCCGGGCGTAAGCCGTCAGCCCGGACAGGTCGTGGTCGGCCAGGTCTGGAGCGCACAGGGCGCCCAGGCGCACGCTGGCGCAGATCAGGGCGCCGGTCTTGTGCCGGTGCATCTTTTCAAGCTCGGCCAGGCTCAGGGGCTTACCGACCGAGGCCAGATCAATGGCCTGCCCCCCCACCATGCCCTGAGGACCGGAGGCGGCGGCCAGTTCCTGTATCAACGCAATACGCTGGGTCGGAGCGGGGCGATCAGCCCCTGCCAGCAGCTCGAAGGCGAGGGTCTGCAGGGCGTCACCCGCCAGAATGGCGGTGGCTTCGTCGTAGGCGATGTGAACGGTCGGACGGCCCCGTCGCAGGTCGTCGTTGTCCATGGCCGGCAGGTCGTCGTGAATCAGCGAATAGGCGTGGATCAGTTCCAGGGCGCAGGCTGGCCGCAGGGCGATCTCCGCGGTGACGCCCACGGCTTCCGCTGCCGCCAGACACAGGGCGGGGCGAATTCGCTTGCCGCCACCCAACACGCTGTAGCGCATGGCGGATTGCAGCCGGTCAGAGGCACCCTGCGCCGTCAACTGGCGGTCCAGCTCAGCGTCAACGCGGGCACGGCAGGTGTCCAGAAAGGCCAGAGCGGCGTGGCGGGGCTCACTCATTGATCGGCATCGTCCGCGGCAAACGGCCGGGTTTCCAGGGTGCCGTCGGGCGCCTGTACAAGCTGCTCGACGCGCTGTTCGGCACTTTGCAACGCCTGCTGGCAGCTTCGGGTCAGCTGGACCCCGCGCTCGAAAGCGCTCAGGGATTGCTCGAGGGACAGTTCGCCCTGTTCCAGCTGGCGAACCAGGGTCTCGAGCTCGTCCAGGGATTTTTCGAAGTCGGCAATGGATGCGGTGGGGGTGTCGCCGGCCATCGGGGCCTCCGGTCGGATATCGGAATTTGCCGGATTATAACAGAGGGATGCCGCTATCGCTGCCAGTGAAACGTGCGGCGGCCGGCATCGACGCCTCCCGGGCCCCAGCTTTGCTCGGTCACCCGCACCTCGCCGTCGGCGGAGACGGTCACAATGGTAGTGGCGCGGGTGCCGTAATCGTCGCCAACGATGAACGGTGATGACAGAAATCGTTCGGTCGCCAAGCCCACGCCCGTGTCCGGCAGGTGATCGTCGGGCGCCGGTGTCCGATCCATCAATGGCGCCAGCAGGGCTTCGTGGAACGCCTCTGTGTTGGCGCTGGCCTGGTCAATCTCCTCGTCCAGCGCATGACGAAGCCGCAGGAGCTTGGGCCAGGGCGATTGCAGCAGATGGTTACTCAGCCCGTAGCTGCCCCGATGCAGGGCGCGCCCGCGGTGGGCATCCCGGTTACTCAGGTAAACGCCACCGGCGCTATCCACGCTCACAAGGTTGAAACCGGCGTAGCGTTCGGGCTCGTTCACCATCTGTTGCTTCAGAGCCGCCGGGGTTTCGGACAGTGCCCGCAACGGCAGTTCACCCCGACTCACGCGGCCAGGCTCCGGGCTGCCCTCCCGGACGTTGGTGACCGCGGCCACCCGCCCGGACCGGTCCACCGCCAGCCAGGTGCCGCCGGACTGCTGATCCCGGCCGGCGAGTAAGGCCTGGCCCTGGTCGGTCTGCCACCAATCCATGGCCAGGGTCGGGCGCCGGTAGAACTCATCCCGGTTGGCGGCCAGCACCAGCGGGTAGCGGCGGTTGCGGGCAATGGCAAAGGCAATCAGGCACATACGATGACGGGCTCCGGTGACCTGCGGGCTGGGTGAAGTTGGTCTCGACGCTGTGTATCATACCAGCCTCGTTTTGGTTGGGCGCGGCACGCATGACCCTGGTTACCGTCGTACTTTTATACCTGGCCCTCGGTGCGGTGGCCGGCGTGCTGGCCGGTCTGTTCGGCATCGGCGGCGGTCTGATTATTGTGCCCGGCCTGATCCTCAGTTTCGGTTGGCAGGGCGTCAGCCCGGACGTCAGTGCGCATCTGGCGGTGGGCACGTCGCTGGCGACGATCGTGTTTACGTCGCTCTCGTCCATTCGCTCCCATCACCGCCATCGGGCCGTACGCTGGGATCTGTTCCGGCCGATGGCCGTTGGCATTGTGATGGGCGCCGTTGTCGGCGCCTGGACGGCAGCGTATCTGAGCGGCCCGGCGCTGCAGAAGATCATTGGCGTATTCGCCATCACGGTGGCCCTTCGGATGTTTCTGAACGCCACACCGAAGCCGGGCCGTGACACGCCGGGCGCCATCGGGCTGGGCGGTGCCGGGGTTGGCATCGGCTGGGCTTCGGCCCTGTTCGGTATTGGTGGCGGCACGCTTACGGTGCCGTATCTGAGCTGGTGTAACGTGCGCATACAGGCGGCCGTGGGCACCTCCGCCGCCTGCGGGCTGCCCATCGCCGTGGCCGGCGCCCTGGCGAACGTCTGGACCGGCTGGCAAAACCCGGCGTTGCCGGCCTATAGCCTCGGGTTCATCAACGTGCCGGCGTTATTGGGTATCATCGCCACCAGCGTACTGTGTGCCCGCGTGGGCGCCAATCTGGCCCATCGCCTCAATGCCCGCGTGCTGAAACGCATCTTCGCGCTTTTGCTCCTGGTGTTGGGGCTTCGTTTTCTCATGAGCTGACAGGTCCTTCCATGATTCCATACCCGAAAATCGACCCGATTGCCGTGGCCATTGGCCCGCTCAAAGTGCACTGGTACGGCCTGATGTATCTGCTGGGCTTCGCTGCCGGCTGGGCTCTGGGCCGGGTGCGTGCCCGCAAACCCTGGTCGCCGATTACAGAGGAACAGATGGGGGATGTGCTGTTTTACCTCGCCCTCGGCGTGATCCTCGGCGGCCGCTTCGGGTACGTGATTTTCTACAATTTTGACCTGTTTCTGGCCGACCCGCTCTGGCTCTTCCGGGTGTGGGAGGGCGGTATGTCGTTCCACGGGGGCCTGCTGGGGGTGATGCTGGCGATGTGGTGGTACGGCCGCAAGGTTGGCTGCGGCTTCTGGCGCCTGGCGGATTTCGTCGCACCGCTCGTGCCCATTGGCCTGGGGGCCGGCCGCATCGGCAACTTTATTAACGGCGAACTCTGGGGCAAGCCCACGGACGTGCCCTGGGCCATGGTGTTTCCCGGTGCCCCCGATGCGCTACCCCGCCATCCATCCCAGCTGTATCAGTTCGCGATGGAGGGCGTGGCACTGTTCATTATCCTATGGTGGTTCTCGGCCAAGCCCCGGCCGCGCATGGCGGTCTCCGGGCTGTTCCTGGTGTGTTATGGCTGCTTCCGCTTCCTGGCGGAATTTGTGCGCCAGCCGGACCCCCAGCTGGGCTATCTGGCCTGGGGCTGGTTGACCATGGGCCAGGTGCTGTCCTCGCCCATGATCATCGCCGGCCTGCTGTTGCTTGCTATTGCGTATCGGAGGGAAACCGCATGAAAGCCTATCTCGATCTGATGCAGGATGTGGTGGATAACGGATTCGACAAAGGCGATCGCACCGGCGTCGGCACCCGCTCGGTGTTCGGCCGGCAGCTGCGCTTCGATCTGCGGGCCGGCTTTCCGCTGGTCACCACCAAGAAAGTGCATCTGCGAAGCATTATCTGCGAACTGCTGTGGTTCCTTCAGGGCTCAACGGACAACCGCTGGCTGCAGGAACGCAACGTCTCGATCTGGAACGAATGGGCGCTGGACAACGGCGATCTTGGGCCGATTTACGGTAAGCAGTGGCGCAGTTGGCAGTGCCCGGACGGCCGGGTGGTGGATCAGATTCAGGATGTGATCGAACAGATTCGCACCAAACCCAATTCCCGCCGGCTGATCGTCTCGGCCTGGAACCCGGCGGACCTGCCGGACGAGTCTGTGGGCCCGCAGGACAACGTCCGTCAGGGTCGCATGGCGCTGGCACCTTGCCACTGCCTGTTCCAGTTTTACGTGGCCGACGGCCGGCTGTCCTGCCAGCTGTATCAGCGCAGCGCCGACCTGTTCCTGGGCGTGCCCTTCAACATTGCCTCCTACGCGCTGCTGACCCACATGATTGCCCAGCAGTGTGACCTGGACGTCGGCGAGTTCGTGCACACCTTTGGTGATTGCCATCTGTATCAGAACCACCTGACCGACGACATTGTGTTCGAGCAATTGCGCCGGGAGCCGCGCCCGCTGCCGCGCCTGGTCATCCAGCGCCGGCCGGCGTCGATTTTCGAGTATGAGGTTGAGGACTTTGTGTTCGAGGGCTATGAGCCGCACCCGGTGATTCGGGCGCCGATTGCGATTTGAGGTCTCTTGACGAGGATCTGAACATGAGAAAAGCCTTGATTGTTGCCATGGCCCGGAACCGGGTGATTGGCCGGGACAACAAGCTTCCCTGGTACCTCCCAGGGGACCTGCGCTATTTCAAGCAGGCCACCATGGGCAAGCCGATCATCATGGGGCGGAAAACCTGGGAGTCAATCGGGCGGCCGCTGCCGGGCCGGATGAATGTGGTGATTTCCCGGAATCCCGACTGGCAGGCGCCAGCGGGCACCGTCGCGGCGTCGTCGCTGGCGGACGCGCTGGTTCGGGCTGAGGCCCAGGCGGAGCTGGAAGGTGGGGACGAGGTGATGATCATCGGCGGCGGCCAGATTTACGCCGAAGCGTTGCCTCTGGTGGACCGTATGTACGTCACCCAGGTGCACGCCGACGTCGACGGCGACGCGTTCTTTCCGGACGTGAACTGGGATCAGTGGGAAGAGATCGGACGGGAGGATTTCTCCGCGTCCGACAACAACCCTTACGACTACAGCTTCGTTATCTACCAGCGCGTGGCGGGTTAACGGGGCGGGCGCTTGCTGCCGGCCGGTTTGTCACCCTTGGGGCCTTTGCGATGGCCCGGCTTGCCGTCCTTGCGGAAGCTGCCAGCCTTGCCGCCTTTGCCGCTGTTTTTGCGGAACGGCTTCTTGCCCGGGGGCGGTCCACGGTGGTCACGGCGGGGCGTGGCGGAGATTTCCGGCAGCGCTTCCGGGGTTTCCAGGGGCAGGGTGCCGGGCTGGGCCATGTCCATCCAGCAGGCCAGGGCACCGGCGAGCATCGCCACGTCCATCTCGTTGCGCTCGGCAATCTCATCCAGCAGGCTCATGGCTTTGGCCAGCTTGCGGTCTTCTGCAAAGCCCAGCAGCTGCTGCTCAAACTGCTCGATGCGCATTTTCTGGAGCTCCGCCGGCGAGGGCAACTGATACGGTTCCATCGGCGAATTGGTGGCGCGCTCCAGCGTCTTCAGCCAGCTCCGCTCCCGGGGTGTGACCAGCAGAATGGCCTTGCCGGTGCGACCGGCACGGCCCGTGCGACCAACCCGGTGGATGTAGGCTTCGGTATCGTAGGGCACGTCGTAGTTGATCACGTGGGTGATCCGCGCCACGTCCAGGCCCCGGGCCGCCACGTCGGTGGCGATGATGATGTCCTTGCGGCCGCGCTTGAGGTCTTCCACGGTCTGCTCACGCTGGCGCTGGTTCAGGTCACCGCTGAGCGGCGCCACCGCATGGCCTCGGGCGGAGAGCTTTTCCGCCAGCAGGGTGGTTTCCGCCTTGGTGCGCACGAAGATGATCGATGCGTCGAACGGCTCCACTTCCAGAATGCGGGTCAGGGCATCCAGCTTGCGCTCGGCGTACACCGGCAGCACGAACTGGGAAATGCGCTCCACCGTTCGCGTTTCGCTCTCAATGCGCACTTCCACCGCGTCCCGCAGGTAGGTCTGGGCGACCTTCTTGATCTGCGGCGGCATGGTGGCGGAGAACAGCGCCCGCTGGCAGCTGTCCGGCGTTTTCGACAGGATGGTTTCGACGTCGTCGATAAAGCCCATCCGCAGCATCTCGTCCGCCTCATCCAGGACCAGCGCTCGCAGGTTGTCCAGCTTCAGTGTGCCCTTTCGCAAGTGGTCCAACAGCCGGCCCGGTGTGCCCACGATCACCTGGGCTCCTCGGCGCAGGCCGCGGATTTGCGGGCTGAAGTCCTGTCCGCCGTAAATGGGCAGCACGTGGAACTGGCTGAAGTGGCTGGCGTAGGTGGTGAAGGCTTCGGCCACCTGGATGGCCAGCTCCCGGGTGGGCGCCAACACGAGAATCTGAGGCTCGGTAAGGTTGGCGTCAATCCGGCTCAGCAGCGGCAGGGCAAACGCCGCGGTTTTCCCGGTGCCGGTCTGGGCAACGCCCAGCAGATGGCGGCCAGCCAGGAGGGCCGGAATGGACTGGGCCTGGATAGGGGATGGCGTTTCGTAGCCGACAGACTGAACGGCGGCAAGAACGGCTGCATCCAGCCCCAGCTCGGCAAAAGACATTTCTGACATTAGATTACTCGGAATTCGGAGGGCAGGGCATCAATCGACGATGCGTGACAGAGCGGAATTATAGACGCTTGGCGGGCATTTTGATACGGGAAATCCCCGGGAGGTGGGTAGGCACTTGCGCGGACACCGGCGGCCTCAGGCCGCCAGTTCCGATTTCAGGGCGTCGATGATGATGCGGGCGAACGCCTCCGGCGAGTCCTCCTGCAGGAAATGACCGCCCCGGAGGGTGATGTGGGGCTGTCCGTGGGCGCCGGGAATGCGTCTTTGCATGTACCGGTCGCCGCCCCGGGTAATGGGGTCGCCGCTGCTGAAACAGGTGATGAAGGGCTTTCGCCATTTCTCCAGCACGCGCCAGGCGGCCTGGTTGGCGGCACTGGCCGGATCGTCCGGTGACGTCGGTACCAGCTTCGGGAAGGCCCGGGCTCCCGCTTTATACTCGGACGATGGGAAGGGGGCCTCGTAGGCCGCCAGTTCGTGACGGTCCAGGGTCCTCTCGGTACCAAGTTGCACGATGCGCCCGATGGGAAACCAGGGGCTGTGGCTGGCGAACGCCTTCCAGAGGGTAAAGACCGCAGGCACACGGGTGTCACCGGTGGGCAGCATGCCGTTCCCGACGATGATGCGGCTGAAGCGATCCGGGTGTTCCGCCGCAAGTCGCAGGCCCAGCAGAGAGCCCCAGTTCTGGCAGACCAGAGTGACATTGCGCAGGTCGAGGGTGTCCAGCCAGGCGGTGAGCCACGCCATGTGCTGGTCATAGCTGTAGTCGTCCATGCTGGCCGGCTTGTCGGATTTGCCAAAGCCGATCAGGTCGGGCGCCAGCACCCGATGGCCCGCGCCGGCCACCAGCGGAATCATGTGCCGGTAAAGATAGGACCACGAGGGCTCGCCGTGCAGCATCAGCACCGGCGTTGCCGCTGGGTTGCCTTCGTCCACGTAATGCATGCGCAGCCCCGGGGCAACGTCCAGATAATGGGGCTTGAAGGGGTAATCCGGGAGGTCTTTGAAACGGCTCTCGTCGGTTCTCAGGATACGCATACCATCGACTGTCCTGGCTGATAGGGTGCGTGACTGTCGATTACGACAATCGTCGACGCTCAGGATAATTCAGTTCGATGGCCGGTGTGTTTGAGTTGCGTAACAGAGCGTTGCCGCTTTGAATCAGCAGGCCAGATCGAACAGCCGGCGTTCCGGGTTGTCGATGCGGGCGAGGGCGTCGTCACAGCAGTTAACGGCACCGCAGTCGTCGGCGGAGCACAGGCCAATCGTCTGGCACTGGCCACCGGGCTGGGCGTTGCGGTTCCGGGAAATCCGGCTGCGGGAAAGAATGGAATGGCACCGGCCGCAAAGCAGGGTGGGGACAGCGCTGCCTTCGGCCAGAAGGGCGTGGTAATGGTTTGGTTCGCTCATGAGTCTTCTCCTTTGTAACCCACACGATACGGCCAGTGTATGACAGTTCCGAGTCACGCCGTGAGGTGGATCCGGGTATGTACGGAGGCTTATACGGAGGGTTTGTCGGAATCGACGACCGGCCGGCGGTTGGAGCGCTTGTCTTCCCAGTCCAGGGACTTTGGATCGTACCAGCCGATGGCCTCCAGCACCCGATTGCGGGTGTGCGCCGAGAGCGTTGGCCAGAGTTCCTGGAAGGCGTCCAGGCCCGCGTCCCGATGACGCTGTTGCTTGCTGATCAACCGGTTGATGATCAGTGGCAGCCGAAGGGCCTCTCCCAGCTGGCCGGGCACCAGCACCTCCTGCCCCAGCACCTTGCGGCGATGGGTGCGGGCGGCCAGTACCGCTTGCAGGGCCCTGGCCGCGTCCAGCGCGGTCTCAGGGCTGAATTGTTCCGACGGTGAATCCATAACCTGTTTGATCAAGACCTTCGAACCCATCACTATAACCCGAAGCTGGCGCCAGTCGCCACGCGTCGTGGTAGGCTGAGCGACGTCGCCCCGGGGCGAATTTTCGGCAGCGGTTTGGGGAAACCTACAGGTATGTACGCAAAACTTGAGACACGGACTTTTCTGGCACTGCTGCTCGGGGTTTCCCTGGCGTTTGTGCTGCTCATGAAACCCTTTTTTGGCCCCATCTTCTGGGCGGTGGCCCTGGCGCTGATCTTCCAGCCCCTGCACGCCCGGCTGACCCGCTGGCTGGGGCCGCGCCGGAATGTGACGGCGCTGATCACCTTGCTGGTGAGCCTGGTGATCGTGGTGATTCCGGTGTTGGTGCTGACCACGTCTCTGGTGGCCCAGGGAGTGTCTTTGTACCAGCAGATCCAGAGCGGCGAGATCCGGCCTGGGGAATACCTCGATCAAGTCAATGAATCGTTTCCGGCCATCCAGTCGTTCCTGGCCCAGTTTGACCTCAGTTTCGACCAGCTGCGGGACCGCGCCGTCAACGCCTTTGTCGGTGGCAGCCAGTTTCTCGCCAAGCAGGCGCTGGGTATCGGTCAGAACACCTTCCAGTTCTTCATGGGCCTGGCGCTGATGGCCTATCTGGCCTTCTTCCTGCTCAGGGACGGCGCCGAACTGGTGGAGTTGATGATTCGCGCACTCCCCCTCGGGGACGAACGGGAGCGCCTGCTGTTTGCCAAGTTCGCGGAGGTGACAAGGGCCACGGTCAAAGGCAACCTGCTTATCGCCATCATCCAGGGTGCTCTCGGTGGGCTCATTTTCTGGATCCTCGGCATCCAGGGCGCGTTGCTGTGGGGCGTGGTCATGGCGATCGTGTCCCTGCTGCCGGCGGTTGGTGCCGCGCTGGTGTGGGCTCCGGTGGCCATCTACCTGGCGGCGGTGGGTGATACGGTGTCCGCCGGCATTCTCACCGCGTTCGGGCTGGTGGTCATCGGGCTTTCGGACAACCTGCTTCGCCCGGTATTTGTGGGTCGGGATACCAAACTGCCGGATTACATCGTGCTTCTGTCCACGCTGGGCGGTATCGCCATGTTCGGCGTGAACGGATTCGTGATGGGCCCGCTGGTGGCCGCGCTGTTCATGGCTTTCTGGGGGATTTTCATCCGGGAATTTGGTGAAGAGGCGCACCGTGAGCCGGCGTCCAAGCCCGTCGTCGCGGGCCAGGATGAGAACCTGGGCAAGAAAAGCCCGCCCGGCCCGTGATAGTCTGATGTGACTGAATCGCCCGAAGAGGCGCCGTTTGACTCACAGGAGAGCCGTAAGCCCATGAACCTGACAACCCCCCAACCGATGCGCTCTGCCCATCGCCGCGTTGCCCGTGCCGCGGGCGCGGCCCTGCTGCTGGCGCTGGCGCCGATGGCTCAGGCCAACGACGTCGTCGCCCTGAAAAACGCCCTTTACGGGGCCGGTTATGACGTGCCGAACGTCAGCCCTGACATGGGCGATGCCACCCGCAAGGCGCTGGTCCAGTTCCAGAAAGATCACGGCCTGGAGGCGTCCGGTGTGCTCAACGAGGACACCAAGAAGGCTCTGGGCCTGGTCACAGTGGCGGCCGCCACCCAGGCAGCGCCGAAAGCCAGCGCGGCAAAGCCGAGCACCAAAGCTGAGCCGGCGGCGAAGGCCCAGGCCGCCAAGGCACCCGAGCCGAAACCGGCGAAAGACGACGGTGCCATTGAGGAAGATGACGACGGCGGCTGGTCCCTCTGGTAACCACCCGCGCGGGTATCAAAAAAGCCCGCCAGCTTACCGCTGGCGGGCTTTTTTGTGGGCCGCAGGGGGGCGGGTGACCGCCATCTCAGGGCTCAGTCGAGCTTGGACAGATCCCGGACAGCGCCTTTGTCGGCGCTGGTGGCCAGCAGGGCATAGGCCTTGAGGGCGGCAGACACTTTTCGGTCGCGCACGATCTCCGGCTTCCAGCCCTTGGCATCCCGGGCGCTGCGGCGCCGCTCCAGTTCCACGTTGTCCACCTGAACATTGATGGACCGGTTGGGAATGTCAATCAGGATGGTGTCACCGTTCTCGATCAGGCCAATGGCGCCACCGGCGGCCGCCTCTGGAGAGGCATGCCCGATCGACAGGCCGGAGGTGCCGCCGGAGAAGCGGCCGTCGGTCAGCAGGGCGCACTCTTTGCCCAGGCCCTTGGATTTCAGGTAGCTGGTCGGGTAGAGCATTTCCTGCATGCCCGGGCCACCTTTCGGCCCTTCGTAGCGGATGATCACCACGTCGCCGGGCTTGACCTCGTCTCCGAGAATGCCGGCAACGGCCGAATCCTGGCTTTCGAACACCCGGGCCTTGCCTTCGAACACGTACAGGCTTTCTTCAACACCGGCGGTTTTCACCACGCAGCCATCCAGCGCAATGTTGCCATAGAGGACCGCCAGCCCACCCTCGCTGGAGTAGGCGCTTTCCACGGAGCGGATACACCCGTTTTCCCGGTCGCCGTCCAGGCTCGGCCAGCGGGTGGCCTGGCTGAATGCGGTCTGGGTCGGAATGCCGGCGGGGCCGGCCTTGTAGAACTCAACCACCTCGGCGCTCGGCGAGCGCATGATGTCCCAGGTGTCGAGCGCCTCTTTCAGGGTCTTGCTGTGGACGGTCGGCAGATCGGTATTGAGCAACCCGCCCCGGTCCAGCTCGCCGAGGATGCCCATGATGCCACCGGCCCGGTGCACGTCTTCCATGTGGTACTTGGGCGAGTTCGGGGCCACTTTGGAGAGCTGGGGCACGTGCCGGGACAGCTTGTCGATGTCCGCCAGGGTGAAGTCCACACCCGCTTCCTGGGCCGCGGCCAGCAGGTGCAGGATGGTGTTGGTGGAGCCGCCCATGGCGATGTCCAGGGTCATGGCGTTCTGGAACGAGCTGAACGAGGCGATGCTACGGGGTAGTACGCTGGCGTCGTTCTGTTCGTAAAAGCGTTTCGCATTCTCCACAATTTGACGGCCGGCGTGCAGGAACAGGCGCTCACGGTCGGCGTGGGTGGCCAGCATGGAGCCGTTGCCGGGCAGGGCCAGGCCGATGGCCTCGGTCAGACAGTTCATGGAATTGGCGGTGAACATGCCGGAGCAGGAGCCGCAGGTGGGGCAGGCGCTGCGTTCGTATTCTTCCACCTGCTCGTCGGTGGCATTGGGGTCGGCGGCGATGACCATGGCGTCCACCAGGTCCAGCTTGTGTTCGGACAACTTGGTCTTGCCGGCTTCCATGGGACCGCCGGAGACAAACACCGTGGGGATGTTCAGGCGCAGGGCGGCCATCAGCATGCCCGGGGTGATCTTGTCACAGTTGGAAATGCACACCAGGGCGTCGGCACAGTGGGCATTCACCATGTACTCGACGGAGTCGGCAATGATTTCCCGGGACGGCAGGGAGTAGAGCATGCCATCGTGGCCCATCGCGATGCCGTCGTCGACGGCGATCGTGTTGAATTCCTTGGCAACGCCGCCGGCCGCTTCAATCTCGCGGCAGACCAACTGCCCCAGGTCCTTCAGGTGCACGTGCCCGGGGACGAACTGGGTGAAGGAGTTGGCAACGGCGATGATGGGTTTGCCGAAATCGTCATTTTTCATGCCCGTGGCGCGCCAGAGGGCACGGGCACCGGCCATGTTACGGCCGGCGGTAGACGTCCGGGAACGATACTGTGGCATGGTCTCAGGATCTCTCTTCTTTATGTACCGAGTGGTCTGTGCGGATTCAGAGGATAACAGATTCAACCTTGGGCGCATGGTTGTTTTCGCCGCGCCGGGTGACAATACTTAACACACAGACACGAACCGTTTCACGGATCTTTTCGCGGGAGTATGTTCATGGGGGCACCTGACCCGTTGTCGTTGCGGCGCCTGAAAGCCTTCCAGCCGCTTAATCGCCTGACCGATGATCAGCTTGTGGTGCTCGCCAGTCGCGCCCAGCGTCGGAGCCACGGCCCGGGCCAGCGGGTGGCGGAACGGGGTGTCCGGGACGGGCTGGATTATTTTCTGGTCAGCGGCGCCGTGGAACTTCGCGCCCAGGACGGCCGACGGTCCCTGATCGAGGCAGAAACCGACAAGGCGCTGACCGCCGTCGCCCGGCTACAGCCGCGAATGTACGACGTGATTGCGGTTCGCCCCAGCGAGTTTCTGGTGATCGAGCAGGAGATACTGAACCAGTTGCTTCGGACTGCGCCGCAGGAATCCGCCGAGCCGGAAGAATCCGCGCTTGCCCCCGGCGCCGGCGATGCCGAGCGGGTGATGACCGAGCTGCTGGTCGAGCTGCGGGCCAATCAGGTGCGCCTGCCCAGTGTTCCCGACGTTGCCATGAAAGTGCGGCGGGTGGTTGACCGGGAGAACACCACCGCAGAGCAGGTCGCGGCCGTGGTCTCAGCGGACCCGGCGATGGCGGCAAAACTGGTGAGGGCCTGCAACAGCCCGCTGTACCGGGGCTTTGGAGACGTCCGGAACGTGCGGGAAGCGGTCGTTCGGCTCGGGCTGAACACGACCCGCCAGCTGGTGACGGTATTCGCACTCCGGGAAGTGTTCAAAACCCGACAGCCGGCCCTTCAGCAAGCGATGGACAGGCTCTGGCAGGACGCCCGGGAACTCGCGGCCCTGTGCCGGGTACTGGCAGAACGGATCAAAGGGATTGATCCGGAAGAGGCGCTGCTGGCGGGCCTGCTTCACGACATCGGGGGCGTTCCGGTTCTGGTGAAGGCCGAGCAGCATGCCCGGCTGGTGACCGAGCCGGAGGCCCTCGCGGCGGTGATTCGGGAGCTCAGGGCTGACGTGGGCGCGGCCATCCTTGAGAGTTGGTCGTTTCCGGCCACGGTCCTGGCGTCGGTCCGTCATGGCGGTGATTGGCGTTACGCCAGCCCGGGCGCGGCGCCGCAGCTGGTGGATGTCGTCATCCTGGCCCGCCTGCACCAGCAGTCCGGTCAGTCAACGCCGGTCCCGGCCCTTGATGAGGTGCCCGCCTACCGGCGACTCGGCGCGCCCGAGCTGGACGGTGCCGAACGCCTGCAATGGCTGAGCGAGGCCCAGGCACGGCTCGATGACGTCAAACAACTGCTGGCCCTGCGATGATGTCTGCCATGACGGTACCCCTGTTTCCGCTCAATTCCATTGTCCTGCCGGGTGGGCGCATTCCGCTCCAGTTGTTTGAGCCCCGGTATCTCGACATGCTTACCCGCTGCATGAAAGATGGCATCGGGTTTGTGGTCGTGCTGCTTCGGGACGGCGCCGAAACCGGCGCGGTGGCCCGTTTCCACCCGGTGGGCACGTACGTGCGGATCACCGATTTTCAGCAGCTGGGCAACGGCTTGCTGGGCATAACGGTTGAAGGTGAATCGAAGGTTGCCATCACCCGGTCCTGGCGCCAGCCGGACGGGCTGAACATGGGCGAGGTAGAGGTGTTGAGCGAGGAGGCCTATGCCCCGGTGCCTGAGACATACGCCGAGCTGACCTCGGTGCTGGTGGCGCTGTGCCGTCACCCGGTGATTCAGGACCTGGACATGACCGTGGACTACGCGGACGCCCGCCAGGTGGGCTGGCGGCTGACCGAGCTGCTGCCTCTGGACAAACAGGAAAAGCAGCGGCTGGTGGAGCTGCGGGACCCGGTGGAGCGCCTCAGCCGCCTGCAGGAGCTGCTGGAAGCGTTGGAATCGGGGTGACCGGCGCGTACCCGGCTTCGGCGGCTGTCCAGTTTGCCCAGACATAACCCGCGATCAACACCAGCCAGAGGGCCAGCGCGCCCCGGGTAATCAGATCCGGGGACAGCGGCAGGCGATCATAGCGGCTGTAGCTGGCCCGGATCAGCCCGGTTACGGCCAGCCCGATCAGCACGCCGCCCACCACGTCCGTAAACCAGTGTACCCCTAGGTACAGCCGGCTGACCGCGACCAGCAGCAGGGGGACCGACGCTACCGCATATACCCGCCACCGTCGCCGCACCGGCTGTTCCGCTGCGACAAAGCTGGCCCCCAGCATGGTTAGCACGGTGATGCCGGTGGCGTGGCCACTGGGAAACGCCCCCGAGCCTGGCGGGTGTTGCACCAGCTCTGGCCTTGGCAGGGCAAAGCCGGCCTTCAGCCCCCACACCAGCAGCACCGTCCCCAGGGCCGCCAGCAGCAGGTGCAGGGCCGCCGCGTAATAGCCGCGGAAGGCCATCGTCAGTGTGGCGAGAATGGCCGCTGCCACCAACATGGCGGGGTCGCCCAGCAGCGTCAGTGCCAGAGCCGGGGTATCCAGCAGGGGGTGCCTCAGGTCGGCGAAGGCCGCGGCGATGCGTTGGTCCCAGCCCGCCAGGGCACCCGAGGCGGTCAGGTGCGCCCACAGCAGGAACAGGGCGATGCCGGTGGCCGCCAGTACCACCGAGCCCAGCGGGAACTCCCCGGCCGCGTCCGGGCGCCGGCTTTCGTAGAGGCGCCAGAAGCGGTGACTGGCGTCGTACCGGCCCACGGCCCCCTCCATCCACGCATACAGCCGTCCTCCCCGGCCAAGCCCGAGCTGGAACTGGATCAACACCAGATAGACGCCGGCCAGAATCAACAGGCTCACGCCCAGGGCCGCGTAAAAATGAGGCGGCAGGGCCAGCTTCTGCTGCAGGGCATCGCCCACCAGAAAGCCGGGCAGGGTGTACACCGGAGCCCACAGCAGGGCGGAGGTGATATTGACGGCGAGAAACCGCTGCCATGACATCGCCAGGGCCCCGGCGATGATGGGAATGACCGGGCGGATGGGGCCGACAAACCGGCCCAGCGCCACGCTTTTGCCCCCGTGTTGGCGGAAAAAGCGCTCACCCCGGGCCATCAGGGCGGGGTAACGGGAGAACGGCCAGACAACGTCAAGGCGGCCCTGCAGGTGACGGCCCAACCAGAAGCTGATGCCGTCCCCGATCACCGCCCCGGCTGTGGTCCACAGTAGCAGTGCCGGAACCGTCAGCCCCGTTTTTCCGGCCAGCACCGACAGGGCAAACAGGACGGCCACACCGGGGATGACCAGCCCAACCAAGGCCAGGGACTCCAGCGCGGCGGCCAGGAAAAGCGCAGCCACCAGCCACTGGGGATGCACCGACAGCCAGTCCGTGAGGGAGGCGATCCAGGCGCTCATGCGTCGACGGCGGCGCCCGGCTGGAAACCGATGGCGTCTCCGCCCCGGCGGCGGGCGGTGTCCATGGCGGCCTGCGCCCGGGCCCTGAGCGAATCGGTCCGGGTGTCGCCCGTGCCCCGAGTGGTGCAGCCGAGGGTGACGGTGGCGGTGCCCACCACGGGCCAGCTTTGCTCAGCGACGGTCCGGCGAATTCGCTCGGCAATCACCCGCACGCCTTCCTCTGGCGTGAACGGCAGCACCAGAAAAAACTCCCCTTCACCCAGGGCATAGAGGGTATCGCCGGCGCGAATGACGCCGAACAGATGTTCGGTGATGTGCCGGCAGAGGCCCTGAAGCGTGCCACGGCCGTGGAGGTCTGCGGCCTGTTCGGCATAATCAAGAGAAAGGTGAATCACCGACAGGGGGTGGCCGGTGGCTATCGCCCGGCTGATTTCCTTTTGCAGCGTGTCATCCAGAAAGCGGACGTTGTGGGCGCCGGTGAGCGGATCCGTGATCGCCAGGTCCTCAGCGGACTGGGCCATGTGATCGTAGTGCCAGGTGTACAGGGCGGCGATCAGCAGCAGGCCGAGCTGGCCGGAGGTGATGATCAGCGCGTCCACCGCCGGCTGCCGGGTGAACAGCACCGCTGCCATTGCCAGCACCAACACCAGCGACAGCACCAGCCCCCGGCGCCAGGGCAGGATCAAAAGGTTCAGCACCAGCAGCGGCATCGCCCAGTGGCTGATGCCCGGGCCGCGCATGGTCAGCAACGCCACCAGCAGGCCGGTATTCATGGCCGCCAGTACCACGAAATGCCCGGGCGCTGACAGCTGGTGGCGTCGGCAGATAAACGTGTAAATCAGGCCGGCAAAGCTCAGGCCCGCCATGGCAGTGGCCAGATAGAACAGATCGTAGAAGCCGTAGCGCAGGTTCTGCGCCGCCAGGGCAGCGATAAACAGCAGGGCCAGCAGGTAGCCCGCACTGTGGGTCAGCGTGCGGAGACGGGTTTCGGTCATGGCGTGGGCCCTCCAGGCGACGCGTCAGGCGCCGGCCGCTCCGGGCCCCGGGACCAGGCGCTGTAGGTCTGGCTGCGGTTGCCGCCCTGCTGCTGGGCCCGCCGCAGGGCGTGGGCGGCGCTGTGCTGCAGGCTGTCCGCATCGTCGCCAATATTCAGGCCGGCAACGCCGGTGCTGACGGTCAGGGTAAGCCCGTGGGATTCCAGCAACTGGCGTAGGCCGGACCGTATGATATCGGCACGCACGGCGGCGTCCCGGGTAGCGATGCCAGGCAGGATGATCAGGAACTGCAGGTCCGCGACCCGGTAGTAGGCGTCAAAATCCCGGATCTGCGAATGCAGATAGCGCCCGACCCGGGGCAGGATGGAACGGATGTCTTCCACCGGTTCCTGGTCGCCCAGGTGCGTATCCAGGCCGACCATGATCAGCGACAGGTCGGTGCCTTCCCGTTCGCTGCGCTGGATTTCCTTGTGCAGGTCTGCGGACAGGTACTCCCGGCTGGCGGCCTGGGTGAGTTCGTCGGTGCGGCGCAGGGGAGCCAGTTGGCGGCTCTTGTACTCCCGGAGAAACATCAGCACGCCGGACAGCAGCAGCGTCAGCAGGAACGCGCTGCCAAACTGGTGGCGCTCGGCGTGACCCTCCATCCAGGCGTTGCCGGCGAGCATCAGCGCCGTCATCAACAGGGTCAGGGGAATGGCCACGGGGGGGCGGAACAGGGCAAACAGCGCCAGCGGCGTCAGGTAGAGCCAGTGGGTCATGGACCAGGGGCCGATCAGGAAGGTGCCCAGCAGCAGAGCGGCAAAGGTGACCATGAGCAGTTGCTGCAGGCTCGCCCAGGGTCCACCCTGGCGTCGATGCACGCTGCGGTCACAGGCAACGACGCCGGCGCCGAGGCCGGCAACCAGCGCCAGCAGCGGCGCGCCCATAATGCCACCGGCAATGGCCAGCAGGATCAGGGCGGCGAGGCTGGCTCTCGACAGCCGGCTAAGCAGAAATGTCTCGGCCTGTTGGGCCATGGTGCGTCCTTCCTCTGCCCGGGCGTCCATTGAATGAGAAGAGTCGTGCAGCGGTATAATAGAGGTTTGAGGTGCGGACTGGAAACGGGAAAGGTAAAGTTAGGCCCCGACGACGTCACAGGTTTCACGCGAGAAGGTAGGCGGATGGATATCACACAGTATATGGCGGAACTCGGGCGCGAGGCCCGGTCCGCCTCCCGGGCCGTAGCACGGTCCACCACGGCGACCCGTAATCAGGCGCTCCTGGCCACGGCCGACGCGCTGGATGCCGCGCGCAACGAGCTGGCGGTCGCCAACGCCAAGGACCTGGAGCGTGGCCGTGAAAACGGGTTGGACGCGGCCATGCTGGATCGCCTCGAGCTTACGCCCCAGCGCATTGACGCGATGATCGAAGGCCTTCGCCAGGTGGCCGCGTTGCCCGATCCGATCGGTGAAATCACCGGGATGACCTACCGCCCGTCGGGCATCCAGGTGGGCAAGATGCGGGTGCCGCTCGGGGTGATTGGCATCATTTACGAATCCCGCCCGAACGTGACGGTGGAAGCGGCGAGCCTCTGCCTGAAATCCGGCAATGCGACCATTCTTCGGGGGGGGTCTGAATCGATTCACTCCAATCAGGCCATTGCCCGTTGCCTGGCCGATGGCCTCGCCAGCGCCGGGCTGCCGGAAACCGCCGTACAGGTGGTGCGCACCACAGACCGCGCGGCGGTGGGTGAGCTGATCACCATGCCGCAGTACGTCGATGTGATCGTTCCCCGGGGCGGCAAGGGCCTGATCGAGCGTATCAGTCGGGACGCCCGGGTGCCGGTGATCAAGCATCTGGACGGTGTCTGCCACGTCTACATCGATGGCCAGGCCGATCCGGACAAGGCCATGCGCATTGCCATCAACGCCAAAACCCATCGCTACGGCACCTGCAACACCATGGAAACGCTGCTGGTGGATCGCGCGGTGGCGGCCGACCTGTTGCCGGCCCTGGCCGAAGCGTTTGCCGGAAAAGGCGTTGAGCTCCGGGGTTGTCCGGACACCCTGGCACTGGTGCCCGCCGCAACAGCGGCCGAGGAAGCCGACTGGCACGCCGAGTACCTGGCGCCGATTCTGGCGGTTCGGGTGGTGGATGGTCTCGATCAGGCCATTGAACACATCAACCACTTCAGCTCCCAGCACACCGACAGCATCGTGACCGAGAACTTCACCCGCGCCCGGCGCTTTCTGACGGAAGTGGATTCCAGCTCGGTCATGGTGAACGCCTCGACCCGGTTTGCCGACGGCTTCGAGTATGGCCTTGGCGCCGAGATCGGCATTTCCACGGACAAGATCCACGCCCGTGGCCCGGTGGGCCTGGAGGGGCTGACGTCTCAGAAATACGTGGTCTTCGGCGACGGCCACATCCGGTCCTGATGGCCATGCACGTTCTGTATGGCGGCACCTTCGACCCGGTCCACCACGGCCACCTGCGGCTGGCCATTGAGCTGTGTGACCGCCTGGCGGTGGATCAGGTGCATCTGGTGCCCTGCCATGTGCCGCCGCATCGGGGCGCCACCGGCGCCAGCGCGAGCCAGCGGCTGGAACTGCTGGCGCTGGCGGTGCAGGGGGAAGCGCATCTGGCGATAGACGACCGGGAACTGCGCCGGGGCGGTGCCTCGTTTACCGCGGACACCCTGCGACAGCTCAGGAGCGAGCTGGGGCCGGATGTGCCCCTGGCCATGGTGGTCGGCACGGACGCGTTCGCCGGGTTTGATCGGTGGCGGGACTGGCAGGCCATTCCCGAGTTGGCCCACGTGGTGGTGGTGCAGCGCCCCGGTCCGGCATTGGACCCCGAAGGCGCCCCGGCGCGCCTGCTGGCGGAGCGGCGTGTGTCGGTCGCCGACGCCTTGCACCGCTCGCCTGCCGGCCTATGCCTGGAGCTGGCGCCGCCGTTGCTGGACATTTCCGCCACCGGCATCCGCGAGCGCATCGCCGATGGCCGTTCTCCCCGATACCTGATGCCGGACCCGGTGTGGCAGGCGATTCGCCGCCAGGGCCTTTACGGCGCCTGCACCGACGGGAACTTTTAGTGGTACACTGCCGTCCTATTGTCAATTTTCGGGTGGCCCGGGCGGCCGAGGCCCGGGTAACAGGGTGATTATGCAGGCGGAAGAGCTCAAAAACCTGGTGGTAACAGCACTGGAAGACGTAAAAGCCAAAGACATCAGCGTGATTGACGTCCGTGACCGCACCAGCGTCACCGACTACATGGTGCTGGCCTCGGGAACCTCCAACCGGCACGTGAAATCCCTGGCAGACTCGGTGCTGAGCGAAGCCCGGGACCAGGGCGTCCGCACCGGCAGCGTCGAGGGCGGCGCGGTCAGCGACTGGATCCTGGTGGATCTGGGCGACGTGGTGGTTCATGTGATGATGCCGGCGACCCGCGAGTTCTACGATCTGGAGCGCCTCTGGCGGGACGCGCCGGATCTGGGTGTCGCGGGTCAAGAATAATCCATGCGGCTTCGTCTGATCTGCGTAGGGCAGAAAATGCCCGACTGGGTCAGCGCCGGGTACCAGGATTATGCCCGCCGAATGCCCCCCGAGTTGCCCCTGGAGCTGGTGGAAATCGCCATGCCCCACCGGGGCAAGAATCCGGACATCCCCCGGTTGATGCAGAAAGAGAGCCAGGGCATCCTCGCCGCGCTGGGTCCCCGGGATCGGGTCGTGGCGCTGGAAGTCGGAGGCCGGCCCTGGTCCACCGAGGCACTGGCGGCCCAGCTTGAGCGCTGGCAACAGGATGGGCAGGACGTCAGTTTCCTGGTGGGCGGTCCCGATGGCCTGGCCGGTGAGTGTCGTCAGCGGGCCGACCAGCAGTGGTCCCTGTCGCCGCTGACGCTGCCGCATCCGTTGGTCCGCATCCTGATCGCGGAGCAGCTCTACCGGGCCTGGTCCATCACCCGCAACCATCCATACCATCGCGCCTAGGATTCCAGAATGCCGTGGGGTGAATTCAAGGATACCGCTGCCGAGCGCCGCTTATTCCAGCGCAGGGCGCTGGTCATGCTGGTGTTGGTGATCCTTGCCCTGGGTGGCCTTCTTGGCCGCATGTACCAGCTTCAGATCGTCGAGCACGAGACGTACACCACGCTGTCGGACAAGAACCGGGTTCAGGTTCAGTCGGTGGCGCCACCCCGTGGCCTGATCTACGATCGCAACGGTGAGTTGCTGGCGGAAAACCGGCCGGTATTCAGCGTGACCATCGTGCCCGAACGGGTCGACGGCATGGACGACACCCTGTCCAGGCTCCAGAGCATCATCGACGTGTCGGAAGACGACCTCCAGCGCTTCGACCGCCGGCTGCACGAGCCCCGCCGGCCCTATCAGGAAATCCCGCTGCGTTACGATCTTACCGAAAAGGAGATCGCCCAGCTGGCGGTTCGCCGCCAGGACCTGCCGGGGGTTGAAGTACGTGCCGAGCTGGTGCGCTACTATCCCCACAGCGTGCTGACGTCCCACGTGCTTGGCTACGTCGGACGGATCAACCGGGAAGAGTTGCAGTCCATTGATCCCGTCAACTATTCCGGCACGAACTACATCGGCAAGTCCGGCATCGAAAAGTTCTACGAGGAAAGCCTGCACGGCAAGGTTGGTTACCAGCATGTGGAAACCAACGCCCGGGGCCGCATTCTGCGGGTGCTGGAGCGCCAGAACCCGGTGCCCGGAGACGACCTGCGGCTGACCCTGGACCTGCGCATGCAGAAAAAGGCCTACGAGCTGCTGGACGGCCGTCGCGGTGCCATCGTGGCGATTGAGCCGAAGACCGGCGGCATTCTTGCCCTGGCCAGCGTACCCGGTTTTGACACCAACAAGTTCGTCACCGGCATCAGCGTGGACGATTACCGGGAGCTGCGGGAAAGCCTCGACAAGCCCCTGTTCAATCGCGCGCTGCGGGGGCAGTACCCGCCGGGCTCTACCCTGAAACCCATGCTGGCCGTGGCGGCCCTGGACAGCGGCGCGGTGACCCGAAACACACGCATCTGGGATCCGGGGTATTTCCAGCTCAACGACGGCGGCCGCCGTTATCGGGACTGGAAGCGTTGGGGCCACGGCTGGGTTGACCTGCGCAAGGCGATTGCCGAGTCCTGCGACACCTATTTCTACACCGCCGCCGTGGATATGGGGGTGGACACGATGTCCAGCTACCTGTCGCGGTTCGGCTTTGGTGAGAACGCGACCCTGGATGTCTACGGTGCCCTCAGCGGACTGCTGCCGTCCCGGGAGTGGAAGCAGGCAAACCGCAACCAGCCCTGGTACCCGGGGGATTCGGTGAACCTTGGCATCGGGCAGGGCTTCATGCTGGCTACGCCCCTGCAACTGGCGACGGCGACGGCGCTGATTGCCAACCGGGGCAAATGGGTAGAGCCTCGCCTTCTCATGCAGGTGACCGGAGACGACACCACCGACGAGGTACTTCCCCCAACCACCCATGAACCGCTCAAACTAAAGCGCCCGGAGGACTGGGAGTACGTGGTGGAGAGCATGGCGGCGGTGATGGAAAGCGTGCACGGCACCGGCCATCGGGCCGCCCAGGGGGCGTCCTATCGCATGGCGGGCAAAAGCGGTACGGCCCAGGTGTACAGCCTTGAGGAAAACGAAGAGTACAACGCCGACGAGATCCGTGAGCGGCTTCGGGATCACGCCCTGTTTATTGGTTTTGCCCCGGTCAAGGACCCGAAGATCGTGGTGGCCGCGATTGTTGAGAACGGCGGCAGCGGCAGCGGCACGGCGGCGCCGGTGGTCCGGGCCATGTTTGACGCCTGGTTGCTGAAATATTCCAAAGACGCGCCCGCCAGCCACAATCCTGAGCCGGCCAGCGCCGAGGAGACCCACTGATGGGACTGAAATCGACGACCGACGGGCTCGATCGCGGACCGCTGGAGCGCCGGCCCAGCGTTTGGTCCGCCTTGCACCTGGACCCGATTCTGCTGCTGTTGCTGGCGATTCTCATCACCGGGGGCCTGTTCGTGCTCTACAGCGGCGCCGACCAGAGCCTGGACATGGTGAAGGCCCAGGGCATCCGCATGGGCATAGCCCTGGTGGTTATGCTGGTGTTTGCCCAGCTCGACCCCTCGGTCTTCCGGCGCTGGTCACCCTGGCTCTATCTGGTGGGGGTACTGGCGCTTATTGCGGTACTGGTCGTGGGTATTGGTGCCAAGGGCGCGCAGCGTTGGCTGGCTCTGCCGGGCCTGCCCCGGTTCCAGCCCTCGGAGATCATGAAACTGGTGGTGCCGATGACCGCCGCGTGGTATCTGTCCCGCCACTATCTGCCGCCGAGGTTGCCACAGGTTGCCGCCGGCCTGGCCATCGTCCTTCTGCCGATGGGGCTGATCATCGAGCAGCCGGACCTGGGGACCTCCTTGCTGGTGGGCCTGGCGGGTATGTTCGTGGTGTTTTTTGCCGGCATGAGCTGGAAGCTGATCGCCACCATCATTGGCATGGCGTCGGTGTCCGCCCCGGTGCTGTGGTTTTTTGTCATGAGGGATTATCAGAAGCAGCGGGTGCTGACCCTGCTGGACCCCCAGAGCGACCCCCTCGGCGCCGGTTGGAACATCATTCAGTCGAAAACCGCCATCGGTTCCGGTGGGCTTGAGGGCAAGGGCTGGCTGATGGGCACTCAGTCCCACCTGGAGTTTCTGCCCGAAAGCCACACGGACTTTATCGTTGCGGTGCTGGCGGAGGAGTTTGGTTTTATTGGGATGGCGCTGCTGCTGACCGTGTACTTCCTGATCATCCTGCGGTGCCTGTACATCGCAGCCACCGCCCAGGATTCCTTCAGCCGGCTTGTGGCCGGCGCCCTGACCCTGACGTTCTTCATCTACGTGTTTGTGAATATCGGCATGGTCAGCGGCTTGCTTCCGGTGGTGGGCGTGCCGCTGCCACTGGTGAGTTACGGCGGTACCTCCAGCGTCACGCTGATGGCGGCGTTCGGGGTCTTGATGTCCATCCATACCCACCGGCGCATGATTTCCGCATGATTCAGCATGTCAGGGCGTTAATGGTGATGGCCACGGGGAAACCGGTAGAATGGGGAATGCCCCAGGAACGACAGACGACGAGGACACAATCGGTGACGCCATTGAACCAACGCTGGCTGCCCTGGCTGATGGCTTTTGTGGTCACCACGCTGGCCGGTTGCGCCTCGGCACCGGACCGGTCGTCGTCATCGCGGTACACGATCACCCAGGATCGGGCACCGTCCGTTGACATGGACGTTTCCGGCCTGGAGGATGCCCGCCCTCGATACGAGCGGCCGAAGACGGCGGGAAACAAGTCGCCGTATACCGTCTGGGGCGAGACCTACCGGGTGCTCAAGAGCAATGATGGCTACGTCGCCCGGGGTACAGCCAGTTGGTACGGAGAAAAGTTCCACGGCCACCAGACCTCCAACGGCGAGGTCTTCGACATGTACAAGATGTCGGCGGCCCACAAGACCCTGCGCCTGCCCGCCTTTGCCCGGGTGACCAACCTGGACAACGGCCGCTCGGTGATTGTCCGGGTGAACGATCGCGGCCCGTTCCACAGCGACCGGTTGATAGACTTGTCCTACGCCGCCGCCAAGAAGCTCGGGTATCAGTCCAGAGGGACGGCCAGGGTCGAAGTGGCCGCGATTACCGTACGACCGGACGGGCAGATGTTTCTGGCGGGCAAGCCGTTTACACCGGGCCAGTCGGACACCGCCCTGGCGGATCGCCAGGAACCGGCTAAACCGGTGGCGGCCGGTAGCGGGCAGGAAGCGCTGTTTGTGCAGTTGGCGTCTTTCTCCAGCCGTGCGCCAGCGGAGGCGTTGCTGAGTAAACTTCAGGGCCTGGTCAGCCAGCCCCTGCGGGTCCGCTCCGTAGACACGGGCGCGGGCCGCTTTCACCGGGTGCAGGTCGGGCCGTTCTCTTCGGAGGCGGACGCCCGGGCCACGCAGGCATCGCTCGAAGCACGGGGTTATGCCCAGAGCATCCTGCTGACCGACGTGCGTTGATGCGATAACACCAAACTCACCACTGACGAATGAACGGACCCATGGCTTTCCAAAAACTTTTGCGTTTCTCCCCCGTCGTGTTCGTGCTGCTGGCCCTGATGGCCGGCCAGGCAATGGCGCAACAGGCTCAACAGGCGCCCCAGGCCCTGATTCCGTCACCGCCGCAGATTGCTGGAAGCTCCTACGTGCTGCTCGACCCGAAAAGCGGCCGGGTGCTGATGGATGGCAACAGCCACGAGCGCCTGCCGCCGGCCAGTCTCACCAAAATGATGACCGCCTATCTGGTCGAGCGGGAAATGGACCAGGGCCGCCTGAAGATGTCTGATATGGTGCCGATCAGCGTCAAGGCCTGGAAAACCCAGGGCTCCCGGACCTTTCTGCAGGAGGGCACCCAGGTGCCGGTGGAAACCCTGCTCAAGGGTCTGATCATCCAGTCCGGTAACGACGCGGCGGTCGCGCTGGCCGAGTACATCGCCGGCAGTGAAGGCGCGTTCGTCGACATGATGAACCAGCAAGCGCAGATTCTGGGCATGAAGGACACCCACTTCGAGAACGCCACCGGTCTGCCCCACGACAACCACTATTCGACCGCGTTTGATCTGGCCCTGCTGGCCAAGGCCATCATCAACGACTATCCGGGCAACTACCCGCTATACGCGGAGAAGCACTTCACCTACAACAACATCCGCCAGCCGAACCGGAACAGCCTGCTGTGGCGGGATGACAGCGTTGATGGGCTGAAGACCGGCCATACCGAAGCCGCCGGTTACTGCCTGGTGGCGTCCGCCAAGCGGGACAACACCCGCTTTATCAGTGTGGTGATGGGCACCAGCAGCTCGGATGCGCGTGCTCAGGAAGTCCAGAAGATGCTGAACTACGGCTTCCGCTATTACGAAAGCGACCGCCTGTTCCGGGCCGGCGAAGAGCTGGTACGGCCGACCGTCTGGGGCGGTGAGGCGAACGCGGTATCGGTCGGCCTGACCAAGGATGTCTACGTCACCATTCCCCGTGGCGCCCGTGACGGGCTCAAATCCACCGTGGATCTTGATTCCGTGATCAAAGCCCCCATCAAGGCGGGAGACGAGCTGGGCACCGTCAGCGTGGTGTTGAATGGCGAGCAGTTGGTGCAACAGCCGGTGCGGGCGCTGACGGACGTGCCGGAAGGCGGCTTCTTCAAGCGGATCTGGGACGCCATCAAACTCTTCTTTGTTCAGCTGTTCCAGTAATTCAGAATCCTGCGGTACCGGAGGCCATGGCCATGAGCGATGTAAAAGCGCCGAAAATCGAGTTTCCCTGCGACTACGTGATCAAGGTGATTGGCCACGCCGCGCCGGATTTCACCGACTTCGTGGTGGAGGTGGTCGAGCAGCACGCCCCGGGTATTACCGAGGCGGACATCTCGGTCACCGACAGCAGCCGGGGTCGCTTTTCCTCGGTGCAGCTGAAAATCGTGGCCACCGGGGAGGACCAGTTGAAGGCGCTGTTCGAAGAGCTCAAGGCCAGCGGCCGCGTTCACATGGTGCTGTGAGCGAATGCCCGAGCTGATTGTCCGATCTCTGGGCGTGCAGCCCTATGAACAGACCTGGGAGGCCATGAAGCAGTTCACGGCGACCCGGGACGACGGCACCGCCGACGAACTCTGGTGCCTGGAGCACCCGCCGGTGTTTACCCAGGGCCAGGCGGGCAAGGCTGAGCACATCCTGTTCCCCGGTGACATCCCGGTGATTCAGGTGGATCGGGGTGGGCAGGTGACCTACCACGGCCCGGGCCAGTTGGTGGTCTACCTCATGATCCACCTACCGAGGCGCAAGCTGGGCGTACGCACCCTGGTCGACGTGATCGAACAGTCCCTGGTGGCCACGCTCGCAGAGCATGGGATCGAGGCGGCGCCCAAGCCGGACGCTCCCGGCGTCTACGTGAACGGCGCCAAGATCGCTTCTTTGGGTCTCCGGGTCCGACGAAGCTGCTCCTTCCACGGGCTGGCCCTGAATGTGGCGATGGATCTGGAGCCGTTTTCCCGCATTAACCCCTGTGGCTATCAGGGCATGGCGATGTGCCAGGTTCGCGATGCTGTGCCGGGTGTGACGGTGGCCGACATCCAGCCGCGGTTGGTGGCCCATCTTGTCGAGCGGCTGGGCGAGGGCGATGTCCAGTTCCGGGATGGCTGGGACTGAGTCGGAATCAGCCGGTCGCCCGGCGCACCGTATCGCGGCCGGCGCCCTTGGCCCGATAAAGCGCCTCGTCGGTCCGTTGCAGTAAACGGTCGACACTTTCATCCGCCCCAATAGCACCAACGCCAATGCTGGCGGTGACCCTGAGCCGTGGGTTTTCGTCGGCGGCTACCTGTGCCGTCAGCGCCGTGCGAATGCGTTCCGCCATGGCTGCCGCCTCCGGCTCCCCGGTTTCCGGCAGCAACACCAGAAATTCCTCCCCGCCCCAGCGTGCGGCCGTGTCTACCGCCCGGCACTGCTGGTTGAGCACCTCCGCAACGCCCCGGATGACCCGATCCCCGGTTTGATGGCCGAACTCGTCGTTGATGCGCTTGAACAGGTCGATGTCCAGCAACAGCACGGAAAATGGCCGATGGTGCCGGCGATAACGCTGATACTCGGCATCGGTGCGAGCCATGGCCTCACGCCGGTTGGCAAGCCCGGTCAGGGCGTCGTGCTTCGCCGCGTGCTCGAACTCCCCCGCCAGCTTCAAAAGCCCCAGCTTGCTGCGTCGTCGACTCTGGTCGAGCACGTAACAGGACACCATCTCGAAGGCCAGGGCGGCAATCATTGAGAGCCGGAAGCCGGTGCTGTAGGGCGTGTTGAATGCCCAGTCCCCGAGGGGGCTGAACAGCACGACAACGCCGGCAAATCCGCCGGCGCAGGCGAATACGCCCACCCGGGACTGGCTGATGTAAAAAATGATGGGCGGATAGGCGAACAGCCAGATGATCGCGGAACCGTCCTCCACCGCCCGAATGGACAGGTAGCAGAACAGCCCGATAATCAGGGCAATGAACACCCGGCGGTGAAGGGTCTGGCGCCGGACCCCGAGGTAGAGCAGCGTGTTCAGACCCAGGCCGGCGGCAAACGCCACCAGCAGTGCGGAGGTCGGTGCGGCGCCCTGATTCATGGCCCGCCAGGCGAAAAACGCCAGTAGCGGCACCGCCGCCAGGCTCAGGCCATTGATCAGTGCTGGTACCGGAATCTCCCCGCGAACCCGAAACTGCGAGAGCTCCTCGTCCGGGGTGCGTAAACCCGTCTTGTTCATGATAGTGTCTTGTTGTTGTCAGGTGTAAACGCCCGTGAGAGTGACGTTGTAGTACGGTCATTAGAATACGGCATTGGCCCGACGGCCTGAAGATGGCGGTCGTCCCGGTGACCGCGCCCGTCGCCCGAACCGGTATAATCAACCGGGCGTTTCCTCGTTATTTTCCGCCACAACAGGGTGCACATGTCTTCCAAACGCTCAGGATCCAAGGTCTCCCGCATCAAAACCGGCAGCTTTGAACGACGCCTGAGTCTGACCCGGGCCGGCCTCACCGCCGGTACCCGCATGGCCTCGCACATGGCCACCAACTGGTTCAGCAGCAAAGAGACCCGGGAGCAGCGTCACCGGGCCATGCTGTCCAGCCAGGCCCGATTCCTGGTGGACGAACTGGGTCGGCTCAAAGGCAGTGTCGTCAAGATCGGCCAGATGATGGCCCTGTACGGCGAGCACTTTCTGCCGGAGGAAGTCACCGAAGCGCTGCACACCCTGGAGGACCAGACCACCTCCCTGGAATGGCCGTCCATTGAGCGGGTGCTGGTGGCCGAACTGGGGTCGCAGCGGCTGGCGGAACTGGACATAGACCCTGAGCCCATCGGCGCCGCATCCCTTGGCCAGGTGCATCGGGCGGTGCGCCGGTCAGACGGCACGGAGCTCGTGCTGAAAGTGCAGTACCCGGGCGTGGCGGACGCGGTGGACAGCGATCTGAACGCGGTGGCCCAGCTGCTCAAAGTGGCGCGGCTGGTGAACTTCGGGCCGGAGTTTGATGACTGGCTCGAAGAAGTCCGGGACATGATGCACCGGGAGGTGGACTACCGCCTGGAGGCTCGCACCACCGAAAAATTCCGAACGCTGCTGGCGGATGATCCCCGCTTTATCGTGCCCCGGGTGCTGCCGGAATACTCCTCGGACCATGTCATTGCCTCGACCTTCGAGGAAGGTCACTCGGTCGGCTCCCAGGAGGTCCGCCACTTGTCGTTGGCGCGTCGCAGTGCCCTGGGCAAAGCTGCGCTGGAGCTGTTTTTCCGGGAATTGTTCGTGTGGGGGGAAATCCAGACCGACCCGAATTTCGGCAACTACCGCATTCGCATTGCCGGCGAGGAGGGTGAAGACCCAGGGTATGATCGCATCGTACTGCTGGACTTTGGCGCGGTGCAGAGCTATTCCGCCGAGTTCCTAGACCCGGTAATCGAGATGATCCGGGGTTCCTACGAAAACGACCTGGACGCGGTGATCGACGGCGGCGTGAGGCTGCACTTCATGAGCATGGACTGGCCGGCGGAGGTTCGCCAGACTTTTGGGCGGGTGTGCATGTCGGTGCTGGAACCACTGGCCAGGGAGCAGAGCGAGTGGCCAGAGCATGCGGTGAACGCCGAGGGTGAGTACCGCTGGAAACAGAGCGACTTGCCGTCCCGGGTCGCACGCACCGCCGCACGATCCGCCATCAGCCGGTATTTCCGGGTACCCCCCAAGGAATTCGTGTTTCTCAACCGCAAGCTGATCGGCGTGTACACGTTTATCGCGGTGTTGCATTCCGAGTTCAACGGCGAGCCGCTGCTGCGCCGCTACCTTTATCCGGACGCGCCGGACACCTCCAGCACCACCCAGAGCACAAAGGCGTAACGCAGGCCTTTGCCAATCGCAACGAGCACCACGAAATTGAGCCACGGCACCCGCATGATGCCCCCGACCAGGGTCAGCGCGTCGCCGCCAATGGGCAGCCAGCCCAGCAACAGTGACCACTGGCCATAGCGGTTAAAGCGCGTCCGGGCCCGGTCAAGTTGGGCCTCGGTGACGGGAAACCAGCGCTTGTGCTTGAACCGGTCCACCTGCCGCCCGAGAACCCCGTTCACCACCGATCCCAGCGTGTTGCCCGCCGTGGCCCAGAACCACAGCCAGAACAGCGAGTAGCCCTTGGTCACCAGCGCGCCCAGAAGCACCTCCGAGTAAGCGGGGAGGATGGTGGCGGCAACAAAGGCCGTCAGGAACAGCGTCAGGTAGCTCACTCGCGCCTCCGCATCGATCGCTGCTATGGCAGTGATTCACAGGGTTTATTTCCAGCCGTGCACGTGCCGCAGTATGCTTGTCCACTCAGTTCATGTCACGGTGGCAGCCGGCCACCCAGCGGAGGATGTATGGATCAGGTGACGATTTACGGGCGTTCCAGCTGTGGGTTCTGTGTGATGGCCAGGCGCCTGTGTGAGTCCATGAACCTGGAGTACGTCTGGGTGGACATGATCGCGGAAGGCCTGTCCAAGGAAGACATTGCCGCGCGAATCGGGCACCCGGTGCGGACGGTGCCCCAGATCCTGATCGGCCAGCGGTACATTGGCGGGTATGACGAGTTCTCCGCTTACGTCCGGTCCCACGCCTCAGAGCTGGCCCGGTAATCTCGTCTTCCTGAAACGCACAGCCCCGGTCACCAGAGTGGCCGGGGCTGTGGTCGTGGGGCAGGGCGAGCCGGTTACAGCTTGAATTCGGTCCGCAGCTTTTTTTCGACCAGTTGGTTTTTCAGCTTCGCGACCCTTGGCAGGCCATGGTCGAACGGCGGGAAGCTTTCGCCTTCGATCAACGGGGCCAGGTAGTCCCGGCAATCCTGGGTGATCCCGAAACCGTCGTCGCGGATGTAGTGGATCGGCATTTTCTTTTCCTGGTTGGCCACTTCACTGAGCGGCGCTTCACCAATGTGCCAGCGGTACGGTTTGGACTGCTCACGCACGATGATCGGCATAACCGCCTGCTTGCCGCTGATGGCCATCTCCACCGCCGCCTTGCCGACCGCGTAGGCCTGTTCCACGTCCGTCGCGGAGGCAATGTGCCGGGCGCTGCGCTGCAGGTAGTCGGCGACCGCCCAGTGATATTTGTAGCCCAGGGCCTGGCGCACCATGTTGGCCAGCGCCGGCGCCACGCCGCCCAGCTGGGTGTGGCCGAAGGCATCCTTGGCCCCGGCGTCCGCGAGGAAGCGGCCGTCTTCGTACTGGGCGCCCTCGGACGCCACCACCACGCAATAACCGTAATCCTTCACGCTCTGGTCCACACGCGCCAGGAACTGCTCCCGATCGAACGGAATTTCCGGGAACAGGATGATGTGCGGCGGCTCGCCTTCACCCTGGCCAGCAAGGCCACCGGCCGCCGCAATCCAGCCGGCGTGCCGCCCCATGACTTCCATGATGAACACCTTGGTGGAGCTCTCGCACATGGAACGGATGTCCAGGCTGGCTTCCAGGGTGGAGGTGGCCACGTATTTGGCCACGGAGCCGAAGCCCGGGCAGCAGTCGGTGAAGGGCAGGTCGTTGTCGACCGTCTTGGGCACGCCGATGCAGGTGATCGGGTAGCCCATCTTGTCGGCAATCTGGGAGACCTTGTAGGCCGTATCCTGGGAGTCGCCGCCGCCGTTGTAGAAGAAGTAGCCGATGTCGTGGGCCTGGAAGACCTCGATCAGCCGCTCGTATTCCCGGCGGTTTTCAGACAGGTTCTTGAGCTTGTGCCGGCAGGAGCCAAACGCGCCGCCGGGTGTGTGCAGGAGGGCCTGGATGGCGTCATCGCTCTCGAGGCTGGTGTCGATCAGCTCTTCTTTCAGGGCGCCAATGATGCCGTTGCGGCCGGCATAGACGGTGCCGATCCGGTCCGGGTGCTTGCGGGCGGTCTGGATCACGCCGCAGGCGCTGGCGTTAATGACGGCGGTGACGCCGCCGGACTGGGCGTAAAACGCGTTCTTGATGGCCATCTCGGGCTGAAGCCTCCTGGTGGGTTCAACGATGGCGCCGATGATACGCCAAACGCCCTGGATTTTCATGAGCGGCATTGCCGCGGGGCCACCCTTGACGCCTCTCGGCGTATGGGGGACGCTTGTCGGACTTTTCAGGAGAGGTCGATTACCGCATGCACATTCATATCCTCGGAATCTGCGGCACCTTCATGGGCAGCCTCGCGGTGCTGGCCCGGGAACTGGGCCACACGGTCACCGGGTCCGACCAGGGCGTCTATCCGCCCATGAGCACCCAGCTTGAACGGGAAGGCATCCGGTTGATGGAGGGGTATCACGAGGACCATCTGACGCCGAGGCCGGACCTGGTGCTGATCGGCAACGCCATGTCCCGGGGGAATCCCGAGGTGGAAGCGGTACTGAACCGCAACATCGATTACATGTCCGGTCCGGAATGGCTGGCCCGGGAGGTGCTCCGCCATCGCTGGGTGCTGGCGGTGGCCGGCACCCACGGCAAGACCACCACCACCTCCATGCTCCTGTGGATACTGGAGCAGGCCGGCCTGGCCCCGGGTTACCTGGTGGGCGGTGTGCCCCTGGATTTTCCGGTGTCCGCGCGCCTCGGCGGCAGTGACTTTTTCGTGATCGAGGCGGACGAGTACGACAGCGCCTTCTTTGACAAGCGCTCGAAGTTCGTTCACTACCGCCCCCACACGGTGATCCTCAACAACCTGGAGTACGACCACGCCGACATTTTCGACAGCGTCGAGGCCATTGAGCGGCAGTTCCACCACCTGGTGCGCACCGTGCCGTCCCGCGGGTTGATCGTTCGCCCGGCGCTGGACGGTCACCTGGACAACGCTCTGGCCATGGGCTGCTGGACGCCGGTTCAGGACACGGCGATTGGCAGTGAGATTTCGCGGACGGCGGACTGGCGGGCGGAACTGCTGTCCGACGACGGCAGCCGGTTCATGGTGATTCACCACGAACAGCCGGTGGCCACGGTGACATGGCCCCTGACCGGGGAGCACAACGTGCGCAACGCCCTGGCGGCCATTGCCGCGGCCCGGCACGTGGGCGTCACCCCGGACCACGCGGTGGCGGCCCTGTGCCGGTTCTCCGGCGTGCGCCGCCGGATGGAGCGGATTGCTGAGATCAACGGCGTGACCGTCTACGACGACTTTGCCCACCACCCCACCGCCATCGCCACCACCCTGGCCGGGCTCCGTCATCAGGTGGGCGACGAGACGATCCTGGCGCTGATCGAGCCCCGTTCGAACACCATGAAACAGGGCGTGCACCGGGAGCGGCTGCTGGACAGCGCGGGCGCGGCGGACCGGGTTCTGTGGGCGAATCTGAACGACATGGATTGGCTGGAAACCCTGGTGTCTGACTGGCAGGCCGGCGCCGACGCGCCGGACCGGGAGCGACATACCGTGGGCACCTCCGTCGAAACGCTCATCGCCCGGGCCCTGAAGGGTCTGCCCCGGCCTTGCCACATCGTGATCATGAGCAACGGCGGCTTTGGCGGCATCCACGGAAAACTGGTGGCCGCCCTGCAGGAGGAAACCCGGACATGACCGAGCCCGCGATGCCTGACCGCACCATTAACCTGGCCTTTACCGGCGCCTCCGGGGCCCAGTACGGGCTGCGCCTGCTGCAGTGCCTGGTGGCCGCTGGCTGCCGGGTGAACGTCATGATCAGCAAGGCGGCCCAGGTGGTGATTGCCACCGAAACCGACCTGCGCCTGCCGGGCACGCCGCCGGCCATGCAGGAGCGGCTGACGGAATTCGCGTCTGCCAAGCCCGGCCAGATCCGGGTGTTTGGCCGGGAGGACTGGTTCTCGCCGCCGGCCTCCGGCTCCGGCGAGAAGGCGCCGCTGGTGATCTGCCCGTGCAGCACCGGTACGCTCTCCGCCCTGGCCACCGGCGCCAGCAACAACCTGATCGAACGGGCCGGGGACGTGGCCCTCAAGGAGCGCCGGACGCTGATCCTGGTGCCCCGGGAAGCGCCGTACTCGGAAGTGCATCTCGATAACATGCTGCGCTTGACCCGCATGGGCGCGGTGATCCTGCCCGCCAGCCCCGGTTTCTACCATCGCCCGCAATCCATCGAAGACCTGGTCGATTTCGTGGTAGCCCGTCTGCTTGACCACCTCGATGTGCCTCAGGACTTGATGCCCCGCTGGGGCGAGGACCGCCCCCGCCGGGACTGACCCCGATGGTTTTGGCCAGCCGGTTTGATGGTTTTCACCATTGAGCCGGCGTGGCCCTGCGTCGAGACTGGATGAACCTTCTCCCTGACGACGCACCGAGGTTCACCATGATTCCACGTACCCTGTTTGACGCCGACCTGGAAGGCTTCCGGGATTCGGTCCGCAAGTTCCTTGAGCAGGAAGCCGCCCCCTATCACGCCCAGTGGGAAAAAGACGGGCAGGTCAGCCGCGAGCTTTGGCGCAAGGCCGGGGAGCTGGGCTTTCTGTGCCCGATGCTGCCGGAGGAATACGGCGGTGTTGGCGCGGATTTCCGCTACAGCGCCGTCATCATCGAGGAAATCTCCCGGGCTGGCCTGTCCGGGATTGGCTGGGGTCTGCACTCGGACATCGTGGCGCCCTACATCCTCAACTACGGTTCTGAGGCACAGAAGCAAACCTACCTGCCGAAACTGGCCTCCGGTGAGATGATCGGCGCCATCGCCATGACCGAACCGGGCGCCGGCTCGGACCTGCAGGGCGTGAAAACCACCGCGTTGCCCAAAGGCGATCACTACCTGCTGAACGGCTCCAAGACCTTCATCACCAACGGCCAGTTGGCTGACCTGGTGATTGTCGTCTGCAAAACCGACCCCGCCGAGGGCGCCAAGGGTATCAGCCTGATGTTGGTGGAAACCGCCTGGGACGGGTTCGAGAAAGGCCAGAACCTGAACAAGGTAGGCATGAAGGCCCAGGATACCTCGGAGCTGTTCTTCCAGGACGTGAAGATTCCGGCCGGCAATCTCCTGGGTGGCCGGGAAGGGCAGGGCTTCTTCCAGCTGATGCAGGAGCTGCCCGCCGAGCGTTTGCAGGTGGCTCTGGCGGCGGTGGCCGCGGCGGAGGCTGCCTGGCAGTGGACGCTGGACTATGTGAAAGAACGCAAGGCCTTTGGCAAGCCGGTGCTGGCGTTCCAGAACACCCGCTTCAAGCTGGCGGAAATGAAAGCGGACATCACCGCCGCCCGGGTATTCTGTGACCGCTGCCTGGAGCTGCATCTGGAGAAAAAGCTGGATGTGCCCACCGCCGCCATGCTCAAGCAGTGGACCACCGACCTGCAGTGCAAGGTGATGGACGAGTGCGTCCAGCTGCACGGCGGTTACGGCTATATGTGGGAGTACCCCATTGCCCGCGCCTGGGCCGATTCCCGCGTCCAGCGGATCTACGCCGGCACCAACGAGATCATGAAGGAGATCGTGGCCCGATCGTTCTGATTCGCCCCTGAATCCCCGCTCAGGCCGGGCGGTCTTGTCAGACTGCCCGGTTACGAGACTTTACAATTTGCCAAGCCTATCAAGGTACCGCGTCGTCAGTTTGCCTAAAGTACCGGATCACCACCATGGATCACGGTTACCGACATGACTGGACGACACCTTGCCCGCCTGACTTCGCTGATGCTGCTCGCCACCGCCCTGGCCGGGTGTGGCGAGGAATCCACACCGTCCCCCGTGGACGGGCACGACTTCGATGGCGTTGATTACAGTGCAACCCAACCCTACACCGGCCGGGTGATCGATGATTACCTCAAGGGGGCCCGTGTGTGGCTGGACCTGGACGGCGACGGCCAGGTAACCCCCGGTCCTCTGGAACTGACGCTGGACAACGGCAATGTGGCCACCCTGGCGTCCGGCGAGCCCACCGCCCTGACCGGCGACGGCGGGCGGTTCTCCCTGGACGTCTCGGAACTGGACCTGCCGCCCGAGGTGGGGCCGGACCTGAGGCCCGAGGATTACCCGTTGTACGCCCTGGCGCTGCCGGGCCAGACGGTGTCACAGACCCGGTCGGGCGACGTGCCGGTGAGCCGGGCGTTCCTGCTGTCGGCGTCCCCGGGGGTCACCCAGGTCACGCCCCTGAGCATGGTCGAGCGCTACCGCCGGCTGGCCGGCGTTGACAGCTTCCAGGCCCTGGCCACGGAGGGGGGTGACAGCCTGGACGGCCTGAACCTGCTGCGGGATTACGTGCTGGCAAACGACGCGCAGGCCCAGGCCTATGCCCGCGCGCTGGCCCGGTTCGCGGCGAGCCAGATTCCCGACGAATACAACACGCTGCTCTCAGGCAGCGGCGCGGACGGCACGCTGCGGTACCTGGGCAAGCCCGCGGTGTTCCTGCTGGGCCTCTCCCTCATGAAAAACGCCCCGGCGGTCATTCAGGTGGTGGATGATGCCGCCGCCGGCGATTACGCCAACGTGGACGTCGACAGCCTGAACCTGCCCTCGGTGCCGCTGGAATTGAGCGATCCCTCGGTCCTGACCGAGCAGATCGTCTACGCCGCTTCCGAATCCGGCAACCTGCCGGCCAACCGCAGCGCCCTGACGGTCTCGGCCCGGCTGCACTTCGAGTACTCCGAAGATGGCCGCCTGACCTCCGTGGCCTCGGACGGCTGCATGGCGCCGGCGCTGCCGGAGCTGGCGCGGCTGATTCGCGTCGGCGGCTATCCGTCCAAACTGACGCCTCAATGGCTGCCGTCGGTGTCTCTGTCGCCACAGAGCAAGCAGGTGTATGGGGATGGCAAGCTGGATGAACGTCTGACGTTTGACTGGACCCAACAACAGGCGGCTTTTGAAACCGTCAGTGGCTGTCACAGCAGCGAGGGTATCAACAGTGGCCTGACGGATTTGTTGCCGGAGGGCAGTGCCGAAATCTTCACCCAGGCGCCGGTACTCTATACCTGGACACTGTCGGGTGGGGCGCTGGCAGAGCTGAATAGACAGGTCCGGGGCGAGGCGGGGTCGACCACTATCCTGGTGCCAGACGCCGACGCCGTCGACGTACCGCCGTTCGCCGGGTACGCCCTGTCCCGGGATGGTAACCCTCTGGAGGCGCTGACCTTTAACGGTGGGGCGGTGTCCTGCGGCACGGCACCGGACCCCGACAGCACGGACCAGGTTGCCACGGCCCAATTTCCCTATACCTTCACCGGGTATGACCAGCCCTCAAACTTTACCGGCCTGGCGGCGGAATACGACACCCGCGAACTGACCGGCGACGCCGGCAGCGCCAACGTCTCTCGCCTGCTGCGCTACGGCTTCCTGGACCCGGCGCTGTCGGGCTTGCCAAACGTGGCTGCCGACAGCGGCTTCGAGTGGCTGTTCTTCTACCCCAGATTGTTGAACCCGGACCACCCGAACCAGATTCTGTCTGCCTATCTGCACGACTACACCGGCCCCCGTGATTGTGGCTACGGCTATGGCGAACCGCCGTTCTCAGCGTTTGCGGAAGTACGGTATGCGTATCGGGCGCTGTCGGATTACCTGGTGGACCGGCTCAACTGAGCCGGTGATTCGTTGCCCGGCCCGTAGCCTGCGGGTTGGGGGCCGAAAAAGGCCAACGGCAATACACCGCAAGACCCGGCTGGGCGCGGTAATCGAATCGGTTCGTGTAACGGTGTCTTTCGGGATTCTGCCACTTCCCAGGACGGGAAATGGTGCCGAGGAGAGGACTTGAACCTCCACGGGGTTGCCCCCACTAGCACCTGAAGCTAGCGCGTCTACCAATTTCGCCACCTCGGCAGATGACTCGCAGTGCTTTAGGAAGTTGGTCGGTAGCCGACTTTACTTCGTTGAATTCGTTGATGAATTCGGGCTTTCTGCTGCCGGTCGCGGTGTGTCCCTCAACCGATGGCGTGCACTTTAATCATTCCGTTTTTTTCTGTCAAACGTTTTTTGCAAAAAAGTGTGTGCCGTATTTGTGCCTATATTTTTGGCACGGGTTAGGAACCTTCGCGGCCCGGACGTTATACTCGCGACATCAATCATGAACCCGCAGGCATGCGGTGTGTACACAAGGATCCGAATGGCTTCCAAGAAAACCTTTCAAGACGACCCTCACGCGGAGCGCGAGGCGAAAAACTACGATAACCCGATCCAGAGCCGGGAGTTCATCCTTGAGCATCTGAAGGAGCGGGGAGCGCCAGCGACCCACGAAACCCTCTGCCAGGAGTTGGGTCAGCACTCGGAAGAGGGCATCGAAGCCCTGCGCCGCCGGCTGATCGCCATGTGCCGGGATGGCCAACTGATCTGTAACCGTCGCCAGGCGTTCCTGCCCATCGAGGAAGCGGAGCTGGTCACCGGGCGGGTATCGGGGCATAAAGATGGCTTTGGCTTCCTGATGCCGGATGACGGCAGCGCCGACCTGTTCCTGACCGCCCGGCAGATGCGGCTGGTGTTCCACGGGGATCGCGTGGCCGCCCGGGTGGATCGGGTGGACGAGCGTGGCCGTAAGGAAGGCAAGATTGTCGAGGTGCTTGAGCACAACACCCACCAGATTGTGGGGCGGTTCTTCCAGGAAAGCGGTATTACCTTTGTGGTGCCGGAGAATGCCCGACTCAATCATGAGGTGCTGGTGCCGTCGGAAAACCAGGGCAAAGCCCGCCACGGCCAGTATGTGGTGGTGGACATCGTGCGCCAGCCCACCATGCGCACCCAGCCCCTGGGCAAGGTGGTCGAGGTGCTGGGCGAACACATGGCGCCCGGCATGGAAATTGACGTCGCCATCCGTTCCTACGACATTCCCCACAGCTGGCCGCCGGCGGTGGGCGAGCAGGCCGCCGCGATTCCGGAAGAAGTGGCGGAGGCCGACAAGGCCAACCGGGTCGATATCCGTGAGCTGCCCCTGGTGACCATTGATGATGAGACCGCCCGGGACTTTGACGATGCGGTTTACTGCGAGCCCCGCCCCCGGGGCGGCTACCGCCTGGTGGTGGCGATTGCGGACGTGTCCCACTACGTCCGGCCCGGCACGCCGCTGGACGATGAGGCCGTCAACCGCAGCACGTCGGTGTATTTTCCGGACCACGTGGTGCCGATGCTGCCGGAGAAGCTCTCGAACGGTCTGTGTTCCCTGAACCCCGGCGTGGATCGCCTGTGCGTGGTGGCCGACATGACCATCAGCAGCACCGGCAAGATCAGCGGCTATCAGTTCTACCAGGCGGTCATGTTCAGCCACGCCCGGCTCACCTACAACAAGGTGAGCACCATGCTGGAGCACCCGGATACCGAACAGGGCTACAAGCTGTGCGAACAGTACGCGGCCGTGCTGCCCCAACTGCACAACCTGTACGGGCTGTATCAGCTGCTTCGCCGGGCCCGGACCGAGCGCGGCGCCATTGACTTCGAAACCACCGAGACGCGGGTGATTTTCAACGCCGACCGGAAGATTGAAGAAATCGTGCCGGTGCAGCGCAACGACGCCCACAAGATCATTGAAGAGTGCATGCTGTGCGCCAACGTGGCCACCGCGCGTTTCCTCAAAAAGCACAAGCTGCCGGGCCTGTACCGCGTTCACGACGGTCCGTCCGAAGAGCGGCTGGGCGCCCTGCGCCTGTTCCTCGGGGAACTGGGCCTGAACCTGGGCGGCGGCGACAACCCCAGCTCGGCGGATTACCAGTCCCTTCTGTCAGAGATTCAGGACCGGACCGACGCCAACGTGATCCAGACGGTCATGCTGAGATCCCTGAGCCAGGCCGTTTACAGCCCGGAGGAGGGAGGTCACTTTGGTCTCGGGTATGACGGCTATGCCCACTTTACGTCGCCGATCCGTCGCTACCCGGACCTGATCAACCATCGGGCCATCAAGTCGGTGATCCACAGCGAGGCGCCGACCAAAGCCGTGATCCCGGCGCCCGAGGCGGATGCGGAGCTGGCGGTGTTCCCCTACGACTTCGCGCGCATGACGCAGCTTGGTGAGCACACCTCCATGGCGGAGCGCCGGGCCGATGATGCCACCCGGGACGTGATGGCCTGGCTCAAGTGTGAGTTTCTCAGCGATCACGTGGGCGAGGAGTACGACGGCGTCATCGCGGCGGTCGTGCCGTTTGGTTTCTTCGTGGAGCTGGCGGATGTTTACATCGAAGGACTGGTGCACGTCTCCACGCTGAGCGGGGATTATTTCCACCATGACGCCGCCAAGCACCGGTTGATCGGCGAGCGCACGGCGATGAGCTTCCGCCTGGGCGATGAGGTGCGTGTCCGGGTGGTGCGCGTGGGCATGGAAGACCGGAAGATTGACCTGGAACTGATCAGCGAGGCGGCCCGTCGCCCCGCCGACCGGGACGCCTTGCCGCGCTCCGGTAAGGATGCGCGCGGCAAAGGGGACCGGAGCAGAGGCGATCGCGGGAAAGCGGCCTCTGGCCGGTCCGGAGAAAGCCGCTCCCAGCGCGCCGGCCCTGATGGCCAGGCCGGCAATAAGGCCAGCACTAAGGAAAGTGCCGCCGAGCCCAAGCGCCCGAGAAAGCGTAAGGCCTCCTCGGCACCGGCCAGCACTGGCCCCGGCGCCTTTGACGACGACGAGACGCCCTCTGCCCGCGATGAGCTGGTGGCCCAGGCGGCCAAGCTCGCGGTGAAAAAGGACAAGAAGGTCAAGAAGGGGTGGGGCTTTGGCAAAGGCAAGAAAAGCGGCAAGTCCGACAAATAACCAGGATTGATCTCAGTGTCTGACGAGTTTGTGTTTGGCTGGCACGCCGTTGAGGCCGTGCTCAAGCGGCAGCCGGAACGGCTGCAGGAAGTCTGGATCCAGACCGGGCGGCAGGATAAACGTGTCAAAAGCATCACCGAAGCCCTGGACGCCCTGGGCGTTCGGTGGCAGGTGGTGCACCGGCGCGAGCTGGATGAGCGGGTTGCCGGCGTACACCAGGGTGTGGTGGCGGCGGTGGTCGAGAGCCGGGAATGGAGCGAGGACGAGCTGCTGTCCATGGTTGCGTCGTCCGACGCGCCGCCGCTGCTGCTGGTGCTCGATGGCGTCACCGACCCCCACAATCTGGGCGCCTGTCTGCGCACCGCCGATGCTGCCGGTGTTCAGGCGGTCGTGGTGCCCAAGGACAAGTCCGCCAGCCTGACGCCGGTGGTCCGAAAAGTGGCCTGCGGCGCGGCTGAAACGGTGCCGTTTGTGCGGGTGACCAACCTGGCGAGGTGCCTTCGGTCGCTGAAAGAGCAGGGCGTGTGGCTGATCGGCACCGCTGGGGAAGCCGATGCGTCCGTGTACCAGGCGGATTTCACCGGGCCGGTTGCCCTCGTCATGGGGGCCGAAGGAAAAGGCATGCGCCGCCTGACCCGGGAGCACTGTGATCAACTGGTGAACATTCCCATGCACGGCCATGTGGACAGTCTGAATGTGTCCGTCGCCACCGGCGTCTGCCTGTTCGAGGCGGTGCGTCAGCGCCAGTAGCTTTCGGCGCCGCTTGCGTTGGTTCCCGTGGACGCCTAGAATACGTCACCCCTTTTTTAAGGGGTGGTTTTGTTTTGCCCGTAGATCGGGCCAAGCAACACCAAGAAGCCGGCAGCGGATGCTGCCACCTCCTTGCTTTCACGCCCACGCACGCCTGCGTGCCCGGCCTTGGTCGGAGCGGGAAGGAAGCTGTTTAAACCGTAGGGAGAACTCATGCGTCACTACGAAATCGTGTTCATGGTACACCCGGATCAGAGCGAGCAGGTGCCCGCGATGATCGAGCGTTATACCGGCCTCATCACTGAAGATGGCGGCAAGGTACATCGCCTGGAAGATTGGGGCCGTCGCCACCTGGCATACCCGATCAACAAGATTCACAAGGCTCACTACGTCCTGATGAACGCTGAATGTTCCCAGGCCGTGATGGACGAGCTGACCCACAACTTCCGGTTCAACGATGCCATCATCCGCGATCTGATCCTGCGCCGCGACGAGGCCGTTACCGAGATGTCTCCGGTAAAAGCCGCCGAGTCCCGTGAAGATCGTCGTTCCGGCGGTGATGACCGTCCGCGCCGTTCTGCCGAGTCCGACTCCGCCAAGGCGCAGTCCCAGGACGAAGAAGAGTAATTCACCGGAGTTGAGGAGTTAGCCAATGGCTCGTTTTTTCAGACGTCGTAAGTTCTGCCGCTTCACGGCAGAAGGTGTTAAAGAGATCGATTACAAGGATCTGGACACCCTGAAAGGTTACATCACTGAAACCGGCAAGATCGTGCCCAGCCGTATCACCGGCACCAAAGCACGTTATCAGCGTCAGCTGGCTACCGCGATCAAGCGTGCCCGCTACCTGGCACTGCTGCCGTATACGGACAGCCACGACCACTAAGAACGAATTAACGGGGTTGGGACCATGCGTGCACTGGCACAGTTCGTAATGCGCGGTCCCCTGCAGGCTGGCGGGGTAGCGGCGGTAACGACCGCAGTGCCTCTGCTGTTCTGGGTAGGCGCGGCGGTGGTGGCTCTGGTCACGCTCCGCCTCGGTGTCCAACAGGGCCTGAACATCGGCCTGTGGGCGCTGCTGCCGGCCCTGGGCTGGAGCTGGTTCGGCCCGGATCCGACGGCCCTGGCGGTACTGGTCCACACCTTTGCGATTGCCGCGATCCTGCGGACGTCGCACTCCTGGGAGCGAGCGCTACTTGGCGGCAGCTTCCTGGCGCTGGTGACCGGACTGCTCCTGCCGGTGTTGTACCCGGGTCTGCTGAACGATCTGGTTCAGGCGGGCGTCAGCTTTTACCAGCAGTACAACGCCGAGGTGGCCAAGGCGCTCGGGGATAACCTCGAGACCATGATCCGCCACACCATGAACGCCAGCATGGCCGGGACCTACCTGGCCACCGCCATCGCGATGGCGATGCTGGCCCGGTCCTGGCAGGCAGGGCTGTATAACCCGGGCGGATTCCGCCAGGAGTTTCGCAGCCTTCGGTTGTCGCCGGTGATAGCGGTGTTGTGCGGCCTGACCATGGTGGCCGGCCCGGTGCTCGGGCTGAACACCATGTTGCTGGCCTGGACGGCGGGTACGCCGCTGTTCATGGCGGGTATGGCGCTGGTGCACGGCGCCGTCGCGCGCAAGGGGCTGAGCGCTAACTGGCTGGTGCTGTTTTACCTGGCCCTGGTGCTGCTGGGACCAACCCTGATGATTCTGTTGGTGGTTTTGGCTTTTGTGGATAGCTGGCTGGATATCCGGGGGCGGATTCGCCCGGCCGGACCGGCTGAATAAAGCACGAAGAGGTTAACGAGATGGAAGTTATTCTGCTCGAGAAAGTTGCAAACCTGGGCGCCCTGGGCGACAAGGTCAAGGTCAAGGCCGGTTACGGCCGGAATTTCCTGCTGCCCTACGGCAAAGCCGTGCCGGCAACCGACGCCAACCTGAAGGCGTTTGAAGCCCGCCGTGCGGAGCTGGAAAAAGCAGCGGCTGAGAAGCTGTCTGCGGCCCAGGCCCGTGCCGAGGCGCTCGAAGGCGCGTCTTTCACCATCAGCTCCAAGGCCGGTGAGGAAGGCAAGCTGTTCGGTTCCATTGGCGTTCGGGACATCGCTGACGCGGTTACCGCTGGCGGTACCGACGTCGAGAAGAGCGAAGTTCGTCTGCCGGAGGGGCCGATCCGCTCCACCGGCGAGTACGAGATCGAGCTGCAGCTGCACACCGATGTGACCGTCACCATCAAGCTGGCGGTGGTGGCCGAGTAAGTCGGCTGCCAACAGGCGAGCCGGAGTTCTCCGGCCCGCCGCCCCGAACGGGCCCGGACCGGAGACGGTTTCGGGCCCGTTTGTTTCTGGTATTCTGTCCTTTTCCGGGCGACCACCGCGTTTCCGATTTTTCTCCCTGACTGTAGCGAGTACCCGCGTCTGCCATGGCCAAACCGAACCTGAAGCCTGCCACCACCGATCTTGAAACCAGCCGGGTCAAGGTACCGCCCCATTCCCTGGAAGCGGAGCAGGCGGTGTTGGGCGGCCTGATGCTCGACAACCGGCGCTTCGACGAGGTCTCCGAGATCATCTCCGCGGTGGATTTTTACCGGCAGGATCACCGGCTGATTTTCGGGGCGGTGGAGCGCCTGGCGGCGGAGAACGAGCCGCTGGACGTGGTCACCCTGGCCGAGTTTCTCGAGCGTGCCGGCGACATTGAAGACGCCGGCGGCTTGTCCTATCTGGCGGAGCTGGCGGAGAAGACGCCCGGCGCGGCCAATATCCGCGCCTACGCCGAGATTGTCCGGGAGCGGTCGGTGCTGCGCCAGCTGGTCGACGTGTCCGGCCGCATCGCTGATTCGGCGTTTAACCCCCTCGGGCGCACCAGCAACGAGGTGTTGGACGAGGCGGAGCGCCAGGTGTTCCAGATTGCCGAGTCGCGCAACAAGGAAGGCTCCGGCCCCAAGCCCATCAACCCGATCCTCACCAAGGCGCTGAGCCGCATTGAGGAGCTGTTTGAGAGCGGCGAGCAGACCACCGGCCTGACCACCGGCTTCCGGGACCTGGACGAGAAAACCTCCGGCATGCAGCCGGCGGATCTGATCATCGTGGCGGGCCGCCCGTCCATGGGTAAAACCACCTTCGCCATGAACATCGTGGAAAACGCCCTGATCAGCACCGGCGCCCCGGCCCTGGTGTTCAGTATGGAGATGCCGGCGGACGCCCTGGCCATGCGGATGCTGTCCTCCCTGGGACGGATCGACCAGACCCGGGTGCGTAGCGGCAAGCTGGAGGAGGACGACTGGCCCCGTCTCACCTCGGCGGTCAGCCTGCTCAAGGACAAGCCTCTGTACATTGATGACACCCCGGCGCTCAGCCCTACGGAGCTGCGTTCCCGCGCCCGTCGGGTGGCCCGGGAGAACGACGGCAAGCTGGGCCTGATCATGGTGGACTACCTGCAGCTGATGCGGGTGCCGGGCAACACCGAGGGCCGGACCGCGGAAATCTCGGAAATCTCCCGCTCGCTCAAGGGTATTGCCAAGGAGCTCAACTGCCCTGTGGTTGCCCTGTCCCAGCTCAACCGGAGCCTGGAGCAGCGCCCCAACAAACGCCCGGTGAATTCGGACCTTCGGGAATCCGGGGCTATCGAGCAGGACGCGGACGTCATCATGTTCGTGTACCGGGATGAGGTCTACAACGAGGACACTCAGGACAAGGGCATCGCCGAAATCATCATTGGCAAGCAGCGGAACGGCCCCATCGGTACGGTACGGCTGGCGTTCTTTGGCCACTTCACCAAGTTTGAAGATCTCGCCCACGGCGACTACGGCAATTACGGTGACGATTACTGATGCCGCGGCCTACGGTTGCCCGCGTTGATCTCGACGCGCTGAGGCACAACTACACGCTGGCCTGTGAGAAGGCCGGCACGGCCCGGGCCATGGCCGTGGTCAAGGCTGACGGTTATGGCCACGGCATTGCAGCGGTAGCGGGCGCCCTGGCAAATCTGGCCCCGAAATATGCCGTGGCCTGCCTTGAAGAAGCCCGGGCAATCCGGGCGGCGGGGCTGGCGCAACCGGTGGTTCTGCTTCAGGGGGTTCACCAGCCCGGCGATCTGGCGGAGTGCCGGGAGCGGGCGTTTGAACCGGTGCTGCACAGTGCCGAGCAGCTTGAGTGGCTGGCGGGCGCCGGCACGCCGCCGGCGTTCTGGCTGAAGGTGAATTCGGGCATGAACCGGCTCGGGTTTGGCCCCGGAGATCTGCTGGCGGTGGTGTCCGGCCTTGGGGTGGCCAGCAGCCGGCCGGCGCTGCAGGGCTTTGTCACTCACTTCGCCTGCGCGGACGACCCGGACAGCCCGATGACCGATGCCCAGACCGCCGCCTTTGTCTCCGCCACCATGCCCTGGCCCGAGTTGATGCGCAGCGTCGGCAACTCCGCGGCCCATTTTCGCCCGGGCCAGCCGCTGTTTGACTGGAGCCGGCCCGGCATCATGCTGTATGGCGGTTCTCCTGTGCTCGGCAAGACCGGTCCGGAACTGGGGCTGCGCCCGGTGATGCGCCTGGAAGCGCCCCTGATGGCCACACGCTGGCTGAAGCCTGGCGATTCGGTGGGATACGGCGCAGTCTGGACGGCGACGGTTGAGACCCGGATGGGGATGGTGGCGGTGGGCTACGGCGACGGCTACCCGCGACACGCAGGCACCGGCACGCCGGCGGCGGTGGGAGGCCAGCGCATTTCGCTGATCGGTCGGGTGAGCATGGACATGCTGGCGGTGGACCTGAGCGCTGCGCCGGACGCTCGGACCGGCGACGCCGTCGAACTGTGGGGCGACACCGTACCGATAGACGAGGTCGCCGGCCACGCCGGTACCATCAGTTACGAGCTGATGACCGGCGTCACCGCCCGGGTGCCGAGGTTGTATTCGGGGAATTAAGCCGTCAGCGGGCGGCTTCCGGCTCGTGAATGATTTCCTCAATGAAGTCCAGGATCGCCGACAGGCTGCGGTCGTCCAGTTTCTTGAGCACCTTGTGAATCACCATCTTGCTGCCCTTGAGCATGCTGCCAATGCCCATTTTGGCCATGCCCATCATCATGCTGCCCGCCTTCAGGCGCCGCAGGGGTTCGAGAAAGAAGAAGTCCAGGCCCTGCTCGGTGAGCTCAACGATCAGATCGTACAGGGTATCGATGGTGTCTTTGTCCGCCTTGCCCCGGGTCCGGAGCTCGCCCACGGTGTAGAGTGCGCGGGTGCGAAGTTCGTCGGGAATCGGGGCGACAATGTGGCTGTGTTGTTTCAGCATGAGGTGTCCTGTTGTTGTATGCTCGCGATCAAGGCTGGTTAAATGATGCCTTGGGAATAGCCGTATTCTAGTGGGGTTGAACGCGACGCCATTGGCCTGAGCGGAACCCACCACACGTCATCGAAGTGAACACCCGGAGGCATTGAAATACCGTGCACGTGCTTGTTGTCCATGATTACGGCCCCCTGGGCAAAGTGTTGCTGGAGCGGCTGCGCCAGACCCATCTGAGGGTGACGCCGCTGCTGGTCAGTGACCCGTCCAGCGCCGATCTGGGCGGCCTGGAGCACTGGGTGCCGGAGGACACCGATTTGATCGTGGATGCCCTGTGGCGGGTGGACCCGGAGTCCGCCGAGCGCAATCCGGACGGCACTCACAAAGCGGCGTTCTCGCTACCGGTGGCCATGGCCGAACATGCCCGTGAGCGGGGCATGGCGCTGTTCCAGCTCTCGTCCTGCTATGTGTTCGATGGCCGCAAGCAAAGCAGCTACCTCTCCTCCAATCCCGGGCAGCCGGTGAACGAGCTGGGTAACTGGCAGTGGGAATGTGAGCAGGCCATCCGGTCGCTGTTGCCCCGTCATATTCTGCTTCGCACTGGCTGGAGCCTGGCTCGCTTTATTCGCAAGGTGCGCGCCGGTGTTCGTCCGGATGGGGCGTTGATGATGCCGGGGCGTTGCCGGGGGCAGCCCGTAACCGTGCAGGACCTGGCGCGGGTGATGACGGCGATGATCCTGCAGCTGGATTGCGGCGCGGAAGTCTGGGGCACCTATCAGTACGCCGGCGCAGAGGAAATTACGCTGTACGAGCTCGGCCTGGCCATTGCCGGCTTGCCGGGGGTTCCGGAATGGCTTCAGGTGGTTGATGCCATGCCGGAATGGGGGGCGCTTGAACCGGCTAACACCACCATGAATTGCACCAAGATCCGCAACACCTTCGGCGTCAAACAGCTACCCTGGCGCAACGGCCTGCTGGACGAACTGGTCATGGTGCGGGATCTGGAAGAGGGGCGGCAGGGACGGGAAGATTCACAGGGGCGCACGGCCGAGCCGGCCCGCCCCTGATTTGTGCGACGTTCAGCCCTGGCTGTGATGCTGCTGGCAGCGGGGCGCGTCCTCGCCGTTGTCCCGGTATACCGCCTGCAGGGCAGGCAGATCCAGCAGCTCCACCTGCCGCCCCTGGGCGTGAATCAGCCCCTGTTTCTGGAAGCGGGTGAACACCCGGCTGACGGTTTCCACCGCCAGGCCAAGAAAGCTGGCGATGTCGCTGCGGGGCATGGGCAGGGTCAGGCGAGTCGGAGACAGGCGCCGGCGCTGGAACCGGCTGGAGAGAGACAGCAGCAGGGCGGCAATGCGCTGCTCGGCCGTGTTGCGGCTCAGCAGCATGGCCATCTGGTGACCGGTCTGTATCTCTTGCCCCATTAGGTGGAACATGTGGTGCTGCAGGTCCGGCAGGGCACCGGACAGTTGTTCAAGCTTGTCCACCGGGAATTCGCACAGGCTGGTCCGTTCCAGGGCCCGCGCGGTGCAGGCGTAATCCCCGCCGCTGAGGCTCTCCAGACCCACCAGCTCACCGGGCAGAAAGAAGCCGGTGACCTGCTCATCCCCGTTTTCGTTCACAATCGACGTGCGCACCGCGCCGCTTTTTACCGCAAAGCAGGACCGGGCCCGGTCGCTCTGCTCGAAAATGTGGTCGCCGCGATTGTAGACCCGGCCCTGGTACACGATGTCTTCCAGGCGCGCCAGATCACCCTCGCCAACGGCAAGTGGTAAACATAGATTGCTAAGGCTGCATTGGTGGCAGGACGCCTTGAGCAGGTCCTGGGCGTGACGAAGGGGGATGGGCTGCGCCATGGTGGATGAACCGTCCAAATTGATTCATATCAAAACCATACTTTACTGGCTCTGATACCGCATTGCCAATGCGCACTTTCCGTGCCATCCCCGCTTTTTCAACGCCTGTCCCTGACGGCCTTAGATCGTCTCGAACACCAACGAGGCGTTGGTGCCGCCAAAGCCAAAGCTGTTGGACATCACGCAGTCCAGCGTCTTGTGCTCCGCCTTCGGCCCCACGATCGGCAGCCCCTCGAGCGCCTCGTCCCGCTGGGTGAGATTGGCGGTGCCGGCCATGAAGCCGTGTTGCAGCATTAGCAGGGAGTAGATGGCCTCGTGCACGCCGGCGGCGCCCAATGAGTGGCCGGACAGGGACTTGGTGGAGGAAATCGCGGGCACGTTATCACCGAAGGTGTTGCGCACGGCGCCCATTTCCGCCACGTCGCCCACGGGTGTGCTGGTGCCGTGGGCGTTGATGTATTGCACCTTGCCGCGGATGGTGGCCATGGCCTGCTCCATGCACCGCTTGGCGCCTTCCCCGGAGGGGGCGACCATGTCGTAGCCGTCCGAGGTGGCGCCGTAGCCGGTCAGCTCAGCCAGAATGGTGGCGCCGCGCTTGCGGGCGTGCTCGAGTTCTTCCAGCACCACCATGCCGCCGCCGCCGGCAATCACAAAGCCGTCCCGGCCGCTGTCGAACGGCCGTGAGGCAGCCTCGGGCGCGTCGTTGTACTTGGTGGAGAGCGCGCCCATGGCATCGAACATCATGGTCAGGCTCCAGTCTTCCTCTTCACCGCCACCGGCAAACACGATGTCCTGCTTGCCGGACTGGATCTGCTCCATGGCGTGGCCAATGCAGTGGGCGCTGGTGGCACATGCGGACGACATGGAATAGTTAACGCCCCGGATCTTGTAGGCGGTGGCCAGGCAGGCGGAGACGGTGCTGGTCATGATGCGGGGCACCATGTAGGGCCCGATCCGCTTGACGCCCTTGGCGCGCATGGTGTCGGTCGCTTCCACCTGGCTTGAGCAGGAAGCGCCACCGGAGCCGGCGATCAGGCCGGTGCGGTCGTTGGAGATGTCCGCCTCGGTCAGGCCTGCCTGGGCGATGGCCTGCTCCATGGACAGGTAGGCGTACATGGCCGCCGGGCCCATGAAACGGCGGATTTTCCGGTCGATGACGTCGGTGTCCACTTGGGGCGAGCCGGACACCTGGCTGCGAAACCCGTGTTCTTTATAGCTCTCATTAAAGCGGATGCCGGATTTGCCGTGTTTGAGGCTGTCGGCGACCTCGTCCAGGGAATTGCCGAGGCAGGACACAATGCCCATGCCGGTGACGACCACGCGTCTCATAATGACCTCCAATGCCGGGCCGGTTGGCCCGTCCGTTCTGTTCAATTCATGGGCGGCAGTGTAGGCGCTTTATGGGCCAGACGGTATGTGACCTTGGTAAGGGGCGCCGGGGGAGTTCCGTTCCAGGACCGGCCGTGGTGAAATAACGGTTAACCGAACAACAATCATCGTCACAGGGAGGAGGCGCCATGCGCAGCCTGGACCAGTTTCTTCGAGACTATGGCGAAAGCCACCGCAATCCGCTGAACCAGTGGGTGCACATTGTGTGCGTGCCCGCGATTCTGATGTCGACGCTGGGGCTGCTCTGGCTGGTGCCGGTGGGCCACTGGCTGGGCCTCGGCGGGGCCGTTGCCGAATGGGTCAACGGCGCCACGATACTGGCGGTTCTGCTGCTGATGGCGGGCTGGTTTGCGGTGTCCGCCCTGGCCATCCAGGCGGTGCTGGCGGCCGGGTGGCCGCTCGGCTGGACCAGCTTGGCGGTGTTTGTGGTGGCCTGGGTCTTTCAGGTCTACGGGCACAAGGTTGAGGGCAAGAAACCCTCGTTCGTGGAGGATCTGGTGTTCCTGCTGATTGGCCCGATCTTCGTCAGCATCGAGTTTGCGGCTAAACTCGGCTTGCCGGTTCCCCACGCCCAGCACCGGCGCTGAGCCCGGGCCCGGCCGGCATCAGTTCCTTCCGGCTTTTTCCTCGGCCTTGCGGGCGGCTTCCGCCGCCGCCTCGCGGGCTTCCTGCTCCACCATCTCCGGGGTTTCCAGCGAGAGCCGGCCGAGGGTGCCGGCGCGGAACTCGTTGAGCAGCACTTCCGACACCTTGTGCAAATCCGGTACGCCACCCCGGCCCAGGAACCGACGTCGCACGGCGATGGCGTCCATCAGCGCCAGACCGTCCCGGGGCCGCTCCTCGAGGCCGTAACGGGCCATGACCTGCTCGGGGTAGGCCAGCAGCAGGTAATCCGCCTCAAACAGCGCCACGTCCTCAAAATCCAGCACCGCACTGCGGATGGCGCCCGTGATCGCCAGCCGGTAACCGCAGGCTTCCGGGGACAGCTTGGGCCACAGGAAACCTGGCGTGTCGTACAGCAGAATGTTGTCCGGCAGCTTGATCGCCTGCTGGGCCCGGGTGACCGCCGGCTCGTTGCCGGTCTTGGCCACCGGGCGGCCGGCCAGGGTGTTGATCAGGGTGGACTTGCCCACGTTTGGAATGCCGAGGATCATTACCCGGAGCGCACTTTTCTGACGGTCGTGCCCGGGCGTCATGTCCTGGGCCAGGCGCAGGATATCGAGCGCCTCGGCGCGCTGGTTGTGTGTGAGGGTGACGGCGCGCACACCCCGTTCCTGCTCCAGCCAGGCTTGCCAGCGGGCGGTGATGTCCGGGTCGGCCAGGTCACGCTTGTTCAGCACCTTGATCAGCGGCGTGTCGCCACGCAGGTTCGGCACCAGGGGGTTCTCGCTGCTGAACGGAATGCGGGCATCGACGACCTCGATGATCAGGTCCATCTGCGGCATTACCTTCTTGATCTCCTTTCGGGCCTTGTGCATGTGCCCGGGAAACCAGTTGATCGCCATGGTGGCTGCTCCGTGAGTGGGAATCGGGGGCCATTATGCCGGGGAATGGACAAACTTTCACATTGCACCGAACGCGCCCATGGCGGGGGCTTGCGGGGTGCTGAATGGGACGTGTGTACAAAAACCGGGTAGACCGGGGTGAAAAGGTCCCCGGCAATGCTTTACGGTATAGCCCGAGCCGTTAACACGTACTAAAGACCCACCGGGTGACATCCGATCCCCGGACCGATCATGGAGACCCGTATGAATTTGAAAAAAGCCCTCGGTGCCGCTGTTCTGGCGCTGTCACTGTCCGCTCCCGTTCTGGCCCAGGCCGCCAACGGCGGTCAACCGGACCAGGTGGATCAACTGGCCAAAATGGTGAACCTGTCGGACGATCAGCAGACCCAGATCCGTGACATCCTGAAGGAAATGCAGGGCAAGATCGGCGACCTGCGCCAGCAGGCGTCTGAGCTTCAGAAAGACATGGAGTCCGAAATCAAGGCGGATTATGACGAAGCCAAGATCCGCAAGGACGCCGAAAAGCTGGGCGACCTGACCGGCGAGATCGCGGCCCTGTCCACCATCATGCAGGCCCAGGTGGACGGCGTGTTCACCCAGGAGCAGCGGGACGAGCTGGACAAGCGCATGAAGCAGATGCAGGCACAAATGCAGCAGCAGCGCCAGATGATGCAGCAGCAACAGATGCAGCAGATGCAACAACAGCAGAAGCAGGGCAAGAGCGCCGAGTAAGCGCGCTCCACCGGCGGAAGGCGGTCAGTCGATCGCCTTCACCGGAATCTGCATGGACGGGTCGGGCTTGGGCACTGCCGGCACGGCCAGTCCCAGATTGTTCTTGTCGAACACTTTGTCCGCCCGGTAGCTGGAACGCACCATCGGGCCGGACGGCACTTCCATAAAGCCTTTTTCCAAACCGATGTCCCGATACCGGTTGAATTCCTCCGGCGTGACGTAGCGCTCCACCGGCAGATGGTTCGGGGTCGGCCGCAGGTACTGGCCCAGGGTGAGGATGTCCACGCCGATGGCGCGCAGGTCATCCATGGTCTCCAGGATTTCTTCCTCGGTTTCGCCCAACCCCAGCATGAGACTGGTCTTGGTCAGCACGTCCGGCCGGTGTTGCTTGGCGTGGGCCAGCACGTTCAGGGTCTTCTCGTAACCGGCGCGGGGGTCCCGAACCCGGTGGGTCAGCCGCCGCACCGTCTCCACGTTCTGGGCGAACACGTCCAGCCCGGAGTCCACCACTTTTTCCACGTCCGCCATGACCGCGTCAAAATCCGGGGTCAGGGCTTCCACCGCCACCTCCGGGGTGCGCTGCTTGATGGCGGCCACGCAGGCGGCGTAGTGGGCGGCGCCGCCGTCGTCCAGGTCGTCCCGGTCCACGGAGGTGAGCACGATGTAGCGCAGGCCCATCAGTTCCACCGACTTGGCGGTGTTCTCCGGTTCTTCCGGGTCCAGCCACCCTTTCGGGTTGCCGGTGTCCACCGCGCAGAACTTGCAGGCCCGGGTGCACACCGAGCCCATCACCATGATGGTGGCGGTGCCATTGGTCCAGCATTCGCCAATGTTCGGGCAGTGGGACTCCTGACAGACGGTGCTCAGACGGTGTTCGGTCACGTTCCGGCGGACCGCTTCGTAACGCTCGCCGCCGGGCATGCGGGCTCTCAGCCATTTGGGCTTGGGCTCGGGGCGCGCGGTGTCCGGGGCTTGGCCGGCCCGTCGCTTCTGGCCGTCCTTGATGGCGGTAATTCCATGCTCGCTGCGGAATTTGGAACCACTGGTAACGCGGGGCTTGGCGCTGTCACTCATCGACCGGGGACTCTCAGATAGCAGAATGGAGAACCTTAAAGGGTAATCCCGGGCCGGGGCAGTTACAAGGCGGGTACGGGCAATCACGGGGGCGCAGGGACGAGACCTTTGTCGTATCCGGCGGGTGCCGGTGCCGGTCCCGCCCCTGCTGTCCGGGGGCTGGATCAGCGCTGGGATGCGTCCAGGGCCTGGGTAATGTCCGCCAGGATGTCGTCGACGTGTTCAATGCCGATCGACAGCCGCAGGAGGTTTGAGCTGACGCCGGCAGACTTGAGCTCTGCCTCGCTGAGCTGGCGGTGGGTGGTGGTCGCCGGGTGGCACGCCAGCGACTTGGCATCGCCGATGTTCACCAGTCGCAGGATCAGGTTCAGGGCGTCAATAAACCGGGCCCCGGCCTCGCGGCCGCCTTTGATGCCGAAGCTGAGAATGCCCGAGGCCTTTCCACCGCAGATCTTGTCGCAGGTGGCTTTGTAGGGGCTGGAGGGCAGGGCGGCGTAGTTGACCCACTCGACCGCCGGGTGCTCGTGGAGGAATTGAGCCACGGCTTCGGCATTCTGGCAGTGTCGCTCCATCCGCAGGGCGAGGGTTTCCAGACCCTGCATGATCAGGAAGGCGTTGAACGGTGCCAGGGCGGCGCCGGTGTTGCGCAGGGGCACCACCCGGCACCGGCCGATGAACGCGGCGGGTCCGAGGGCGTCGGTGTAGACCACGCCGTGGTACGACGGGTCCGGCTCATTGAGCATCGGGAACTTGTCGGCGCTGGCCTTCCAATCAAACTTGCCGGAATCCACCACAACGCCGGCCACCGTAGTGCCGTGGCCGCCGATGTACTTGGTCAGCGAGTGGATGACGATGTCCGCCCCGTGCTCGAACGGGCGGCACAGGAACGGCGTGGCGACGGTGTTATCAACAATCAGCGGAACGCCGTGTTTGTGGGCAATCTCGGCCCAGCGCTGCAGGTCCACCACGTTGCCGGCCGGGTTGCCGATGGATTCGCAGAACAGGGCTCGGGTCTGGTCGTCGATGGCCTTCTCGACGGCGTCGAAATCGTCGTGGGGCACCATGCGGCAGTCGATGCCCTGGTTCGGCAGGGAGTGGGCAAAGAGGTTGTACGTGCCGCCGTAGAGCTGGCTGGTGCTGACGATGTTGTTGCCCACCCGGCAGATGGTCTGCAGGGCGTAGGTAATGGCGGCCATCCCGGATGCCACTGCCAGGGCGCCCACGCCGCCTTCGAGGGCGGTCATGCGTTCTTCGAGCACCGCGTTGGTCGGGTTCATGATGCGGGTGTAGATGTTGCCCTGGACCTTCAGATCAAACAGGTCCGCGCCGTGCTGGGTGTCGTCGAAGGTGTAGGACGTCGTCTGGTAGATCGGCGTGGTGGCGGCCCGGGTGGTGGGGTCGCTCTTGAATCCGGCGTGCAGCGCAAGGGTTTCGGCTTTCATGGGTCCGTCCTTGAGTGTTTGAGGTTAGTGTGGTGCCGAGTATGGCACGGGTCAGTCGAGCGCGCCGTAGACCAGCGCACGAAGTTCCTGGCGCAGCGGATAGGACGACGACGGTATCAGCTGGGTCATGAAGATCCCCACCACGTCTTCCACCGGGTCCACCCAGAAGTTGGTGCTGGCCAGGCCGCCCCAACCGTATTCCCCCTCGGAGCCGATGATGTGGGACTTGGGCACGTCGGTCTTGACCGAGAAGCCCAGGCCAAAGCCGCTGCCGGCGTAGGGCGTCTCGCTGAAGCCGCCAATGGTCAGGGAAGGCAGGTCCTGATTGCCGGGGAGGTGGTTGCGGCGCATGAATTCCAGGGTCTTGCGGCCAATAATACGGGCACCGTCCAGCTCACCGCCCTGGCTCAGGGCTCGGGCAAACCGCAGGTAGTCATCCACGGTGGAGGCCAGCCCGCCGCCGCCAGAGAGGAACGAAGGCTTCTTGAGGTAGCGGGAGCGTTCCGGGTCGTCCTGCAGCACCATGGCATCGCCGGGCCGGTAGGCGTAGCAGGCGGACAGGCGCGGCTGCAGTTCCGGGCGCACGTAGAAGCCGGTCTCCTGCATGCCCAATGGCCCGAAGATGTGGTCCTGGAAGTACTCGTCCAATGGCTTGCCAGAGAGCAATTGCACCAGGTAGCCGACCACGTCGGTGGACACCGAGTAGTTCCAGGCGGTGCCCGGGGAGAACTCCAGGGGTAGCTCGGCGAGGTGCGCCACCAGCTTGTCCAGGGTCAGGGTGGCGCTGCCGTCCAGCTTCAATTCCCGGTAAGCGGCGTCCAGCTCGGTGCGCTCGGTAAAGCCGTAGGTGAGGCCGGAGGTGTGGGTGAGCAGGTCCCGAATGGTCATGGTGGTGGTGGCCGGCACCGTCTCGAAATCCGGATAACACCCGCCCTGGTAGACCCGCAGATCGCGCCACGCGGGAATGTACTTGTGCACGGGATCGTCGAGCAGGAACTTGCCCTGCTCGTACAGCTGCATAAGCGCAATGGAGGTGATCGGTTTGGTCATGGAGTAGATCCGGAACACCGTGTCCCGGGTCATCGGCGCGCCACGCTCCACGTCCCGAAGGCCCTGGGCCTGGCACCAGACCACCTCGCCCCGGTGGGCAATAAGAGTGACGGCGCCGGGCAGTTTGCCGGGCTGGATGTAGTTGCGGTCCAGGTGCTGGGTAATACGGTCGAGCCGCTTCAGGGAAAAGCGCGAGGTAGGTCTGTCAGGCATGGCGATACTTCCGGCAGTGGATACATCAGGTCGGGCGCGCCGACATTTTTTCCAAGCATACTGTGAGCGGTACAGGAGGTCTAACCGGGCGCCGCCTTCGGTTCGATGTCGTCACGGTATGTTCGCCAGCGCACCGACGAGGGGTCGGCGCTTGCGTAAGGATAAAACGTCAGGGAATGTGGTCTGTTTTCCAATGGAGCGGTCGACGCGGATTTGACGCCGGCCTTGAGCATGAACGGAGGTCGATATGTCCATACTAGCCTGGATTTTATTAGGTCTGATTGCTGGATTTATCGCCAGCAAACTGGTCAGCGGGTCTGGAAAGGGGATTGTGGTTGATATTGTGATCGGCATTGTTGGCGCGGTCCTGGGTGGCTGGCTATTCAGCGTGTTCGGGATGTCGGGAGTAGGCGCATTTAGCCTTTACAGTCTGCTGGTGGCCACTGTTGGTGCCGTTATTCTGCTGTTGATCTACCACGCCGTCACACGGGCCCCCCATTGAGGGGGCGTCACGACGCCCCAACCGATCATAGGGAGAGTGAAATGAGAAGCAAAAATAGAACAGCCGGCGGCATTTCCATGACGGCCGGATGGATGCTTGGACTTGTGCTGATGTTGACGGCGGCCTGCGCATCCACGGAAACCCGCCAAAGCGCGGGTGAGTATATTGATGACAGCGTGATCACCACCAAGGTGAAGCAGGCCATTTTCAGCGATCCGATGCTGAAGGTGTTTCAGATCAACGTGAAAACCTACAACGCCGTCGTTCAACTGAGTGGGTTTGTCGACTCTCAGGCCGCCATCAACCGGGCCTCTGTGGTGGCTGAGGGGGTTTCCGATGTCAAAGCAGTGAGGAACGACCTCCAGTTGAAGAAGCCATAGGTGCGGCATCGAACGGACGGGTCACTGTGCGGGGAGTAGTGTGATGGAGCGGTAACTGGCGATCACGCCACCAACCGAACACACGAAGAGGTCACCATGAAAAACGTAACGACGACAGCGGGCAAGCCCGAGCCCCTCCCGCCTCAGGCGGCCAAGGGCGACGATGACCTGATGAGCACTGCGCAGGGAGATAGCAAGATGCACACACCCAGTGTTGATGAACTGAAAGGCAAGTGGAAGGAGAGGGTTGGCGCGGTCAAGGTCGCTTGGGGAAAGCTGACCGAGGATGAAATCCTGGCGTCAGAAGGGCGTGAAGAGAAGCTGGCTGGGCTGATCCAGCAGCGGTACGCCATTACCCGGGATGAAGCGAAGAAGCAGGTCAAGGCGTTTATGGACAAGCATCGTTCCTGATGCCAACCGCCGGCCTGAAAAACAACAAAGCCGCTCATTGAGCGGCTTTGTTGTGTCTAATCTGGTAGCAAGGGGCGGAATCGAACCGCCGACCCCAGCATTATGAGTGCTGTGCTCTAACCAGCTGAGCTACCTTGCCATTTCGCTTCGGGCGTCGCCCCAAACGAGGCGCGTATTTTCGGTATTTGGGTTCGGGCTGTCAAGGCCCGGACCCCAAATTTCCCCCGGAAATTACACGTTGAAGCGGAAGTGAATCACGTCGCCGTCCTGGACAATGTAGTCCTTGCCTTCCAGCCGCCATTTGCCGGCATCTTTGGCGCCGGCTTCGCCCTTGTACTGCACGAAATCGTCGTAGCCGACGATCTCGGCGCGGATGAAGCCCCGCTCAAAATCGGTGTGGATCACGCCGGCGGCCTGGGGCGCGGTGGCGCCAATGCGCACGGTCCAGGCGCGCACTTCCTTCGGGCCGGCGGTGAAGTAGGTCTGCAGGCCCAGCAGCTTGTAGCCGGCGCGGATCACCCGGTCCAGGCCCGGTTCTTCCATGCCCATCTCATCCAGGAACATGGCCTTTTCGTCGTCTTCCAGTTCGGAGATTTCCGCTTCCATCTTGTTGCAGATAGGCACCACCACGGCGTTTTCCGCCTCGGCAATGGCGCGGACCGTGTCCAGGTGCGGGTTGTTCTCGAAGCCGTCCTCGGCCACGTTGGCGATGTACATGGTGGGCTTGACGGTGAGCAGGCAAAGCTCGCGCACGAGGACCATCTGGTCCTTGTCCAGGCCCATGCTGCGCACGGGCTTGCCTTCGTTCAGCACGGGCAGCAGCTTCTCGAACATCTCCAGCTGGGCCTTGGCGTCCTTGTCGCCGCTCTTGGCCACGCGCTGCACCCGCTTGATGGCCTTCTCCACGGTGTCCAGATCCGCCAGGGCCAGCTCGGTGTTGATCACCTCGATGTCCGACGCCGGGTCGACCTTGTTGGCCACGTGGATCACGTTGCTGTCGTCGAAGCAGCGCACCACGTGGGCGATGGCGTCGGTCTGGCGGATGTTGGCCAGGAACTGGTTGCCCAGGCCTTCGCCTTTGGAGGCGCCTGCCACCAGACCGGCGATGTCCACAAATTCCATGGTGGTGGGGATGGTACGCTCGGGTTTGACGATCTCGGCAAGCTTGTTCAGCCGCGGGTCCGGCATGGCCACCACTCCAGCGTTCGGCTCAATGGTGCAGAACGGGAAGTTCTCGGCGCCAATGCCCGACTTGGTCAGGGCGTTGAACAGGGTGGATTTGCCGACGTTGGGAAGGCCGACGATGCCGCAGTTAAATCCCATGGAGTGCCTCTGCTGGAACGGAAAATTTTGCGCGGATTATACCGGGCTATGGTGGGGTAAGCGAGTGACGGCGACCGGCACCGGAGGATGGGGCAGGGCGCGTGATTCTTCTGGCAGTTCCTGGGCGGGCTTTTAGACGCGCTCAGGGGGCCGGCTTGAAGCTGTGCAGCCGATTCATGGCGGCGGCCAGTTTGCCGGTGGCGGCATCGGGCAGCACCCGCAGGATTTCACCGATGACGGCGTCGAGATCCTCGGTTTCCCGCTTGCCGAGACGGCCCAGGACATAGCCCGTGACCTTGCGGCTGTCACCCGGGTGGCCGATGCCCAGCCGCAGGCGCTGGAAGTCGTTGGTGCCCAGGTGGGCGATAATGTCACGCAGACCGTTGTGGCCACCGTGGCCGCCGCCGCGCTTGAGTTTTGCGGTGCCGGGGGGCAGGTCGAGTTCGTCGTGGGCTACCAGGATCTGGTCGGGTGCGATGCGGAAAAAGTCCGCCAGCGCTTTCACGGCCAGGCCGCTGCGATTCATGAAGGTGGTAGGGTTGAGCAGATGCAGGTCCAGGCCCTGCCAATGGATGCGGGCGTAAAGCCCGTGGTACTTCTTGTCCGGTCTCAGCGACTGGCCCGCATCGCGGGCCAGCGCCTCGACAAACAGGGCGCCGGCGTTATGGCGGGTCTGATCGTAGTCTGCGCCGGGGTTCCCCAGGCCGACCACCATAAGAATGTCCTGTGCCATACGCCGTTGCCCCTGGCGGGATTACTCCTCGCCGCCTTCCTCGCCTTCGTCTTCGTCAGACTTGGCGCCTTTCGGCTTGTGGATCGCCAGAACCGGCTGGTCATGGTCTTCACCTTGCAGCAGGGCTGCAATGCGAACGCCCTTCGGCAGCTTGAGATCGCTCAGGTGAACAACCTGGTCCATGGCCACGTCGGTCAGATCAACCTCGATGTACTCCGGCAGATCCTTCGGCAGACAGATCACTTCCACTTCGTTGATCTGGTGGGAGACGAGGCCGCCCTGGAGCTTCACGGCCGGCGCAGAATCTTCATTGATGAAGTGCAGCGGCACGTTTACGTGAATCTCGTGATCCTTGTCGACCCGCAGGAAATCGGCGTGGGTCAGAAGAGGCTTGTACGGGTGACGCTGAAGGTCTTTCAGAATCACGCTCTCTTTCTTACCGCCGAGTTCGATGGTCAGGATGTGAGAGAAGAAGGCTTCGTTCTCGAGGGCCTTTTTCAGCTCGTTGTGCCAGATCGAGATCGGGGTGGCTTCTTTTTCGCCACCGTAGATGATCGCCGGAATCTTACGCTCTTCGCGACGCAGGCGGCGGCTCGCACCTTTCCCCTGGTCATCGCGAGGAAATGCTTCAATTACAAAGTCCTGAGACATGACATTTACCTCAATCGTCATCCGAGCGGCCCGCGACCAGGCGCAGAACGGATGAGGTTTCTAAAAAGCCGGCGTGATGCCGGCTGACGAAAAGAATCGGGAGCCCGTATGGACTCCCGATTCGAATGCTTTGTTGCACAGCCTGGAATCAGACCTCGTCAGCTCCGAACATGGCGCTGATGGATTCCTCGTTGCTGACCCGCCGGATGGATTCGGCAAGCAGGCCGGCCATGCTGAGGGGGCGGATTTTAGCACATTCGCGCGTTTTGTCATCAATGGGGATGGTGTCGCACACCACCAGCTCGTCGAGCTCGGAGGCATTGATGTTGTCGATGGCCGGGCCGGACAGCACGGGGTGCGTGATGTAGGCGATGACCCGGGAGGCACCGTGTTCTTTCAGAGCGTTGGCGGCCTTGCACAGGGTGCCGGCGGTATCAACGATGTCGTCCACCAGGATGCAGGTCTTGTCCCGCACGTCACCGATGATGTGCATCACCTGGGACACGTTGGCCTTGGGGCGGCGTTTGTCGATGATCGCCAGGTCGGCGTCGTCCAGGCGCTTGGCCACGGCCCGGGCGCGAACCACGCCGCCGACGTCCGGAGACACCACAATAAAGTTGTCGAAACGCTGCTTCTCAATGTCCTCGAGCATCACCGGGGTGGCGTAGATGTTGTCCACGGGAATGTCGAAGAAGCCCTGAATCTGGTCGGCGTGCAGGTCAACGGTCAGCACCCGGTCCACGCCGATGCTGGAGATCATGTCGGCAACCACTTTCGCGCTGATGGCAACCCGGGTGGAGCGCACCCGGCGATCCTGGCGGGCGTATCCGTAGTAGGGGATAACGGCCGTGATTCGGGTGGCGGAGGCCCGGCGGAGGGCGTCGGCCATCAGGATCAGTTCCATCAGGTTATCGTTGGTCGGGTTGCAGGTGGGCTGAATGATGAAGACATCGTGGCCCCGGACATTCTCGTTGATCTCGACGGTGGTTTCGCCATCGCTGAAGCGGCCTACGGTAGCCTGCCCCATGGGAATGTGCAGTTTTCTGGCAATGGCCTGCGCCAGCGCGGGATTGGCGTTGCCGGCGAAAATCATCAGTTTGGACACGACAGCATCCTTCTCAGTATCGGCGTTGGATTCAGAAGAAGCGGGAGAAAGGTGGCTGGGGTGGCAGGATTCGAACCTGCGCATGACGGGATCAAAACCCGTTGCCTTACCACTTGGCGACACCCCAGTATCGTGCTTTTTTGGCATCATTTCGGCTCTGTCAGCTTTGTGTGCAGAGGTGACTGATTCACCCCTTGAGCTACGAACCCCGTGATGCCGGAGGGTTTGCTTTCCCAGATAATCCGGGCTGCGGATTCTGTCGGGAAACGTCCAAAAATGCAAGCCCCGGTTCCGGTTAATCTTGCAGGTCCGAATTGTGAAAGCCACTCCAGGCTTTGGTTAACCTCTGGATACAGTCCGCGAACTACATCCTCACAGTCGTTTCGGTACCTCGAGGCGTCTCCCTCAAAAGCGGGGCGTATTTTGATTTTCGGGGTGTCTCTTGTCAACCCTTGCTCGGAAAAAATCTTGCCCGTGTTGATGTTGCAAGGCGGCTTCAAAACCACGAACCAGTCTTCCGGTGGGTTGGCCGGTGTCAGCCGCTCGCCGACGCCCTCGGCGAAGGCCGCGCGGCCCCGCACGAACACGGGGACGTCCGCACCGAGGCTCAGCCCGAGTTCGGCCAGCCGGTCTTCGGACAGCCCCAGTGCCCAGAGATGGTTCAGCCCCACCAGCACCGTGGCGGCGTTGGAGCTGCCGCCGCCGAGCCCGCCGCCCATGGGCAGGCGTTTGGTGACGGCGATGGTTACCCCGAGCAGAGGGTGCTTCGCCTGGGCGGCCAGCAGCCGGGCGGCCCGAAGGATCAGGTTGTCGTCGTCCGGCACATCCGGCAGGGATTCAGCGAGGCGCACGCCCGGTTGTTCCGGCGTCAGGGTAAAGGTGAGGTCGTCGCCGTAATCGAGAAACTGGAACAGGGTCTGGAGCTCGTGGTAGCCGTCGGGACGGCGGCCGACAATATGCAGGAACAGGTTGAGCTTGGCCGGGGACGGCAGCGTCAGCGTCGTCATTCCGCCGGCCCCAGCGGCTGCCACTGGCTGATTGCCAGCCGGACCCGGCGGTCACCGCTGACCGCTGTGATGCGCTGGGGCAGGGCGGGAAGGCGGTCCATGAAGCGCTGCCAACGGTCGTAGCGAATGTCCCAGCCGGCCTGTTGGATCATGGCGAGTTGCCCGGACTGATCAAACAGCAGCCGCGCGCCGCCACCGGGGGCGGGCAGGCCGCGAATCCACCAGGACAGGCTTTCCAGAGGTAGCTGCCAGCCGGTGGCGTCGGCGACCAGTTGTTCCGGGTTGGTGGATCGGTACTGGTCGCCGTTGGCCAGGGTCAGCTCCAGCGAGCCGGGGCTGCCTTGGAGGCGAGTGCTGCCCATGCCGAGAAAGGCGGAGGACAGCGCCAGTTCGTACCGGCTGCCATCCTGGCGCCAGTGGTTGATCAGTGCGGTGCCGCTGTCTGAGGGCTGGCGAACGGCCAGCTTGCCGCTCAGGTCCCACCGGTCAAACGCGGCGAGCTGCTGTCGCGTGGCTTTCCAGCCGGCGGGCGGCTGGTCGGTCATGCCCTCGGGCAGCGGCTCCAGTTGAATGGTGGTGCAGGCAGAGACCAGCCCGACCAGGGCAAGGAGGATGGCTCGCCGGCACCAGGACAGGGCGGGGAGCGTCATGGTCTGGTGCTGCCGGTCAGGCGCTCCAGGGTTTCCCGCAGCACCGGATGGTTCGGGTCGGTTTTCAGGCCCTGTTTCCAGACGATTCGCGCCTGTTCTTCATCGCCGGCCATCCAGAGGACTTCCCCATAGTGAGCGGCCACTTCCGGGTCCGGATAGGCTTTCCAGGCGCTCTTTAGGTAGGGCAGCGCTGCATCCAGCCGGCCCTCCTGGTAAAGCACCCAGCCCATGCTGTCGAGGATGGCTGGGTTGTTCGGGTCCAGTTTCAGGGCGCGAGTAATGTACCCCCGGGCTTCCTCGAGCCGGTCGGTGCGGGTCGTGAGGATGTACCCCAGAGCGTTCAGGGCCACGGCGTTGTTTGGTTCCCGTTCCACGATCCGCGTCAGATCCGCCTCGGCCTTTTCGGGCTGATCGAGGCTGTCGTAGAGCATGCCCCGGGCGTAGAGGATCTGGGCATTGTCCGGGTAGGCGTCCAGGGCCTTGGTGGCGCTCGCGAGGGCTTCGTCCGGGCGCTTGGCATCCAGCAGCAGGTTCACCTCCAGCAGCCAGAAGTTTTCGGCCTGCTTGGGATGGCTGTCCCGGAGCGTCCGGACCTGGGCCAGGGCTTCATCGGCTCTGCCCTGCTCAACCAGCAGGGCACTGGCCCGGGCCAGTGCCGGAAAATAGAAACTGCCCTGCTCAACGCTCTGGTAAAAGCCGATAGCGCCATCCTTGTTCCCATCGCTTTCGGCAATCCGGCCCAGGTAGTAGCTGGCTTCGTTGCTGTGGTGACCTCGCTCCACCAGGGAGGTCAGCTCATCGCGGGCGGTGTCTTTTTCCCCGTTTTCGAGGGCGACGAGGGCGTGGGACAGGAGCAGTCCGGCGTTGTCCGGGTAGCGCTCAACCAGGCGCTGAAACTCGTCCTGGGCGGCCTGCAGGTCGCCCTCATCGATCAGCATGCGGGCGTAGAGGGTGCCCATCTGACGGCTGTCCGGGAACCGCCGGGTGTTGGTCATCAAGTAGTCGAGTGCGTCTTCCTTACGCCCGGCTTCATAAAGAAGCTCACCCCTCAGCACGATGGCTGGCTGGAAGTTGTCGTGCGCCTCCAGAAGCGCGTCCAGCCGTTTCAGGGCCATGCCGGATTGGCCATTCAGTTTCAGCAGCAGGGCGATGCTGTACTCCAGCTCCGGATTGTTCGGGTGGCGTTCCGCCATTTTCTGGTAGAGCGACAGCAGTTCCTGTTGTTGTTCCTTGGGCAGGTTGCCTGCCATGGCCGCCAGGCTGTCGAAATCCGCATCGGCACCCTGGTTCAGGATGTGTTCCATGTGGCCGAGGGCTGCTTCCAGGTCGTTGCGTTTGACGGCCTGAATCGCCGCGACCCGATGGGCCTGGAGGTTGTCGGGCTCAACGTCCAGCCAAAGGTCCGCCAGCTGGGTCTGGGCGTTGTCCGCGTTCAGCGACTGGGCAATGCGCATGGCCCGGGCGATCACGCCCTTATCCCGGGACTGCTTGGCGGCTTTGAGGTAGTTCACCAGGGTGACATCATACCGGCCCCGTTGGGCCGCGATTTCAGCGCTGGTGAGCAGATAGAGAACTTCTGGCTGGAAATCGGCGTACTCAATGGCAGGTTCGGCAGGCGCAGCCTTGGCCGCCTGGGCGTGAGCGTTGTCCTGATTGGAAGACGGGTTCAGGCTGGCGCAGCCGGAGAACGTGACGGTGGCGGCACCCAGCAGGCAGGTGACCAAAAACGGTGCGGACTTGGGCATGCAACTTCCTGTGGCTGGTCTCTGTCGGTCGGCCCACCGGCACGGCGGTCAGGGCACCCGCCTATAATGGCATATGCGCCTGATCTTGCCCAATCCCGGCTCGGGGCGTCCGCACTTGCCGAAAGCCCGCGCGGTTCGGGTGGCAGCGGCGAGGATGCGCCGTTAAAATGGCGGAAGTTTAACCTTTTTCACTGTGGGGTTTTGTTGTCCGAGATGGCACTGGTCACACTGGGAATTAACCATCGCACCGCGCCCCTGGAACTCCGGGAGCGCGTGGCGTTCACGCCGGAGCGTCTGCCGGAGGCCCTGGCCGGGCTGCGGGCGGCGTCTGGCGCGGACGAGGTGGCCATTCTCTCCACCTGCAACCGCACCGAGTTGTACCTGGCGGGGAATGACGACTGCGCGCCCCACGTGCTTCGCTGGCTGGCGGGCTTCCACGGCATGGCCCCGACGGAGCTGGAAGAAGCCCTCTATGTGCATCGGGATGCCGATGCCGTTCGTCATATGATGCGGGTGGCCGCGGGCCTGGATTCCATGGTTCTGGGCGAACCCCAGATTTTCGGGCAGTTAAAAGACGCCTATGCCATGGCCCGGGAGCACGGCACCACCGGCTCGTTCCTCACCCGCCTGTTTGAACACACGTTTTCCGTGGCCAAACGCATACGCACCCAGACCGCCATTGGTGAGAACCCGGTGTCCGTCGCCTACGCCGCCGTCTCCATGGCGCACCATATCTTTTCCGATCTTTCCCGGAACCGGGCCCTGCTGATCGGGGCTGGCAAAACCATTGAACTGGTGGCCCAGCATCTGTCCGAAGCCGGCGTGAAGAAATTTGTGGTGGCCAACCGCACCCTGGACCGGGCCCAGGGCCTGGCGGCCGCTCACGGCGGCAAGGGTATCGTGCTCTCGGACATTCCCGCTTACCTCGCGGACGTTGACATTATTATCTCCTCCACCGCCAGCCCGCTGCCGATTCTGGGCAAGGGTGCGGTGGAGCGGGCTCTGAAACAGCGCAAGCGTCGGCCCTACTTTATGGTGGACATCGCCGTGCCCCGGGACATCGAGCCGGAAGTGGCCGCCCTGGACGATGTCTACCTGTACACCGTGGACGACATGCACCACGTGATTGAAGAGAATATTCGCTCCCGGGAAGGCGCTGCCCGGGAAGCCGAGAATCTCGTGACCGACGGCGTGCAGGATTTCCTGCGCCAGCTCCGGGCGCTGGATGCGGTGTCTACCCTCAAACAGTTCCGCCAGCGGGCCGAAGACCTGAGGGATCAGGAGACTGCGAAAGCCCTGCGGGCCCTGCGCAACGGCGGCGATCCGGAAACCGTGCTGCGGGGACTGGCTCGCGGGCTCACCAACAAACTCCTGCACGAGCCCTCGGTTCAGGTCCGCAAGGCCACCGTTGAAGGCCGCGCCGAGGTGACCGACTGGCTTCGCGAGCTGCACCAGCTCGACGCCCCGGAAGCCGATTCTGCCACCACATCGGAAACCCTATGAAGCCATCGATACAAGCCCGCCTCGAACGGTTGGTTGAACGGTTCGAGGAGGTCAGCGCGCTATTGGGCGACGCCGGCACCATCAACGATCAGGAACGGTTCCGCAATCTGTCCCGGGAGTTCGCCGAGATCGAGCCGGTGGTGCAGTGCTTTCGGCGCTGGCAGCAGTCTCTGGCCGACATTGACACCGCCGAGGAGCTGGCCCGGGACGGCGACGCAGACATGCGGGACATGGCGGAAGAAGAGCTGGTCAGCGCCCGCCGCAGCAGCGAAGCTCTCGATGAGGAACTGCAGCGCCTGATGCTGCCGAAAGACCCGAACGACGGCAAAAACGTGTTCCTGGAAATCCGCGCCGGCACCGGCGGCGACGAAGCCGCGATCTTCGCTGGCGACCTGTTCCGGATGTACAGCCGCTATGCGGAGCAGCGCCGCTGGCAGATTGAGGTGCTTAGCGCCAGCGAGGGCGAGCACGGCGGTTACAAGGAAATCATTGCCCTGGTCAGCGGCGCCGGCGTCTACGGCGCGCTCAAGTTCGAATCCGGGGCACACCGGGTTCAGCGGGTGCCGGAAACCGAATCCCAGGGCCGGATTCACACCTCCGCCTGCACGGTGGCGGTGATGCCGGAGGCGGACGAAACCGAAGCGGTGGACATCAACAAGGCCGATCTGCGGGTGGATACCTTCCGGGCCTCCGGCGCCGGCGGCCAGCACGTCAACAAGACCGACTCCGCCATCCGGATCACCCACTTGCCCACCGGGTTGGTGGTGGAATGCCAGGAAGAGCGCTCCCAGCACAAGAATCGGGCCAAGGCCATGAGCCTGTTGGCCTCGCGCCTGCAGAACGCCGAAACCGAACGCCAGCAGAAGGCCATGGCGGAAACCCGCAAGAGCCTGGTGGGCAGCGGCGACCGCTCAGAGCGTATCCGGACCTACAATTTTCCGCAGGGCCGGGTGACCGATCACCGCATTAACCTCACGCTGTACAAGCTGGATGAAGTGATTGGCGGCGACCTGGATGCCGTGGTGGTGCCGCTCCAGCAGGAACACCAGGCCGAGCTTCTGGCCGCCCTATCCAATGACCACTGATCCCAGAGACACGGTGGACGGCCTCCTGCAGTCAGCGTCTGCCCGCCTGGCTGCGGCTGCGCTGGGTGGGGATACCCCTCGACTGGACGCCGAGCTGCTGCTGGCCCACGTGACCGGCCGCAACCGCACTCAATTCCGGGCCTGGCCCGAGCACCCGGTTCCCCCCGAACAGGCGCGCGCGTTTGACGCGTTGGTGGCCCGGCGTGAAGCAGGCCACCCGATTGCCCACTTACTGGGCGAACAGGAGTTCTGGTCCCTGCCGCTGCGGGTGAGCGACGCCACCCTGATTCCCCGCCCGGACACCGAATGCCTGGTCGAAACGGCGCTGACTCTGTCTCTGCCGCACCGCGCCCAGGTGCTGGACCTGGGCACCGGCACCGGGGCCATTGCCCTCGCCCTGGCCTCCGAACATCCCGCCTGGCGGGTGACCGCCTGCGACCGGGTGCCGGCCGCCGTCGAGCTGGCCCGGGACAACGCCCGGAGGCTGAAGCTGGCGATCGCGGTCCATGTCAGCGACTGGTTCTCCGGGCTGCCGGCGTCCCGCTTTGACCTGATCGTGGCCAACCCTCCGTACATCCGGGAGAACGACCATCACCTTGTGGAGGGCGACGTGCGCTTTGAGCCCGCCTCCGCGCTGGTGGCCGGCCCCGACGGGCTGGCGGACCTGCGCCACATCGTAGAACGCGCGCCGGCCTGGCTGGCCCCGGGCGGGTGGCTGCTGTTGGAGCACGGCTACGATCAGGGCGCGGCGGTGCGGGGCTTGCTGCAAGCGCGCGGCTTTGACACCGTGGATACCCGGCAGGACTATGGCCGCCGGGACCGAATGACACTCGGCCGCTGGCCCACCAGGCCGGCGGCTCCTGAGGACATTGACCATGCTCAGTGACGAAGAACTGCTCCGCTACAGCCGGCAGATTCTGCTTCCACGATTCGATATTGCCGGCCAGGCCGCGCTCAAATCCGCCCGGGTGCTGGTGGTGGGTGCTGGGGGGCTGGGGTGTCCCGTGGCCCTCTACCTGGGCGCCGCCGGCGTCGGCCACCTGACCGTCGCGGACGACGACACCGTGGAGTTGGCCAACCTCCAGCGCCAGATCGCCTTTGACAACGGCCAGCTTGGCCAATCCAAAGCCGAAGCGTTAGCGGATCGTGTCCGCCGCATCAACCCGTTGGTGCAGGTGGAGGCGCTCCAGGCCCGCCTGGAAGGCGATGCCCTGATGCGAGCGGTTGAGGCGGCGAGCCTGGTGGTGGACGGCAGCGACAACTTCAATACCCGGTTTGCGGTCAACCGCGCCTGCGTGGCCGCTGGCGTGCCGCTGGTGTCCGGTGCCGCCATCCGCGGGGAAGGGCAGATCTCCGTGTTTGATCCCCGCCGCGACGACAGCCCCTGCTACCACTGCCTCTACCCGGAGCAGGGCAATGAGGATCTGACCTGCTCGGAAGCCGGCGTGATCGCGCCGCTGGTCGGCATGATCGGCGCCACCCAGGCCATGGAGGCCATCAAGGTCATCAGCGGCATCGGCACACCGCTGGTGGGCCGTTTGTTGTTACTGGATGCCTGGCAAATGCAGTGGCGGGAAATGGGGCTGGCCCGGGACCCGGCCTGCCCGGTGTGTGGTGGTCAGTAGCGGCCATCCCGAAAGCTGTATTACCAGCCTTAGTGTTGGCCTGGCCGCCCTGCCGGGGGATTTGGCCCCCGAAACACGCCGTGAATACGTCCCTGTAGGCTCCGCTCCGCCATCCATGGCTCCGCAGGGTTTCGGGGGCCAAATCCACCGGCAGGGCTGCTATCTGCGTGCCTCGGACTTGGGGAGAGTGGTCAGTCCTTCAACGCCTGAAACCGGGCAATCGCTTCCTTTCGGCTTTCTTTCAGATCCACTATCGGGCGTGGATAGCCGCCCGGAATCACCCCGCCTTTGCCCGGATCGTGGATGCGCTTGGCGTCCAGCTTGGCCAATTCCGGCACCCACTGGCGGATGAACGTGCCCTCCGGATCAAAACGCTCGCTCTGGGTGACCGGGTTAAACACCCGGAAATAGGGCGCCGCATCGGTGCCGGTGGAGGCGCTCCACTGCCAGCCGCCGTTGTTGGACGCCAGAAACCCGTCCACCAGCCGGGACATGAAATAGGCCTCGCCCAGGCGCCAGTCGATGAACAGATTCTTGGTCAGGAACATGGCGGTGATCATCCGCAGGCGGTTGTGCATCCAGCCGGTGGCGTTGAGTTGGCGCATGGCGGCATCGACGATGGGCACGCCGGTCCGTCCTTCTTTCCAGGCGTCAAACTGTTCACCGGGCTCGTTCCAGCGCAGGGCTTCGGTTTCCGGTTTGAACGCCCGGTGCATGCTCACCCTCGGGTAGTGATACAGAATGTTCACATAGAAGTCCCGCCAGGCGATCTCGGTAACCCAGGTGCCCAGGCCCTCCTGGTTGCCGCCTTGGCCCTGGGCCTGGCGGGCGGCAATCAGGCACTGGCGGCCGGAGAGCACGCCGTTGGCCAGGTACGGCGAGAGCTGGCTGGTGCCGTCTACCGCCGGGAAGTCCCGCTGGGCCTTGTAGTCGCCGCCGCGCTCGGCCAGGAAGCGCTCGAGCTGGTCATGGGCGGCTGCCTCACCGGTTGGGACCAGTGGCGGCGGAGCGTCGGCAAAGCCCTCCGGCATCGACGACAACTGCTCGGCGGTTACCGGGTCGCCCTGGGCGCCGGGCGCGGGAAACAGGCTGGGGGAGGTGTCGTCGATCCACTGGCGCCAGCGGCGGGAAAACGGGGTGAATACGGAGTAGGGCTCGTTCTGGCCGGTGAGAATCTCCCCCACCGGCGCCACCGTCTGGTCCCGGTATTTGCTCACTGCCAGCCCCAGCTCGTCGGCCCGGGCCTTGAAGGCCTTGTCCCGGCGGCGCTCGTTGACGCCGTATTCCTCGTTGAAGTGCACCCGCTGGATGTCGTGTTTCCGGCAGAAGGCCTCAAGCTCGACCAGGCTTTTGGTGAAGTCGTCCGCTTGCAGGAAGCTCAGGGCGATGCCCAGCTCCGCCAGCGATCGCGCCAGGGCGTTGGCGTGGTCCACCACAAACTGCGCCCGCGCCGGAGACCAGTCGTGCTGTCGCCACTGCGCTGGCGTCACGATGAAACAGGCCCGCACCGGCTCGCCGGATTGGCAGGCCGCCGTCAGGGCCGGATTATCCGCCAGGCGGAGATCGTTTCGAAACCAGACCAGTTGTGTCATGACGTGTCCTTGTACGGGTAAATACCGGGCAGTGGGCTAATAAAATCACTGACTTGTGTATTCGCGGGGCCCGGAGGTTTGGATTATAGTTAACGCACTTTTGCAGCCCGAATACAGCACAGGAGCAGACAGGGGGATGGAGCAGGAATCCGAGAGCCAGCGGGACGGTGTATGGGCCCAGCCTTACGGGCTTGGCTCCGGGGAAACCCAGTTCCACGAGCTCGGCCACGTGCAGCTCTGGGTCACCATGCTGGACATGGAGTGGCAGGTGCGGGTGCGCAACCTGGAAGCCGAGGGCGACCCGTTCAGCTGGATTGAGCGGGTCGGCCACGTGTTGCCGGGGCAGGACGTTCCGCTGCAGCGGTTCATCCGCTCCAGCGACGACGGCGGCCAACTGACCTTTCTGCCGGCGGTGGCGGACCGGCCCACGGTAATCCGCCCGTTCCAGCCACTGACCATTCCGGCGGGTCAGCGCTGCCTGATCTACGTCGGTACGCTGATCTGGATGAAGATCTGCGTGGGCCCCGAGCGGCGGGTTCTGACGGAAGTACCGCTGTCTACGCCGCTGCAAACCTGGGTCGGCCGCAACACGATGGAGGGCGAATTGTGCTACTCCTCATCCACGGTGGCCCGCCTGGTGTTGGAGGCGGTACCCAAGCGGCCCTGGCGGGCGGTCACCCCGGTGACCCTGATCAACCGTGGCACCGGGCCTCTGCTGCTGGAGCGTTTCAGCCTGCCCACGCCGTTGCTGTCACTGCATTTGAACGAACGCGGTCAGCTGTGGACGCCTGGCGTCACGGTGGAATGTGAAACCGACATGAACGCCGCCAGCCTGCGGGTAGACGCCAAGTTGTCGCCGGCCGCCGGCACCTGCCGGAAAGTGGCTGAGGCCCGGGAAAGCCTGTCCCGGGGCCGTCTGGTGCGGGCGTTCGATCGAATCTTTGGCTGACCGCCGTTGCTGGCCGGTCGCGGATCTGAAGGATTACCGTTTTGCTCAACGACATTGAACAAGGCCTGACCGGCGTTTTGGCCGGTATCCCCTGGGCGCAGTGGTTCAGCTCGCTGTTTCTGCTGGTGATGGGGCTGATACTGGGGTCCATTGCGGCCAGAAGCGTGGGCCGGCTGATGGCCGAACGGACCTCCCGTCACCATACCGTGATGGTGCGCCGGCTGGTCTTTTACGTGGTGGTGACGGTGTTTGTGGTGGCCGCCATGCGCGAGGTGGGGTTCTCCCTGGACGTGCTGCTGGGCGCCGCCGGCATCCTGACGGTGGCCATTGGTTTTGCCTCCCAGACGTCCGCGTCCAACATGATCAGCGGCTTGTTCCTGCTGGTCGAGAAACCGTTTGAAATCGGCGACTTTATTGAGGTGGATGCCACCATCGGCGAGGTGGTCGGCATCGATATGCTCAGCGTGAAGCTGCGTACCCCGGACAACCTGTACGTGCGCATTCCCAACGAAACGCTGATCAAGACCCAGGTGGTCAACCGGTCCCGCTTTCCCATCCGCCGGCTCGACCTGGTGATCGGAATTGCTTACGCTGAGGACATCGAGGCAGTCAGCGCTCTGCTGCTGGAGGTGGCGGAGCGCGAGCCGCTGTGCCTCGAGGAGCCCCGGCCGTTTATCCAGGTGACCGGCTTCGGGCCTTCCTCGGTGGACATGCAGTTCTCCTGCTGGGTCGCCCGGGAAAACCTGCTGGAGGGCCGCAGCCGTCTGATGATCAGCGCCAAGCGGGCCCTGGACGAGGCCGGCATCGAAATTCCTTACCCGCACACCAGCGTGTATGCGGGTTCTCACTCCGAACCGTTCCGGGTGCAGTTGCTGGCTCCGGAATCGCCAAACAATAAAAAGGACGCATCGGATGTCGAGCAAGACTCCTGACACGATCACACGCGCGCCAACGCCTGCGGCAAAGCCCGCAACTGCTGGGAGAGCTGCACTCGGCTGGCGGGAGTGGGTGGGGTTGCCGGACCTGGACATTGCCCGCATCAAGGCCAAGATCGACACAGGTGCGCGAACGTCCTGCCTGCACACCTTCCGTACCGAGCCCTACACCGAAAACGGCGAGCGCCGGGTGCGCTTCTGGGTGCATCCGGTGCAACACGATCTGACCCAGGTGGTGGAATGCGACGCCCGGGTGTTGGATGAGCGCAGCGTGTCCGATTCCGGCGGCCACCGGGAGCTGCGCCTGGTGATCGAGACCACCGTGGTGATCGGCCAGCAGGCGTGGCCCATTGAAATGACGTTGACCAACCGGGACTCCATGCGATTCCGGATGCTGCTGGGCCGCACCGCCATGGCGGGCCGCTCCGTGGTCTACCCTGAAGCTTCCTATCTTGCCGGCGAGCCGGTCTTAAGGACTGAACGATGAAGATTGCGGTACTGTCGCGGAACAAGAACCTCTACTCCACCCGGCGCCTGGTGGAGGAAGGGATCAATCGCGGCCATGAAGTGCACGTGATTGACTGCCTGCACTGCTCCATGAACATCACCTCCGCCGATCCCCAGATCCACTACCACGAGGAAATCCTTGGGGAATTCGACGTGGTCATTCCTCGGATCGGTGCCTCGGTCACCTTCTACGGTACAGCCGTGCTCCGCCAGTTCGAGATGATGGGCGTGTTTCCGCTGAATGAATCCGTGGCCATCACCCGCTCCCGGGACAAACTGCGTTCCCTGCAGCTGCTGGCCCGCAAAGGCGTGGGCATGCCGGTGACCGGCTTCGCCAACAAGCCGGACAGCGTGCCGGAGCTGCTCAAGATGGTGGGCGGCGCGCCGGTGGTGATCAAACTGCTGCAGGGCACCCAGGGTATTGGCGTGGTGCTGGCGGAAACCCGCAAGGCCGCCGAGAGCGTGATCGAGGCGTTCATGGGCCTGAAGGCGGACATCCTGGTGCAGGAGTTCATCAAGGAAGCCGGCGGCGCCGATATTCGCTGCTTCGTGATCGGCGACAAGGTCATTGCCGCCATGAAGCGCCAGGCCGCCGAAGGTGAATTTCGCTCCAACCTGCACCGGGGCGGCACCGCCTCGCTGATCCGCATTACCCCGGAAGAGCGGCGCACCGCCATCTCCGCCGCCAAGGCCATGGGCCTGAACGTGGCCGGCGTGGACCTGCTGCGCTCCAGTCGCGGGCCACTGGTGATGGAAGTGAACTCCTCACCGGGCCTGGAAGGCATTGAGGCCGCCACCGGCAAGAACGTGGCCAGTCTGATCGTCCAATGGACCGAGAAAAACTACAAACCCTGGAAAACCCGAACCAAAGGGAGAGGTTAAGCGTGGCCCGAGCCCCGTTCACCATCGCCGGCGTGGAAGTGAAGGCCGGCACCCGCCAGACCGTGGAAGTCCCGGTTGCCAAACTCTACACCCACACCCCGCTGCACATCCCCGTGGAAGTGGTGCATGGTCGCCGCGACGGCCCGGTGTTGATGGTGTGCGGCGCCATTCACGGCGACGAAATCAACGGCGTGGAAATTGTTCGCCGGGTGCTCACCAACTCCGCCCTGCGTTACCTGCGGGGCACCCTGGTGGCGGTGCCCATCGTTAACGTGTTCGGTTTTGTGCAGCGCACCCGCTATCTGCCGGACCGGCGGGATCTGAACCGCTGCTTTCCGGGCAGCGAAAGCGGCTCCCTGGGCGGGCGCATTGCCTACCTGCTGCGCACCCAGATCATGGAAAACGTCACCCATATCATCGACCTGCACACCGGGGCCATCCATCGGTTCAACCTGCCCCAGATCCGTGCCGAGCTGAAAAACCCGGACACCGCGCGCATGGCGGAAGCCTTCGGCGCACCCATCATCATTAACGCCGGTCTGCGGGAGGGCAGCCTGCGGGCCTACGCCGATTCCCTCGATATTCCGGTGATCACCTTCGAGGGCGGCGAGGCCCTGCGCTTTGACGACGTGGTGATCAGCAGCGGCGTGAAAGGCGTGATCCGGGTGATGCGCTCCCTGGACATGGTGCCCGCCAAGAAAGGCCCGAAAGCCCCACGCAAGCGCTCGGAAACCGCCGCCAACTCCCAGTGGGTGAGGGCGGACATCGACGGCATCATGCGCCCGGTGGCCCACCTCGGGCAGAAGGTGCGCAAGGGCCAGCGCCTGGCCATGGTGGCGGACCCGTTCGGCGAATCCGAAACCGCCATTGTCTCGCCGTGCTCCGGCATCGTCATCTGCGTGAACAACCTGCCGCTGGTGAACGAGGGCGAGGCGATTTACCACATCGCCCGGTTTGACGAACTGAGCGAGGCGGAAAAGGCGATGGACTACTTCCGCAGCACCCTGGACACCGAAGCCAGCGAAGCGGTGGTGCCCGTGCACCCCTGGGACGAACTGCAAAAATAAGCGGCCGCCAGGCCTGAGGACCCGCCATGATCTGGCACCAGAACACCATCGAACTGGCCCCGGCATCCCGGGGCTTTCATCTGGTCACGGACCAGATCCTCGCCCAGGCCCCGGAGCTGACCAACTGCGAAGTGGGCCTGCTGCACCTGTTCCTGCAACACACCTCCGCCTCCCTGGCCATCAACGAAAACGCCGATCCGGACGTGCGCGGTGACCTGGAACGTCACTTCAACGTAATGGTTCCGGAAAACGCGCCCCACTACGAACACACCCTCGAAGGCCCGGACGACATGCCCGCCCACATCAAGAGCGTGCTGATCGGCCCGTCACTGATGATCCCGGTAACCCACGGCCAGCTTGCCCTGGGCACCTGGCAGGGGATTTACCTGTGTGAACACCGGGATAATGCCGGCAGCCGGCGGGTGGTGGCGACTTTACAGGGGCGGTGGTAGAGCCTACTGGCGCTGCGCTACCAGCCCCCGCACATCCCCCAGAAACCGATCCACCTGCGCCTCAGTGGTGGACCAAGAGCACATCAGCCGGGAACATCCGCCGATAAAGTTGTAAAAGCGCCAGCCTTTGGCCCGCAGGGCCGCTTGCATGGGTTCCGGCAGGTCTACAAACACGCCGTTCACCTGGCGCGGGTAGCGCAGGGAGACGCCGGGAATGCCGGCCAGGCCGCGCTCCAGGCGTTCGGCGCAGGCGTTGGCGTGGCGGGCGTTGGCCAGCCAGGTGTCGTTGTCCAGCAGGCCGCACCAGGGCGCGGAGATGTAGCGCATCTTGGAGGCGAGTTGGCCCGCCTGTTTGCAGCGCCATTCGAAGTCCTCCGCCAGCGCCCGGTTGAAGAAAATCACCGCCTCGCCCAGGGCCAGGCCGTTCTTGGTGCCGGAGAAGCAGAGCACGTCCACGCCGGCCTTCCAGGTGATCTCGGCGGGGTGAACGTCCAGCGCGGCGACGGCGTTGGCAAAGCGGGCGCCGTCCATGTGGATGTTCAGCCGGTGGCGGGTGGCCACCTCCCGCAAGGCCCTCAGCTCGTCTGGTGAATACACGGTACCCACTTCCGTGGCCTGGGTCAGGCTCAGGGCCTTGGGTTTGGGGTAGTGAATGTCACTGCGTTTGGTCACCAAGTGTTCGACGCTGTCCGGTGTGAGCTTGCCGTTGTCGCCGGTGCCCAGCAGCAGCTTGGCGCCGTTGGAGGCGTACTCCGGGCCGCCGCATTCGTCGGTTTCGATGTGGGCCAGCTCGTGGCAGATCACGCTGTGGAACGATTGCCCGATGGAGGCCAGGGCCAGGGAGTTGGCGGCGGTGCCGTTGAACACGAAGTACACGTCGCAGTCGGTATCGAACAGGGCCCGGAGCTGGTCGGCGGCCCTAGCGGTCCAGGCGTCCTCGCCGTAGGCGGGTTCGTCCATTCGGTTGGCCCGTTCCATGGCCTGCCACGCCTGGGGGCAGATGCCGCTGTAGTTGTCGCTGGCGAACTGTTCTGAATCGGGCGCGGCGTCTGGCACGGGCTGGCTCCTTGTGCGGGTGGTGGTGTCTGGCCGGATTAATCCAACAATCTACCGCCGCCTTCCAGGCGCGCGCAACTCGGGCGACAGGGTGGTGTTCAGATGGGTGGATTTCTACCCATTGCCGGCGTGGGCGCGTCTACGTTTTCACCCATTCTCCGGGGAATGTTTAAGACGTTTTTTGCTAAGTCGCCGTTTTGTAAGTAGTTACCGAAACTGGCCCGGCCCTTGCTCCCGTTTTTGCTCACTGTGGCCCTCCGGCCACGGAAGCACCCGACAAACAAAACGATATCAGGGAGCCCCTTCCATGAAACTGAAACTGATTCTGGCCGCTGTTGCCACCACTCTGACCGTTGCCAGCCCGGCCATGGCCCAGGACCGCGCCGGCTGGCCGGATGCCTTCACCGTGGGCACCGCCAGCCAGGGCGGAACCTACTACGCCTATGGCGCCGGCTGGGCCAACTACATGGCCGACGAGCTGGGCCTGTCTGGCGGCGCGGAAATCACCGGTGGCCCGATGCAGAACATGGCGCTGGTGCAGACCGGCGAAGTCCGCTTCGGCCTCACCACCCTTGGCCCCGCCAAGGAGTCCATGGACGGCAACAGCCCGCTGGCGCCGGGCCTGAAGATGGATAACGTGTGTGCGATGTTCCCGATGTACGAGACGCCGTTCTCCATCACCACCCTGAGCAGCTCCGGCATCAAGAGCATTGAGGACATTCCGGACGGCGCCACCATCGGCTTCGGCCCGGCCGGTTCCACCTCCGATACCTACTTCCCGAAGATGATGGACATCCTGGGCGTGAAGTACGAGCGCCGCAACGGCAGCTGGTCTGATCTGGCCGGCCAGCTCCAGGACGGCTTGATCGACGTGGTCGCGTTCGCGGCGGGCATTCCGATTCCGGCGGTGAGCCAGCTGGAAGTGCAGGCGGACATCAACATCATCGGCATGACCGACGCCCAGCTGAAGAAGGTGACGGACGCGCTGCCGGTGGCCAAGTTCACCATTCCGGCATCCACCTACAAGTCCCTGGACAAGCCGTCCAACGTGGTGTCCATGTGGAACTTCGCCGTGGCCAACTGCGACGTGCCGGACAGCCTGGTGTATGAAATGACCAAGCTGACCATGGAGAACAACAAGAAGATGGTCTCCATCCACAAGGCCGCCCGTAACTCCGTGCCGGAGAACTACAGCAAGAACAACGTGCTGCCCTGGCACCCGGGCGCGGCGCGCTGGTTCAACGAGAATGGCTTTACCATTCCCGCTGACCAGATCAAGCAGTAAGCCGTGTTGATCGGGAGGCCCTTCGGGGCCTCCTTTCGTTGCCGGCTCCTTCCATGACAGGCCGGTACCGGTTCTTTTCGAGCAGGTTGCATCATGACCACTGAATACACTTCGCCTAACGCGCCCCGGGTCACCGAGGACGACGATCACATTCTGGCCCACAACGTGGACGAGGAGCCGGTAGAGCCGAATCGCCGCCTGTATGAGGGCTGGCTACTGAAACTGATTACGGTGCTGACGATTGGTTACTCGTCGTTCCACCTGTATTCCCTGAACATTGAACCCATGGAAACCTGGTCGTTCCGCATCGTGCACGTGGCGGGCGCGCTGATTCTGGGGTTCCTGCTGTACACCGGCGCGCAGTTCGCGTCCGAGGAAAGCGGCGGTATTCGCCACCGCTGGACCACCTGGCTGGCGGCCATTGGCCTGTTGCCGGCGTTGTATTCCCTGTACCAGGGTTTCCACTTTTACCAACTGCTGAACAGCGGCACCATGCGCATCGATCCGGCCGTGGAGACGTGGCAGTTTGGCTGGCCGGTGATTGCGGCCACGTCCCTGGGCATTGTGGTGAGCTGGTTCCACCAGCGCGGCCGGTCGCGGTTCAGCGTGCCGGACCTGCTGCTGATTGTCTGCTCCCTGTCCGTCGCCACCTATCTGCTGGCGGTCTATAACACGCCGCTGCGCATGTCCACGGGCACCTCGTTCGCGCCCATCGGCATTTCGTTTGCCGCCGTCGCCGGCACCGCGCTGATTCTGGAGATGACCCGCCGGGTGGCCGGTATGGCGCTGGTGATCATCGGGCTGGTGTTCCTGGCCTACGTGTTTATGGGCAAGTACCTGCCGGGTTTCCTGGGCTATCCGGGGCTGTCGGTGCAGCGGTTCTTCAGCCAGGTCTACACCGACGCCGGCATACTGGGGCCCACCACCGCGGTGTCGTCCACCTACATCATTCTGTTCATCATCTTTGCCGCCTTCCTGCAGGCGTCCAAGGTGGGGGACTATTTTGTGAACTTTGCCTTTGCGGCCGCTGGCCGCTCCCGGGGCGGTCCCGCCAAGGTGGCGATTTTTGCCTCCGGCCTGATGGGTATGATCAACGGCACCAGCGCGGGTAACGTGGTGTCCACCGGCTCGCTCACCATCCCGCTGATGAAGAAAGTGGGCTACAAGAAGCAGACCGCCGGCGCGGTGGAAGCCGCCGCCTCCACCGGTGGCCAGATCATGCCGCCGATCATGGGCGCGGGCGCGTTCATCATGTCGGAAATCACCGGCATTCCCTACACGGAAATCGCCATCGCAGCGGTGATTCCGGCGATCCTGTACTTCGCGTCGGTCTACTTCATGGTGGACCTGGAAGCCGCCAAGACCGGCATGCGGGGTATGCGCGAGGATGAGCTGCCGAAGATGTCCAAGCTCATCAAACAGTGCTACCTGTTTATCCCCATCATCATTCTGATCGTGGCCCTGTTCCTGGGCTATTCGGTAATCCGGGCCGGCACCCTGGCGCTGGTGGCCTCCACCGTGGTGAGCTGGCTGTCCCCCAACAAGATGGGGCCACGAGGGGTGCTCAAGGCGTTGGACATTGCCTCTATCATGGCGATCCAGATCATCGTAGTGTGCGCCGCCGCCGGCGTCATCGTGGGCGTGATTTCGCTGACCGGCGTGGGCGCGCGTTTCTCCTCCATGCTGTTGGACATTGCCGCCCAGAGTGACCTGCTGGCGCTGATCTTCGCCATGTTCATTTCCATTCTGCTGGGTATGGGCATGCCGACCACCGCCGCCTACGCGGTGGCCGCCTCTGTGGTGGCGCCGGGCCTGGTGGACCTGGGGATTGAGCCGCTGACGGCGCACTTCTTCGTGTTCTACTTTGCCGTGGTGTCTGCGATCACCCCGCCGGTGGCGCTGGCCTCCTACGCGGCGGCCGGGATCTCCGGGGCCAACGCCATGGAAACCTCGGTGGCCTCGTTCCGCATCGGCATTGCCGCGTTCATCGTGCCGTTCATGTTCTTCTACAACAGCGCGCTGCTGATGGACGCGCCCTGGTTCGACATTGGCCGCGCGCTGATCACCGCCACCGTGGGCGTGTACCTGCTGTCGGCGGGCGTGATGGGCTGGTTTGCGGATATCCGGGCCAACTGGCTGGTGCGCATCCTGCTGATCGTCGCGGCGTTGCTGATGATCGAAGGCGGTGGCTGGACCGATCTGGCCGGCATCGTCCTGGGTGGCGTGCTCTACGCCCTCCAGCGTCAGCGCCGGCTGAAGCTGGCGCCGTCAGCGTCCTGATCCGGCCCGGAGCCCGTCGGCCCGGCAACGGCAGTTGTGCCGTGCCGGCGGGCTCGTTAGGCTAGCGGTTTTTCCCGGGCGCACCTCATGTCTGCACGCGTTGGCGTTGTTCTGCTACTGCTGGTCACCCTGGCCGCCTCCTGGAGTCTGGGTGGCTGGGTGGGCTATCGCCAGGTGGAGCAGGAAAGCCTCGAACAATCCTTCCGCTACCGTCAGTTGGTAGCGAACGAGCTCAGCCGTTACCTGCCCATCCCCGAGCTCATGGCCGAACACCCGCTGATGCTGCAGACCCTGAAGAACCCCGACGACCCGGCCCTGATACTTCAGGCAAACCGGCAGATGCAGCGCATGGCGACGATCGTGGGCAGCTCGGATGTGTATCTGATGGATACCACCGGCATGACCATTGCGGCCAACAACTTCCAGCGACGGGACAGTTTTGTGGGCCGGCGTTTTGATTTTCGCCCGTACTTCCGGGATGCGCTGGAAACCGGCGGCTCCGCGGTGTATTTCGCCCTCGGGTCAACCTCCGGTGTGCGGGGGCTGTATTTTTCCCACGCGGTGGGGGACCGCAACGGTGGCATCATTGGGGTGATTGCCGTCAAGGTGCAGGTGGATGATCTGGAGTCCCAGTGGCATCGCCCTGCCGCGCTCGGTGGCGCGGATATGGTGGTGCTGGACGACGCCGGCGTCAGTTTCCTGGCCAGCCGGCCGGACTGGCTGTACCGGGATTTCTCCGGCAACGAACAGGGCGCGCTGCCGCTGGAAGTGCGCCAGCGCTATCCGGACCGAGACCTCACGCCCATGAACATGGCCTGGTTGGGACGCCCCTGGGGCGTCACCGGCTCTTCCGAAACCCTGCGTATCGCGGACAAGGCCGGCACCCGGCAATACCTGAGCGTGACCACCGATCTGCCCCGCCTGGACTGGTCCCTGCGGGTGATGGTCTCCACGGACCGGGTGCTCTGGACCCGCCTGGGCTTTGTGGCCGGCGGCGCGGCCCTGTTCCTGGCGCTGTTGCTGGCCTGGCTGTACCTGCGGGAGCGCTATCGCCGGGAGGCGGAGCTGGCTCAGCGGGGCGAACAGCTGGAGCGCCGGGTAGCGGAGCGCACCGCCGACCTGGAGCGCTCCAACCGGCAGTTGAAAGATGAGGTGCGGGAACGGGAGCGGGCCCAGGAAGAGCTGCGGGAAACCCAGCAGGAACTGATCCAGGCCGCCAAGCTCGCGGTGCTCGGGCAGATGTCCGCCGGGCTCAACCACGAGATGAACCAGCCCCTGACCGCCATCCAGGCCTACGCCCGCAACAGCCGGCGGTTCCTGGAGAAGGGCGCCACTGAGACCGTGGATGCCAATCTGGCCGAGATCATCGGCCTGTGCGACAACATGGCGGAGTTGATCCGCCAGTTCAAGGTGTTTGCCCGCAAGTCCGAGGGACCGCCGGCCACCGTGGATTTGCGGCTGGCGGTGGATGCGGCTCTCAAGATTGTCACTGCCCAGAAGGGCAACGACGCGCTGGACCTGCGCTGGCACCGGCCGGATACCCCGGTCAACTGCCACGGCGATATCCTGCGCATCGAGCAGGTGCTGGTGAACCTGCTCACCAACGCCCTGCAGGCGGTGGAGGGGGTGGAAGCCCCCACCGTGTGCATCGACATCGACGGCGATCCCGCCGAGTGGCGTTGCCGGGTCCGGGACAACGGGCCGGGGCTGCCGGCGGACAGCGAGCAGGTGTTCGAGCCATTTTTTACCACCAAATCCGTCAAGCAGGGCCTTGGCCTTGGCCTGTCGATCTCCCGGCAGATTGTCGACGCCCTCGGCGGTCGCCTGACCGGCCACAACCGGCGGGACGGCCTCGGCGCGGAATTCATCATCACTCTACCCAGGCGGGAGGCCTCCGAATGACCCAACCTTCGGTCGTGTTTGTCGACGACGACGCCCACATCCGCCAGGCCATGGCCCAGACCCTCTCCCTGGAAGACCTGCCGGTGGCCTGCTACGCCGACGGTGCGTCGGCCCTGAAAGACCTGGGGCCGGAGTTCGCCGGCGTGGTGCTGTGCGATTACACCATGCCGGGGATGGACGGCCTGGAACTGATGGCCCGGATCCGGGCGCTGGACGACGCTATCCCGGTGATCATCCTGACCGGCCATGGCGACATCAGCACCGCGGTGTCCGCCATGCAGCAGGGGGCCTACGATTTCATCGAAAAGCCGTTTGATCACGAGGAGCTGATCGAGCTGCTCCGCCACGCCCTGGAAAAGCGCCACCTGGCCCTGGAGAACCGGCGCCTGAAGGCTCAGCTGCGGCAGATGGCCAAGCCCGGCCCCCGCATCCTGGGGGACTCCCCCGCCATGCAGCGGGTGATGGCCATGGTGAACCCGATCATCGACATCTCCGCCAACATCCTGCTGCACGGGGAGACCGGTTCCGGCAAGGATGCCCTGGCCCGTTACATCCATGAGAGCAGCGAGCGGCGCAGCCACAACTTTGTTGCCATTAACTGCGGCGCGGTGCCGGAGAACCTGATCGAGAGCGAGCTGTTCGGCCATGAGGCCGGTGCCTTCACCGGCGCTGAGCGCCAGCGCATCGGCAAGATCGAACACGCCCACCGGGGCACCCTGTTCCTGGACGAAGTGGAAAGCATGCCCATGGCCCTGCAGGTGAAGCTGTTGCGGGTGTTGGAGGAGCAGAAGGTGGAGCGCCTGGGCAGCAACGACGTGCGCGAGGTGGATGTCCGGTTGATTGCCGCCACCAAGGAAGACCTCAAAACGCTGAGCGATGACGGCCGATTCCGGCCGGACCTGTACTACCGGCTGAACGTGGTGAAGGTGGACATTCCGCCGCTGCGGGAGCGCAAGGAAGACATCCCGCTGCTGTTTCACCACTTCGTCCTGATTGCCGCCGCCCGCTACGACCGGGAGAGCGTACCCCTGGACGCCGGACAGGCGGCCGCCCTGATGCAGCGGGACTGGCCGGGCAACGTGCGGGAGCTGCGTAACCTGGCGGAGCGTTACGTGCTGTTGGGGCCGGCGGCCCTGGACGACGCCGGTGCCGGCCAGGCCGCTGACATTTCCGGGCGCCGAACGCTCTCGGAAATGGTGGACGGGTTCGAGCGTTCGGCCATCGTCAGCGCGCTGGACGCCTGCCATGGCAGCATCAAGGACACCATGGTGCAGTTGGGCATCGCCCGAAAAACCCTGTACGACAAAATGAAAAAGCACGGTCTCGATAAAGCCCAGTTCAAGGACTGAACCGGGCCGTCCGTTAACACTTGTCATACAAACTAGGCCGTTTTCCTAATAATAACGGCGGGGGCTTTCCGCTAGGATTGCCGCTCGTTTCGACATACCCAGAATCACTCCAGACGCAGACGACGGTAATCCATGAAGAATCTCACCATCCAAGCCCGAGTGCTTTTGCTGGCCCTGGTGCCGGTGCTGGCCCTGACCGCCTTTCTCACCACCTATAACCTGAACCAGGCGAGCCACATTGGCAGCGCGGCGGTGGACAAGTTTGCCGCCGACATGGAAGCGAGCAAGCGGGATGAGCTGAAGAACTACCTGCAACTGGCCAGAACCGCCATTTCCGACCTATACAACCAACCGGGCTCGGCGGACGACCCCGAGATTCGCCGCAAGGCCATGGATATTCTGCGCAACCTCCGGTTCAACGATTCCGGCAGCGAGGGGTATCTCTTTGCCTACGACACCCAGGGCGTGAACGTGATGCACGGGGTGAAGCCACAGCTGGAAGGCAAGAACCTGTGGGATTTCAAGGACCCTAACGGCAAATACCTGATTCGTGAGCTGATCCAGGCGGCCAAAAACGGCGGCGGCTACGTGGCCTACGGCTGGGAAAACGGCAAGACCGGTAAGGTGGCGCCCAAGCTGGGCTACGCCGAGATGCTGCCCAAGTGGAACCTCATGATCGGCACCGGTTTCTGGGTGGACGGCCTGGAAGGGCAGGTGGCAGACATGGACCAGACCGTCGGTAACTCCCTGAACGAGGCGATCATGGGCTCCATCACCACCTCGGTGATTGCCCTTATCCTGATTGTGCTGCTGGCCCTGTTTGTCGTCCGCACCATCGTGCGGCCGCTGAAGCAGGCGGTCTCGGCGATGCACGACATTGCCAGCGGCGACGGCGACCTGACCCGGCGCCTGGACGTCGACTCCCGGGACGAGCTGGGGCAACTGGCCGGCGCCTTCAACAGCTTTGCTGACCAGGTACACGGGCTGGTAGAGCGCATCCGCGCCTCCGCCGGCACCCTCAATGAGGCCACCGGGGAGCTCAAGCAGGTGATGATCGAGGCGGAGCAGGGCGTCGAGCGCCAGACCTCAGAGAGCGATCAGGTGGCCACTGCCATGAATGAAATGACCGCCGCTGCCCAGGAAGTGGCCGGCAACGCCAGCGCCGCGTCCGACGCCGCTGGCCGGGCCAATGCCCAGGTCAACGATGCCCAGGGGCTGGTGTATCAGGCGACGGACGTCATCGCCGGCCTGTCCGATCAGGTCAGCCAGGGCGTTGGCGTGATCGAACGGCTCGGAGCGGACTCCCGCAAGATCGACAGCGTGCTGGAGGTGATCCGGGAGATCGCCGACCAGACCAACCTGCTGGCCCTGAACGCCGCCATCGAGGCGGCCCGGGCCGGCGAAGCGGGCCGTGGGTTTGCGGTGGTGGCCGATGAGGTGCGCACCCTGGCCAGCCGGACCCAGCAGAGCACGCAGGAAATCCAGAAGACCATCGAACAGGTTCAGACCGGTGCGGACGACGCGGTGCGGATCATCGGTGCCATCAGCGAACGCAGCGAGGCCACCGTGGACGAGACCCGCCAGGTGAGCGAGGCCCTCAAGCGGATTGGTGAGGCGGTGAGCACGATTACCGACATGAACACTCAGATTGCCAGCGCCGCGGAAGAGCAGACCAGCGTCTCCGAGACCATCAACCAGAACGTTCATGAGATTGTGGCGATCATCGAGCAGACCGCCGGTGGCACCCGCCGGGCCGGTGACGTGACCCAGCGGATGCAGACCCTGGCGGCCGAACTGGCCGACCAGGTCAGCCGTTATCGGGTGTAACCAGCGGCGACTGGCCGTCTGAGGACAGCAGCGGCAGGGCAACCGTGCCGCTGACCTGCACCTGCGGCACCGCCAGATCCCGGGAGAAAGCGCCGGCAAAGGTCGGGTGCTGGCCATAGAGCATCAGCACCAGACGGTCGCCCGCGTGCAGCCGCTCGGCGATGCCGGTCATGTCGAGCGAATGTTGCCCCAGCCCTCGCACCGGCTGGACCTGCTCGTCGATCAGCTCCGGCACCAGTTGGCCGCTGCGGATGACGCCCACCCCCACGAAGAAGATCGAATCGCAGGTACCCAGGTGCAGCAGCGGGTCGCTTTCGGCCAGACATTGATCGTCCAGCGCGGGCAGGCCGGTGCTGACGGTCAGCGTGGCTTCCGGAATGCCGGCAATCACGCCGTCCTGGTCCAGGGTGGTCAGCGGTACCAGCGTGGGCGCAACGCCCGCCGCGCCGATGAGAACCGTAGCCGGGGTCTCAAGGCCCGCCACCTGGAACCCGACCGGGTAGCTTGTACCGCCGTAGGTGACGGCCGGCGCCGAGACGGCATCGTCCGGTGACAGGCTGTAGCACACCTGCTGACCGGTGGTGATCACGTTATTCGCGTCCCCCTTGCCCAGCAGCTTCTCGTTGAACCAGGCCACGGTGGCCCGGGTCACGTTGATGTCACCGCAGTTGCTCAGGGCGTTCAGGTCACCCTGGGCCAGCTCGGGCAGCGCGTCGGCGTAAACGCCCAGGTTCTGCAGGGTTTCCTCGATCAGCCCCACGTTCGGCGCCAGGTAATGGTGGCCGAACGGGTAGGTGAGCAAGCGCACGTCGCCGCCCGCCTGCTTGAGGATGCGATAGTTCTCCGCCGCCTCGTTGAACGGGAACAGGTTATCCCGCATGCCCTGGAACATCAGCACGTCCACCGGGTAGGGCGAGCGCGTCGGGGTTTTCACCACGAACCGGCCGTCGCTGGTGATGGGCAGTAGGCTGAGGGCCGGGTCCAGCAGATAGTCATCGGTGTTGCCGCTGTCCAGCAGGGACAGCCCGCGCTCGTTTTGCCAGAAATAAGTCGGACTGTGGTAGCTGAAGAAGCCCAGTGCGTCCTCCGGGAAATAGCCGGTGGTGATGCCGTCCAGCAGGGAGGCCCGCAGATAGGGGTCCATGGAACCCCCGGTACGGGCGTCGCCCATGACCGACAGGGCCGCCAGCCAGTAGTTCTTGGTGACGTTGCCGGGGTTCAGGCTGTAGGTGAGGTCGTGCCAGGTGATTTGCGGCACCATCGCGTCCATCCGACGGTCCGGATCGACGTTGTACAGCAGGTACTGGAACCCACCGCCGTAGCTGCCGCCCACCGCACCCAGCAGCAGGTTGCCGTTGTTGTATTTCAGGTAATCCAGGTTGGCTTCCGCCCAGTCCACAATCTGCACCAGATCCTGGCCGGCGTAGTCCGGGTCCATCACCCGCACCGTGCCGCCGCTTTCGCCGTGGCCCCGCTGATCGATACTGATCACCGCGTAGCCCGCATCGATCAGCGGCTTGATCGGCGCCAGCGGATCGTTGCCGGCCTCGGTGGTCCGGGAACCGCTGAAACCGTGGCCCTGCAGGATCAGAGGATGGCGGGTCTGGCAGTCGAACAGGGTTGGCTCAAACACCTGGAACACAATGGCGGCGCCGTCCACGCGGGAGGGCATCTGTACCCGGTAGCTGCGGCCGCCTTCCAGGTTGGTCCCCTTCTGGCAGGATGCGGCCACCTGTTCGCTGTCGCTGGCGGGCAGGGGGCGCGCTACCTGAACGTCGCCTTCAACGGCGCTCTCCGGCGGCGCGGTGCGGGTGGACGTGGCATCCTGCGCGGTGGGGGCCGTGGCGGAGCTGCCGCCACCTCCGCCGCCGCAGGCGCTGAGGGTGAGGGCGCACGCGCCCGCGAGCAAGACAGAGCTGATGTGGTTCATGGTTGTGCCTGCTTTGTTGTTTTTTGTAACGGTATGTGACGAGAGTCACAGTATCGGCAGGCAACGAAGCAGGCGATGGCGCGCCCGACCGCGGGGTCGGGCACGACGGTCAACGGCAGGGTGCGAAGGCCCTGCCGCTGACCGGTGGTGCAGCGGTTTACAGGTGGGCTTCGGCGTACTCGGCCAGGGGCGAGCGGGGCACGCCCTGCAGGTGCACATGGGCGCCGTGGCGGAAGTCCTTGAAGCGCTCGGTCATGTAGGTCAGGCCGGAGCTGAGGGCGCTCAGATAGGGGGTGTCAATCTGGGCCAGGTTGCCGAGGCAGATCACTTTGGAGCCGTTGCCCGCCCGGGTGATGATGGTCTTGATCTGGTGCGGGGTCAGGTTCTGGGACTCATCGATGATGATCAGGCTGTGCTGGAAGCTGCGGCCGCGGATGTAGTTCAGGGATTTGAAGTGAATGGGCACCTTGCTGAGGATGTAGTCCACGGACGCGGTCATGTTCTCATCGTCCTCGTGCAGGGCTTCCAGGTTGTCCACGATGGCCCCGAGCCAGGGCTCCATTTTCTCCGCCTCGGTGCCGGGCAGGAAACCGATGTCTTCGTCCAGCCCCTGGGTGGAGCGGGTGGCGATGATACGCTTGTACAGCTTGCTGGCCACGGTCATTTCAATGCACGCCGCCAGCGCCAGGATGGTCTTGCCGGAGCCGGCGGACCCGGTCAGGTTGACCAGGTGGATGTCCGGGTCCAGCAGGAGGTTCAGGGCCATGGCCTGGTAAATGTCCCGTGGCACCAGGCCCCAGACTTCCTCGTTCATCAGGTCGTGCTGGTGCAGATCGCGGATGACGATGCGCTGCTCGTCCAGGTCCACCACCTTGCCGACAAAGCCGAGCTGGTCAATCACGAACTCGTTGATGTTGATCTTCGCGAGCCGGCCTTCGCGCTTGAGCAGGTGCTCCGTGGCGCCGGAGCGCTGGACAGTCTCCACCTTCTCGATGGTGTCCCAGAACGAATTCTCGAACTCGTGGTAGCCCTTGGGCAGCAGGTCGATGTCGTCCAGCAACTGGTCGTTGTGGTAGTCCTGGGCCTCCACGCCAAAGCCACGGGCTTTCAGCCGCATGTTGATGTCTTTGCTGACCAGAATGATGTCCCGGGATTTATGCCGGTTCTGCAGGGCCGCCAGGGTGTTGATGATCTTGTTGTCGTTCAGGTGCTGGGGCAGGGAATGGCCGTCCGGCAGCTCGGCGGTCATCAGAATCAGCAGCCGGCCCAGGGGGATGGCCTTTTTGCCGCGCACGATGGGCACGCCTTTTTCGATGTCCTTCGGGCTAGCGTCCCCCAGCAATTTGTCGATGTTACGGATGGCCTGGCGGCAATCGGCCGCCACCGACTGTTTGCCGGATTTGAGGCTGTCGAGTTCTTCGAGGACCGTCATCGGGATGATGACGTCGTGTTCTTCAAAGTTCAGGAGGGCGTTGGGATCGTGGATCAGGACGTTGGTGTCGAGGACGTACATCTTTTTGCGAGCTTGCGGTGCTCTGGGCATAGGGTGCGCTACCTCTCTGGTGGCTCAGGTGCTTCCGGCGCAGCGTTGCGTCAGGTCCGGTTGGGAGATCAGTTTGAGCATGTCGTAGGTGGTGATGATGCCGGTAATCTTTTCCCCCCGTGTGACAAAGATCCGGTGCAGGTGCTCGCGCATCATGGTATCCGCAATGTCCCGCACCGGCGTGGTTTCGCTCACGGAGAGCACGCCCGGGGTCATGATGTCCCGAACTTCCACCGGCACCTTGCCCATTTCCTCGAAAATGGCCATGCGCAGGCGCCGGGCCTCGGCGGCTTCCTCCCGGGTGAGCTGATCGTCCGGTTTGCCCCGGGAGGCGTTCCAGCGGAACTCGGTGATGTCCTTGAGGGTGACGATGCCGATGATCTCACCGCGGTCGTCCACCACCGGACTGCCCGTGATTTCGTTGTCGGTCAGGAAGCGGGCGAGCCGCTCCATGGTCCAGTTCTGGGGCACCGCCTTGACGCTGGGGGTCATGATCTCATGGGCGAGAACGGTCATCAGGCCGGGCGGTCCTCAGTGGGTGGTCGTTGCTGAAAGCTTAGCGTGACTTTGCCGGAGCGTCATCCCCGGATTTCGCCACACCCGCGAGCCGGTCCTGATCGTCCCAGACCAGATGAAATCCCTGGTACTCGGGCTTCTGTGCCAGGGTCTCCAGGGCTTCCATGGAGCGCACCGGAATATCCACCAGGAGGTTGTTGACCAGCCAGCCGGGCAGGGCGCCGTTCGGATCGGTGTGCTGCACCCACACCATGCGGGTCTTGTCGCCCTCGGGGGTAAACCGGTACAGGGTGTCCGACTGGTCCACCCGCACACGGCCGTCCACTTCCGCCCGCTGATCAGGGGTAGCGTTCAGGTCCATGACGACTTCACCGGTGGCCCGGTCCGCGCGGGTGCGGATGTGCAGCACATAGTCCCGGTCTGTCACCGGCCAGGGCATATCGTTCACCGAGTAGGCGTAGCGGTCACGGAACTCGCCGCCACCGAAACCGTAGGATTCGCTGCAGTTGTAGACCCAGTCGACGCAGGAGCGCGGGTTGGCCATCACCGCCATGACATTCTCCAGCGGGGCGTCCAGGACGGCCACCGCCTTAAACGCCTCGAAGCTGGAGCCGGGTTGGGCCACGGTGTAGATGCGGATGTTGCCGGATTCGGTTTGAAGGGCCCAGTCCGGGTTGTTCTCGGCGGGCAGATCCCCGGCCCTGGCCAGGCCGCCTGACACCAGGAAAATGGCGGCCATGCTGGCGAGGGCGGTGCGGGTGAGGCGGAACAGCCACGGTTGGGCAGCGGCCCAGGTGGGAGCGGTCATAGGTTTCATCCCTGAGAAAACGGCATCAACGCTCCGGGAGCGTCACGTTCAGTTCCAGCACCGAGCAGTTGTCGTTACGGTCGACTTCCACCTGCACCATGTCGTCTGAGATCTGCACGTACTTGCGAATTACCGCCAGAAGTTCCTGCTGGAGCTGGGGCAGGTAGTCCGGCTGGTCCCGCTGCCCGCGCTCGTGGGCCACGATGATCTGCAGGCGCTCCTTGGCGACGCTCGCGCTGGCGTTTTTCTTGCTGCGAAAGTAATCCAGAAAGCTCATCCCTCAGCCCCCCTTGAACATGCGAGAGAAGAAGCCTTTCTTCTGCGCGCTCATGAACCGGTGCTCGCGCTCCTCACCCAGCAGGCGGGCGACGGCGTCGTCGTAGGCCTGGCCGGCATCGCTCTGCTCTTCCAGAATCACCGGAACCCCCTGGTTGGAGGCGTTCAGAACCACCTGACTTTCCGGGATCACGCCCAGCAGGGGGATGGCCAGGATTTCTTCGACGTCCGCTACCGAGAGCATCTCGCCTTTCTCGACCCGGGACGGGTTGTAGCGGGTCAGCAGCAGGTGTTCGCGGACCGGATCCTGGCCCATTTCCGCGCGCCGGGATTTGCTCTGCAGGATGCCGAGGATACGATCAGAGTCCCTGACGGAGGAGACTTCGGGGTTGGTCACCACCACGGCTTCGTCGGCGTAGTACAGGGCCATGAGCGCGCCGTGTTCGATGCCGGCGGGGGAGTCGCAGACAATGTAGTCGAAGGTCTGGGACAGTTCGTTGATGACTCGCTCAACGCCCTCCTTGGTGAGGGCTTCTTTCTCCCGGGTCTGGGACGCCGGCAGGATGTAGAGGGTGTCGACGCGCTTGTCCCGGATCAGGGCCTGGTTGAGTGAGGCTTCGCCCTGGATGACGTTGACGAAGTCGTACACCACCCGGCGTTCGCAGTTCATGATCAGATCCAGGTTGCGCAGGCCCACGTCAAAATCGATGACCACGGTCCTGTGGCCACGCTTGGCCAGGCCGGTACTGATTGAGGCGCTGGTGGTGGTCTTGCCAACGCCGCCCTTTCCTGAGGTTACGACAATGATTCTAGCCAAGGTTCAATTCCTGTTTCACAGTGGATTCGTCGTGTTTCCAGCGCCTGTTGTCACCCGGGTGTTCATCCCCGGTTCAGTGGCGTGACCACCAGCAGGTCCTCCGAAAGCTGGATCTGTACCGCCTCTTTCCAGCCGTTGCCCTGCAAGTCTTCGGAGATTTTATAGTGTCCGGCAACGGACACAAGCTCCGCTTCCAGAGACTGACAGAAAATGCGGGCTGCTTCATTCCCCTGGATGCCCGCCAGCGCGCGTCCCCGCAGCGGGCCGTAGACGTGGATGTTGCCGGCGGCCAGGATTTCGGCCCCGGCCTGGACCGGCCCGAGCACCACGACGTCGCCGTCCGGGCAGTGAATCTGTTGGCCTGATCGCACCGGCTGGCTGATCACGCGGGCCGGCGCCGTGGTACTGACCGCCTCGGCTTCGGCCGTCGCCGTGTCCGGTTCGGCGGCAGCTTGCGGAGCACCGCGCTGACCCTGACCGGGGAACAGCGCCAGCGACGCGCCCCGGGCCAGCCGGCGCTGGTCATCGGTGCCGCCGCGCACGCCAATCACGTGAATGTGGTGCCGCCGGCAGGTGCCGATGAGCTTGAAGAAATCCAGTTCGCTGTCGATGCCCTCGTAGCGGTCGAGGGTAATGACCAGCGGAATGTCTTTGAAAAAGCCGGGGGCCTGGCTGATCTTGTCTCGCAGGTCTGCCTCGAACTGCGCGTCGTCGAAAAAGTACAGTTCCAGCGCGGTCAGTGACACGTTGGCGCTTTTCAATTGAAAGCTATGGGTCACTCCGGATGTTGCGGTATCGCTCATTACGGCGTTTCTTCCGTGTTGTTATGGGTGTCCTGGCCGGCTCTGGCCCGCAGGGGTGGCTGGTCAAAGCGCACGCCGGACCAGCCGGTTGCCATGAATTGGCGAATGTTGGCGTGGCTGTCGCCTGTCGGATCGCCGAGCACCTGTTGATGATGCTCGGCGAACAGCCGCAGCGTGTCGGTGTCGTTCAGGTTGCAGTGTTGCCCGAGCGCCAATACGCGGCAGGAGCCTGCGTTGTCGCCGGCGGCGTTGTAGATCGGACCGTTGTGGAACCCGGCCGGCTGATAGTCAAAATACCGATCAATCAGGGCCAGTGTGTCCTGGAAGCGGGCGTGTCCGCCTTTCAGGGATGCCAGATGAATGCGCACGGCCTCGCATACGGTCATGGATTGTGGTCCTGCTTTGGCCCACTTTGGTGCTCCGCCTTCCACTGATCGTAGGGCATGCCGTAGATGATCTCTCGGGCGGAGGGATCATCCAGGTCAAACCCCCGTTCCTGGGCTTCGGCCCGGTACCATTTGGACAGGCAGTTACGGCAGAAACCGGCCAGATTCATCAGATCGATGTTCTGCACATCGGTGCGCTTCTGCAGGTGGGCAACCAGTCGGCGGAAAGCGGCGGCTTCGATGTCGGTGCGATCAGCGTCGGGAATCGGATTGGTCATGGTGCCTCGCAGGGTGCGACGGTGGTTTGGGCTGCCTGACGTTCTCAGGCCAGCCTGACATTTTCGAGCCAAACTGACATTCTCTAGCAAACTGACATTCTCTAGATAGTACCGTAAGATACAAGGCTGTATAAACGTACAGATCGCTAACCCATCATCCCCGCCAAACCGCCATGCCCCAACGCAAGATCATCCACGTGGATTGTGACTGCTTCTACGCTGCCGTGGAAATGCGGGACGATCCGAGCCTTCGGGACGTGCCGCTGGCCGTCGGCGGTGCCGGGGGGCGGGGCGTGGTCACCACCTGCAACTACCGGGCCCGGGCGTTCGGGGTGCGGTCCGCCATGCCGGGCAGCGAAGCCCGCCGCCTGTGCCCGGGGCTGGTCACGGTACCGCCGGATATGGCGAAGTACCGCATCGTCTCCCGCCAGGTGATGACGATTCTGCGGGAACTCACGGATCTGGTGGAGCCGCTGTCCCTGGACGAAGCCTTCCTGGACGTTACCGACGTCAGCGACCACCACGGCAGCGCCACACTGATGGCGAAGGCGTTGCGGGAGCGCGTCTACCGTGAAGTGGGCATCACCATTTCCGCCGGCGTGGCCCCCAACAAGTTCCTCGCCAAGATTGCCAGCGACTGGGAAAAGCCCGACGGCCTGTTCGTGATCACGCCGGACCAGGTGGGGTCCTTCGTGAAGACATTGCCGGTGGAGAAGCTGTTTGGCGTGGGGCGGGTCACCGCCGAAAAGCTGCATCAGATGGGCGCCCAGACCTGTGGGGACCTTCAGGCCCTGGGCGCGGAGGTGCTGGTCGAGCGCTTCGGTAAGCAGGGCTACCGGCTCCATGAGATGGCCCACGGCCGGGACGAACGGTCGGTGGTGGTGTCCCGGGTGGCCAAATCGGTGAGCGTGGAGCGGACCTTTTCCCAGGACCTGCCGGACAAGCGCGCCTGCGAGGCGGTGCTGCCCGCACTGGTGACGGACCTGGCCTCCCGTCTGGCCCGCAAGGCGGGCCGGAAACCCATTCACAAGCTGTTTGTGAAAATCCGCTACAGCGATTTTTCCACCCACACCCTGGAGCGGGTGCGCGAGTCGGTGGCAGAGCCGGCTGAGGCGGATTACCGGCCGCTGCTGGACGAGCTGATGGCGAACCCGGATCGGGCGGTGCGGCTGCTCGGGGTGGGCGTGCGCTTTCGCAACGACGACGCCCCGGTCACACAGTTGCGCCTGTTCGACTGATCAGCCGGCAATCACCGCCGGAAACCAGGCCACGGACAATGCTCCCATCACCGCGCCAATCACCGCACCGGCGATCACGTCGCTGGGGTAATGCAGACCGAGCACCACCCGGGAGGCGGCGACACTGAGGGTAAACGGAAGCACCCACAGGGCAAGCCCGGGGAACGTCAGGCACAGCATGGTCTGGAAACAGGCGGCGTGCAGGGTATGGCCGGAGGGAAAACTGTACCGATCCAGGGGCGGCGTGCCGCACTCGATGGCCGGAAAGGAAATGAACGGCCGTTCCCGGACCAGCCGGTGCTTGAGCGCCTTGTAGGCCAGGGTACAGCACAACCCGGTGGCGGTCATGGCCAGGGCGTGGTCAAGCCCGTTAGACGGTGTCAGCGCCGGCAGCGCGAGAATCAGCGCGTACCAGAACCAGCCGTCGCCCAGGCGGCTGATCAGGCGGAAGTAACCCCGCAGCAGAGGCCGGCGGGTATGCTGGTTGATGGCGCGGCAGAAGCGGTATTCCCGCTGGTCAACCCGGTCGAACAGACGTAACGCTTTGCTGGTGGAGTCCATGGCGGTGTACCTCTGGGTCGGGGTGGAACATCAGGTGTTCGAATCGTTCAATCTGGGTTGGCCAGGTCACGTCCAGGGCATCCTGCCGGGCCCGCCGGCGCAGGCGCTCGAGCAGACTTGGCTGGTCCGCCAGCCGCAGGGCCGCGTCGATGAAGCCCTGGTCGTCGTCCAGCGCCACTTTGATGCCGTTGGCCTCGGTGCGCAGATGCTCGCCGGCGGCCCCGTCGTCAAACGCCACCACCGCCAGGGCGCTGGCCATGGCCTCAAGCACCACATTCCCGAATGTGTCGGTTTTGCTGGGAAACAGGAACAGGTCCGCCGAGGCGTAGTGGCGAGCCAGGTCGTCACCGCGCTGCACGCCGCACAACTGTGCGTGCGGATAGCGCTGCTCCAGCCAGGGGCGCAAAGGGCCGCTGCCCACCAGCACCAGCCGGGCGCGGGGATGGAGGGCTCGAAGGCGTTCGAAGCAGGCCAGGGCCAGGCACAGGTTTTTTTCCTTTGCCAGACGACCGACGTAGAGCACCGCCAGGTCCGAGGGCGCGAGGCCCCAGCTCTCCCTGAGAGCGTCGTCCCGTTGCCGCGGATGGAACCGCTGGCCGTCCACGCCCCGGCTCCAGAGCGTGGCTGAGGGAATGCCCAGGGCACGGACCGTAGCCACCATGCGTTCGGTGGGCACCAGCGTGGTTCGTGTCTGGTTGTGGAACCAGCGCCCGTAGCGTTTGAGCAGCGGCTCAAGGGCCCCAGCGCCGTAATAGCGGCTGTACTGGTCAAATCGGGTGTGAAAGCCGGAGATCACGTACAGCCCGAGAGACCGGGCGGCCCGAACAGCCGCGACTCCCAGCGGGCCTTGTGTTGCCACGTAGATAACGTCCGGTGGGTCCTCAGACCAGCGCCGTCGGAGCAGGCAGGGCAGCGCCAACCCGAAACGCAGATCCGGATAACCCGGCAGGGGCAGGCCTGGCACCCGGACGGTGTCGACGTCCAGGGCGGAGGCCTCGGTACCTTTGGGGCGATTGGGCTGGCGCGGGCGGATGACCGTCACCTGATGACCACGGTCCACCAGGCCGCGGCAAAGATAGCCCAAGGTATTAGCCACCCCATTGATTTCCGGCGGAAACGTCTCGGAAACAATGGTAATGTGTTGCGGGCGCCAAGCGGCCTGTTTGGTTTCCATCACGGCGGTTCCCGTTGTCCTCTGTCGTTTCCCGTCTTCCGGTACGCTTGTTTCACTATGGAAAGCCGGTGTGACAGTCCCGAGACACCGCCGTGACATTCCTTTGACCCGTGACCTCAACACTGCGGAGACACTATGCAAACGCGACAACTGGGTAAGACCGATCTCGAGGTGAGCCTGATCTGCCTCGGCACCATGACCTGGGGCGAACAGAACACGGAGCAGGAAGCGTTTGAGCAACTGGACTATGCGACGTCTCAGGGCATCAATTTTATCGATGCCGCCGAAATGTATCCGGTGCCGCCCCGGGCCGAAACCCAGGGGCTGACCGAGACGTATCTGGGCAACTGGCTGGCCCGCCGTGGCCGCCGGGATGACCTGATCATTGCCTCCAAGGTAGCCGGCCCGGGCAACGGCCTGACCTACCTGCGCAATGGCCCGCGCCTCACCCGGGACCACATCCGCCAGGCCTGTGAAGACAGCCTCAAGCGGCTCCAGACCGATTACATCGATCTGTACCAGGTGCACTGGCCGGATCGGAACACCAATTTCTTCGGCACGTTGGGCTATGAGCACAACGCGGACGAACAGGCGACGCCGATCGAGGACACCCTGTCGGCCCTGAACGAGCTGGTCCAGCAAGGCAAGATCCGGCACATTGGCCTGTCCAACGAGACCCCCTGGGGCACCGCCCAGTACCTGGCCCTGGCGGAACGCCACGGCTGGCCGCGCCCAGTGAGCATCCAGAACCCGTACAACCTGCTGAACCGCTCGTTCGAAGTGGGCCTGGCGGAATTTGCCCACCGGGAGCAGACCGGCCTGCTGGCGTATTCACCGCTGGCTTTTGGCATGCTCTCCGGCAAGTACCTGGGGGAAAAGTGGCCGGAGAAAGGTCGAATGACCCTGTACGAGCGTTTCAGCCGGTATAAGGGCCATCAGGGCGTGGAAGCCACCCGCGCCTACGTTGAACTCGCCCGGCAGCACGGCCTGTCACCCAGCCAGATGGCGCTGGCCTATGTAAACAGCCGCAGTTTCGTCACCAGCAACATCATTGGCGCCACCTCCATGGAGCAACTCCGGGAAAACCTCGGTTCCGCCGACCTGACCCTGAGCCCCGCGGTGCTGGAGGCGATTGAAGCGATCCATCAGGAGTTTACCTATCCCTGCCCATGAGGGGTAAAGCTGGGGTCAGATGAAACTCATCTGACCCCTTACTCCCAGTAAACCCTGGGGTCAGATGAGACTCATCTGACCCCTTGCTCCCCGTACAACCGGGGTCAGATGAGTTTTTTCTGACCCCTTGACCTGACCCTTTGTTCTAGCGCCGTTAACTTTTTGACACATTCTGATTCAAAACCCGACAAATCCACCGCGCCCACTGTGTGCGATTTCACATCTTTTTCAGTCGCAGTCATTAGACTTTCATCCTAGAGCGTGTGTCCGTGTAACCGTCTTTTCCTAGGGTGGCGCTATGGTTTTTCGCCTGTTCCTGATCCTCCTGACCCTGAACCTGTTGGCCATGGCGTTTCGTGCCGATGCCGCCGATCTGGATGTGGAAGGCAGTCTGGAAGCCCTGGACACGGTTGAGCAGCTCCATCAAATGCAGCGCCGCGTGTCCGGAGAGTTCGATGAAGACGACACCAGCGCCGCCGCGGAACTTGGCTCCCGACTGCTGAGCCTGACTCTGTTCCGCAGCCACGACCGCAGCAAGCGGTACGCCTACGAATCCACCCAGGCCGATCACGGCATTGCGCTGCTGGAAAACGGCGCCTGCCTTCGGCTGCGCTGGAAGTTCTGACCCCCCCTGGAGCCCTTGCCCCGCGGATTTGCCCCCCCCCCCTCTGGCACGCTCCCGATCTATTCAATCACTCCCGACAGGGTCCGAACCTGAGCCGCCGCATTGTCTGGGCGTCCTCGCCGTGTGATCATCGTGTCGCCGGATACCGTTGGCCGGCGTACCTCACCTATACCGCGTACACACAAGGAGTGGAGTGATGTCGGAGACGACCCGCCGGATTCAGGACCTAGAGGCCTGCGTTGATGCGGTTATTGATCGGGTAGGCAAGCGAATAACGCTGGGGCTGCCCCTCGGGTTGGGCAAGCCGGTCCGGTTTGTGAATGCCCTGTATGAGCGCGCCCGGCACGACAGCAGCCTCCAGCTCCACATCGTTACGGCTTTGTCCCTGCAGGTGCCCAGGGGCAGCTCCTCGCTGGAACGGCGGTTCCTTGAGCCTTTCGTCAAACGTCTCTACGGGGACATCCCCGAGCTGGCCTACGCCCGGGATGTCTCCGCCGGGCGGCTGCCGCCGAACGTTACCGTGTCCGAGTTTTTCTTCAAGGCCGGCGCGTTCCTGAACAACCAGAGCCAGCAGCGTCATTACGTGTGCACCAACTACACCCACGCGGTCCGGGATCTGATGGCGCTAGGGGTCAATGTCATCGGCCAGATGGTGGCCCCCGGGGACGGCGACCAGCTAAGCCTGAGCTGTAACCCGGATCTCACCCTCGACCTGTTGCCCCTGTTACGGGAGCGGGAAGCAGAAGGGGAGCCGGTGGCGCTGGTGGCCGAGATCAACCGGCAGTTGCCATTCCTGGGGCACCATGCGGCGGTGCCGGCATCGGCGTTTGACCTGGTGTATGAACACCCCGCGAGTGACTATCCGCTGTTCTCTGCGCCACAAATGGCCATCAGCCCGGAAGACCACCTGATCGGCTTTTACGCCAGCAGCCTGTTGAAGGACGGTGGCACCTTGCAGGTGGGCATTGGCTCCCTTGGGGCCGCGCTGGTTCACAGCACCATTCTGCGCCACAAGCGCACGGACGCCTGGCGGGCCGTGCAGCAGCGCCTGCGGCTGGCGGAGCGATTTCCGGTGACGACCGCCCTGGGCGGCGATGGGCCCTTCGAACACGGGCTTTACGGCTGCAGCGAAATGATGGTGGACGGCTTCTTGCACCTGATGGCCGCAGGCGTACTCACCCGGGAGGTATTCGAGGACGAGGATCTCCAGCGCCTGGTCAACGAGGGCAGAGTAGGCATGACCCCCTCCCTGGAGGCCCTGGATGCCTTGCGGGAGGCGGGCGTGATCGATTCGCCCCTGAGAGCGCGGGATGTCCAGTGGCTGGTCCAGTATGGCGTGTTCCGGGACGATGTGGTCCTGCGGGGCGGGCGCCTCGCGGTCGGCGAGATTGGCCTGGACGGCGACCTGGACGACGACGGGTCCCGCGCGGCCGTCGCCCGGCACTGCCTGGGACAGCGCCTGGCGGGGGGGAGGGTCCTTCACGGTGGGTTCTATCTGGGCCCGGCGGCCTTCTATCAGGCACTCCGGGACTTGACCGATGTCCAGCGCGAGCGTATCTGCATGACCAGCGTGAATTTTATCAACCACCTGTATGACCATCGCTTTGGCCGCCAGGCCCTGAAAGTGGCCCAGCGCCGGCATGGGCGCTTTATCAACTCGGCGATGATGCACACCTTGAGCGGGGCGGCCGTCTCCGACGGCCTGGAGGACGGCCGGGTGGTCAGTGGTGTGGGTGGCCAGTACAACTTTGTGGCCATGGCCCATGAGCTGCCCGGCGCCCGCTCGATCCTGACCCTGCGAGCCTGTCGCGAGTCCGGCGGTCGCACCGTGTCCAATATTGTCTTCAACTACGGCCACTGCACCATCCCCCGGCACCTCCGGGATCTGGTGATCACCGAGTACGGCATCGCCGATCTTCGCGGTCAGCCGGACGAGCAGGTGTACCTGCGTTTGATCCGCATCGCCGACAGCCGGTTCCAGGCCGAGCTGCTCGGCCAAGCCCAGAAAGCGGGCAAGGTGGACCCGGCGTTCCGTCTGCCGGACGATTGGCAGCGCAACACGCCGGAGTCGGTCCGTGACGCCCTGGCTGCGGCCGGAGACGGCAGCTTCCCGGCGTTTCCGTTTGGCCGGGACCTGACCGACGAAGAACTGACGTTGGGGAAAGCCCTTAACGGGCTGAAGGCGGCAACGGCCACCCGTCGTGGTAAACTGGCAACTTTCTGGCAGGCCCTTCGGGCCGGCGAGGCGCCGGAGCGTTACCAGCCTTACCTGAAGCGCATGGGGCTGGACCGGGCGAGAACGCCCCGCAACCGGCTTGACCGGCGCCTGGTGATCCTGGCACTGAATCGCCTGGATCTGCCGGAAGATCGTTCCCGCTCAGACGCAACCAACACGGAATCCTGATGCAACAATCTGACATACCCGCAGGGGGTGGCGCCTCCGCCGACCGCCCCGACGTTTTTACCGTCCACTATGTTCTGAAGAACCGGGCTGGCGAGCTGGTCGACACCTCAGAAGGGGGCGAGCCGCTGCACTTTGTCTACGGCAGCCCGCACATCATTGAAGGCATTCAGAAGGCCGTCCGCGATCGCAAGGTGGGTGACTGCCTCGAAGTCACGGTGCCGCCGGAAATGGCCTACGGCGAATATCGGGACGATCTGGTCCGCAAGGTGCCTCGCACTCTGTTTGAAGGGGTCGAAAGCCTCAAAGTCGGCATGACGTTCCAGACCAACACGGGCGAGGAAGCGCAGGTGGTCAAGGTGATCGGCATCGATGGCAACCTGGTGCGCGTTGATGCCAATCACCCCCTTGCCGGCTTTACGCTCTACTTTGATCTGGAAATTGTGGGTCGGCGGGAAGCGACGGACGATGAGATTGCCCAGGGGCAGCCGCTGTTCTGATGCCCGTGCCCGCTGCCGGCGCCTCACCGGCCGCGGGAAAGCCCTCCAGTAGCGCCGCCCGAAGGCGCCGACCCAGGATCTGGGCCGTGTCGCCATCGTCTACCGTCAGCGTGGGATGGAAGACCACCTGGACCGTCGCCGACGGGTACCACAGCAGTCTCACCAGGTGCCCCTGGAAGGTGTCGTCGCCGATGAACGGCGCCACCGGGTCGGGGCAGCCGTCACGCAGATAGCGAATGGTCACGGGTTGCACGGGGGTGTCGGTTGCGGCGGCGGCCATCAGCAGTCGCCCGTGGCAGGGCAGCACGTATTGTCCGTCACTGGTGGTGCCCTCCGGAAACAACAGGATGGATTCTCCCGCGCCGAGGCGACGGGCAATCTGCTCGCTGACGGTGCCGGTTTCCCCGCCGCCGCGCCGGATAAACAGCGTGCCCGCTTCCCGGGCCAGCCAGCCGATCAATGGCCATCGGCCCACTTCCGCCTTGGAGAGGAACCGCGCCGGCGCCAATGCGCCAAGTACGGGGATATCACACCAGCTGATATGGTTGGCCGCGATCAACGCCGGCGCCGTCGTTGGGCGTCCCTCAACGGTCAGGCGCAGACCCAGCACGCCGCAGCCGATCCGGAAGCAGCGTCCGGCCCAGGGCGTGCGGTCAACGGTCCGTCCCAGCACGCCATCCGTCAGCTTCAGGGCGATGACCAGCCCCGAAACCCCCAGCAGGAACAGACAGAACAGCGGCAGTCGAACGGTGAGCCGGAGCGGCCCCAGCACGCCGGCCCGGGGCAGGGTGGTGGCCACGAATTAGCCCGCCCGCTGCAGGAAGTGTCGGCTGTAGCGCCCGGCCAGCTGGTCGACCGCCAGTAGCACCAGCACATCGGCGCAGCGGAAGTCCGGGTCCCAGCAGGGCTCGCCGCACACCCGGGCGCCCAGGCGCATGTAGGTGCGGATCAGCGGTGGCAATGCGGGGGCTTTCTCCGGCGCGGGGACGCCGCTGAGGTGGGGCAGCGCCTTGCGCGGCGTGGCCCGGAACGGGGGCTCGGCCAGGTGAGTGTCCTGCAGGTGGCGGGCAATGCGCCAGGCCTTGTGGCCGCCGTCCGCCATACTGATGCTGGCGCAGCCAATCACGTAGTCCACCTTCTGCGCCACCAGATAGGCCGCCAGTTCCGCCCAGAGCAGGCTGAGGGTGGCGCCGTTGCGGTAGTCCGGGTGCACGCAGGTGCGCCCCAGTTCGGCAAAGCGGCCCGGTACGCGGGCCATCTCCGACAGATCAAATTCGCCGGCGGAGTAAAACTCGGAGAGCCCTGCAACGCGGTCCTGGTGCAGTACCCGGGTGGTCGCCACGGGCAAACCGGTGGACTGGTCCATCACCATCAGGTGGTCGCAGAGGGCGTCGAAGGCGTCCGCGTCTACCCCCGGGGTGGTCGCCCCGAGGTCGCTGCCGTACTCGGCGGAGAAGACGTTATAACGAAGGCGCTGGGCCTGCTCAATCCGTCGGGGATCACGGGTGATCTGCGTGCTCAGCTGGCGGGCGCGTGCGATGGATGCGGTCATGGCTCACTCTCTTGTCCTTGTGCGTTCCCTGACCAATCTAGGAAGGCCCTGTGACAGTCCGGTGACCGGCCCGTGACGGTCCGGTGACGCTCCCTGTCCGCCGAGGCCAACGGACTCGCCCTGTGACATGCTGTAACCACAGGGGTGTTCCATGTATATTTCCGAGTGGCATGTATAATTGCTGTTACAACAGGTTGCCTGTATCGTCAGGTGGCATTGACCCCAATCGGAATAACAAGACCAGAGATGGATGGCGTGGAACAGACGAACGAAAGTTGGCGAATTCTGATCGTAGAGGACGATGAGCGGCTGGCCGAGCTGACCCGTGAGTATCTGGAAAGCAACGGCCTGACGGTAACGGTGGAGGGCAATGGCGCTGCTGCCGTCGAGCGCATCCGCAACGAGCAGCCGGACCTGGTGGTGCTGGACCTGATGCTCCCGGGGGAAGACGGTCTGTCGATCTGCCGCCGGGCCCGCCCCTTCTACCATGGCCCCATCATCATGCTGACGGCCCGCACCGACGATCTGGACCAGGTGCTTGGCCTGGAAATGGGGGCCGACGACTACATCAGCAAGCCGGTCAAGCCCCGGGTGTTGCTGGCCCGGATTCGCGCCCTGCTGCGGCGGCTGTCCGATACCGCTCAGTCCGGGGCCTCCGAAGCTAACGGCGAAGAACCGGTGCGCCTGCAGTTCAACGACCTGGTGGTGGACCGCTCCATGCGCGAGGCCTGGTTGAACGAACAGAGTATCGACCTGACCAGCGCCGAGTTTGATCTGCTCTGGCTGCTGGCCAGCAACGCCGGCCGCGTGCTGAGCCGGGAAGAGATCTTTACGGCGCTGCGGGGTATCGAGTACGACGGCCAGGACCGCTCCATCGACGTTCGGGTCTCCCGCATCCGACCGAAGATCGGCGACGATCCGATTCACCCCCGTCGCATCAAGACCGTTCGCAGCAAGGGCTATCTCTTCGTCAAGGAAGCCTGAGCGCCATCGCGCCACTGGCTGTGCCAGCCGCCCGACCTTCGGGTGGCTGGGGTCACGATCCGCCGGGACTCCCTCAATGCCCACGACACACTTTCTCAAACTCTATCTCCGCCTGGCCGGCCTGTGCGCGCTGGTGCTGCTGGCCTGCGTACTCAGTTTCCAGGGGCTGAACGCGGTGCGGTACCAGTTCTGGCTTGAGCGTTTCCCGGAACCGCTGATGCGCTGGCTGGTCATGGCGCCGGCGCCGCAGCAACAGTACCCCTGGCTGGTGGCCCGGTTTGGTCTGGCCACTACGGCCGCCGAGGACGAACACCTTTCGGATGTCACGCTCGAGCGCCTTGGTTATGGCCAGGTGGTGTCCCGATCCACGCCCGTCGGATACCGTTTGATGGCCGAAACGCCGGCCGGAGCGGTGCTGTCGCTGAACCTGGCCGAGCCATACCAGGACGTCACCTGGGCATTGGCGGCCATCGTCCGCTGGCACCTGGACGCCACACCGGCCGATCGCCGTGAGGCTGTGGCTGCCCGCTTGGCCCAGGATCTGGGGGTCGCGATCGATCCGCCCGAGCAGGCCGGCGACCTGCCGCCACCTGCAGCCCTGCAGTTGGTCTCCGACCGGGGTTTGGCGCTCTACCGCGATCACGGCCAGAGCTACGAACACGCCATACTCAAACTCTCCGACGGCACGCTGGTCCGCCTGAGCTTTGCCCCCCCCTTCTCACCCTGGGCCTGGCCCGTGGTCATCCTGCTGGTCCTGATGGTGGGGGGCGTACTGGCGTTGGCGCTGTTTCTGGCCCTGAGGGAAACCGACAACAGCCTGAGGCAGGTGGAATCGGTTGCCGTGCGGATTGCCCGTGGCGACATGGGGGCCCGGGTGGAGGCCAGTGCCGGCACCGTGGTTGGGCGCCTGGCGGCCGCCTTCAATGGCATGGCCGAGCACATTCAGCGGCTGGTCCAGATCCAGCGGGAAATGATTCACGCGGTATCCCATGAGCTGCGTACGCCGGTAGCCCGGATCCGATTCGGGGTGCAGATGATTGAGGACTGCGAGAGCGACGCCGCCTTGCGCAAGCAACTCGACGGCATTGATGGCGATATCCAGGAGCTGGACGAGCTGATCGACGAAATCCTCACCTACGCCCGGCTGGAGCAGGGCGGCCCGGTGTTCTCTCTCACGGAAGCCTCGGTGCCGGCCCTGGTGCGCCAGGTGGTGTCTGAACAGCAGATCCTGCGCCCGAATCTGACGCTGTCCGCCGATATCGATGAGGCGTCCGACCGCTGGCCCCAGGCCGACATTGAGCCGCGGTACATTCACCGGGCCATCCAGAATCTGGTGGGTAACGCCGGCCGTTATGCCCAATCCAGGGTGCGGGTCCGCTGCCGTATGGATGAAGACACCTGCCGGATTGATGTGGAGGACGACGGCCCGGGCATTCCCGAGGTGGACTGGGAAAAAGTGTTCACTGCCTTTGCCCGCCTGGACGACAGCCGGACCCGGACGTCCGGCGGCTACGGCCTGGGGCTGTCCATAGTCCGTCGCATCCTGTACTGGCACGGCGGGCAGGCGTTTGTTTGCCGCAGCGATGATCTGGGCGGTGCCCGCTTCAGCCTGGTGTGGCCCCGCCGGAAAGCGCCCGAAGCCAGCGCTTAGTCAGGCGGAATGGCCGCGATGAGAACCGGTTCGTTCCCGTCTGTGACCCAGTGCTCACTGCCTCACCTGTTGTAACAGAGGCCATACACAACGCCAACGGAAGTGCCGGCGAGGCGGGCGCATACTGCAAAGCGTAAGGGATGACTTTTGAGGTTGTAGTTCTTACGAACTTTCCTTGTTTCATTCGTCATTTAAGGGCTGGAATTTCCAGCCCTTTTTTTATGCCCTGTGCACCCTGTCTGCGCCGCTCTCCGTTTCGCTGGTACACTGAAAAAAACACCAGAGGAGACCGCCCGATGCCCCGCTACTTGCTTGCCATTGACCAGGGAACCACCAGCTCCCGAGCGATTGTCTTTGACGACACCGGGAGTATCGTGGCGCTCGCGCAGCAGGAGTTTCACCAGTTTTTCCCGAAGGACGGCTGGGTAGAGCACGACGCCCGGGAGATCTGGGAGTCCACCCTGGCGGTGTGCCGCTCGGCCCTGGAAAAGGCCGGTATCGAAGGGCGGGAGGTTGAAGGCATCGGCATCACCAACCAGCGGGAAACCACCATCCTGTGGGACCGGGCCACCGGCGAGCCAATCCACCACGCCATTGTCTGGCAGGACCGTCGCACCGCATCAGTCTGCACCAAGCTCAAATCCGACGGTCACGAAGACGAGGTGGTTGACCGCACCGGATTGCTGATCGACCCTTATTTTTCCGCCACCAAGATCGCCTGGATTCTGGACCATGTGGACGGTGCCCGGAGCCGGGCCGAGCGCGGCGAACTGGCCTTTGGCACCGTCGATAGCTGGTTGCTGTGGCACCTGACCGGCGGCCGTCGCCACTGCACCGACGCCACCAACGCCTCCCGCACCGCGCTGTTCAACCTGCACACCCAGGATTGGGACGAGCACTTGCTGAACCTGTTCCGGGTGCCCCGGGCGCTGCTGCCGGAGGTGCTCGATTGCGCCGCCGATTACGGCCGGGCAGAGGCCCGGTGGCTGGGGGCGGAGATTCCGGTGGCGGGTATCGCAGGTGACCAGCAGGCGGCGCTGGTGGGGCAGGCGTGTTTCGAGCGGGGCATGGCCAAGAGCACCTATGGCACCGGCTGCTTTTTGATGGTCAACACCGGCGATCAGGCGGTGCGCTCGGAGAACCGATTGCTCACCACCATGGCCTACCGGCTCAACGGCAAGCCCACCTACGCGGTGGAAGGCAGTATTTTTGTGGCGGGCGCTGCCATGCAGTGGCTGCGGGATGGTCTGGGCCTGATTCGCAACGCCGGCGAATCCCTGGCGCTGGCGGAGCAGGTGGGGGTGAATAATCCGGTGTATCTGGTGCCGGCGTTCACCGGTCTGGGAGCGCCCCACTGGGACCCTCACGCCCGAGGCGCCATTATGGGCCTGACCCGGGACACCGGCATCGCGGAGATCGTGACGGCCGGCCTGCAGTCGGTCTGCTACCAGACCAAGGATCTGGTACGGGCCATACAGAACGACGGCGCCCGGTTGGGCACGCTCCGGGTGGATGGGGGCATGGCCGTCAACGATTGGGTCATGCAGTTCCTGGCCGATATCCTGAACGTCACCGTGGACCGGCCGCGTATCACCGAAACCACGGCTCTGGGCGCGGCCTATCTGGCCGGTCTGCAGACCGGTGTCTGGTCCGGCCTCGATGACATTGCCCGGCTCTGGCAGTGCGAACGGCAGTTCCAGCCGGACATGCGCCCGGCGGTGCGGGAGACGCTGTACGACGGCTGGCTGGACGCGGTGGAGCGGGTGTGCCACCGCACCTGAGACGCCCGGCGGCCGGAGAGCCGCCGGTGAGAAGAAACCGCCTGGTTTAGCCCAGGCGGTTCAGAATGAGGAATTCCAGCAGGGCTTTCTGGGCGTGCAGGCGGTTTTCCGCCTCGTGCCACACCACGGACGACGGGTGCTCCATCATGTCCACCGAGATTTCCTCACCCCGGTGGGCCGGCAGGCAGTGCATGAACAGCGCATCCGGGTTGGCCACGGACATCAACGACGGGCTGATCTGGTAGCTGGCAAAGGCCCGCTGACGGGCCTTCTGCTCGTCTTCCTGGCCCATGGACGCCCACACGTCGGTCACCAGCAGTTGGGCACCGCGGGCCGCGTCGGCTGGATCCCGCATCACCGTAACCCGGTCTCCATAGGTTTCCATCAGCGCTGCATCCGGCTCATAGCCCTCCGGGCAGGCCACATTCAGGTGAAAGTCGAACTGTGCGGCGGCGTTGATGTACGAATGGCACATATTATTGCCGTCGCCAATCCACGCCACCGTTGCGCCGCGGATGCTGCCTCGGTGTTCCCGGTAGGTCTGCATATCGGCCAGCAGCTGGCACGGGTGGTATTCGTCGGTCAGGGCATTGATCACCGGGACCCGGGAGGCGGCGGCAAACCGCTCCACCGTGTCATGGGCGAAGGTGCGGATCATCACCGCGTCCACCATGCTGGAGATGACGATGGCGGAGTCTTCAATGGGCTCACCGCGCCCGAGCTGGGTGTCCCGGGGCGACAGGAACATGGCCGAACCGCCGAGCTGGGTCATTCCGGCCTCGAACGACACTCGGGTGCGGGTGGACGATTTTTCGAAAATCATCGCCAACACGCGGTTTTTCAGGGTGTCGCGAACGTTGCCTGCGCGCCAGTCACGGCGCAGGAAGCTGGCGTGGTCGACCAGGGCTTCCAGCTCGTCGGTGGACAGGTCGTTCAGGGTCAGAAAGTGTCTCGGGGCCATGGTAATGGACCTACCTCATTCGTGTCTGGGGCCGGCCAGCGGCGGTGTCTGCCGACGCCTGCGGACCTGAGAAAAAAGGCCATCAAGTCTAGCCCGTCGGCGCATTGAAGACAACGACGTGCCACGTTCACCGTTTGTTGGGCGGTTGGTCCCCCGTGTACAATAGGCGCATCCGGTTGCAGGCCGGCTCCGGTTGGCCCGCAACTCCGTTTCCTTCAAGAGGTAGGTGTCCATGGATATCAACGAAACCATCAAGAGCCAGCTCGAAGAAAACCCGATCATCCTGTACATGAAGGGTACACCTCAGGCGCCTCAGTGTGGCTTCTCTGCCCGCACCGTGCAGGCGGTCATGGCCTGCGGCGAGCGGTTCGCCTTTGTCAACATCCTGGAGAACCAGGAGCTGCGCGAGGGTTTGAAAGTGTACTCAAGCTGGCCGACCTTCCCGCAGCTTTATATCGACGGCGAGCTGGTGGGCGGCTGCGATATCGTGCTGGAAATGGCCGAAAGCGGCGAGCTGGCCAAGATGATCAAGGGCGCGTCCAAGTCGGCTGAGGCCTGAGCCAGTCTTTCCACTATAACCGCTTCGGGGAGAACACCAGTTCGATTTCGAAGCGGCCTTCCGATTTATGGCCTGCCGGCGGCTCCGGATACGGACTCGCCGCTAGCGCCGCCCGGTAGACCGCCCGGTCCAGGGCAGGCAGCCCCGTTGACTCGCCAACGATGGCCCGGGTCAGGGTGCCATTCTCCATCAGTCTCAACACCACGGTCATTCGCCTCGGGGCTTTGAGATCCTCCACCGCTGGTGCGTGCAACGATTTCAATTGTCGGGCCAGGTGCGCGGCCAGTGACACCAGATAGTCATCCTGTTCGGCGGGGGCGTGTGTGATCCGGGTGAGATCGTCCGGCGCGCCATTGACCGGTGTGGCCGCCTCCGCCGGTGATGCGGTACTTTCCGGCGCGGGCTCGGCTGCAATCTGCGTTGCCTCGGCTGCGCTGTTCACGTCCGATGCCCGGGGCGCGCGCCGGGTGCTCGGGGCAGGCGGCGCCTGCGAGGCCGAGCCGAGTGCCGGCTGTGGGGCGTTGGCGGCTTCCGCCGGTGAATGGTCCTTGGTGAACGTTGCGTTGGGTGCCGGTACGTGCACCTGCTCGGGCTGGGCTTTGGGTGGTTGCGTTTTGGCGGGCTCGGTGGTGCGCGCCGGCACCGCCGTGGAGGCGTGGGCCGGTTCCGGCTGGGACGGTGCCGCCGGCGGTGATACCAGCGCTACCGTCAGCCGGGACTGGGGCGCTTGCTCCGGCGGCGTGTACGACCACAGGGACAACGCCACAAGGTGGATAGCCACGGCCGAGGACAGTGCCAGTATCAGGCGGTAGGGTGCAGGCAGGCCCGGAGAGTGTGCCGTTTCAGTCATTCACGCTCAGGCGGTCTTGGTGCGCAACGAGCCGACCACGGCGTCCAGCGCCCGGTCGATCAGCGCGCCCTGTTCCAGCAGGGTCAGCCGGCCGCGGCGCATCTCATGGGCCAGTTCCAGGCGGGTTTTCTCGATTACCTTCAGCCCCATGCGGTTCACGAACACGAAGCAGTCCGCCTCTTCAATGACGGCGGACAGCTTGCACCGGAAACTCGCGCCGTTAACAAGGCGGAACTCGACCCAATCACCGATTTCCAGGGTGTCGATCTGGGCAATGTACTCGGCCACGGCGGCGTCCTCCGGCTCCCGGGCCAGCGCCGGCTCAGACGGGCTGGCGTCAGCCGATGCCGGCTGCGCAGGGACTTCCTGGTTCGGTCGGGCCCGGAAGGCTTCGGCGAGTTCATGTTTGACCTCGCCCATCATGTCATCGAGCTTGGCAGCGTTGTAGGACACTTCCTCCAGGCCGGCCCGCAGGGTTTTCAGCAGGCCCGGCACCACCCGAACCCACTGGTCCCGCTCGTCGTCCTCCTGGTGCGGGTGCAGGCACCAGATCAGGTCGTCGACCACCCGGGTGGCTTCCTGCCAGCGATGTTCCACGTCGTCCCGGAGGTAAGCCAGGAACAGGACCCGGCTCCAGCCATTCAGGAGGATGTCCCGCACCGGCTCCGGCAGCGGGTGGCGGGCGAGTTTCTCCCGCAGCAGCCGGTCGACGGTTTCCTGCGCTTTCTGGGATTTGATGCGGCCCCGCTCGGATTCCCGGGTGCGCTGCTCAACCAGCGAGGCTTTGCGGGTTTCCCGGGCCAGGTACTGTTCAAACTCCTCGTTGAGGGTTTCGAACAGGGACACATCTCCGTCGAACTCTTCCAGTATGCGCTGCACGATGCCGTGGATGCGGGCGTAGAGTTTGTCCCGGGCCTGATCGTCGCTCTTGCTCCAGCCGATACCCGCGCGGGCCAAATTGTTCAGGAGCTTGCGGGCCGGGTGGGCGGATTTGCTGAAAAAACTGCGGTCCTTGATCACCACCTTGAGGATGGGGATCTGCAGGCGGCTGATCAGAACCTGCACCGGCGGCGACAGGTTGTAGTCGTCCAGGATGAACTCGAACAGCATGGACACGAGGTTAATCAGGTCCTCGTCGACCTCCCTCAGGGCCGGCGTCTTACCTTTGGGTGCCGGCGCCTGGGCCAGAACCTGCTGGACCAGCGCGGACAGGTCCACCACTAACGGTTCGCCGTCACTGAGGTTGCCGGCTGCTGGCGCCGGCGCCGGCAGGTTGGCCAGCAGGCTCAGCAGTTCCCGGTCGCCAATCACTTGCAACGCAGGGTCGGCCTGGCGCGGCGGCAGTCCGGCATTGGCTCGCTGCCGGGCAAGCAGTTGATGGATCTGTTCGAAAATGGCGCTGTTATCGCCCCGGGAATCGGCATCGGTTGCCGAGGCCTGCGCGGTTTGGGCGCCCGTGGCTGAAGTGCTGGAGCTGCTTTCCCGGCTTGCCGACGCCTTGCCGTGGTAGCGGAAATTCGGAATGACGCCGGCCTGGATCAGGATGCGGTTGGCCTCGTCCAGCAGCATGCCCAGGTTGGAGACCACGTAGCGGTCGAACTGCTTCAACAGGATAAGCCGTTCGCGAATCTGGATCTCAAGGGTCTGGATGGCGTCGGTAAAGGCCCGGCACAGGGCATCAGGTGCGAGGGGATTAACGGGGGCCTCGTCGCTGGCGCCCGGATACACCTGGCTGAAGCGGGCCTGTAGCTGAATCAACGGGCCCTGGAAGTGAGCGCGGGCCTTGGTGATCATGGCGTTCAGGGCGACCTGTTCTTCAAGGTCGTCGTTGCCCACCAGAGACAGGGTGTCCGGATTGCCGCCGGCGACCTCTTCCCGGGGCTGCCCAGGTACAGGAGGTTGTGCGAACAGGCGGGCAACTTCGGTCTGGAACTGGCGCTCCACACCCTTACGCTTGATGCGGATCTCCCGCATGGCCTCAAAATAGCGGTTCTGTTCATTGTTGGAGCGGGCGTTGTTGGCCAGCTCAAACAGCGAATCATCAACGGCGTCAAAAGCGCCCTGCAAAAGGTCGCTGAGCCCGGCCACCACCGTGTCCCGGATGCGGGTAACCTCAGCGGGCACCGGCAGGCTGTTGGCCGCGTCCTTGTGCCCGTGAAGGTAATGTATGCCGGACTGCTTGTTCATGGCGGTCTCCTGTCTCTGCCGTAACCGGATACATAACCGAGCGCTGCTTTCCTTTTTATTGGTTAAATTTAACCCATTTTCAGCCAAGGTAACATGAATAAATGCTCACGCGGGAGTCTTTTCGGGCATTCCCCGCTGTGCGCCTATCTGCGCTCAGGGGCCGCCTTTTTCTTGCGTTTTCGGGGGTGGACGATGGCCGCCTTGACCACATTATCCTTGATTTGCAGAACCTCGACACGGTGGCCGCCGACTTTCAGGCATACGTTGGTGTCCGGAATGTTTTCCAGGGCCTCGGTGATAAGGCCGTTCAGGGTCTTCGGGCCATCGGTGGGCAGCTTCCACCCCAGGGTCTTGTTGATGGTTCGAACCGCCGCCGTGCCATCGATAATGTAGGTGCCGTCGTCCTGGGGAATGATGTCCGGGCTGGTGGCGGCGTAATCGGTGGTGAACTCGCCGACGATCTCTTCGAGGATGTCCTCCAGCGTGGCCAGGCCCAATACATCGCCATACTCGTCCACCACAATACCGAAGCGACGCCGGCCCTTCTGGAAGTTGATCAGCTGTGTGTTCAGGGGCGTGCTCTCGGGCACGAAGTAGGGCTCCTGGCACAGCTGCATGATCATCGCCTTGTTGACCTCTTCCTGCTGCAGCAAGCGCGCCGCGCTGCGTAAATGGAGCACACCCTGGATGTTGTTGATGTCGCCCCGGAAAATGGGCAGCCGGGTATGCTGGCTGCTGCGGAGCTGGCGCAGGATGGTGTCCACGTCGTCGTCCAGGTCGATGCCCACGACGTCGTTTCGGGGCACCATGATGTCGTTAACGGTGACCTTTTCCAGGTCCAGGATGCCCACCAGCATGTCCTTGTGCTTGGAGGGGATCAGGGCGCCGGCTTCGTTCACCAGGGTGCGCAGTTCCTCCCGGCTCAGGTGGTCACTGGCGGCGTCCTCGGGGGAGACCTTGAGGACCTTGAGGATGGCGCCGGTGAACAGGTTGACGGCCCACACCACCGGGTACATCACTTTCAGCAACGGGCCGAGAACGTGGCTGGCCGGGAACGCGACTTTTTCAGGGAACAGGGCGGCGAGGCTTTTGGGCGTGACCTCGGCAAAAATCAGGATGACGATGGTAAGGAGGACGGTGGCGATGGCAATGCCGGCATCGCCCCACAGCCGGATGGCAATCACGGTGGCGATGGAGGACGCCAGGATGTTCACGAAGTTGTTGCCGATCAGGATCACGCCGATCAACTGGTCCGTCCGCTGGAGCAGGCCCTGGGCCCGGCGAGCACCCTTATGGCCAGTTTTGGCCAGATGCTTCAGCCGATACCGGTTCAGGGACATCATGCCGGTCTCGGAACTGGAGAAGAAAGCGGACAGGAGAATCAGCAGGACCAGGACAGTAAACAGCGCGCTCAGCGATGTTTCGTTCAACGGGGCAATCCTTATATCGCGGACGAATGGGGAACATAGGGCCGGGCTGGGCCGGGTGTCAAGGGCGGTTCAGCCGCCCCGATGGAAGAGCAGTTCCAGCACGAACTTGGTGCCGTAAAAGGCAATCATCAGCAGTACGCATCCGACCAGGGTCCAGCGGCTGGCGGTGAGGCCGCGCCAGCCCCGGGTGTATCGGCCGATCAGCAGCCCTACGAATACGGCCAGCGACAGCAGCGAGAAGACGGTTTTGTGGGCCAGGTCCTGGGCGAACAGGTCTTTGACGAACAGCGCTCCGGTGCTAATGGCCAGCACCAGCAGGAATACGCCGGCCCAGACCAGTTCGAACAGCACGGATTCCATGGTTTGCAGCGGCGGCAGGTTGCGCACCAGCAGGCTGTTATAGTTGTGCTTGAGTTGGCGGTTCTGCAGGTACAGCAAAATGGCTTGAAGGCCGGCGAGACTGAACAGGCTGTAGGCGGTGACCGAGAGCGAGACGTGGGCCAGCATGCCGTAGCTCTGCTCCGATACCAGCCGCGACGGCGTATGGGTAATCAGCGCCAGCACGATGGTCAGTATGGCCAGCGGGTAAACCGCCAGAAACAGACTCTGCAGTGGCTTCTTGAGATTCAGGGCGAGCAAGAGCAGCAGAATGATCCAGGAGATCACCATTGCGCTTTTGAAAAAGCTCAGGTCGATGTTGCCATCCTGGAACACCGTTTTGAAAATCAGCAGACCGTGGGCGATCAGCGCCAGCACGCCGATCAGGGTGGTGATGGCCTGGTTGGCCTCGAGGCGGCGACGGAAATGGAGCGCATGCAGTGCGGTGCCAACGCTGTAAAAGAGCAGAGAGGTGACCGCGAGGATCAGCGTTCCCATCATTATCCTGACGTGTCCTGGGCGTAAATGGTCTGGGTCCGAACGGTCCTGAACGCGATCGGGCGGTGCCCCTGCCGTCCAGGTCGTGCCTGGCGGTCGCCACGACGAGGCTGTGGGCCGGAAGTGCGGTCGATTTGGCCAGGTTGGTCGTTTCAGGGCGTTAGTCTGGGTATAATGTCGCGATTATGCAACAGGAATCAAGGAGCCACGCGGCTTCCTGATTGGCACTCAGAGTATTCCCGGAGTACGGAAGGTACGCATGTTTGAGAATCTCCAGGACCGGCTATCCGGCAGCTTGCGCAAGATCACCGGCCAAGCGAGGCTGACCGACGACAACATCAAGGAAACTCTGCGCGAGGTGCGCATGGCGCTGCTCGAGGCGGACGTTGCCTTGCCGGTGGTGAAGGATTTCGTGGAGGGCGTGCGCGCCCGGGCCGTGGGCCAGGAGGTGCAGCGCAGCCTGACCCCGGGCCAGGTGTTCGTCAAGGTTGTCCAGCAGGAGCTGGAGCGGGTGATGGGCAAGGCGAATTCGTCGCTGAACCTGGCTGCCCAGCCGCCGGCAGTGATCATGATGGCGGGCCTGCAGGGCGCCGGTAAGACAACGACCGTCGCCAAGTTGTCCCGCTTCCTGAAAGAACGGGAGAAAAAGTCGGTGATGGTGGTCAGTGCTGACATCTACCGTCCCGCGGCGATCAAGCAACTGGAGACCCTGGCGGCAGACGTGGGCGTTGAGTTCTTCCCGAGCTCGGCGGATCAGGACCCGGTGGCTATTGCCGAAGGCGCCATCGACGCGGCCCGACGCAAGCATCTGGATGTGGTGATTCTGGACACCGCCGGCCGCCTGCACGTGGACGAGCAGATGATGGGTGAAATCGGCCGGCTGCATAACGCCGTCAAGCCGGTGGAAACCCTGTTTGTCGTCGATGCGATGACCGGTCAGGACGCCGCCAACACCGCCAAGGCGTTCAACGATGCCCTGCCGCTGACCGGCGTGGTGCTCACCAAGACCGACGGCGATGCCCGGGGCGGTGCCGCGCTGTCTGTGCGGCACATCACCGGCAAACCCATCAAGTTCCTCGGTGTTGGTGAGAAAACTGACGCGCTGGAGCCGTTCTACCCGGACCGGGTGGCGTCCCGCATTCTGGGCATGGGCGATGTGCTGTCCCTGATCGAGGAAGCCGAGCGCAAGCTGGATCAAAAGAAGGCGGAAAAACTCACCAAGAAGATCAAGAAGGGCAAGAGCTTTGATCTTGAGGATTTCCGCGATCAGCTTCAGCAGATGAAAAATATGGGCGGGATCGCTGGCCTGCTGGACAAGCTGCCGGGTATGGGGCAGATGGCGCAGATGGCCCAGAAACAGGTCAACGACAAGTCCCTGGGGCAGATGGAAGCGATTATCTGCTCGATGACGTCGAAAGAGCGTCGCTACCCGGATGTGATCAATAACTCCCGCAAGCGTCGCATCGCGGCCGGCTCCGGCACCCAGATCCAGGATGTGAACCGTCTGCTCAAGCAGCACAAGCAGATGTCCAAGATGATGAAGAAGTTTGGCAAGAAAGGCGGTATGGCCAACATGATGCGGGGAATGGGTGGCATGATGCCACCTGGTGGTGGCGGCGTGCCTCCGTTCGGGCGTATGTAAAAAGCCGTATGGGGAAAACGGACAAAGCTCCGGTTTTGCTGTTTTCTTCGGCGCGGTTTTGGCATAGAATAGCGCCCCTTTCGAGTATGGGTCTTCGCGCCATCCGGTGTATGGCGGCGCGAATCGTACAAAGTTCGTACAACAGAACAGGATATTGGTCGAAATGGTAACAATCCGTTTGGCTCGCGGCGGCTCCAAGAAGCGCCCGTTCTACCATCTGACAGTCACTGACAGCCGTAACGCCCGTGACGGTCGTTTCATTGAGCGTGTTGGTTTCTTCAACCCGATCGCCCGTGGCCAGGAAGAGCGTCTGCGCGTTGATCGTGACCGCGTCAACTTCTGGCTGCAGAACGGCGCCCAGGCGTCTGATCGCGTTGCCCAGCTGCTGAAGGCGGCCGGCTGAATTACGCAACACCCGGGGTTCATGGCATGACAGCAACGTCGCAGGAAACTGTGATTGGCCAGATAACCTCGGTGTTCGGGGTCAAGGGGTGGCTGAAAATCTACTCCTACACAGACCCCAGGGAAGGCATTCTGGAGTACCCGGACTGGACGCTCTCGCTCAACGGGCAGCGTATCCCGGTCAAGGTTGAGGAAGGTCGCCGGCAAGGCCAGGGGATCGTCGTCAGGCTCAAGGGTATCGATGATCGCGACGTTGCCCGCACCTACGCGGGCGCGGACATCCTGGTGCCGACCCGCGCCCTGCCGGAGTTGCCGGAAGGGGAGTACTACTGGTTCCAGCTTGAGGGTCTGGCGGTGTTTACGCCGGACGGTGAGTGCCTCGGCAGGGTGCATCACATGCTGGAGACCGGCGCTAACGACGTGCTCGTTGTGCGCGCCACGGAACAGTCTATTGATCAGCGGGAGCGGTTGATCCCGTATCTGCCGGACCAGGTGGTCCAGTCGGTGGATCTGGCTGCAGGCAAGCTGGTGGTGGACTGGGACCCGGAGTTCTGACGGGTGTGGATTGGCGCAGTCAGTCTGTTTCCCGACATGTTCCGGGCGGTGACCGAGTTTGGTATTACCGGCCGGGCGGTTCGTGAGGGTCTGCTGACGTTCGAGTGCTGGAATCCGCGGGATTACACGCACGATCGCCATCGCACCGTGGACGACCGGCCCTACGGCGGCGGCCCGGGCATGCTGATGAAAATCCAGCCGCTGCGGGACGCCATCCACGCCGCAAGGGAAGCGTCACCGGGTAAGGCCTGTGTGGTCTACCTCTCGCCCCAGGGCGAGCCGTTGACCCAGGAGGTCGTGGAGTCGCTGGCGGAGGCCGGACACCTGATCCTGGTGTCGGGTCGGTACGAAGGCGTCGATGAGCGCCTGATCGCGACGGAAGTGGATCGGGAGGTGTCGCTGGGCGATTTTGTCCTGTCCGGCGGCGAGCTGGCGGCGATGGCCGTCGTGGATGCGGTCACGCGGCTCATCCCGGGCGCGCTGGGCCATGCCCAGTCCGCCGAGCAGGATTCGTTCGCGGATGGTTTGCTGGACTGCCCGCACTATACCCGGCCCGAGGTTTACGAAGGTCAGGCGGTGCCGGAAGTGCTTTTGGGTGGCCACCACGAACAGATTCGGCGCTGGCGTTTGAAAGAGGCGCTGAGGCGTACCCGGGCGCGACGTCCAGACTTGCTCGAACATCGGGCTCTGTCGGACGAAGAGCGGGAGCTGCTGGAAGAAATTTTGAACGAACCGGGTGTCTCCGGTTGACCGGAACACAGAAAGATTGGGTATCAGGAGCATTACGATGAGCGGCAAGAACAACATCATCAGTCAGATCGAAGCAGAACAGATGACCAAGGAAATCCCCGCGTTCGCGCCGGGTGACACCGTGGTCGTTCAGGTACGTGTTACCGAAGGCAACCGCGAGCGTCTTCAGGCGTTCGAGGGCGTGGTTATCGGCAAGCGTAACCGGGGCATGAACTCCTCCTTCACCGTGCGCAAGATCTCCTACGGTGTGGGCGTTGAACGTACGTTCCAGACCTTCTCCAAGTTGATCGATAGCGTCAGCGTGAAGCGTCGCGGTGACGTTCGCCAGGCCAAGCTCTACTACCTGCGCGACCTGTCCGGCAAGGCGGCTCGCATCAAGGAAAAGCTGGGCTGATCGACCGGTGTCGATCTGGTCTGAAAGAGGCAGCCTGAGGGCTGCCTTTTTTGTCGGTGACGAACCGGTGGCCGGCCAGTGACCCTCCGTCCCGAGGATGAAGCGGTTCTGTCCCGTTTCCTCGATGCGCTCTGGCTGGAGGATGGTTTGAGCGAGCAGACCCGCTCAGCCTATCGGGGCGACCTGGCCCGACTGTCCGGCTGGTTGGCTCAACGTCCCGGCGAGCCCACGCTCACCGGTGCCGGGCGCATGGAGCTGCTAGCCTGGCTGTCCCACGGGTTTACGCAAGGGGTGAAAACCTCAACGGCCGCCCGCCGTCTGTCCGGTGTTCGCCGTTTTTACCGGTATCTCAAGCGGGAAAACCTGATCGCAGAAGACCCGACTCTGCGGATCGACAGCCCGAGTCTGCCCCGTCGGCTGCCGGATGCGCTCACCGAAGCCGAGGTTGACGATCTGCTGGCCGCGCCCGACCCGTCTATCCCGCTGGAACTGCGGGACCGCGCGATGCTGGAGGTGTTGTATGGTTGTGGGCTGCGAGTGTCCGAGCTCACCGGCCTGAGAGTGGACCAGGTGAACCTGCGCCAGGGTGTGATTCGCATTGTGGGCAAGGGCAACAAGGAGCGTCTGGTGCCCCTGGGCGAGGAGGCGGTCGATTGGTTGCTCCGCTATATGAAAGAGGGCCGGGCCGTGTTGCTCAAAGGGCAGGCCAGCGACGCCCTGTTCCCTGGCAACCGCGCCACCGCCATGACCCGCCAGACCTTCTGGCACCGCATCCGCCAGTACGCTAATCGGGCCGGTATCGCCAAGCCGCTGTCGCCCCATACCCTTCGGCACGCGTTCGCCACCCATCTGCTCAATCACGGGGCGGACCTGCGGGTGGTGCAGATGCTGTTGGGGCACGCCGATCTCTCCACCACCCAGATCTATACCCACGTTGCCCGGCAGCGCCTGCAGAGCCTGCATCAGGCCCACCATCCCCGAGGTTGACCCGCACTGCTCGCCGGTCGGCGAGCTTGTGATATCCTGCTGAACTTCCATCCGCGACGGATGTCGGATCGTAACATCGCCGGTGTACCCTGATGCGTTGCGCGAACACCTGATGTATCGCCGGGCCCGTGCCCCGGCTTCACTTACCGAACGGAAGTCCTTCATGACCCAGACCACCCCTATCAAACACGCCACTGTGGCGGCCGTCCTGGCCGCTGTCTGTCTGTTGTGTGCCCTGGCCGCGCCGGCAAGCGCCGGAGAGGTTGAGGACCGGATCGCCAAACGTCTGGCGGATGCCGTGCCGCAGTTTCAGGTTGAATCGGTCCGGCCGACCGAGACCGACGCTCTCTATGAGGTACGCAGCCGCGCCGGTGAAATCATCTACACCACCGCCGATGGCCAGTACCTGCTCACCGGTGACCTGCTCAAGATCACCGATTCGGGTATTGCCAACGTTTCCGAGCAGGCGCGTGCGGACCAGCGCAAGCAACTGCTCGACGATTACGGCACCGACGCCGCGATCACGTTCCCGGCCAACGGCGAGCAGAAAGCGGAAATCAGCGTGTTTACCGACATTGACTGCCCTTACTGCCGGAAGCTGCACCACGAAATCAAGCAGATCAACGATTACGGCATCACCGTGCACTATTACGCTTTCCCGCGCTCTGGCCCGGATACGCCATCGTTCTTCAAGTACGTGTCCGTCTGGTGCGCCGACGATTCCCGCGCCGCGATGACCCGCGCCAAAGATGGCAAGGACGTGCCCTCCGCCACCTGCGAGAACCCGGTGCGCGCCCAGTATGAGCTTGGCGGAAAAGTCGGCGTCACCGGTACGCCGGCCATCATCCTGGAGGATGGCAATATGATCCGGGGCTACGTGCCCGCCAAAACCCTGGCCCGGGGCCTTGGCCTCCTGTGATCCGGGACTTATTACGGCGCTGCTGAATCGGTATACTAGGCGGCCACATCGGACCATCCACCAGCACCCATTGGAATCAGAGGTGAGAGTTTGAAAGACGTCAGTGTCGGAATCTGCGGACTGGGAACCGTCGGCGGCGGTACATTCACTGTGTTGACGCGCAACGCCGGGCTGATTGCCGGCCGTGCCGGCTGCAACATCCGCATTGCCCGGGTGGCCAGTCGCCGCCATCGGGACGATCTGGACCTGGGGGATGTGCCGTTCAGTACCGACATTTATGACGTCATCAACGATCCGGACATCGACATAGTGGTTGAGCTCATTGGCGGTTACGACGCCGCCAAGGAGCTGGTGTTGGCCGCGATTGCCCAGGGCAAGCACGTGGTCACCGCCAACAAGGCGCTGATCGCGGTACACGGCAATGAGATCTTCGAGGCGGCGGAAAAGGCCGGCGTTGTGGTGGCCTACGAGGCCGGCGTCGCCGGCGGCATCCCGGTGATCAAAGCGGTTCGTGAAGGCATGGCCGCCAACCGGATCGACTGGATCGCCGGCATCATCAACGGCACCGGCAACTACATCCTCACCGAGATGCGTGCCGGCCGGGAGTTCGGGGAAGTGCTGAAGGAAGCTCAGGCCCTGGGCTACGCCGAGGCGGACCCGACCTTTGACGTAGAAGGCATTGATGCCGCCCACAAGCTGACCATCCTTGCATCCTCCGGTTTCGGCGTGCCGCTTCAGTTCGAGAAAGCCTACACCGAAGGCATTTCTGCCATCACACCCTACGACATCGCCCACGCTGAGCTGCTGGGCTACCGGGTCAAGCACTTGGGTATCGCCCGGCGCCGGGACGAGGGCATCGAGCTGCGGGTGCACCCGACGCTGGTGCCCCAGAGCCACCTGATTGCCCAGGTGGACGGCGTGCTCAATGCCATCCTGGTGGACGGCGACGCCGTTGGCCAGACCATGTACTACGGTCCCGGCGCCGGTGACGAAGCCACCGCCTCTGCCGTCATTGCCGACATCGTTGACGTGGCCCGGGTGGTCAGCATCAACAGCCAGATGCGCATTCCGTATCTTGGCTTCCGGCCGGAGTCCATGGAAGACCTGCCGGTGCTGCCCATGGACGATGTGCAGTCCGCCTACTACCTGCGTATCCAGGCCTTTGATCACCCCGGGGTGCTGGCCAAGATTGCCGCCATCCTGAGCGAACACGGCATCAACATCGAGTCGATCATGCAGAAGGAATCCGAGTTCAAAGATGGCCGGATTCCGGTGATCATCCTCACTCACACCGTTCAGGAGCGCCAGATGAACCTCGCCATGGAGGATATGGAAGCCCTGAGCGAGATCGATGGCAAAGTCGTCCGCATTCGCGCTGAAAACTTCAACTGACAGGTAACGACGTGAGATACATCAGCACTCGGGGTGACGCCCCGGCCCTGGGCTTTGAAGACGTTCTTCTGACCGGCCTGGCCACCGACGGCGGCCTGTACGTGCCCGAATCCCTGCCGCATTTCAGCCTGGAAGAGATTCGCAGCTGGCGCGGGCTGCCGTATGCGGACCTGGCCTTTAACGTCATGTACCCGTTTGTGGAGGACGCCATTCCGGCCGACGATTTCCGCACCATGCTCCACGACACTTACAAGGTGTTCAGCCACGATGCGGTCGCGCCGCTGGTCCAGCTGGACAGCAACGAGTGGGTGCTGGAACTGTTCCGCGGCCCGACCCTGGCGTTCAAGGACTTTGCCCTGCAGCTGCTCGGCCGCTTGCTGGACTATGTGCTGGAGAAGCGCAACCAGCACGTGGTGATCATGGGCGCCACCTCCGGCGATACCGGCTCGGCGGCCATCGAAGGCTGTCGTCGTTGCGAGCACGTGGACATTTTCATCCTGCACCCGTATCAGCGGGTATCGGAGGTCCAGCGACGCCAGATGACCACGGTGATGGGAGACAACATCCACAACATCGCGGTGAAGGGCAACTTTGACGACTGTCAGCGCATGGTCAAGGAGAGCTTTGGCAACCAGGGCTTCCTGGGCGGCAAAACCCAGTTGGCGGCGGTGAATTCCATCAACTGGGCCCGGATCATGGCCCAGATCGTTTACTACTTTCAGGCCTCCCTGGCGCTGGGCGGGCCGGATCGCAGCATGGCGTTCTCCGTTCCCACGGGCAATTTCGGCGATATTTTCGCCGGCTATCTGGCCCGGAAAATGGGCCTGCCCATCAGCCAACTGGTGATTGCCACCAACCGCAACGACATCCTGCACCGATTCATGAGCGGCAATAAATACGAGCAGCACCAGCTCGAGCACACTCTGTCGCCGAGCATGGACATCATGGTGTCCAGCAACTTCGAACGCCTGCTGTTTGACCTGCACGGTCGGGACGGTGCCGCGGTCAAAGCCCTGCTAGAAAACGCCGCCAAGGGTCCGGTCAGCATCGAGGACTACCGCTGGAAGCACGCCCGGAAACTGTTCGACAGCGATGCGGTGGACGACAAGACCACCTGCGACACCATCCGCGAGATCTACCAGCGTAACGAGTACCTGCTGGACCCGCACACCGCCATCGGCGTGCGCGCGGCCCGTAACTGCCGCCGGGATCCGGCGGTGCCGATGATTACCCTGGGGACGGCTCACCCGGCCAAGTTCCCGGACGCGATCGCTGAATCCGGCCTGAGCGTTAAGCCCCAACTGCCCGCCCATATGGCGGACCTGTTCGAGCGGGAAGAGCGTTACACCGTGCTCGACAACAACGTGGCCGAGGTGCAGGGCTTTATTGCCAAGCACTGGAAAAACGCCTGATCCGGCATGGTTCCGAAAAAGATCCTGCGCCGCCCCCAGCCTGCTGATCTGTCTGGCTGGGGGCACAATCTGCCCCCGATCCTCCGCCGCCTGTACGCCGCCCGCGGCGTGCGGTCCGATGACCAGCTCCAGTACACCCTGAAACACCTGGCTTCGCCGATGCAGCTGCGCGGGATCGACCGGGCGGTCGAGATCCTGGCTGAGGCCATTGAGCGCCGGCAGCGGGTGATGGTGCTGGGGGACTTCGACGCCGACGGCGCCACCAGCACGGCGGTGGCCATGCTGGGCCTGTCAATGCTCGGGGTTGCTGCTATCGATTTTCGGGTGCCCAGCCGGTTCGCCGATGGCTATGGCCTCACGCCGGGCATCATCCACCGCCTCCGGGACGACGGCGACCTGCCGGACGTGCTGGTGACCGTTGATAATGGCATCTCGGCGATTGAGGGCGTCCGTGTCGCCAAAGAGCTCGGGGTAAGGGTGGTCGTCACCGATCACCACCTGGCGGGCGACCAACTCCCGGATGCCGATGCGATCGTCAACCCCAACCAGCCGGGCTGCCCATTTCTGAGCAAGAATGCGGCCGGCGTCGGGGTGATGTTCTATGTGCTCACCGCCCTGCGAAAATACCTTCGAGACCACAACCGGCTGCCGGACCCTGAGCCCAATCTCGGCACCCTGCTGGACCTGGTCGCCCTGGGCACAGTGGCAGACGTGGTGCCCCTGGACCACAACAACCGTATCTTCGTGGAGCAGGGTATCCGCCGCATCCGAAAGGGCGAAGCGCGCCCGGGCATCCTGGCGCTGCTGAACGTGGCGGGGCGGGATCACACGGAGATCAGCGCCACCGATCTCGGCTTTGTCGTTGGCCCCCGGCTGAACGCCGCCGGCCGCCTGGACGACATGAGCATCGGCATTGCCTGCCTGCTGGCGGACGACCCGGACGACGCCCTGCGGCTGGCCCGGGAGCTGGATACCTTCAACCGGGAACGCCGGAGCATAGAAAAGGACATGAAAGCCCAGGCCCAGGAATTGCTGGCGTCCATGTCCCTGGACATCGACGGCCTGCCCTGGGGCCTCGCGCTGTTCGATCCGGACTGGCACCAGGGCGTGATCGGCATCCTCGCCGCCCGCATTCGGGAGCAGACCCATCGGCCCACCATCGCCTTCGCCCCGGACGACGACGGCGAGCACCTCAAAGGCTCGGCCCGCTCGATTCCCGGCCTGCACATCCGCGACGCCCTGGCCGTGGTGGACGCCAAGCACCCGGGCCTGATGAAGAAGTACGGGGGCCATGCCATGGCCGCCGGCATGACCATCGCCAAAGCGGATCTGGACGCCTTCACCGCCGCCTTCGACCGGGCCGTCCGGGATACCCTGACCGCGGACGACCTGGAAGCCGCTATTGTCACCGACGGCCCGCTGGCGTTGAACGAACTGAACCTGGACACCGCCTACCTGCTCAAGCGCGCCGGTCCCTGGGGGCAGCACTTTCCCGAGCCGGTGTTCGACGGCGAGTTCCGCGTGGTAAGCCAGCGGATTGTGGGCGAAAACCACCTGAAGCTGGTACTCCAGCCGGTGGAGGGCGGCGGCATTATTGACGGCATCGCCTTCAACACGGGGCCGGAAGTGCCAGACTACACTCGAAGTGGGGCAAGGGTGGTGTACAAACCCGACGCCAACAGCTTCCGGGGGCGGACCAACCTGCAACTGCTGGTGGATTATTTGGAGCCGCTGGGCTAGGCGGCAGGTGGGAGAAAAGCGGGGGTCTGACCCCAGGGGGTCAGACCCCTTGGGGTCACGCGCTGGAAGTCCCGAGAAAAGTCTGGGCGCCTGGTGGGGTAACGCTGTCCGGAAGTGTCGAAAACAGGGATGTTTTCGTCAAGCGTACAGGGACGTATTCACCGCGTCTTCCGGACAGCGTTACCCCACCCGGAGCGTGCTCCGGAGTTCCGGAAGCAGGCCACCCTCCGGTCAGCAATAGCTGATTTAACACCCGGAATCGGTTAGAATCCGCCCCCTGTTTATCGCACCCAAACGTCAGAGCGAGACCCGGATTCATGGAAATCAATCCCATCGTGACCAAAATCAAAGAACTCCGCGAGCGCACCGAAGCGCTTAGGGGGTATCTTTGACTACGATCAGCGCAGCGAGCGCCTGGTTGAAGTAGAGCGCGAACTCGAACTCCCCACCGTCTGGGACGACCCTGAGCGGGCCCAGGCCCTGGGCAAGGAACGCTCCGACCTTGAGCTGATCGTCAACACCATCGACACGCTTACCAACGGCCTGGCCGACGCCGAAAGCCTGCTGGATATGGCCGTGGAAGAGGACGATGAGGGCACTGTCCAGGACATCGTCCGGGACCTCGAAAGCCTTGACGGCGAGCTGGAGAAGCTCGAATTCCGCCGCATGTTCTCCGGCGAGATGGACGCCAACAACGCCTACCTGGACATCCAGGCCGGCTCCGGCGGTACCGAGGCTCAGGACTGGGGCAACATGCTGCTGCGTATGTACCTGCGCTGGGCGGAACGCCGCGGGTTCAAGGCGGAAATCGTCGAGCTGCAGGAAGGGGAAGTGGCCGGCATCAAGAGCGCGACCATCCACGTCCAGGGCGACTACGCCTACGGCTGGCTGCGCACCGAAACCGGCGTGCACCGCCTGGTGCGCAAATCCCCGTTCGATTCCGGCAACCGCCGCCATACCTCGTTCTCCTCCGTGTTTGTATCCCCGGAAGTGGACGACAGCTTCGAGATCGAGATTAACCCGGCGGACCTGCGGGTGGATGTGTACCGTGCCTCCGGCGCCGGCGGTCAGCACGTTAACCGGACCGAATCCGCCGTGCGGCTGACCCACAACCCCACCGGCATTGTGGTGGCCTGCCAGGCCGGCCGAAGCCAGCACCAGAACAAAGATCAGGCCATGAAACAGCTCAAGGCCAAGCTCTTTGAGCGGGAAATGCAGCTGCGCAACGCCGAGAAGCAGAAGCAGGAAGACGCCAAGTCCGACATCGGTTGGGGCAGCCAGATTCGCTCCTACGTGCTTGACGACAGCCGCGTGAAGGACCTGCGCACCAAGGTCGAAACCAGCAACACCCAATCGGTGTTGGACGGTGATATCGACAAATTCATTGAAGCCAGTCTGAAGATGGCGCTGTAACGGCGCCATTGCACCCGGCACTCGAACCCAACCCAGAGCAACCGACTCTCCAGTGAGCCAAGATGACTGACCAGACCCAGAACGCCGCAACGCACGAGGACAACAAGCTGATTGCCGAACGCCGCGCCAAACTGGCGGCGCTGCGCGAGCAGGGCAATGCCTTTCCCAACGACTTCCGCCGCGACGCCACCGCCGCCGAGCTGCAGGAACAGTACGGTGACAAGAGCAAGGAAGAGCTGGAGTCCCTCGGCATCCAGGTGGCCATCGCTGGCCGCATGATGCTCGATCGAAAGGCGTTCAAGGTGGTCCAGGACATGACCGGGCGCATCCAGATTTACGCCTCCAAAGACGTCCAGAAAGACTCCCGGCACTGGGATTTGGGTGACATCGTGGGCGTGCGCGGCACCCTTTCCAAGTCCGGCAAGGGCGATCTGTACGTGAACATGGACGAGTACGTGCTGCTCACCAAATCCCTGCGCCCGCTGCCGGAGAAGCACAAGGGTCTCACCGACACCGAAGCCCGTTACCGGCACCGGTACGTTGACCTGATGGTCAACGAAGACAGCCGCCGCGTGTTCCAAGCCCGCTCGAAGATCATCAACGCCATGCGCCAGTACTTCACCGAGCGGGACTTCATGGAGGTGGAAACCCCCATGCTCCAGGTGATCCCCGGCGGCGCCACCGCCCGTCCGTTCGTAACCCACCACAACGCCTTGGGCATCGACATGTACCTGCGCATCGCGCCGGAGCTGTTCCTCAAACGCCTGGTGGTCGGGGGGTTTGAGCGGGTGTTCGAGATCAACCGCAACTTCCGCAACGAAGGGCTGTCCACCCGGCACAACCCCGAGTTCACCATGGTCGAGTTCTACCAGGCCTACGCCGACTACAACGACCTGATGGACCTGACCGAGGACATGCTGCGCACCATCGCCCGGACGGTTCTGGGTACGACCACCGTCACCAACACCCGGGTGCTCAAGGACGGCAGCGAAGAGACCATCGACTACGACTTTGGCAAACCGTTTGAGCGGCTGACCGTGGTGGACGCCATCCTCCGCCACAATCCGGACGTCACCCGGGAACAGATCGCGGACCCGGAACAGGCCCGCGCTATTGCCAAGAGCCTGGGCATCTACATCAAAAACGGCTGGGGCCTGGGCAAGGTCCAGATCGAAATCTTCGAAGCCACCGCCGAGCATCGCCTGATGCAGCCGACCTTCATCACCGAATACCCGAAGGAAGTCTCGCCCCTGGCCCGCTGCAAAGACAGCGACCCGTTCGTCACCGAGCGCTTTGAGTTCTTCGTGGGCGGCCGTGAAATTGCCAACGGCTTCTCCGAGCTCAACGACGCCGAAGACCAGGCCGAACGCTTCCAGGCCCAGGTGGCGGAAAAGGACGCCGGCGACGACGAAGCCATGTTCTACGACGACGACTACGTCATGGCCCTGGAATACGGCCTGCCGCCCACCGCCGGCGAAGGCATCGGCATCGACCGCCTGGCGATGTTGCTGACCGACTCGCCGTCCATCCGCGACGTCATCCTGTTCCCGGCCATGCGCCCGGAGCACAAGGCAGACGCCCACGCAGACAAGGACTGAACGGAGCCCGATACGGCCATGACTCCCGCTGAGATTCTCGCCGGCCAACTCAAATCCGGTCGTGGGTGGGATAGCCACCTGGCCGGCGAATTCCAGCAGCCGTACCTGCAACAGCTCGCCGCCTTCCTGGCGAGCGAGGAGCAGTCGGGTAAAGTGCTTTACCCGCCCAGCACCCACTGCTTTAACGCCCTGAACAGCACCCCGCTGGACCAGGTGAACGTGGTCATCCTCGGCCAGGACCCTTACCACGGGCCTGGCCAGGCCCACGGCCTGTGCTTCTCGGTACGCCCGAACGTCCCGCCGCCCCCGTCCCTGGTCAACATCTTCAAGGAAATCGAAACCGACCTCGGCATCGCGCCCCCGGACCATGGCTGCCTGCAGCCCTGGGCAGAGCAGGGCGTTCTGCTGCTCAACAGCGTGCTCACTGTGGAGCAGGGCAACGCCGGCGCCCACCAGGGCAAAGGCTGGGAAACCTTCACCGACGCCGTCATCGACGTGATCAACCGGGAGCGGGAGGGCGTGGTGTTCCTGCTCTGGGGCAGCTACGCCAAAAAGAAAGGCCAGCGCATCGACCGCAACTGCCACTTCGTCCTCGACGGCCCGCACCCGTCGCCTCTGAGCGCCTACCGCGGCTTCTTCGGCTGCCGCCATTTCTCAAGGGCAAACCAGTGGCTGGAGCAACAGGGAAGGGCGCCGGTGAACTGGGCGTTGCCGAGCAAGGCGGAGTTGTTGGAGCGGTATAAAAAGTAGGTGTTACGGGGTTTTGAAGGCAACTGAAACGTAGTCTTCGAGGCGGGACCGGCTCCCAAAACCGTGCGGAGCCATGGATGGCGGAGCCGAGCGTACAAGGATGTATTTACAGCGTGTTTTGGGAGCCGGTCCCGCCTCGAAGACGGACAGGCAGCGCAACGTGTCTATAGCGGTTCTGGGAGTAAGACGCCCGCCGAGAAGGCGGGCGCCTTACTCCCAAAACTCAAAAGCCAGGCATGATTACTGCAGCAACGCCATCGCCGCTTCCATCTGAGCGTTGAGATCCTCCTCCTCGCTCATGTCGATGTTCGGGTCCAGCCCCACGCGGTCGAAAGCCGATATTGTCGTCCAGTCCATTTCCGCCCACGGGTGCTCGCTGCCAGCCACCAGTTGCAGATTGGCCACCATCACCAGATCCGCGTAATCCGCCGCCGGCGCCTTGCGACCAAAGTTGGCGTACTCCAGCGGCACGTCCTGCAATTCCTTCGGGAAGTCCCATTTCTTCAGAATCAGCGACCCGATGCGCGGGTGCAGCTCATCGATCACATTATCCAGCATGATACTGCTGATCTGAATGTCCTGATCCTCAACGTACCGCAGGATCGGCAAAACCCCGATCAGATGCACCAGGCCCGCCAGCGTCGCCTGATCCGGCTTCAACTTCGTATAGTGCTGTGCCAGAACGTGGCACACACCCGCGACCTCCGTGCTTGTCTGCCAGGTTGCCCGCAGCCGCTTATCAATCATGTCCGACGTCGCCTGGAACATCTGCTCCATGGCCAGCCCCATCGCCAGATTGCTGGTGTAGGCCATCCCCAGACGACTCACTGCCATGTTCAGGTTCTCAATCGCCCGGGCGCCCCGGAAAAGTGGGCTGTTACACACCCGGATGATGCGGGCAGAAAGCGCCGTATCATTGCTGATTACCTTCACCAGATCGGCAATGGCGGAATCCTCGGATTCGGCAATATCCCGCACCTGAAGGGCGACTTCCGGCAGCGTCGGCAGCACCAGTTTATCGGCCTCAATGGCCGCGATCAGATCCGTTTTGATGGTCTCGATAATGGTCGGCATAATCGGTGTATTCCACGGGTAACTTTAAAGACGTTATAACAAATTCTGCCGGCTTTGCCTGTCAACTTATGTATCGGCCGCCGCTTGCTCCGGCACAGCGTAGGGCAGCGGTTGCCGGGTTAGCGAAGTTCCTGCGATGGCCAGCGACTGGTCCAGGGCATCGTGGCGGATCACGGCCAACAGCTCTGCACTGCCATCGGCAAATCGGACCTGGGTGATCAGGTCGCCCACCGTCCGGTCGCCGGACTGGATCGGGGCTTCCGGGTCCACGGGCATCGGCGCAGAAAACCGCGCCAGGCTCTTCTTCAACTGCCCCAGAAAGTGCATGCGTGCGATCACTTCCTGGCCTGTGTAGCACCCCTTGCGGAAGTGTACCCCACCGAGGTGCTGCCAGTTGAGCATCTGCGGCACAAACGCCTCCTGGGTGCGGGGCGATAGCTCCGGAATGCCCGCCGCAATCTCGCTGGCGGCCCAGTCGGCCTCCTCCAGCCTGGGTAATGCGCCCCAGTTGGGGGCGTCGGCCCCCGCCGCTGGCAACTGCCAGAACTGATAGCGGGATACGCCGCGGTCATCCGGTTCAACCCGAATGAGAACCCCGGCCGCCAGTGTCCGGGCATCCCCCGGCGCTGCCAGTGCCTCGGTGGCTGCTGCGTCCAGTGCGCGGGCAGCGTCTTCGCCAATCAGACCCCAGACCATGGCGCCGTCCACAGGCGCCATGGTGGTACCACGAAACAGCATCAGATACTTGCGCAGGCGGCCGAGCACGTCATCGGCCAGCGCGGTCGGCAGGTCCACCAGCACATCGTCGCCAAGGCGGTAAAGACGGGCCAGGGCGTAGGCTCGTCCCTTGGGAGTGCTGGCCGCGGCCCGGGGGGCCCGGGTCTCGCTGACGTCGTCCAGGTGCTGGCTGAACTGGCCCTGCAAAAAGGCCACGGTGCCGGGCCCGGTTACCCGCAGCAGGGTGCGGCTGGCCAAACGGGCGACGCCGATACTTGGCCGTGGCAGAATCGCATTGCCGGGCTTGTCCACCGGCGAATTGGCCGGTGTTGCCCCGGCTTCGTTGGTATCGGTCATGACGGCTCCTGGTCCGGAAACAAAGGCCGTTGTTCGGTCCGGCGCGGGCCCAGGCGCAGCCACTGGCGCAGGCGCCTGAGCTGGTCCGGCGCGGTTACGTTACCAGGGCACCCGCGGGACGGAGCCAGAAGAACAACGGGAATACGTGAGAGTGTTGTGCCGGACGGCCGCAGTTTCAAGGCGACCAGCCAGGGGCCGATGCGGCTGTCCGGGGCTGGATCGACCGGCAGCACTCGCCCATCGGCCAGGGTAGCCTCCACCTGATCCGCGCGAACGGAAAGTCCAACCACGGCGCTCGGGCCGGACAGCCGGCCAACTCGCCAGTATTGGCGCAGACCTGCCGCCAGCGGCAGCGCCGCAACGGCCATGGAAGCGTTGGGAAACAGGGCGGCGGCCAGAGTCACCGCCAGGGCCAGCCAGGGCAGACCGGCCAGCCAGCCAGCGGCCGGGCAGGGTGTCAGGGTCAGCTCAATCCGGCTGGACACGGTTGAGGATCATATCGACGATGCGCTGAAGGTCCGGGTCCTGGGGACGGCTGCGCTGCATGAACCACTCGAACATGTCGGTGTCCTCGCAGCTCAGCAGCTTTTTGTAGCGGGCCTTGTCGTCCACCCCGAGCGTCGGGTAGACCTGCTCAACGAACGGCACCAGCAGCACGTCCAGCTCCAGCATGCCTCGGCGGCTGTGCCACCAGAGCTTCTTGGATTCAATGTCGTCAGAGGGAATCAGGCTGGTCATGGTTTCTCCGCCAATAATCGGATGAATCGGTCAGGACGACGGCGTCTGGTAGCTCGTCGGAACCAGAATGGTATCACGGGCGTCCGGTTGCAGGCCCGGATAGTCCAGGGTGTAGTGCAGGCCCCGGCTCTCTTTGCGTTGGAGGGCCGAGCAAATGATCAGGTCGGCCACGGTTACCAGGTTGCGCAGCTCCAGCAGATCGTTGGAAACCCGGTAGTTCGAATAGAACTCGGCAATCTCACGGGACAAAAGATCGACCCGGTGCTTGGCGCGCTGTAGCCGCTTGGTAGTGCGCACAATGCCGACATAGTCCCACATGAAGTGGCGCAGCTCATCCCAGTTGTGGGAAATCACCACGTCCTCATCAGAGTCCCGCACCTGGCTCTCATCCCAGTCCGGTGCCGCCGGCGGCGCAGGAATGGTGGTTGCCAGCCGGGTAATGTCTTCGGCGGCGGCCCGTCCGTATACCAGGCACTCCAGCAGCGAGTTGCTGGCCATGCGGTTGGCGCCGTGCAGTCCGGTGAAAGCGGCTTCTCCAACGGCGTAGAGCTGGCTGATGTCGGTGCGGGCGCGCTCGTCGGTCATAATGCCGCCGCAGGTATAATGGGCGGCCGGCACCACCGGAATCGGCTCCCGGGTGATGTCGATGCCGTAGCCCAGGCACTTCTCGTAGATGGTGGGGAAGTGCTGCCGGATGAAGTCGGCCGGCTGGTGGCTGATGTCCAGGTACACGTGATCGATACCCAGGCGCTTCATTTCATGGTCGATGGCGCGGGCGACGATGTCCCGGGGGGCAAGCTCCCCGCGGTCATCAAACCGGTCCATGAACCGGCTACCGTCAGGTAGTTTCAACAGCCCGCCTTCGCCCCGTACCGCCTCGGTGATCAGGAATGACTTGGCGTGAGGATGGTACAGGCAGGTTGGATGGAACTGGTTGAACTCCATATTGGCGACCCGGCAGCCGGCCCGCCAGGCCATGGCAATGCCGTCGCCGGAAGCGCCGTCCGGGTTGGTGGTGTAGCGGTAGGCCTTGGAAGCGCCGCCGGTGGCCACCACGGTAAACCGCGCCCGGAACAGCTCTACGTGGCCGGTATCCAGGTTCAGGATATAGGCGCCTACGCAGCGGTTGCCCGGCAGGGACAGTTTGCGGTTGGTGATCAGATCCACCGCCACCCGGTTGGACATCAGGTGGACGTTTTCCCGGGCCTGGGCCTGCTGGGTCAGGGTGGTGGACACCGCGTGACCGGTGGCGTCCGCCGCATGGATAATCCGCCGGTGGCTGTGGCCGCCTTCCCGGGTCAGGTGGTAGTGCTCGCTGTCGGTCTCCCGCGTGAAGTCCACCCCCGAGCGGATCAGCCAGTCGATGCTCTCCCGGCTGTGCTCCACGGTGAAGCGAACGGCGTCCTCGTGGCACAGCCCGGCACCGGCGTTGAGGGTGTCCTCAATGTGATTGTCCACCGAGTCCTGGTCGTCCAGAACTGCCGCAATGCCACCTTGCGCCCAGAGGGTGGCACCGCTGCTGATGTCGGTCTTGCTGATGACGCCGATCGACAGGTGGGCGGGGAGGGTAAGGGCGACCGTCAGGCCGGCGGCGCCGCTGCCGATGATGAGCACATCGAATTCGTGAGACTGTGGCATTGGGTGGATATCGCAGGCCATAATGTGGTCGTGTATTGAACTAAACTTTACTGCTGCTGTCTATTTGGCCTGACAACGCCGGTGCTGCAGCCCGCTTGGGGCGCGGCTCCGGCAATCTCATTGGACAATGGGCAGCCGCTATGACACAGACAGGTCTCGCACCGGCCATTCCCCTGGCCGACACCGAAGGAACCCGCACCGGCCCATGGTCCATGACGCCTGAACAGACGCAGTACCCGGGAGAACAGAGCGACAGCCAGACCGATCTACAGCTGGTCCGCAAGGTGCGGAACGGCGACCGTTCGGCGTTTGATCTGCTGGTGCTCAAATATCAGTCCCGGGTGGCCGGAATCATCAGTCGCTATGTGTACGACAGCCAGGAAGTGCTGGACCTCACCCAGGAAACGTTCGTGAAGGCGTATCGCGCCATCGGCCGCTTCCGGGGCGACAGCGCCTTCTACACCTGGCTGTACCGGATTGCCGTCAACACCGCCAAGAACTATCTCGATGCCCGGGGCCGGCGGCCCCAGGGCAGCGCCGACGTGGCTGAAGCTGAGGCGTTCGAGGAAGGCGCGCGGCTGCGGGACCCGGCGTCACCGGAGCGCCTGCTCCAGCGAGAACAACTGCAGCAGGCGTTGTCCCAGGCCATTGCGGGGTTGCCCGAGGAGCTGCGCTCGGCCTTCCTCCTGCGGGAGTACGATGGCCTCAGTTACGAAGACATTGCCCGAATTCTGGATTGCCCGATCGGTACGGTCCGATCCCGGATTTTCCGCGCGCGGGACGCCGTGGACCGGCACCTCGGGCCCCTGCTCAATCACACCGAGTCAATGTGAGGTGGCACCCGATGGATGACCGACTCAGAGAAACGCTGTCTGCCATGATGGACGACGAAGCCGACGAACTGTCGGTTCGTCGACTGCTGTCTCACCCGGACCAGCATCAGGTGCAGGAACAGTGGCGCCGCTGGCAGCAGATCCGTGACGTCATGCACCCCGGTCCAGCGTCATCCGGCCGCGTGGATGCCCATGGGCTGGACGTCATTGCCGGGGTTCGGGAAGCTCTGGACGGCGCCGCCCTGGACCGGGCTTCGGCCGCCGCCTCGGACGCGCCGGCACCGGCAAGGCACCGCTGGCGCTGGTCGGCGGCGGCGCTCGTGATGCTGTCCCTGGGGGTCGGCTTTGGCGCCGGTGCCGGCTGGGAATCCGGCGATGATCCTGTGGTGCAGGACGTTGCCCTGAAAGGCCTGGACCAGGAACAGTGGGCCCAGATGAATCGCTACCTGCTGGAGCACGCCCAACACAACAGCGTCGGTGCGGGCCGTGGTTCCATGGGCTATGCCCGCCTGGTCAGCGTGGCCGGCCATGCCTATTGACGTCGGAGCCTGATCGCACCATGCCGTACCCGCTGCTGATGCCCTGCCGTTCCCGCGCCACCCTGGCGACCCTGATGCTAACGCTTCTGTGCCTGGCGCTGCCGGTCAGCGCCCGGGCGGAAGGAGCGCGCACCGCCGCCGAGTGGCTGGCGCGGCTTGGCCCGGCCCTGAACACCACCAGCTATCGGGGGGTGTTTGTCTACGCCCGGGGTGATCAGGTGCAGTCCATGCAGATTGCCCACCGGTTTCGCGACGGCATGGTGGAAGAGCGCCTGGTGATGCAGGACGGCGGCGCCGCCGAGATTGTCCGCCGGGGCGCCGACGTGGTGTGCGTGCTGCCGGACCAAGGGCGTGTTCGCCTGGACCAGGTGGTACCGTCCGGGCCCTTCGCCGAGGCGGTGAACCGCTCTTTCATGCCGGGGGACCGCTGGTACGATACCCGCCTGATGGGGCATGACAGAGTCGCCGGGCACAAGGCCGTGCGCATCACCCTGGCGGCCCGGGACCGATACCGCTACAGCCACGAACTCTGGCTGGAATCCGACACCGGCCTGCTGGTCAAGAGCCAGGTTCAGGACGCCGACGGCCGAGTGCTTGAGCATTTCCAGTTCACCAGCCTGACACTGACCGACGATTTTCCGGAAGACGCCTTCACCCTCCCGGGCAAGGGCCGTGAAACCCGTCGGATGCCGACCGACGGCACGAACGCGGTGCCGGGCCCTGCGGCAGCACCGGGGGAGAGCAGTCCCGGCGCGACGACCCGGATGGACGACTGGCGCCTGGGCTGGCGGCCCGACGGTTTTGAGCCGGCGGCGACGCCGCCCAGTGCTCGCCAGCATGCGGTTGCCTACTCTGACGGCCTGGCCTCGTTCTCCGTGTTTGTTGAACCGGCCCGGGCGCGGGACATGCCGGAGGGCGTCTCCCGCATCGGGGCCACCACGGTGTTTGGCCGTGTGAGGGACAGTCAGGACCACCGTTACCGCATCACCGTGGTCGGTGAAATTCCGCCGGAAGCGGCCCGGCGCATCGCCGAGGCGGTGACCATGCGGGGCCCGGGTGGATCATGATTACCGAACAGGGCCTGGTCGTGGCCGTGCAGGGCGATGATGTGTGGGTGCAGACCATCCGCACCAGCGCCTGCCAGAGCTGTGCCGCCCGCAGCGGCTGCGGTCAGCGCTCGCTGGCGCGGCTGTCTGCCGGGCGGGCAAACCAGGTCAGGGTGGCCAACGCGTTGTCGGCGGCCGTTGGCGATCGGGTCACCCTGGGGATCGAAGAGTCGGCCGTATTGAAGGCCTCGGCGGTGGTGTATGCCCTGCCGCTGATTACGATGCTGTTAGGCACGCTGGCCGGAAACGCGCTTGCGCCCGGGGGCGATTCTGGAGCCCTGATCGGGGCCTTGGCGGGGCTGGCCGGGGGCTTCGCCGTCAGCCGCCGGGCCCAGCGTAGTGCGGGTTTGCGGGCGGCCCCGGTGTTGATGGCCGTGGAGTCTGTCGGGCCTGTAATCTGTCGATAAATCCTACCGTTTCGTAAGTTGAAAAGCCCCGTCTGCACCGAAACACTCTGTAGACGAGTTCATCAAAAAGAACAGGGGGTTGATCATGAGTGAATCCAATGTCATCGAGAGCCAGCGCACACCCGCGTTCCGGTCCGTCCGGAGCGCGGGGTGGGTGGCGTTTCTGAGCTGCCTTCTGGTGGTGCTCTGGAGCCAGGCCGCATCGGCCCGGAGCCTGCCGGATTTCACCGATCTGGTGGAAGAAAACTCCGACGCGGTGGTGAACATCAGCACCACCACTGAGCCCAAGGGAGGCCCTGGCGTGCAGGGTATGCCGTTCTCCCAGGACCAGATTGAGCAGATGCCGGAGTTTTTCAAACGCTTCTTCGGTGGGCCCCAGTCGCCGTTCAACGGGGGCCAGGGTAACGCCGAGCCGCGCCGGTCTATCGGGTCGGGCTTTATCGTCTCCAAGGACGGCTACGTGCTGACCAACAACCACGTGGTGGACGGCGCCGACAAGATCATCGTTCGCCTGAGTGACCGGCGGGAACTGCCGGCCAAGGTGATCGGCACGGACGCCCGTTCGGACATCGCGGTTCTCAAGGTGGATGCGAAGGACCTGCCGGTGGTGGATATCGGCAAATCCAAAGACCTGAAAGTGGGTGAGTGGGTGTTTGCCATTGGCTCGCCGTTCGGCTTTGACCACACCGTGACCGCAGGCATCGTCAGTGCGGTTGGTCGGTCGCTGCCGACCGAGAACTATGTGCCGTTCATCCAGACCGACGTGGCGATCAATCCGGGCAACTCCGGTGGTCCGCTGTTCAACATGGACGGTGAGGTGGTCGGCATCAACTCCCAGATCTATACCCGCTCCGGCGGCTTCATGGGGGTGTCGTTCTCCATTCCCATTGATGACGCCATGAACGTGTTCAAGCAGATCCGCGAGAAGGGGACCGTTTCCCGGGGCTGGCTGGGCGTGCTGATCCAGGAGGTTAACCGGGATCTGGCGGAGTCCTTTGGCTTGAAGCGCCCCCGCGGCGCGCTGATTGCCGAAGTCATGGATGGGTCGCCCGCGGCCAAGGCCGGTCTCCAGTCCGGTGACATCGTTCTGGCCTACAACGGTGAGGAGATCCAGTTCTCCTCGGACCTGCCGCCGCTGGTGGGCCGCACCGCCGTGGGCGAAACCGCCGAGCTGACCGTGCTGCGGGGCGGCGATGAGAAAACCATCGACGTCACCATTGGCCAACTGCCCGCCGAAGACAGCAACCAGGGCAGTGCCGCGCCCGGTAACAGCGCCGGCCCGTCCAACGCGCCACTGGGCCTGAGCGTACAGCCGCTGCCGTCCGGCATGGCGGACTCCCTGGATATCAAGGGGGGTGTCGTGGTCACCGGTATTGGTGCTGGCGCCGCACTTGAGGCCGGCATTCAGCCGAGGGATGTGATCACCGAGATCGACCGCAAGCCGATCCGGTCCGTGGACGACTACACCAACGTGGTCAAGGACCTGAAAAAGGGTAAAGCGGTGTCGGCCCGGATCATCCGGGAAGGTCATCCGCTGTACCTTGTGATCAAGCCCTGACCGGGCGCTGAACCCGACACGCCCGGGCCCCTGGCCCGGAATCCAAGGCCCCCGGGGTGCGCAGACACGCCGGGGGCCTTTTGCTATACTCCGCCGTCTACAATAACGACAGGTCAAGGACAGGACCGCCCCGATGATGGACAAGACGGAACTCTCCCTCTCCGAGCTGCTTCGGCCCCGCAACGGCTGGTCAGCCTGGCTCACGCTCCTGTTGGCACTGCTGGTGACGGTTCTGCTCTGGCAGGTCTCCATCCGGCTCGTCTCTGACCGTACCGAAGCCCGATTCAAAACCCAGTCCCTGCAACTGAAAACCGCGATTGAAGAACGCCTGCTCAACTACGAGCAGGTGCTGGCAGGCAGCGCAGGGCTGTTTTCCGTGGCTGGAGACGTCTCCCGCGAACAGTGGCGGGACTACATCACCAAGGTTGACCTGAACCGTTACTACCCCGGCATCCAGGGCATTGGTTTCGTTCGGCGAATTGACGTCCGGGATATGGCCGACCACATCGCGTCAGTGCGGGCCGAAGGCGTGCGACACTATCGGGTCAAACCTCTTGGCGCGGGACCGGATTACTATCCGATCGTGTATCTGGAGCCGGACACCGATCTCAACCGTCGGGCGCTGGGTTACAACGCGGTCAACGATCCGGTCCATCGCGTTGCCATGGAGCGGGCCCGGGACGAGGCTGAAGCCGCCATCACCGCCAAGGTGATTCTGGTTCAGGAGGAAGTGGACGAGGACCAGGCGAGCTTTCTGATGTACTACCCGGTTTTTCGGGGCGGCGACGTACCTGAGTTGAAAGCCGCGCGGCGGGTATTGCTCAACGGCTACGTGTTCAGCGCCTTTCGCATGAACAACCTGATCGACGGCATTGTCGGGCTGATTGCCCCGTTCCTGGATGTCCGAATCTACGACGGCAACGAAACCAGCCGGGAGCGCCTGATGTACGGCTCCAACCTCGGCTCCCTGGACAACGATTTCAGCTTTACCATGAGCCAGGTGCTGGAGCACGGTGGCCGGCAGTGGCTGATCCAGACCCGCTCGACCCCCGCGTTTGATTACCTGGCGTCAGACCCCCGACCGCCCATCGTCCTGGCCAGTGGCCTGGCCATCAGCCTGCTGATGTTCCTGTTTGTGCTGGCGCTGATTCGCTCCCGGCTCATGGCCCAGCGCACCGCCGGGCATTACCGTGCCATCACCGAAGGGGCCGCCAACGTAACCCTGGTTCTCGGCCGGGATGGCCGGGCCCGCTACGCCAGCCCGTCCAGCCAGGACATCCTGGGGTTCGATCCGGAACGGGTCCCAGACCTCGATCTGCAGCCCCTCGTGCACGGCGACGACTGGCCGTCCCTGCAACGGGGTTTCGAGGCTGCCCTGCGACAGCCGGGGGAACAACTGCCGATCCTGCACGCCCGCATCCGCGATGCGGACGGCCGATGGCGGGACATGGAGGGCTCGTTTACCGCCATGCTGGACGTGCCCGGCGTCAACGGCGTGGTGCTGAGCCTGCGGGATCTGACCCAGCTCAAGGCGGCGCAATCCGAGTTGCATCGCCTGGCGTTCTATGACCCCCTCACCGGGCTGGCGAACCGTCAGTTGTTCCGGGACCGTCTGGACGCCGTCGTGCGACGCTGCCGCCGCTCCGGCGAACCGGCAGCGTTGATGTTTCTGGACCTGGATGGTTTCAAGCGCATCAACGACACGCTGGGCCATGACGCCGGCGATGCGCTGTTGCAGCAGGTGGCCCAGTGGCTGAACGGCAGCGTCCGGGAGGACGATTCGGTGGCCCGCCTGGGAGGCGACGAATTCGTCGTGCTGCTGTCCCACGTCAGCGGCCCGGACGCGGCGGGGCAGGTGGCCGAGGCGCTGCTTCGACGGCTGTGCCAGCGCCTCCGGCTGAGTGATCACGACGTTGGAGTCACCGTCAGCATTGGCGTTACCTTGATTCCCCAGGACAGCGACGATCCCGGCACGTTGATGAAATACGCCGACCTGGCCATGTATCGGGCCAAGGATGCCGGCCGCAACACCTTCCGGTTTTTCACCCCGGCCATGAACATCAAGGCGGCGCGCAGGCTGCTGCAACAGGAGGAACTGGCGACTGCGGTTGATGAGGAGCGGTTTGTCCTGCACTACCAGCCAAAGGTGTGCCTTGAGACGCAGCGGGTGACCGGCGTAGAGGCGCTGCTGCGCTGGCACCATCCTGATCGTGGCCTGGTGTCGGCCCAGCAGTTCATCGGTCTCGCGGAGGAAACGGGGCTGATCGTGCGTATGGGGGAGTATGCCCTGCGCCAGGCCTGCATTCAGGTACAGGCCCTGGAACGGGCCGGATTCGACGCCCTGACCATGGCGGTTAACCTGTCCGTGCGGCAGATGATGGAACCGGGCTTTCTCGACCGGGTGCGCCGGATCATGACCGAAACCGGCGTCAGTCCGGATCGCCTCGAGCTGGAGCTGCCAGCGGCCCTGCTCAACGAAGAACCACGCGCCGTGCGGGAGCTGCTGGTCGCCCTGAGTGACCTCGGGGTGCGGCTGATCCTGGACGATTTCGGCACCAGCGCCTGTTCGCTGGTGACCCTGCGGCAGCTGCCGCTGGATGTGATCAAGATTGACCACGGCTTCATCCGGGACATTCCCTACAACGTCAGCGCCACCGATGTGGCCTCTGCCGTGCTGGCACTTGCCCGCGAGCTGCACCTGACGGTGGTGGCCGAAGGCGTGGAGACCACCCAGCAACTGAACTTCCTGACGTCCGCCGGCTGCACCCTGTGCCAGGGCAACCTGTTCAGCTACCCGCTCGACGAGGATGCGCTGATTGGCTTCCTGATCCGGCAGTACGAGAAACCGCTGATTTCCTGATGGGCCGGTTTTCCGAGGGCTCCGGGCGCCGTACGGTCATGGCAATGGCGCCCGGTTACCGGTAAAATCACGCCGTCCCCGGATCCCGGCTGCGGTTTCTCCGGGCTCGATCCTTCGTCAATCTGTGAGTACTCATCGTCTGTGACTGAACTGAGCCGAATCCGTAACTTCTCCATCATCGCCCACATTGATCACGGCAAGTCGACCCTCGCGGATCGTTTCATCCAGATCTGTGGCGGCCTGTCGGACCGGGAAATGGCCGAACAGGTGCTGGATTCCATGGACCTGGAACGCGAGCGAGGCATTACCATCAAGGCCCAGAGCGTCACTCTCCACTACACCGCCCGGGACGGGCAGACCTACAAACTGAATTTCATCGACACACCGGGTCACGTGGATTTTTCCTATGAGGTATCCCGGTCCCTTTACGCCTGTGAGGGCGCGCTGCTGGTGGTGGATGCGGGGCAGGGCGTTGAAGCCCAGTCCGTGGCCAACTGCTACACCGCCATCGAACAGGGCCTGGAAGTGGTGCCGGTCCTGAACAAGATGGACCTGCCCCAGGCCGAGCCGGAGCGGGTGGCCGCGGAGATCGAGGACATCATCGGCATTGAGGCCGGTGACGCGGTACGCTGCAGCGCCAAAAGCGGCATGGGTGTGGAAGACGTTCTTGAGGACCTGATCCGCAGGATCCCGCCCCCCAAGGGCGACCGGGACGCGCCTTTGCAAGCGCTGATCATCGATTCCTGGTTCGATAATTACCTGGGCGTGGTCTCTCTTGTGCGGGTGACCGAGGGCACCCTGCGTAAGGGTGACAAAATCGTGATCAAATCCACCAAGAAAGCCTGGAACGCGGACAAGGTGGGTATTTTCAATCCCAAGCCCACCGACACCGACATTCTGGAAGCCGGCGACGTTGGCTTTGTGGTGGCCGGCATCAAGGACATCCACGGTGCGCCGGTGGGCGACACCATCGTGCATCAGAAGTTTGCCGACCAGACGCCGATGTTGCCGGGTTTCAAGAAGGTCAAACCCCAGGTCTACGCCGGTCTGTTCCCGGTCAGCGCGGACGACTATGACGACTTCCGGGACGCTCTCGAAAAGCTGACCCTGAACGACGCCTCGCTGTTCTTCGAGCCGGAGAACTCGGACGCCCTGGGCTTTGGCTTCCGCTGCGGCTTTCTCGGCATGCTGCACATGGAAATCATCCAGGAGCGGCTGGAGCGGGAATACGACATTGACCTGATCACCACCGCGCCCACCGTGATCTACGAGGTGGTCACCAAGCGCGGTGAGACGGTGTCCGTGGACAACCCGTCCCGCCTGCCGGACATTGGTTCCATCGAGGAAATGCGCGAGCCGATTGTCGAGGCCAATATCCTGGTGCCCCAGGAGCACCTGGGCAACGTGATTGCCCTGTGTGAGGAAAAGCGCGGCGTTCAGAAGAACATGCACTTCATGTCCACCCAGGTGCAGTTGACCTATGAGCTGCCCATGGCCGAGGTGGTCATGGACTTTTTCGACCGCATCAAGTCCGCCAGCCGCGGCTTTGCCTCGCTGGATTACCATTTCGTCCGGTTCCAGGCGGCCAACCTCGTGCGTCTTGACGTGCTGATCAACGGCGACCGGATTGACGCCCTCGCGCTGATCGTGCACCGGGACCAGGCTCATTATCGGGGCCGTGCGCTGATCGAGAAGATGAAAGAACTGATCCCCCGACAGATGTTTGATATTGCCATCCAGGCGGCCATTGGCAACCAGGTGGTGTCCCGGGTCACGGTCAAGGCGCTTCGCAAGAACGTCACGGCCAAGTGCTACGGTGGCGACGTCAGCCGTAAGAAAAAGCTGCTGCAGAAGCAGAAGGAAGGCAAGAAGCGGATGAAGCAGCTGGGCAACGTGGAAGTGCCCCAGGAAGCGTTCCTGGCCGTTCTACAAGTCGACAAATAAACAGAAGGCGTCCGGATGGATATTGATTTTCCCCTGATTCTGGTGGTGCTCACCCTGGCCACCGGCCTGATTTGGCTGGCCGACAGGCTGTTCCTGAGAAAGCGCCGGCTGGCGGACGCAGACACCGGGGGCGACGCCGGAGACGAGGCACCCAAAGAGCCCTATCTGGTAGACCTGAGCCGTTCCTTCTTCCCGGTATTGCTGGTGGTGCTGGTGCTTCGCTCGTTCGTGGTGGAGCCGTTCCAGATCCCGTCCGGTTCCATGCTGCCTACCCTGGAAGTGGGCGATTTCATCCTCGTCAACAAATTCGCCTACGGCCTGCGCCTGCCGGTGCTGGGCACCAAGGTGGTGCCGGTGGGCGAGCCCCAGCGGGGGGATGTGATGGTGTTCCGCTACCCCAAGGATGGCGAGACCAATTACATCAAGCGGGTGATTGGCCTGCCCGGTGACCACATCCGGTACCAGGACAAGCAGCTGTTCATCAACGGCGAGAAAATCGACACCACTTTTATCGCCCGCATGCCGCCGGTGGAGCTTCGGGAAGAGCACCTGGGCACCGTCGACCACGACATTTACCTGAACCTGGCGGTGGATGGCCGCAGCGGTGAGGGGGAATGGGTTGTGCCCGAGGGCGAGTATTTCATGATGGGTGACAACCGGGACAACAGCAACGACAGCCGTTACTGGGGATTCGTGCCCGAGAAAATGATCGTGGGCAAGGCCTTCGCGATCTGGATGCACTGGAAATCCCTCACGTCCCTGCCATCCTTTGATCGGGTGGGCGGCATTCAATGAGCGGCCTGGACAGGAATCGGGAGACAGGAAGCATGATGAGACTTGAACAGGCCACTCTGGCCGGCCAGCGCGGTGCGTCGGCAATCACAACCCTGGTGATGGTGCTGTTCTTTGGCGCCCTGCTGACCCTGGTGCTCAAGCTCGGGCCGGTCTACCTGGACGACCTGACCATCCAGGAAGCGCTCGAGAGCCTCGACGGCACCGAGGGGCTATCACAGATGGGGCCCGCCGAAGTGCGCACGCTGATCAACAAGCGCCTGAGCGTGAACAACGTGCGCGGCTTTGATGCCAAGAACATCACCGTCGAGACCAACGACGACCGTGTCACCGTTCGGGTCGACTACGAGGTCCGCAACAACCTGTTCAGCAACGTGGACACCGTGGTCCACTTCAAGCACGAATACGAGATGAAGGGCAAGTGAGTTCTCAACCCGACCTGGATCAGCTACAGCGGCGCATCGGGTATACCTTTGCGTCGCCGGACCGACTGCTGCTGGCGCTCACCCATCGGAGCTTTGGCAACCAGAACAACGAGCGCCTGGAGTTTCTCGGTGATTCCATCGTCAACATGGTGATCGCCGAATATCTGTACGAGCATTTCGAGAAGGCCCGGGAAGGGCAGCTCAGCCGGCTGCGGGCTCGCATGGTCAAGGGGGTCACCCTGGCCGAGATTGGCCGCGAATTCGATCTGGGGCGCTACCTGCGCCTCGGCTCCGGGGAGCTCAAGAGCGGTGGCTACCGGCGGGATTCCATTCTGGCGGATGCGGTGGAATCCATTATCGGCGCCATCTATCTGGACAGCGATTTCGATACCTGCCGTGCCCAGGTGCTGCGCTGGTTTGAACGCCGCCTTGAGAACCTGGATCTTCAGGACACCCAGAAAGACCCGAAAACCCGGCTCCAGGAATACCTGCAGTCGCGCCAGTTTCCCCTGCCGCGCTACGATGTGATTTCCGTGGACGGCGAGGCCCACAACCAGACCTTTCACGTCTCGTGCGCGCTACCCTCGCTGGATCGTAAAACCACCGGTACCGGCAGCAGCCGCCGGATCGCCGAACAACAGGCCGCCCGCCAGGCATTGCGGGATCTGGGCGTGGAGACTCCCTGATGAACGACATAACCCGCCCCGATGATCCCAACAGCCGCTGCGGCTTTGTCGCCATTGTTGGCCGCCCCAACGTGGGCAAGTCTACGCTGCTGAACCACCTGCTGGGGCAGAAACTGAGCATCACCTCGCGCAAGCCCCAGACCACCCGGCACCAGGTGCTGGGCATCAAGACCGAGGGGCCGGTTCAGGCCATCTACGTGGACACCCCGGGCATGCACGAGGATGAGCCCCGGGCCCTGAACCGCTACATGAACAAGGCCGCCACCTCCGCCCTGATTGGGGTAGACGTGGTGGTGTTCGTGGTGGACCGGACGATCTGGACCGAGGCCGACGAACTGGTGCTGGAAAAGCTGTCGCGCCTGGAATGCCCGGTGATCCTGGCCATCAACAAGGTCGACAAGATCGAGCGCCGGGATGAGCTGCTGCCTCACCTGGACGCGCTCTCCAAAAAGCGGTCGTTCGCCGAGATCATTCCGCTGTCGGCGCTGAAAGAGACCAATCTGGCACCCCTGGAAGAGGCCGTCGGCCGCTATCTGCCCCAGAGCGTGCATTTCTACCCCGACGACCAGATCACCGATCGCAGCGAGCGGTTTATGGCGGCGGAAATGGTCCGGGAGAAAATCACCCGCCAGCTCGGGGCAGAACTGCCCTATTCGGTGGCGGTGGAGATCGAGCAGTTCCGTACCGAAGGCAAGGTGCTGCACATCGCTGCGCTGATCCTGGTGGAGCGGGAAGGCCAGAAGAAAATTCTCATCGGTGATAAAGGCGAGCGCCTGCGCCGCATTGGCCAGGAATCCCGGCTGGATATGGAGCGGCTGTTTGGCAGCAAGGTGATGCTCAAGCTCTGGGTCAAGGTCAAGCGCGGCTGGGCCGACAGTGACCGGGCCCTGCGCAGCCTGGGCATGAACGACCACTGAGGCCAGCGATGAGCGGGCCAGAGCACCAGGAACCGGCCTACGTGCTGCACCGTCGTGCGTACCAGGAGCACGGCCTGATGGTGGATTTGTTGACCCTGAACCACGGCCGAATCACGGTCGTGGCCCGGGGCGCCAACCGGCCCCGCAGCCCGCTCAAGGCCCAGCTGCAGCCCTTCCAGCCCCTGCTTGTGGACTGGACTGGCCGCAGCGATCTGAAAACCCTGACCCAGACCGAAACCCGCTCCGGCCCCAGACTGGCCCGAACCGAGGCGCTGTACAGCGGTCTTTACCTGAACGAACTGTTGCAGCGCCTGCTGCCGGTGGCGGACCCGTACCCAACGGTCTTTGCCGCCTACCTCCAGGCGCTGGAATCCCTGGCGGGCGTTGAGGCCCTGGAGCCGGTGCTGCGCCGCTTCGAGCAGGCCCTCGCCAATGCCCTCGGCTACGGCTTTCCGTGGGATCGCACCTCCGACACCGATGCTGCGATCGAGCCGGCCGGGCGCTACTGTTACGATCCGCAGGAGGGCCTGTTGGCCCGGGCCAGCGAACACACCCGGCTGCGGGACCTTCCGGGGGATGCCCTGCTGGCCATTGCCGCGGGCAACCTCGAGGATCCCGATGCCCGGCTGACCGCCAAACGGGTCATGCGGGTGCTGGTGGACTTCCTGTTGCAGGGGCGTCCGCTCAACAGTCGCCACCTCTTCATGCATCTGCGGGGTGATGCCCCGGGACGCGAATCCGATCAAGGAGAATCCCATGAGCTCTAGAGTGTTGCTTGGCGTCAACATCGACCACGTGGCCACCCTTCGGCAGGCCCGGGGTACCCGTTATCCGGACCCGGTGCAAGCCGCGCTGCTGGCGGAAGAGGCCGGGGCGGACGGTATTACCCTGCATCCCCGGGAAGATCGCCGGCACATCCAGGATCGGGACGTGCTGTTGTTGAAGGAAGTGCTGCAGACCCGGATGAATCTGGAAATGGCGGTGACCGACGCCATGCTCGCGTTCGCCGAGCAGGTGCGCCCGGAGTGCGTCTGCCTGGTGCCCGAGAAGCGGGAAGAGCTGACCACCGAAGGCGGCCTGGACGTGGAAGGGCAGGAGGCTCGGGTGGCCCGGGCCTGCGAGCGGCTTGCGGCCATTGGCGCCGAGGTGTCCCTGTTCATTGATCCGGACCCGGCCCAGATTGACGCCGCGGTTCGCTGTGGCGCACCGGTGATTGAATTGCACACGGGGGAGTACGCCGAGGCGCAAACCCCGGCGGACGTGGAGGCATCGTTCGAGGTGCTGCGCAAGGCGGTGGAGCACGCTCGCCGGCGGGGGCTGACGGTCAACGCCGGCCACGGCCTGAACTACCACAACACCGAACGGGTGGCCGCCCTTCCCGGCATCAACGAGCTCAACATCGGGCACGCCATCATCGCCCGTGCGGTATTCACCGGCCTCAAACAGGCGGTGGCGGATATGCGGGCGATCCTGGACAACGCCCGCCGGGGCTGAGTTTACCGCGCCGACGCTGGCCCCTCAATGGGCTGGGGTGCCTGGCGCCCGGGCCCGGAACAGGGCCTGCCAGTCGGTTCGCTCGCTCCAGCCCTGAAGCCGCTCCAGGGCCGCGATGAGTTCATCCTTGTGAGCCTCGGTATCCGCCGATTGTCGTTTCAGGGCGGTTTCCATCTGGTTCGCCGCCGTGCGCAGTTCCGGCACACCGCAGTAGCGGGTGGCGCCGTGGAGCTTGTGCACGCATTCCAGCAGGGCGTTCAGGTCCTGCTGTTCCCAGAGCGACCGAATCTGGGCCAGGTCCGCCGGTAGCTGTTCAATCAGCATGCTGAACAGTTCTTCCGCCAGGTCCGCCTTGCCTGCCGCCAGCTCGATGCTTTCCTCCACGCTGACGCAGTCCCGCTGCAACGTCCGGGTTGAAGGGCGAACCGGACGACGGGCCAGGCCGTTGTCCCACGTACGTTCTTCCAGCGCTGGCCGGTTCAGGCGCTCGGGCTGGTCCGTCCGCTCAAACCCCGTAAATTCCCGGACAATGGACACCAGTTCGCTGCTGCTGATGGGTTTGCCCATATAGCCGTCAAAGCCCTGGCGGGCCAGACGCTCCTGCTCGTCGGCGAGGGCGTGGGCGGTCAGGGCGATGATGGTGGGGCGGCGCTGGCCCTCGGTGTCCAGCTCCCGCAGCCGCGCGGTGGTTTCCACGCCGTCCATACCCGGCATCTGCAGGTCCATGAAAATGAGGTCAAACCGGCGCTGGCGGGCCTTGCTCAGCGCCTCAAACCCGCTGGCCGCGCTCTCGGCATCCACCTGGCAGTCCTGCAGCAGGGTCATCACCAGCTTCAGGTTAGCGTCGTTGTCGTCCACCGCCAGCACCCGGGGCACCGGCTGGTTGCGCAGCACCGGCCGCGGCATCGGGCTCTGGCTGTCGGCCGGGTGGGGCGTCCGGATGCCGTGGACCAGCAGCACCAGCTCGTCATAAAGCGCGTCCCGGCACACCGGTTTGGCCAGGTGGCCGCTGACCTGGCTGAAAATGGCCGGGTCCTGAGCCTCCAGAGTGGGGGCGAGCAGCAGGGTGCGGCAGTCCTGCTCAATCTCCAGGGTGCGCACCAGGCTGCTGTAGTGGCTGGAGTGGACCAGGTGCCGGGTGATGCCCACCATCGCCACCGCGTACCCGGCCTGGCTCTTCTGGGCTTCCTCCACCTGCTCCTGCATGGCGCCGGGGGACGACACCCGGTCCACGACCATGCCCCAGTCCCGGAGCATGTGTTCCACCGCCAGTCCAGTGGTTTTCTGGTGTTCCAGGTACAGCACTCGCTCGCCCCGAAGGGCGTCCCTGGGTGGCGTGCCTTCCTGGGCCGATGCCAGTTCCGTGGTCAGGGTGAACCAGAAGGTGGAGCCCCGTCCCAGCTCACTCTCCAGGCCAATGGTGCCGCCCATTTCTTCCACCAGACGCTTGGATATCGCCAGGCCCAGGCCGGTGCCGCCATACTGTCGGGCCGTTGAGGCATCGGCTTGGCTGAAGGCGTTGAACAGGGATTGCTGCTGGGCCCGGGACAGGCCAACGCCGGAATCAGTGATGCTGATACGCAGGGTGACTCGGTTCTGCTCGGTATTCTCGTCCTCCAGGCTCGCCCGCAGCACCACCTCGCCGGTCTGGGTGAACTTGATGGCGTTGTTCACCAGGTTGGTGATGATCTGCTTGACCCGCAGCGGGTCCCCCATCACGTTGTCCGGCACGTCTGAATACACCAGGGGCGCCAGATCCAGGTTCTTGGCGTGGGCCGCCGGCGCCAGCATCACCATGACTTCCTCGATGATATCCCGGAGCTGGAACGGAATCCGGTCGAGGATCAGTTTGCCCGCCTCGATCTTCGAGAAATCGAGAATGTCATTGATGATGGTCAGCAGGATTTCTGAGGATTTTCGGATGGTGCTCAGGTGGTCCCGTTGCTGGCGGGGCAGCTGGCTCTTCAGCAGTAGGTCCGTAAAGCCGATGATGCCGTTCAGGGGCGTGCGGATCTCGTGGGACATGTTGGCCAGGAACTCGGACTTGATGCGGCTCGCTTCCAACGCTTCCTTGCGGGCGAAGTCCAGTTCGATGTTCTGGATTTCGATGGTCTCCAGGGTTTCCCGAAGATCCTCCGTGGCCTGGTCAATGTTCTGCTGCATGTCTGCCTGGGCCTTGCTCAGGGCTGCCGCCATGTCGTTCAGGCCAGATTCCAGCTGTTCAAACTCGGGGCCGGCTTCGGTATGCACCCGGGTGTCGAGCCGCCCCTCCTTGAACTTGGCCACGGCGGCGTTCAGGTCGAAAATCGGGTCGGTAAAGGCCCGGCTCAGGCGCAGGGCAATGGCCAGGCTCACCAGCACGCCCCCCAGCACCATGAGCAGGGAGATGAACATGGCCTTGTAGGTCTCTTTCTCGGTGCGGACGTGGGACATCTCCACGGACACCCAGCCAAGGGGGTCTTTCTGGCTTGCCTGATGGTTTCGGAACTCCGGATCGAGCATGGTCTCGATCATCAGGTCCTGGAGATACACCGGCGTGACGAAACGGGTGCTGTCGTTGTTGGTCACCCGCACCGCCTCGTCCCGGGGCAGGGTATCTCCGGTGAGTGCTTCGCTGCTGCCCGGGCCGGTGTGAAGCAGGCGCTGGCCGTTGCTGCCATAGAAGGTAATGGAGCGGACGTCCCGCTCCTCGAGGAGGGCGTTGGACAGGTTGCTCAGCAGGGAGCGATTGGTGGTGAACAGGCCGTACTCGGCGCCGGCGGCGAGCTGGCGTGACAGGGATTCACCCCGGTCCCGGAGCAGTTGCTCGATGTTGGTCACCCAGCTGTAGGTGAAAAACAGCCCGAGAATCACCGTGGTGAGCAGGGTGGGGACCAGCGTCACCACCAGAACTTTTTTACGAATACCCCAGCGCCGCATACGATAGGTCCGTGCTGTGTGCGTCTATGCCCACCGGGGATGTCGTTGGGTAGGCCACCCGTGCCCCGAGGAATCCGGGGATGATATAGCCCCCCGTCATGGATATAGCGAGAAGCCGTATTGGGATGCTGCGGCTATAACGCGTATTATTCTGCCCCAAAAGTGTACCACAGGGTCCTGATATGCATTTTCCTACCATTGAAGATTATGTGGGCCATACGCCCCTGGTCCGCCTTCAGCGCTTGCCCGGTCAAACCAGCAACCTGGTGCTGGCGAAACTGGAAGGGAACAACCCGGCCGGCTCGGTCAAGGATCGCCCGGCCCTGAGCATGATCCAGGAAGCCGAGCGTCGGGGAGACATTCGCCCCGGTGACACGCTGATCGAGGCCACCAGTGGCAACACTGGCATTGCGCTGGCCATGGCCGCGGCCATCAAGGGATACCGCATGGTGCTGATCATGCCGGAGAACATGAGTGAGGAACGGCGGGCGTCCATGCGGGCCTACGGCGCGCAGATCGTCACGGTGACCCAGGCTGAGGGCATGGAAACCGCCCGGGACCTGGCGTTGAAAATGCAGGCGGAAGGTCGGGGCACGGTGCTGGACCAGTTCAGCAACCCGGACAATCCCCTGGCCCACTACCGCACCACCGGCCCGGAAATCTGGGAACAGACCGGCGGCCGGGTCACCCATTTTGTCAGTTCCATGGGGACCACTGGCACGATCATGGGGGTGTCCCGTTACCTCAAAGAGCGCAACCCGGACGTGCAGATTGTCGGGCTCCAGCCGAAAGAGGGTGCATCCATTCCGGGCATTCGCCGCTGGCCTGAGGCGTACCTGCCGAAAATTTACGATGCCACCCGGGTGGACCAGGTGATCGACATTGGCCAGGACGAGGCGGAGCACACCATGCGCGCGCTGGCCTCGGAAGAAGGCCTCTTCTGCGGGGTCTCCTCGGGCGGTTCCATCGCAGCGGCCCTTGACCTGTCCCGCCAGGTTGAAAACGCGGTGATTGTGGCCATCATTTGTGACCGAGGCGACCGGTACCTTTCCACCGGCGTGTTCCCCGGGGCCTGATTCCCGGGCTTTACCTAGAGATCGATTATGAGTAGACGACGCAGGAAGCCCCTGCCGCAGGAACCGATGCGTTGCGAGATTGTTGCCCTGAGCCACGACGGCCGGGGCATTGCCCGCAACAACGGCAAGACCGGATTCGTGGACGGCGCGCTGCCGGGCGAGACGGTGATGGCCAAGGTGGTGTCCACCCGCAGCAAGTTTGACGAACTGCGAACCCTCGAGGTTCTGGCGCCGGTGGCCGAGCGCCAGACGCCGCCCTGCGAATACGCCGACCTGTGCGGGGGCTGCAGCCTTCAGCACATGGATGGGGATGCCCAGATCCGGTTCAAGGAAAACACCCTGCGGGAGCACTTTGCCCATTTCGGGGGCATTGAGCCTGAGCACTGGGAGCCGCCGCTTCGCTCTGAGGCGAGCCTGGGGTACCGCCGCAAGGCCCGCCTCGGGGTTCGTTACGTCAAGGCCCGGGAGTCCGTGCTGGTGGGGTTCCGGGAGAAACGCAACAGTTTCCTGGCGGACATTGATCACTGCGCCGTGCTCGATCCCCGCATCGGCGAGCGCATCCGGCCGCTTCGGGACCTGCTCCACGGGCTGGAAGCCTATGACCGCATTGCCCAGGTGGAAGTCGCCTGCGGCGATGACGTTGCGGTGATGGTGTTCCGGAACCTGGACCCTCTCTCCGACTGTGACCGGGACAAGCTGATCGCCTTTGGTCAGGCCCACGACTTGCATATCTATCTGCAGCCGAAAGGCCCGGACACGGTGCACCGGATCTGGCCGGCGTCCGATGGCCCCGCCAGCGAACGGCTCAGCTACCGCCAGCCGGCGTTTGACCTGACGTTCCAGTACCACCCGATGGACTTTACCCAGGTGAATGCGGGCCTGAACCGGGACATGGTCGCCCGGGCGGTGGACTGGCTGGACCCGCAGCCCGATGAGCGAGTGCTGGACCTGTTTTGTGGCCTGGGCAACTTTACCCTACCGCTGGCCCGCAAGGCCGGCCAGGTGGTGGGCGTGGAAGGGGACGACGCCATGGTGGTCCGGGGCCGGGAAAACGCGGCGCTCAACGGCATCGACAACGTGGCCTTCCACGGCGCCGACCTGCACGGGGACTTCACCGGCCAGGCCTGGGCCCGGGAAGGCTTCGACAAGATTCTGATTGACCCGCCCCGGTCCGGGGCGGAAGAGGTGTGCCGATACCTGACGGCGTTCGGCGCCCGCAGGATTGTGTACGTTTCCTGCAACCCCGCCACCCTGGCCCGTGATGCCGGCGTGATGGTGCAGAACGGTTATCGGTTGGTGCGCGCTGGTGTGATGGACATGTTCCCCCACACCACCCACGTGGAGTCCATCGCTCTGTTTGAGCGCGCCGACGCCTGACCGCCTGGTGCCGGTCAGGGATGGCCGCCACCCGCAACAGGAAGAACAAGATCGTTATGGTGAAAGTACGGGAAGATTACGCGGTCACCGGGACCGGTGAAGTCGATATCGAGAAGTGCGTCGAACTGATCGCCGGGCAGACCCACCTCGAGGACGTGGACCAGTTCCGGCGCGCCTGCGAGAAAGCCGCCCGCATCGATTTGCAGGCGTTCCGGGAGGATCGCCTGTGGGCGCCCGGTGCCAGCAGTTTCCGCACCGGCATTGAAATGGCCCAGGTGCTTGCGGAACTGCACCTGGACCAGGCCAGCCTGGTGGCGGCGGTGCTGTACCGCGCCGTTCGGGAGGAACGGGTACCCCTGGAGGAGATCCGGAAGGAATTCGGCGACGAAGTGACGGCGCTGATTCAGGGCGTCCTGCAGATGGCTGCCATTTCCTCTGTTCACCATCCGCTAAAGGGCAACGTGCTGGGCCAGAGTGAAGGCCAGCTCGACAACGTCCGTAAGATGCTGGTCACCATGATCGACGATGTCCGGGTGGCTCTGATCAAGCTGGCGGAACGCACCTGCGCCATTCGCGCGGTCAAGAACGCGCCGGAAGAAAAACGGCTGCGGGTGGCCCGGGAAGTGTTCGACATCTATGCCCCGCTGGCCCACCGCCTTGGCATCGGCCACATCAAGTGGGAGCTGGAAGACCTGTCGTTCCGGTACCTTCACGAAACCGCCTACAAGAAAATCGCCAAGCTGCTGGATGAAAAGCGCCTGGACCGGGAAAGCTACATCCAGCGGGTAATCGCCAGCCTGCAGGCGGAGCTGAAGGACGCGGGCATTGAAGGCGAGCTGTCCGGCCGGGCCAAGCACATCTACAGCATCTGGCGGAAGATGCGCCGCAAGGGCATCGATTTTTCCCAGGTCTACGACGTGCGTGCCGTACGCATCCTGGTGCCGGAAGTGCGGGATTGCTATGCCGCCCTCGGCATTGTCCACACGCTCTGGCGGCACATCCCGAACGAGTTCGACGATTACATCGCCAACCCCAAGGAAAATGGCTACCAGTCCCTGCACACCGCCGTGATCGGCCCGGAAGGCAAGGTCATGGAGGTACAGATCCGCACCCACAAGATGCACGCCGAAGCGGAACTGGGGGTCTGCGCCCACTGGCTGTACAAGGGCACCGACCGCAACAACAAGTCCACCGGCTACGAGGCCAAGATCAACTGGCTGCGGCAGGTGCTTGAGTGGCAGGAAGAGCTGGGGGACCTGTCCGGGCTGGCGGATCATCTGAAATCCGACGTGGCCTCGGACCGGGTGTACGTGTTCACCCCCGAAGGCCATGTTGTGGATCTGCCTCAGGGCGCCACGGCGGTGGATTTTGCCTACCGGGTGCACACCGAAATTGGCCACGCCTGCCGGGGTGCCCGGGTCAACAACCGGATAGTGCCGCTGACGTATCCGCTGAAGACCGGCGACCAGGTATTTATTCTCACCTCCAACAACCCGGCGCCGAGCCGGGACTGGCTGAACCCGAGCCTGGGCTACATCCAGACCTCCCGGGCCCGGGCCAAGGTCACCCACTGGTTCAAGCAGCAGGACCGGGGCCGCAACATCATCGACGGCCGGGCCATCCTGGAGGACGAGTTCAAGAGGCTGTCGCTGTACGACGTGGACCTGGATGAGCTGGCCCGTAAGGTCAACTACCCGGGGGCCGAGGACATGTTCGCGGCGGTGGGCGCCGGCGATTTGCGCCCGACCCACGTGGCTAACGTGGCCCAGCAGATGCTCGAGCCTCGCAGCGAACAGCTTGACCTCAAGCTCACCGCCCAGCGCAAAAAGCCCTACGACACCGAAACGGATATCCAGATCCGCGGCGTCGGCAAGCTCAAGACCCAGGTGGCGGGTTGCTGCAAGCCGCTGCCGGGCGACCCCATCGGCGGGTACATCACGGTCGGTCGGGGCGTCACCGTGCACCGCCAGGACTGCCTGACCTTCCTGCACCTGCGGGAGTACGAGCCCAACCGCATCATTGAGGTCAGTTGGGGTGGCCAGCCGGCGGCGGTGTACCCGGTGGAGGTGGAAATCGAGGCCTATGACCGGTCCGGCCTGCTGCGGGACATCACCCAGGTGCTGTCGGCGTCCAAGAGCGACGTACTGGCCCTGAACACCCTCAGTAACAAGGATGACAACACCGCCACCATGACCGTGACGGTGGAAATCTCTAGCCTGGACCAATTGGCCCGGTTGCTGGCCCAGATCCGGAACCTGCCGAACATCATCGACGTGAGGCGAAAGCGCGGATGAGCTACACCATCGACGACCTGAAGACCCTGATGGCCCGGCTGCGGGATCCGGAGATTGGGTGCCCGTGGGATACGAAGCAGACCTACAAGACCATCGTCCCCCACACCCTGGAGGAAGCCTATGAGGTGGCTGACGCCATTGAGCGGGAGGATTTTCCGCACCTCAAGGACGAATTGGGGGACCTGCTGTTCCAGGTCATCTTCTACACCCAACTGGGTCGGGAAGACGGCTATTTTGATTTTGACGGCGTGGTGGACCATCTCGTTCACAAGTTGGTGCGACGCCACCCCCACGTGTTTCCCGAGGGCACGCTCGAGAGTCGGATTGATCCGGACAACCGGCCGTCCGAAGCCTGGATCAAGGAAAGCTGGGAGCGGATCAAAGCCGAGGAGCGGGCCGAGAAGGCGGCGCAGCCGACCGCGGCTGCCGATGCCCCGGACAGTCGTCTTGACGGCATTGCCCGGACCCTGCCCGCGATGGCCCGGGCAGAAAAGTTGCAGCGCCGCGCCGCCCGGCATGGGTTCGACTGGCCGGACATCGCGCCGGTATTTGACAAGCTGCATGAGGAAATCGACGAGCTGAAGGCCGCCTGCGCGGCAGTGGGCACGGGTGAGGGCAGCGAGGACGACGTGGAAGACGAGTTGGGGGACGTGTTGTTTGCCTGCGTCAACCTGGCCCGCTTCCTGCGCCAGAACCCGGAGCAGGCGCTCAAACGCACCAACCACAAGTTTGAGCAGCGGTTCCGCGCCATAGAGGCCCATCTGGCGGCCGAGGGCCGGGATATGGATGAAGAAAGCCTGGAGGCGCTGGACGCCATCTGGCAGTCGGTCAAGGGCGTCGAGAAATCCCCGCCAGGCCGCTAACCGCGGGGGTTCCGGTAGGTACAATCCGTTACCAATTTTCTGGCCCCCGATGCGGGGGCTTCGTCTACACTTCGGGTATCGGACGCACCGATTGCCAGCGAGAAGATGCAGGAGTGAAGGCACTATGAAAATCAAGGATCTGGTCAACTACTGGGACAAGCACGCACGGGGCCGGGTCACCCGGGATCCGTACTTCATGGCGTTGTCCGACCAGCATCACAAGCGGCTGGAGAAACTGGCGGCCCTTTACCCGATGAAGTCGCCCCAGGACCTCATGCGCGACCTGATTTCCGCTGCCCTGGACGAACTCGAAACCAGTTTCCCCTACGAGCAGGGCACCAAGGTGGTGGCCTACGATGAGGACGGTTTTGAGATTTACGAAGACCAGGGTCTGACGCCGAAGTTCATCAGCCTTAGCCAGAAGCACATCCAGCGCCTCAAGGCACGGCAGCTCGAGTCCGTCGCCTGACGCAAAACGGGCCGCGCCGGTTGTTCCGGCGCGGCCCGTTTGTTTTACCTTCCCCCAGGGCGTTTCAGCCCTGATCAGATCCCTGTCTGTCCCGCTTCTCCAGGCGATCCTTGATCGGCGACTGGCGAACCAGATCGTCCAGCGCCGCCGCGATCATGTCATTCAGAATGTCCGCCTCGGAACGGTCCGGGTAGAGTTCCGCCAGGGCTGACACCCGCGCCGCATCTTCCAGCGGCAACCGCAGGTTGTAATCGTGGGTTCGCTCGACAGGCTGCTTTTTCTGCGCCCAGTGTTTGGGCAGGTCGGTCACTTTCATGGAAACTCCTTGCGGCCATGGTCGCAGGGCGCGACGATAGACTTTCTCAATCAAATCTTAGTATCGTAAGTTTCCTTCGTCTCCGTCAATTCAAAAGGACGTTAATGTGACTGAGCTACATCCCGACCTGCGTGAAAACGTACGGCTTCTCGGTGAACTGCTGGGCCAGAACATCCGCCACACCCCCGGCCAACGATGCTTTGACCTGATTGAGGAAATCCGCGCTGCCGCCAAGGCCGATCGCCGGCAGGAAAGCGGTTCCGGCCAGCGCCTGGTCAACCTGCTGGGCAAGCTCGACGACAGCGAGCTGCTGCCGGTCACCCGCGCTTTCAACCAGTTCCTGAATCTGGCCAACCTGGCCGAGCAGTACCACGGTATCCGCCGCAAGCGCGGCCACCAGTCCGATTTGATGGTGGAGTCCCTGGGGGAGGTCTTCAGCCGCCTGAAAGCCGGCAACGTTTCCCCGGAGGAGCTGCATCGCCGGGTCGCGGACCTGCGCATCGAGTTCGTGCTGACCGCGCACCCCACGGAAGTGGCCCGCCGCACCCTGATCATGAAGTACGACGACATGTCCGAATGCCTGGCGGCCCTCGACCACGACGATCTGATGCCCGCCGAACGGGAGCAGATCGTTGAGCGGCTGTCGCGCCTGGTGGCGGAAGCCTGGCACACCGACGAAATTCGCCATGAGCGGCCCACGGCGGTGGACGAGGCCAAGTGGGGCTTTGCGGTGATTGAGAACAGCCTCTGGCAGGCGTTGCCGGACTTCCTGCGCAGCCTGGACCATTCTCTGGAAGAGGCGACGGGTAAAGGGTTGCCGGTGGACGCCGCACCCATCCGCATCGCTTCCTGGATGGGGGGGGACCGGGACGGCAACCCGAACGTGACCCATGAGGTGACTCGTAAAGTCTTTTTGTTGGGCCGCTGGATGGCGGCTGACCTTTTCCTGCGGGACATTCAGGCGCTGCGGGCGGAACTCTCCATGTGGCAGGCCAGCGAGGAGCTGCGCGGGCAGGTCGGCGACAGCCGCGAGCCCTACCGCCAGATCCTCGGTGACCTGCGTGACCGGCTTATCCGGACCCGAGACTGGGCCGAAGCCAGCGTGAACGGTGAGGGCGGTGACGCACGGGGCATCCTGTTTGAAAACCAGGACCTGACCGGCCCGCTGGAGCTGTGCTACCGCTCCCTGGTGGCCTGTGGCCTCGAGAGCATCGCCAACGGGCCCCTGCTCGATACCCTGCGCCGTGCCCATACGTTTGGTCTGCCTCTGATCCGCCTGGACATCCGCCAGGAGGCGTCCCGCCACGCCGAGGCGGTGGCGGAAATGGTCAGTTTCCTGGAACTGGGCGACTACCTGAGCTGGTCCGAGGCCGAGCGCCAGGCATTCCTGGTGAAAGAGCTGCAGAGCCGGCGGCCGCTGGTGCCCAGGAACTGGGCGCCCTCGGAGGCCGTGGCCGAGGTGCTGGCCACCTGCGAAGTGGTCGCGCGCCAGACCCCGGAAGCTCTGGGCTCCTACGTGATCTCCATGGCCAGCAAGCCGTCCGACGTGCTGAGCGTGATCCTGCTGCTGCGAGAGGCCGGCATGGCGTTCCCGATGCGGGTGGTGCCGCTGTTTGAGACCCTGGACGACCTGACCGGCGCGCCGGACGCCATGAAAGCGCTGTTCGAGGTGCCCTGGTACCGGGACTACTGTCAGGGCCGTCAGGAAGTGATGATCGGCTATTCGGACTCGTCCAAGGACGCCGGCCAGTTGATGGCCGCCTGGGCCCAGTACCAGGCCCAGGAGGCGCTGACCCGTGTGGCCGGTGATTACGGCGTGCACCTGACCCTGTTCCACGGCCGGGGCGGCACCGTCGGTCGTGGTGGTGGTCCCGCCAACCGAGCGATTCTGTCCCAGCCCCCTGGCTCAGTGAACGGCAGCTTCCGCATCACCGAGCAGGGCGAGATGATCCGCTTCAAGTTCGGTCTACCGAGGCTGGCGGTCCAGAGCCTGACGCTCTACACCACCGCGGTGATCGAGGCCACCCTGGCGCCGCCCCCCAAACCGGAGCCTGCTTGGCGCGAGGCCATGGACTGGTTGACCGGCCATTCCCTGGCGGGCTATCGGGCGGTGGTTCGGGAGAATCCGGACTTTGTCCCGTACTTCCGGCAGGTGACACCGGAACAGGCCCTGGGCAAGCTCGCCCTGGGCAGCCGTCCGGCACGTCGCAAAGCCTCCGGCGGCGTGGAAAGCTTGCGGGCGATTCCGTGGATTTTCGCCTGGACCCAGATGCGCCTGATGCTGCCAAGCTGGCTGGGCAGCGACGTGGCGCTCGAGGAAGCGGCGAAAGCGCAGAAGCTGCCGCTACTGAGAGAAATGATGGCCGGCTGGCCGTTCTTCCGCACGTATGTCGACATGCTGGAAATGGTGCTGGCCAAGGCGGACCTGCGCATTGCCGCCTATTACGAGGATACGCTGGTGGATGATGGCCCGCTGCGGGACCTGGGGCGCAGCCTGCGGGCGCGACTGGGGCAATGCATCGAGCGGCTGCTGGAACTGAAGGAACAGAACGAGCTGCTGGAGCACGAGCCGGTGTTTGCCCACTCCATGCGGGTACGAAACCCGTACACCGACCCGTTGCACTACCTGCAGGCGGAACTGCTCAAGCGGGACCGCGCCGGGGAAGGTAAGGGCGTGGTGCCCGAGGAAGTTGAGCGGGCGCTTAAAGTCACCATGGCGGGCATCTCCGCCGGCATGCGCAACACCGGCTAAGCCCGGCATCGGCAGCACGGTCTTGGCAACAGACAGGAGCGTTATTGTGGCAGCGGCGTTACCGATAGCCCCGACGCTGGAGGCGTTTCTCCAGCGCAAGGGGTTGGCTTGGGAGGTGCGTTCCATCGAGTCGGCCCCGTCGCTGGAAGCCGCGATGATGGCATCCGGTTATCCCCAGACTCAGTGTCTGGAAGCCAACCTGATGGTGGATATCCAGGGTGTGGTCATGGTGGTCCACCGGTTTGACGCTGCGCTGGACCCGGATGCCCTGGCCCAGCTTACCGGTCGCCGCCTGCAGCCCCTGAGCGGCCAGCAGTCAGCCCGCCTGATGCCGGAATGCGATCCGGATTTCACCCCGCCCCTGGGTGCGGCCTTCGATATGCCGGTGCTGCTGGATGCCGACGTGGCCGACCTGGACCCGGTGGTATTCTCCGGTGGCCGGTCTGGTGGCGTGGTCGTGATGTCTGGCCGGGACTTCCGGCTGGCCATGGCGGGGGCTCGCAAGGGGCACCTGGTGATTCGCGGCCCAGGCCGGGCCGGGCGCAAGGCGCTCAGTCTCGAGGAAGTGGCCGACCGGCTACAGAAGCTGTACCGCCTGCCGCCGATGCCGGCCCTGGCTCTGCGCATCCTGCGCCTGACCGCCAACAGCGAGGCGACTGCCCGGGAATTGTCCGAGCTGATCGAGCTGGACCCGAGCCTGACCGCGCAGATCATGCGCTATGCCCGCTCCGCGCTGTTCCACTATCCGGGGCAGATCAACACCGTGCAGGACGCCGTCACCCGGGTGCTGGGCTTCGACCGCGTGGCCCACATTGCCTTGGGTATCGCCTCTGTGCGGGCGTTCGATGTGCCACGAAATGGCCCGCTGGGCCTCGATGCGTTCTGGCGACACTCGCTTTACTGCGCCTTTATGTGCCAGGCCCTCGCGAAGCCATTGAGTATCGACAAGGGCCTGGCCTATCTGTGCGGCCTGCTGCACAACTTCGGCCTGCTGCTGGTGGGCCACCTGTTCCCCGCCGAGTTCGAGGAGCTCAACCAGCTCCGGGACAGTAACCCGGACGCCAGCCTGCACTCGCTGGAACAGCAGGTGTTCGGCCGGGAAGATCCGGACGGCATTCTGTCGGTCGGGCACGGTGCCATCGGCGGCATCCTGCATCGCCTCTGGCAACTGCCGGACCCGGTTATCAAGGCGGCCGGCCTGCACCAGCATGCCGGCTACCAGGGAGACGGGGAGCGGTTCGTGCTGATGGTCCAACTGGCCAATGCGCTGCTCAAGGAGCGTGGCATCGGCGACGAGCTGAACGCCGACGATGTCCCCGGCCTGGTCCGGGCTCTGCAGCTCTCCCCGGACGTTCTGGTATCCCTCAACGAGGAAACTGACCGGGTCGCGCCCGATCTGGACAGCCTCGCCCTCTCCCTGGCATCGTAGCGCCAGCGCGATCTCCCCGAGCCGATCAGACGGAGGTCGACTTTCTCTGGAGCACCCGAGTTCGTATAATGCGCCCTCGGCGTTGGCCCCTCGTGGTGCCCGCCGCCGTTGTGAGAGGTTGCCGCAAAAGCATCGGTTTTTGCCGCAGTTTTTCAAACGATAATGACGACAACGGGAGCACAACGTATGCGAATCATCATGTTAGGCGCGCCAGGCGCGGGTAAGGGGACCCAGGCGCAATTCATCACCGAGCGCTTTGGTATCCCCCAGATCTCCACCGGTGACATGCTCCGTGCTGCCGTAAAGTCCGGCTCTGAGCTGGGTAACCAGGTGAAAGAAGTGATGGCCTCTGGCGGCCTGGTGTCCGACGAGATCATCATCGCCCTGATTGAAGAGCGCATACAGCAACCCGATTGCAGCAACGGCTTTCTGCTGGACGGTTTTCCCCGCACCATTCCCCAGGCCGAGGCTCTGAAAGACCAAGGTATTGCTATCGACTATGTGGTCGAGATTGCGGTGGATGACGAGGAAATCGTCAGCCGGCTGTCTGGCCGTCGTGTCCACGAAGGCAGTGGCCGCATCTATCACGTCAAGTACGATCCCCCCAAAGTGGAAGGCAAGGACGACGAAACCGGCGAACCGCTGGTTCAGCGCGAAGACGACAAGGAAGCCACCGTGCGCAAGCGCCTGAGCATCTACCACGAGCAGACCGAGCCGCTGGTTGGCTTCTACCGCGATTGGGCCAGCGCAGATCCGGATGCGGCGCCGGCGTATGTGCGGGTTGAGGGTGTCGGGTCCCTGGACAGCATCCGCGACCAGATTCTCAGCAAACTGAAGTAAGCGGTCACTCTTGAAACTCCTGGCACTGGATACCTCCTCCGAAGGCTGTTCCGCCGCCCTGCGGCTGGATGGCGCGGTCACCGAGCGTTTCGAGCGGGCGCCCCGCGGCCATACACGGCTGCTGATGCCGATGGTGCGCAGCCTGCTGGATGAGCAGGGGATGGCGCCGTCCGATCTGGACGCGCTGGCGTTTGCCTGTGGCCCCGGGTCGTTCACCGGCGTTCGCATTGCCACCGGTGTGGTACAGGGGCTGGCCTGGGGACTGAACCTGCCGGTGGTGCCGGTGTCGTCCCTGGCGGCGGTGGCCCTGGGTGCGGCCCGGTCCCTGTCCCTGGGGGATGGAGACCGTGTCGCGGTAGCGTTCGACGCCCGTATGGGCGAGGTATACTGGGGCTGCTACCGGATCGACCAGGGCCTGCCGGTGTTGCTGGGTGACGAACGGGTGTGCCCGCCGGAGGCGGTCAGCCTGGGCCATTCGGATAACGAGCTGGACGGCACGGTCCGCTGGGTGGCCGCAGGGCCGGGTTGGGCGTTGCAGGCGCAGATGCCGGCGGCCGTCCGGGAGGCGATGTCCGTGACCGAGCCGGATTTGCTGCTGCGGGCGGCTTGGGTGGCCGAGCTGGCCGAGGCGATGGTGCGACAGGGCGGAGGTGTGCCAGCGGAGCAGGCCCAGCCAATGTACCTGCGGGACGAAGTGGCCTGGAAAAAACTGCCTGGGCGGGGCTAGACTGACCGCTCAGGTAAACGCCACCGGCTTCGTCCCGTGGTTGGGTGGCGAGCGTACCTGCACCCGAGAACAATAAGCGTACGACAAGAGAACAGCAGCAGAGACTCCGATCATGATGGCTGGCCTGCCCCCGGGCAATCTTCTTCCTACCCCAAACGGCTCGCCCCAGGCTCGCGGCCGGGTTGACGCCGGCCGGACCAGCGCACCGGATACCTCCAATCCCAACAGCCTGCCCCGGGACGACCTTCGCAACGTCGGGTCCCGCACCGGCCAGCGGGCCAGCGACGAAGCCACGCTGCAACGGCGCGTTGAGGCCCGTCGGGCCGCCGAAGATGCCCGGCTGGAATCGTTTCGCGACGGCGATCTGCCCCTGCCCACCGCCCGTGCACTCTCGACCTTTGCCAACGTGGCCGCCGCGGATGCGGACGGCGACGACGCCCGCACCGGCACGCTCACCGGTATTGATATCCGCGTTTGATGTCGGACGCGCGCCCTTCGCTCCCACGGACCGCTCCGGACGCCACGGCGGTGGCGGTTGCCCGTACCGCGCTCGGCGATGCCCGCGCGGCACGGGAGCTGGCCCAGACGCTTGGCCTGGCGGATCTCGGAACCGTGCAGCCATCTGCTGTTACTCAGGTGCCGTTGTTGCTGCTGTTTGACGAGGTCGGCCTTGGCTTGCAGGTTACGGGCGAGGGCCGGTACGCCGACCGGGCATCGGGCAGGGCAAAGGGCAAGCCTCCTGGAAAGGGCGCGCTGCCGGGGCCCGTTCGCGCCGAGTTTGTGTCCGGTCGTATGGGCTATCGCCGGGAACACGGCGGCGGCGCCGGCCAGCTGGTGGCGCGGGCGGTCGGCCTGCACAAGACCAAAGCGCCGTTGACGGTGGTGGACGCCACCGCCGGGCTCGGCCAGGATGCCTTTGTGCTGGCGGGGTTGGGCTGTCAGGTAACTTTGCTGGAGCGGAACCCGCTGGTGCACGCGGTGCTGGCGGATGGGTTGGCACGTGCGGCGTTGAACGCCGAGTGCGCAGACACGATTGCCCGCATGACCCTGGTTCCCCGGGGCAGCAGCATCGACTGGCTGAGGTCGCAAGCCCCCGGCTCGGTGGATGTGGTCTATCTGGACCCGATGTTTCCTCATCGGGACAAAAGCGCGAGGGTGAAAAAGGAAATGGCCGTGTTCCGGCAGGTGGTCGGCGACGACGACGACGCCGTCGCCCTGCTGGAAGCGGCGCTGGCGGCGGCCCGGTATCGGGTGGTGGTCAAGCGGCCCCGCAAGGCGCCGGCCATCGAGGGCCCGGAGCCGGCCACGCGCCTGGAAGGCAAGAGTAGCCGCTACGATCTTTACCCTCTCAGGGCCCTTCCGCCGGCCTGAATCGGCCGTTTACCCCGTCACTTGAGCCGTCACCGGCGCCCTCAGGCGCCCATCATGGTGACCTGCTGGATGACCTGGCGCTTCTCCACGCTAAGCACCAGCCGGGCGTCCTCGGCCACCTCATCCAGGCCCTCGCCGTAATGAATCAGGCCCTCGCCGTCGATCTGGATAACGTCCTGCCGGCGCAAGGTGTCGATGAAGTTACGGAACAGGCTCTTGTCGAAGAACTCCGGCGCGTTCAGCCCGAACAGGATGGACATCCGCTCCGCCAGCAGGGTGCTTTGCTCTTCGAGCTCCTTGGCGGACAGCTTGCCCGAGCCGTATTTCCGCAGAATCGCCAGGGCGATGTGGTAACGCTCAAGCGTCTGGATGATGAACCGGGACAGCACCCGCAGCCGGAGCATGGCATCGGTGCCTTCCTCCGGCCGGCCGATGCGCCCGTCGTCCAGGGCAATCAGCAGCCCCTGCTGGATCATCACGTCAATCCACTGCTCGATGACGCCTTCCACCGACGCTTCCGGGAAGCGCAGGAACAGCTCCGACTGCAGGTAGGGGTAAGCGACGCTGGCGAGAAACACGATCTTGTCCCGGCGCAGGCTGTCCTTGTTCTCGAACAGGCTGGCAATCAGCGAGGGCAGGGCAAACAGGTGCTGGATGTTGTTGCGGTAATAGGTCATCAGGATGGCGTTGCTGCCTTCCAGGCCGATGATGTCCCCGAGGGTCTGGGGCTGCCGGGTCACCAGGCCCATGGTTTCACAGTAGGTCACCCAGTCTTTGCCAGAGCCTTCGGGCAAGGTCACCGTGCCGGCGTACGGGTAGGCCTGCAGCAGCGCGGCAAAATCGTCCATCAGGCGAATCAGCTGGCGCTCGTCCATGGCAAGGCGTTCGGTACCCAGCAGCACGGTGGCGGTCATGCCGATGGGATTGACCGCCACCGCCCCGTTGATGTGGGTGGCCACTTTCATGGCGAGGGCGTCCACCGCCTCGCCCAGCCACTCCGGCCGGTATTCGGCGTCGTAGGCTTCGTCCCGCCAGCTGTCGCGGACCCCGTCCAGCACGTCCGCCAGGGGGATTGCCTCACCAAAGTTGAGGGACACCCGGCCGAACGAGTTGGTCAGTTTGCGGGCGGTTTTGGCCAGCCCGAACACGCTCTCTTTCTGCTTTTTCTTGCCTCGCAGCTCGCCCAGGTAGGAGCGGCCTTCCATTACCTTTTCATAGCCGATGTACACCGGCACGAACACGATGGGCTTGCGGTGGTCCCGCAGGAAGCTGCGCACGGTCATTGAGAGCATGCCGGGTCTGGGCCTGAGCATCCGGCCGGTGCGGCTGCGGCCGCCCTCCACGAAGTATTCCACCGAGTAGCCCCGGGAAAACATCACGTGCATGTATTCGTTGAACACGGTGGCGTACAGCGGGTTGTCCCGGAACGACCGGCGCATGAAGAAGGCGCCGCCCCGGCGCAGGATCGGGCCGACAATGGGCATGTTCAGGTTGATGCCCGCGGCAATGTGGGGCGGCATCAGGCCGTTCTTGTACAGCACGTAGGACAGCAGCAGGTAATCAATGTGGGAGCGGTGGCAGGGCACGTAGACCACGGCGCTGTCCTGGGCCACTTCCTTGACCACCCGGATGTTGTTGACGGCGATGCCCTTGTAGATGCGGTTCCACAGCCAGGACAGCACAACCTCCAGGAACCGGATGGTGACAATGGACATGCTGGCGGCGATTTCATCGGCGTACTTGTAGGCCCGCGCCCGAACCTTCTCGGGGGCCAGGTCCTCGGCCGCGGCGGTTTCACGGATCGCTTCTTTGACTGCCTGGGTGCGTACCAGGCCCTCCACCAGGGTGCGCCGGTGAGACAGGTCCGGCCCGAGCACGGCTTGGCGTACCCGGCGGAAGTGGGTGCGCAGCAGGCGTGCCAGCTTGCGGTTGGCCCGGTCTTCGCTGTGGCGGTACTCGTCGATCACCTGGCGCAGCGACAGCGGCTGGTTGAACTGAACGTAGGTGTTGCGCCCGTGAAGCAGGATGATCAGGAACTTTTGCAGTCGGCCGGCCACGGACCAGGTGTCCGAGAGCAGCAGCTTGACCAGGGATTTTTCCTTGTCCGGAGACCGGCCCCAGAACAACGATACCGGTACAATCTGCACGTCCTGCTCCGGGTGTTCGAGGCCGAAGCGTACCAGCGCCTTGAATTCGTTGGTGGGCACCGGCGTCTGCCGGCCGCCCCGGAATAGGCCACCGATGCGGCGGTACAGGAAAAAGAACGAGTGAGCGGGGCCGTTTTTCACCGGCAGGGACTGGTCCGCACCAGGCAGGCCGGCCCGGATCACTTCCTGCTCCAGCACCAGCCGGCTGGAGAGAGAGCTGTACTGGAGTACGTAGCAGACGGGTTTGTCCGGGTTCAGCCCCAGGGCTTCGGCGGTGTTGCCGCTGACGTCGGTCCGGACCCAGAGAAACAGGATCTTTCGGAATAATGCCAGTATCAGGCTGCGAAAGCCCCGGTAAAGTCGCATGTTCGGTCGCTCCGGTGACACAAAAAACAGGCGCCCAGTTTACTTGGTTGGGCCGGGGCCGGAAAGCGCGGGCGGCATTCTTGGCACCGGCGGCAATGTGGTACATTCTCTGGCATTGAATCACTCCCGTTCCATCGATTTGCCGAGGATGCCTGTGATGATCGAGACCCACTGGACGCCTGGCTGGACCACCCGGCCACCGGAGGCGTCTGACCGCCTGTTGCTGGTGTCTGGCACCGATATCCTCAAGCCGGCTGAAGGCTGGCTGCACCCGCTGTCATCGGCGCAAGGCGTGCTGATGTCAGAGCCGGTCTCACTCGGACAGGTGGGCGGGCAATCGGTTTACGTCGCCTCGGCCAGTGAGGCGCCGGCGGAGGCCGAGGCGGTGAACCTCCGGGAGGCACTGCTGGCGCGGGAGGATGCCCCGGCGGAATTGCTGGGTACCGGCCTGCAGGTGCTCCAGTGGTGGCGGGACCACCGGTTCTGCGGCCGCTGCGGCGCGCCCACCGGTCTGCACGCCCGGGAACGGGCGAAATGGTGCGAGACCTGCCAGATTCCCTGGTACCCGCGTATTGCGCCCTGCGTGATCGTGGTGATCCGCGACGGCGATCGCTACCTGCTGGCCAAGAACGCCCGGGCCCGCCGGCCGTTCTACAGCCTGATTGCCGGCTTCGTGGAGGCGGGAGAGAACCTGGAGTCGGCGGTGGCACGGGAAGTGCTCGAGGAGACCGGGCTGACGGTGGGCAACATTCGCTATCAGGGGTCCCAGCCCTGGCCGTTTCCCCACCAACTGATGATGGGCTTTTTTGCCGATTACCAGGGCGGCACCCTGCGCCTTCAGGAGGATGAGCTGTCTGACGCTGGCTGGTTCCGCCCCGGAGACACGCCGCCGGTCCCCCCCGGCACCACCATTGCCGGCTCCCTGATTCAGGCCATGGAGCGGCGGATTCTCAGCGGTGCGCCCGACGATGAGTGAGGCGGTGGCCACGGTGGTGGGGCGGCCGCCCCGGCTCCTGGTGTTCGATTCCGGTGTCGGCGGGCTGAGCGTGGCCGCCTGCATCCATCGGGCACTGCCCACCGCTCGCTTTGTGTACCTGGCGGACAACGCCGGGTTTCCCTACGGCAATCAGCCGGAATCCGTGGTTCTTGACAGTTGCTGCGGGCTGATCGCCCGGGCTCTGGCGGAGACGCCCTGCGACGCGGTGGTGGTGGCCTGCAACACCGCCAGCACGCTGGTACTGCCCCGGCTGCGGTCCGAGGTGGGTGTGCCGGTGGTGGGTGTGGTGCCGGCCATCAAACCGGCCGCGGCCGTGAGTGAAAATCGCAGGCTGGGCGTGCTGGCGACACCGGCGACCATCCGCCGGCCCTACCTGCAGGATTTGATCCGCCAGTTTGCCGGGGACTGTGAGCTGACCCTGGTAGGTGAGGCGCGCCTGGTTCGCTGGGCGGAGGATAAAGCCCGAGGGCAGGCCGTGCCCGCCGACGACTTGGGTCGCGCGCTGGCGCCGCTGGCGCGGGCCGGCGTGGACACGGTGGTGCTGGGGTGCACCCACTACCCGCTGCTGAAAGCGGAGCTGGCGGCGGCGTTGCCGTCGGTGCGGCACTGGGTGGAATCCGGTGACGCCATTGCCCGACGGGTCGTCCAGTTACTCGGCCCGGGTCGCCCCTCTGCCGGCGACGCGGACCCGGACGAGCCGGTCTCCCGGCTGTTGTTGTCCGGCCCGCTGCCCGATGGCCTGCTGTCGTTCATGGCCGGGCTCGGGCTGGCGGTGACGGAGTGCCGCGCCGAGTGGGGCGGGCTGCCGGCGCCGGTTACAACAGCCGGGTCAGTTTGAACATCGCCAGAAATTCGAGCGCCGGAATTGCTCGTTTGTGGCAACAGTAGGTCTTGAAGTTCTCGCCCCGGAAGCGGGATTTGGTGAACTCCAGTCCTTTGAAGTTATAAAGGAAATTGCCCTTCTCGTAGATCAGGTGCATCAGCCGTTTGAGCAGCCGGCTTTCCTGGGATTCGAGTTTGGCGTCCAGCGACAGGGGGATCAGCCCCAGGTCCAGGTAGGGCACGCCCTCGGCCTTGAAGACGTCCATGGCGTGGGCCATCAGCGTGTAGAAAATGCCTTGGCGGAAATCGGCGTTGGCCCGGGAGATGTTGGGCACGTAGCTGATGATCTCGTTGTTCCGGTAGATCGGATCGAAATAGATAAAACCAACCGCTTTGCCATCCTCATAGGCGTAGAAGTGCCGTTCGTTCTCCCGGTAGTCCATTTCCATGGGCCGGATCAGGAAGCGGATTTCATTGCTCTTGCACTTGCGGGTGCGAATCCAGGCCTCGGAGATTTCCCGGGTGTGATCGTCGCTGAACCGTTCCTTCACCGTGACTCCGGTCTTTTCCGCCTGGTTCAGTGCGGTCCGCAGGATCTGCTTCTTCTTGCCGGAGAGGCTCCAGTTCTGCAGGTCAATGCGGGATTCGCTGCCGAACTGGGTGCCGTAGAGGCCGAAGCGCAGGTGCAGGATGTCCACCACCGTTCGGGAGACCTGGATGTAACAGGCGTTCGGGTAGCGCTGATGGAAGCGCTCGAGGATGACCGGGAAGTTCTCCGGCGCGCAAACCGGATCGGACAGCACGAAGGTGCCGCCCCACTTGCGCATGAACGCGATGTAGCCGATGCCCGGCAGGTCGAAATACTGCATCCCGGGCTGGAGGGTTGAGAACGACTGGGAATGAACCCCGTACTGTTTGAGCAGGGACACCCGCTCGGAAAACCCGAAGTGGCCGCTTTCGAGGCCGAGGGCGTGGTCAAGTGCAAGAATCTGGTCAGCCATGGCGCCGCTCCTGGCAGGGTGGGACGGATCAGGCCTGTTTGCGGCCGAGAATCGACCAGTAACAGTCCATGTTCAGCAGTTTGAAGTGCTTCTTGTCCGTCACCTGCAGGCCGAGACGCTGCATGTGCTCGGGGTAGTTGTAGATCTTGTGGAAGGCGTTGTTCGCCATCAGCCAGAACACGAACACCGCCATGTACCAGTAGAGCTTCTTGAAGGCCCGGGACAGGGGGTTGCCGGTGGGGTAGCAGAAGTCGCCCACCACAATGCGGGCGTCGGCCTTGCCCAGGCGGATCAGGTGCTCCAGCACCCGCACCATCATGTCTTCGTCAAACACGTTCAGGAAGAAGTTGGCGATGACCATGTCGTACTGCTCGAACTCGTCCACTTTCATGATGTCGCTGTGGATGCGGCGAATGGTCAGGTGCGGCGCCTCTTTGGCCTGGGCTTCACCGAATTTGCGCAGCATGGTCTCGGACAGATCCACCACGGTCACGTCGGCACCGAGTTCGGCGGCGCGAATGGCGTCCCGGCCGTGGCCGACGCCGGCAAAGAGAATGCGATCGCCCGGTTGAACGGTTTCGACATCCAGCATGGCCGTCTTGCAGCGGTGAATGTTCTTGCCGCTGTAGAGGTTGCTCAGCAGGTCGTAAACGGGGCCGATGTATTTGTACTTGTCACGCATGTCTCGTCTGCCTGTGTTGTTGTTCGTTGTGTCAGGCAGATTAGGAGAGCGGTGTCGGGAATTATGTGCAGCACTGCGCATTTCCGGATACACAAGGTAACACAACGCTACACTTTGCAAACCCGGTCAAGAATCGTTATTGGAGTGTCGGACAATTGATAATCAATTGGTGGGAGCGAGAGGGATGAGGCGCGCCCGGCTGAAGACACACGAGCGGGGAGTGGTTAGAAGGAGGCGGCTTTTTCCCGTCGGCCGCAGAGCTCCCGGGCAATCTCTTCGGCCGGCCGCGCGGGGCCGTAAAAGAACCCCTGGACCTGGTGGCAACCCAGCCCCCGCAGGTAGTCCAGCTGCTCGTCGGTTTCCACGCCTTCTGCCACGATGTCCAGCTTCAGGCCATGGGCCATCGCAACAATGGCATTGACGATGCAGGCGCCGTCGTCATTGCTGCGAATGGCCTTGACGAAAGACTGGTCGACTTTCAGCGTGTGGATGGGCAGGCGGTGCAGATAATTCAGCGACGAGTAACCCGTGCCGAAATCGTCAATGGCGATACGTACCCCGAGGGTGGCCAGTTCCCGCAGCTTCTGACTGATCTGCTCCAGATCGGACATGATCACGTTCTCGGTGATCTCGATTTCCAGGTTCCGGGCCGGGAACCGATGCGCGTCTACCCGCTGCATGAGGGTCTCCACGAACCGCGGGTGCTCGACCTGGGCGGGAGAGAGGTTCACCGCCAGCCGCAGGTCCGGGTGGCCGGCGCGAATCCACTCGCCGACGTCCTGGCAGGCCTGGTCCAGCACCCGTTCGCTGACCAGACCGATCAGCCGGGTTTCCTCCGCCAGTGGCAGGAAATCCCGGGGGTAAAGCAGGCCACGCTCGGGGTGCTGCCAGCGCACCAGCGCCTCCAGCCCCACAATCCGGTCGGTGGTTGAGCACACCTGGGGTTGGTAGTACACCTTCAACTCGTCCCGCTCCAGGGCCAGGCGCAGATCCCGCTCAAGGTTCAGGCGCTGGGCGCTGTCGATGCTCATGCTGGGGGAGAAGAAGCGGTAGCCGTCCTTGCCCCGGGCCTTGACGTGGTACATGGCGATGTCGGCGTTCTGGATCAGCTGGTCCAGGGATTCGCCGGCTTCCGGGAACAGCGCGATGCCGATGCTCACACCCACGAAGACCTCGTGCTCACCCAACTGGAAGGGCGCGCGCAGGGCGTTGATCAGCTTTCGGGAGATCTGCCGGGCGTCATCGTGGCCGCCAATGGAGGGCAGCAGCAGGGTGAATTCGTCGCCGCCAAAGCGGGACAGGGTGTCGCCCTTGCGAAGGCATTTTTCCAGGCGTTGGGTGACCGCCTGGAGCAGGCGATCGCCCATGGCGTGGCCGAGGGTATCGTTGATGACTTTGAAGCGGTCCAGGTCCAGGAACATCACCGCCAGCTGCTGCTGGCTGCGCCGGGCCTGGGTGATGGCCAGTTCCAGCCGATCCTTGAACAGGGCCCGGTTCGGCAGCCGGGTCAAGAGATCGTGGTAGGCCTGGAAATTGATAAACGCCTCCGCTTCCTTGCGTTCGGTCACGTCCCGAGCGGTGCCGTAGTAGCGGGCCGTGCGGCCGTTGGTGTCGCCGGCAAGCCCGTTTCCCTGGGGCCAGGTCTGCGGATCAATGGGGAAGGCGGTGATTTCAAAATGACGGGTGGCGCGTCGGCTGCCCCGGGTCTTCAGCCGGACTTCCAGCGTTCGGGGGTTATCGGCGGTGATGTTCGGGCCTTTCAGGGCGTAGGTGCCCCGGGCCACGTCCCGGTCATCCAGAATGTTCCGGAAGTGCTGTCCGGTCAGCTCGGCGGGTTGGTACCCGAGCAGGGCCTCAACCTTGCTGTTCACAAAACAGAAGTGGCCGTCCTCATCGAGCATGAACACGATGTCCGGCGAGCTGTTGACAATGTATCGGTGCAGGGCCTCGGATTTTTCCAGGCGCATCTGGATATGCTCGTGATCCCGCAGCAGGTTCTGTTTGCCGACCACGGATTGCACGGTCGCCAGAAGCTCCTCGGGATCGAACGGTTTGCGGATGTAGTCCAGGGCGCCCCGGCGAAGCGCGCGGCTGACCGCGGTAAAAGAGCTCTCGCCGCTCACGACAATGATGCCGCAGTCGGGCTGATGGTCCGCCAGGGCGGCCATGACGCCGAAGCCATCCACCTCTGGCATGCGCAGATCCAGCAGCGCCAGATCAAAGCTCGCGCTCTGAACCAGCTCGCACGCGTGCCGACCGCCGGAGGCTCCGGTCACCCGATAGCCCTCGGCACGGAGCAGGGCACACAGGGTCTCAAGCAGCCGGGGTTCGTCATCCGCCACCAGCAGGTGCGGGATGGCCGTTTCGCGATGGGACAGTATGGCGTCGTCGGGCGTCATGGTACGAGTCCGTGTGTGATCGGGTCAGTCGTCGTTATTGTTCTGTTCTGCCGCCGGTATTAACAAACGGAACCGGGTTCCGCTGTTGCCCGTGCGACAGGCGATGATGCCCTCCATGTCATCCATCAACCGCTTCACAATGCTGAGGCCCAGACCGCTGTGCCCCTCTCCTTTTGTGCTTTTAACCGGTGAAAACAGATGTGCCGCCACCGCGTCCGGCAGCCCTGGACCGGTATCGGAGATTTCGAGCTCCACCCAGGCCCGGCCATGCTGCCACACCGGAGACGACGTCTCGATTGTCACCGCCCCGCCGTCCGACGGCAAGGCTTCGGCCGCATTGCGTACCAGATTCAGCACGATTTGTCGCAACTGGGCACCGCTGGCCCGAATGTCGGTGGGCGTCTGGCAGAGCGTCAGCACCAGCTGACGTTCTCCATCCCTGAACATCGTATCCTCAAGCACCGTCCGCAGACGCTCCAGCTCCCGGTTGATGGACACCGGCCCGGGATCGCTGCTGGCGTCCTCCGGCTGGCTCATCCGCATCAGCAGATGGCCGGCCCGATCCAGTTCCTCCCTGAGCACGTCCAGGTCTTTGCGGGCCTCGGCGTCATCCAGCCGCTTGTGTAGCTGGTGCAGGTACTGGCGGATGATGGTCAGGGGGTTGCTGACCTCGTGAATCTGCCGGCGCAGACTTTCCAGGGCGAGCTCCTGCTCGAGTGTCGGGTCCCCGGTACTGGCGGACTCCCGGTTGCGCTCCTCCCGGGCCGAAGCAATCGCCGTGCCGAGCTGCTGGCAGAACAGCCGGGACAGCGCCAGGGTGGCTTCCGGGTGGGCCGGATCCGTGCCCAGGGCGAACAGCCCCGGGCAGTGCTGGCCCGCCAGAACCGGCACCGCCAGCAGGGACGGCGCCCTCAGCAGGCTCAGTAACTGGCGGTCCAGCACCGTGGCGGTGCGCCCACGCAGCAGCACCGGTTCGCGCTGGTGCAGGGCGTCGGTCAAGACGCTGCCGCCGGGCACCGCGGTGACCGACAGGGCCGGCAGTTCGCCGGCGCTGCCCGAGAGCAGCACCAGGGCGTCGTCGCGGTAACCGAAACACAGGGCCGGGCAGCCCGTGATCAGAGCCAGGCTGCTGACGGTCTCGGCCAGCAGGGCATCGGGACCGGCGCCGGGCGTTGCCAGGGCCAGAGCCTGGCCCGCCATGGCTTGGCGCAGGATGGTCTGTTTTAACTTGAGGGTCGCGCTGTCGCCGTTGTACCGTTCGTCCAGCGTGATGCCCAGTGACGATGCCACCCCGGTAACCTCGTGGTCGATCCGACGGCTGATTTCCCGGGTCAGGGCTTCGTTCAGGCCAAAGATCTGTGATGCAGCGGAGACGCCACTGGCGTCCGATTGTGCGAGCCGGGTGGCCAAGCCCAGTATTTTGACCAGGTGGCTGGCGTCGCGAAGCTCGGTGGGCAGGGCCTGCTGGTAGCGCAGGGCATCTGCGGCCAGAGGGCCCAGGCCCCAGCTCTGGGCCAGGTCGGCGGCCAGGTCTGCGGGGTGTTCCAGGCAGTAATCCCGCGCGGCCTCGTCCCGGGCCCGAAGCGCCATCAGCTCGCCGATGTTGTGGAGCATGCCCAGCAGAAAGGCTTCGTCCGGCTCGGGGTAGGCGGTCAGGGTGGCCAGGGCCCGGGCGGTCAGTGCGGTGGTCAGGGAATGGCGCCAGAAGTCCCGCAGCTGTTGCCACTCTTCGGCGCCGAGCTCGAACAGCAGCTGGCCGAGGGCGACAGTCATCAGCAGGGTGTGGAAGCGCCGGGTGCCCAGGCGCAGGAGGGCCTGGTCAACGGATCGCACCTGGGTCAGCGGGCCGTACAGCGCCGAGTTGGCCAGGGCCAGAATGCGGGCCACCAGGGCCGTGTCGGCGCTGACAATGTCGCTGATCTGGCGATAGCTGGCCTCCTGATGGCAAGCCTCAAGCGCCCGGAGGGTGATTTCCGGTAAGCTCGGTAACTGAAGATCCGTAGCAATGGTCATGGCACGCCGAACCGGTCCGCCGCAGAGCGACATGTCGTCCTTTGTTATAGTTGCAACAGAGTAGACAATAACAGCTCTTTATTAAATAGTTACTGGTGATTTTTTAAGCAAAGCCTTATCCATACTGTGATACGTGTATAAATAATGCGGGTTAAGGATTCATGACGCAGGCAGTACACCACACGCGCACGCTCGCCATCACCGGTGGCAAGGGCGGGGTCGGCAAGACATCGGTGGCCCTCAACCTGGCCCTGAGCCTCGGCAGCCAGGGCCAGCGCGTACTGCTGCTGGATGCGGATATGGATCTGGCCAACGTCAGTATCCTGATGGGCCTGTATCCGCAGCGCACCCTGGCGGATGTGATCCGGGGCGACTGCCGGATCGACGACATCCTGCTGGAGGCGCCGTTCGGCGTACACATTGTGCCCGGGGCGTCCGGGGTTCAGGAATGCCTGGAGATGTCTCCGGCGGAGAGTCTGGGCCTCTTGCGCGCCTTGGGGCGCCTCGAAGCCCGCTACGACTACGTCATCATCGATACCCCGGCGGGGCTGCAGTCAGCGGCACTGCATACCATCGCCTCGGCGGAGCTGGCCTGCGTGGTGGTTACCCCGGATCCGGCTTCCCTGACCGATGCGTTCTCCCTGATCAAAGTGCTGCGCCGCCGTGGCTATCGCCGTCAGCCCAGCATTCTGGTGAACATGGCCCAGGGCGCCAGTCAGGCACGGTCCGTATACCAGCGGCTGGATGCGGCGGCCCGAAAGCATCAGGGCGAGGGGCTGCATTATCTGGGCGCGATCTGGCGGGATGAGACCCTGCGGCAATCGGTGCTGAACCAGCGCCCGGTTGCCCTGTTGCCGGCGTCCGATCCGTCCTGTCGTCAGTTCCACACGCTGGTGGATATGCTTGACGTCCGGCTGTCCCAGCTGCCGCCCCGGAAGGCGGGGCTGGCGGCGTACTGGCACTCGGTAAGCCGTCGGCAGGGTGACCGGCCGGAGTCCGCGCTGGCGGTGCGGCCGGCAACGTCAGAGCCGCCGGCGGCGCCCAGGGATCGAGGCCTGGCGGCGGTGGATCAGTTGGCGGAGGCTCTGGCCCAGTCCCCGGACGACGCCATGCTTCGTTACGAGGCGTTCAACCGGTTTTTTGCACTGCTCGGAGGCACGTTTGACGCCGACGCGCTGGAAATCCTGCAGACCGGCCTGGCGTCCTTACCCTGGGAACAACTGCCGGAAGCGAGCCGTCTCCACTTCGCCCGGCACTTGACGGACCTGGCCGACCAGCGGGTGGTTCCGCCGGCACCCGCCCGTCCCTCAGAGGCGGTGCCGCCGGCGTCCGTCGCTCCAGGGTCTGCCGCCGCTCACGCCCGGGAGGAGCCGGTCTACGATCGCTTCCGCTTTGGTGAACAGGACCGCCTGGTGCGGGTTCTGCGGGAGCAGCCGGCGGACATCTCGCTGGATCAACTGCTCCGCTCCCTGGTCACCCGAGGGCCGGACAACGGCTGAGTGCCGGGGCGGAGCGTCTCGATCGCGAGGGTGTGCGCCCGCCCCGGCCGGGGGTTCAGCGCCGTTTCCCGGCTGTCAGGGTTTGTATCGTAATTTTGCGGTATGTCACCGCGCTGTCACCGAAGCTGTGTAACGATGGGCGCTTTAGCATCCAGCTGGCCCGCATTATGCAACTTCCCCGGTGGGTTCCGGATAACGGTTCAGAATAGAGAAGGAGTTCTGTCATGACACACACCCAAGAGTCCGCCACGAATCCCCGATCATCGGTGCTCGGCACCCTGCGCGGAAAACACGTGTTGATTACCGGCACCACCGGTTTTCTCGGTAAGGTCGTGCTGGAAAAACTCATCCGCACGGTGCCGGACATCGGCGGCATTCACCTGCTGATCCGGGGCAACAAGCGGCACCCGGACGCGCGCGCCCGGTTCCTCGAGGAAATTGTCACCTCGTCCGTCTTCGAGCGGCTTCGGGAGGAAGACAACGACGGCTTCGAGGCGTTCGTCGAACAAAAAGTGCATTGCGTGACCGGTGAGGTCACCGAGCCTTCCTTTGGCCTGGATGCGGGCGAATTTGCCGACCTGGCGCAATCCCTGGATGCGGTGATCAATTCGGCCGCGAGCGTCAACTTCCGGGAAGAACTGGACAAGGCCCTGGCCATCAACACGCTGAGCCTGGATAACGTGGCGGGCCTCGCGGCCTGCAATCCCCGGCTGGCGGTGATTCAGGTCTCCACCTGCTACGTGAATGGCATGAACTCCGGTGATGTGCAGGAAACCATCATCGCCCCGGCCGGCGAACCGGTACCCCGGCACCCGGATGGCCATTATGAAACCGATGCCCTGATCCGGCTGCTGGAAGACAAGATCGCCGATGTACGGGCCCGCTACTCCGGTAAGGTGCTGGAGAAAAAGCTGGTGGAGCTGGGCATCCGCGAGGCCAACCGCTATGGCTGGAGCGACACTTACACGTTCACCAAATGGCTGGGCGAGCAACGGCTGATGGCGCTGCTCAAAGACCGGGCGCTGACCATTCTGCGCCCTTCCATCATCGAAAGCGCCTTGGAAGAGCCAGCGCCGGGCTGGATTGAAGGCGTGAAGGTCGCTGATGCCATTATTCTGGCCTACGCCCGTGAGAAGGTCACCGTTTTCCCAGGCAAGCGCTCCGGCATTATTGATGTGATTCCGGTGGACCTGGTGGCCAACTCAATCATTCTGTCCCTGGCGGAGGCGCTGGCCGAGGCGTCGGACCATCGCGTCTATCAGTGTTGCAGTGGCGGTTCCAATCCGGTGTCACTGGGCCGCTTTATCGATTTGCTGATGGCCGAGGCCAAGGCCAATCACGCCAGCTACGAGCAGTTGTTCTACCGGCGCCCGAGCAAGCCGTTCCTGGCCATCAATCGAAAACTGTTTGATGCCTTGGTGGGCGGTGCACGCATTCCGCTGGGTATTGCCGATCGGCTGCTGAAGCTGGTGGGACACAGTCGGGAGCTCAAGCTGCTGCGCAACCTGGACACGACCCGTTCCCTGGCAACCATATTTGGCTTCTACACCGCGCCGGACTATGTGTTCCAGAACGATCGACTGATGGCGCTCTCCGACCGCATGGGAGAGCTGGACCAGATGCTGTTCCCGGTGGACGCCCGTCGTATCGATTGGTCCATCTACCTGCGCAAGATTCACCTGGCCGGCCTGAACCGATATGCCCTCAAGGAGCGCAAGCTGCACAGCCTGCGCGCCCGAAAGTCCCAGCGTAAGGCGGCCTGACCGCCCGCCGCCCGGCCGCCGGAACCCTTTCCGGTAGCCGGGCCGGTTTCTGCCCGGCGAGATGGTCTACAAATCGCCCACGTTATCGCCCGATCCCTCTGCGTTGCCGTCCGTTTGCCGCCAATAGCGGTCGCTGTAGGACATTCGTCTAATTCATTGCCTGGTGGTTCGCGTGTTGAACTACGAGTAACCGTCCTCAGGGCCTGCGACGCCCGAACGCTCTGTTTCAATAACCGATAACGACAACAGACTCTTAAACCGTAGGGGGAGCACAATGACTGGTAAACAGGTATATCCGGTGGCACCCGAGGTGGCCAAGCGCGCTCTGGTCAACCGGAAACAGTACGAGGAAATGTACCGGCAGTCCGTCGATCATCCGGATGCCTTCTGGGCCGAGCACGGCAAACGGCTGAGCTGGATCAAGCCGTTCACCAAGGTCAAGAACACCACCTACGACTATGACAACCTCTCCATCAAGTGGTTTGAGGATGGGGTGCTGAATGCGTCCGCCAACTGCCTGGACCGCCATCTGGAAACCCGTGGCGACCAGACGGCCATCATCTTCGAGGGCGATGACCCGTCCGTGTCCCGTAAGGTCACCTACCGGGAGCTGTACGAGGAAACCTGCAAGTTCGCCAACGCGCTCAAAGATCTTGGTGTTCGTAAAGGCGATGTGGTCACGATCTACATGCCGATGATCGTGGAGACCGCCGTTGCCATGTTGGCCTGCGCGCGCATCGGTGCCATTCATTCGGTGGTGTTCGGTGGCTTTTCGCCAGAGGCCCTCGCGGCCCGCATTGTCAATGGCAAGAGCCGGTTCGTGATCACGGCCGATGAGGGGCTGCGCGGCGGCCGCGCGATTCCGCTCAAGAAGAACGTGGATGCGGCGCTGAAGAACGAAGACGCGGCGAACGTCGACAAGGTGGTGGTGGTCACCCGCACCGGCAACGACCAGGTGCCCTGGACCGACGGCCGCGACCATCGCTACGAAGACCTGATGAAAACCGCCTCCGTTGAGTGCAAGCCCGAACCGATGAGCGCGGAAGACCCGCTGTTTATGCTGTACACCTCCGGTTCCACCGGCGCTCCCAAAGGCGTGCTGCATACCACGGGCGGCTACCTGGTGTACGCCTCCATGACCCACCAGTATGTGTTCGATTACCACGACGGCGACGTCTACTGGTGCACCGCCGACTTTGGCTGGGTCACCGGCCACAGCTACATTCTTTATGGCCCTCTGGCCAACGGCGCCATCACCCTGCTGTTCGAGGGCGTGCCCAACTACCCAGACAGTTCCCGCATGGGGCAGGTGGTGGATAAGCACAAGGTCAACATCCTGTACACCGCGCCTACCGCGATCCGCGCGCTGATGGCCCAGGGTGAGTCCTGCATGGATGGCACCACCCGTGACAGCCTGCGGTTGCTGGGTTCCGTGGGTGAGCCCATCAACCCGGAAGCCTGGGAGTGGTACCACCGGGTGATCGGCAATGGCAAATGCCCCATCGTTGACACCTGGTGGCAGACCGAAACCGGCGGCATCCTGATTTCGCCGCTGCCGGGCGCCATCGACCTGAAGCCGGGGTCGGCGACGGTACCGTTCTTCGGTGTGCAGCCGGCGCTGGTGGATAACGAGGGCAACATTCTGGACGGCAAGACCGAGGGCAACCTGGTGATCCTCGACAGCTGGCCGGGCCAGATGCGTACCATCTATGGCGACCACGAGCGCTTCAAGCAGACCTACTTCAGCACCTACAAGGGCATGTACTTCACCGGTGACGGTGCCCGTCGTGATGAGGACGGGTACTACTGGATCACCGGCCGGGTCGACGACGTGCTCAACGTGTCCGGCCACCGCCTGGGCACTGCCGAGGTGGAAAGCGCGCTGGTGGCCCACGACAAAGTCGCCGAGGCAGCCGTGGTGGGCTATCCCCACGAGATCAAGGGCCAGGGCATCTACGTGTACGTCACGCTGGTGCAGGGTATTGATCCGAGCGACGAGCTGAAGAAAGAGCTGGTCCAGTGGGTGCGTAAGGAAATCGGCCCGATTGCCTCACCGGATGTCATCCAGTGGGCGCCAGGCCTGCCAAAAACCCGCTCCGGCAAGATTATGCGCCGGATTTTGCGTAAAATTGCCGCCAATGAGCACGATCAGCTTGGGGATACCTCCACCTTGGCCGATCCGGGCGTTGTTGACGAGCTGATCAGCAGCCGGGCGTTCAAGTAACGCCCGGGGCTGGTCCCACCTGTAAGGAATCTGTTGAATGGCACAAACCATTATCGTTGCTGATGACCACCCGCTGTTTCGGGCTGCCCTGAAGCAGGCGGTCAGTCAGGCAGTACCGGATGCCGAAACCGTGGAAGTGGACAGCATCAAGTCACTGCAGGCGGCGGTAGAGTCGCACCCGGACGCGGACTTGATCCTGCTGGATCTGAACATGCCGGGTGCCCACGGCTTCTCCGGGCTGGTGTTCATGCGCGGCCAGTACCCGGGTTTGCCGGTGGTAGTGGTGTCGGGCTCCGAGGAGCTGCAGGTGATGCGACGGTCCATCGATTACGGGGCGTCCGGATTCATCCCGAAATCCGCGCCCCTGCCTACCATTACGGAAGCCATCCGGGCGGTGCTTGAAGGGGACGTCTGGCTGCCGGAAGGGGTGGCTGAGCGGCTCGAACGGATGCAGACCGATTCAACGGATTTTTCCGAGCGGCTGGCCTCGCTCACGCCCCAGCAGTTCAGAGTTCTGGGCATGCTGGCAGAGGGTCTGCTCAACAAACAGATCGCTTATGATCTCGATGTATCCGAAGCCACCATCAAGGCCCACATTACCGCCGTGTTCCGCAAGCTGGGGGTGCGCAACCGGACCCAGGCGGTCATCGCCATCCAGCAGATGGAGATTGATCCTTCCGAGCAGTCCCTGTCCGGCAGTTGACCCCGTCAACCCGGATCGGTAACACTTAGTAGTACCAGGCCGCCTCAGGATGAGGCGGCTTTTGTTTTTCAGACTTCAGGGATTGAAGCCATGCCCCAGGCCAATGGATTGCAGTTTACCGTCCGCGTTGGCGGACTTCCCCCGTCGAGCTTTTCCGTTGTCTCATTCCAGGTTACCGAAGCGCTATCCGACGTGTCGGAAGGCCGCTTGTGGCTGGCCAGCACCGAGCCATCGGTAGCGGCAGGCGATGTGCTAGAGCAGCCGGTTGAGCTGGCCATCTGGCAGGACGGTGAATGCCAGAGGCGTTTCTCCGGCGTGGCCCGGGCTTTTACCCGGGGCGGCACTGGCCACCATCGAACCCGTTATGAGCTGACGTTTGCCCCTCCGTTGTGGCGCCTGGGTCTGATGCACAACAGCCGTATTTTCCAGGGCGAGACCCCCGAGGCCATCCTGCACACCTTGCTCAGTGAGCGCGGTATCCCCGGCGTTCGCTTTGATCTCAAGCGTCCGCCGGCATCGAGGGAATATTGCGTGCAGTACCGGGAGACGGATCTGGCGTTCCTCGCCCGGCTTGCGGCGGAGGAAGGCTGGCATTACCGGTATCAGCCGCCGGGCCCGGAGGCTGGGGATCATGAGGCAACGCTGGTGTTTGCAGATCACCACGGGGATGCGCCCGGCCTGGCCCCATCCGCCTTCCTAGCCGGCACCACACCTGCCCGAGGCTGGCAAGGGGTAACCGGGTTCTCGTTCCGGGAACGCATCGGCCCCGCAGCCGTCACCCTGAAGGACTACACCTTTCGCAATCCGGCCTACGGTCTCACGCAGGAACACCAGGCGCCGGTTTCCCACCGGGCGGACTATCAGCACTTCGATTACCCGGGCCGGTTCAAGGCGGACGACAGCGGCCGCACCTATACCCGGGCACGGCTCGATGCCGTTCGAAACGACACGGCGGTGGCAACCGGTGAAAGCACCCGGCCGGACTTTGTGCCCGGCGCCCGGGTCCGGCTGACGGACCATCCAGGTGAGGCCCTCAACCGGCTCTGGCTGCTGACGTCGGTCATCCACCGCGGCGAGCAACCCCAGGCCCTGCAGGCCGAAGCGGGGCAGGGCTCGACCCGCTACCACAATTGCTTCTGCGCCTTGCCCGGTGAGCGCACCTGGCGGCCGGCCAGGCCCGCCGTCCGGGTGACTCCGGGCCCGGAAATTGCGCGGGTTACCGGCCCGGAGGGCGAGGACATCCACTGTGACCGTTTCGGTCGGGTACGGGTCCGCTTTCCCTGGTGTCGGGCCGGCACCCCTGACGAACGCAGCAGTGCCTGGCTGCGTGTCAGCCAGGCCTGGGCAGGCGGTCAGTATGGCGCCATGATGTTGCCCAGGGTGGGCCATGAGGTCATCGTCAGTTTTCTCGATGGCGATCCGGATCAGCCGATCATCACCGGCCGAACCTATCATGCCGCTCACATGCCACCCCTCGATCTGCCTCGTCAGAAGACCCGGACGGTACTGAAAACCCGCACTCACGGCGGTGACGGCGAAGGCTTCAACGAGCTGCGTTTTGAGGATGAGGCGGGTCAGGAACAGGTGTACCTGCACGCCCAGCGTGACCTGAACCTGCTCGTTCGCATCGATCGAAAGGACGTGGTTGGCCAGGACCATCAGGAGACGGTGGGTGGCAACCGGAAATCGGAGGTTGGCGGCGGGCAGCACGCCACCGTTGGTGGCGAGCGCCGGGCATCGGCAGGTGGTGATTATGGTCTGGCAATTGACGGCGCCCTTCACCTTCGCGCGGGCAGCGCCTGGCTCAATACCGCCGGAACCGAGCTGCACATTCGGGCCGGACAAAAAGTGGTGCTGGAGGCAGGCAGCGACCTGCGGCTTCGCGCCGGCGGCAGTTTTCTTGCCATTGATGCCAGTGGCGTGTCGATGGGTGGCGCCAGCATCCGGTTGAACGCCGGTGGCGCACCGGGCCAGGGGCAGGGTGTTGATCTGGTTGCACCCCTGCGCCCCGTGTCGGTCTCGGCCAGCGGCGCAAGCGCGGAGTCGCCGGCGTTGGCCGGGGCGCCCGGACGCGCCATCGCGCCAGCGGATCCGCTGGTGGTGCACCGCCTTCAGCAAGCTCGGCGGGCGCGCGCAGCCATGGTCGAGACCTGCCAGCGCCAGGCGGACGGCCAGTGCCCACTGGCGGATTGCCCCTGTGAGCGGGAGGCGCGGGTATGAGCCCGGCAGCGCCCGCAGGACCGGAGCGTGCGGGCTCTGAGAGTGCTGTGTATGTGGTGATCGAACCGGCAGCAGAGGTGGATCTTCGCGCTGAGCTTTATCAATGGTCAGGCGACCCCGAATGGGCCTATCTGTTTGCTGATACCCTGTGGCAGGCATGCCAGCAGCAGGGCCCGCTGGTGGTGCGCACGCGGCTGGGCTGCCCCTGGTTTAGCCGGGCCTGGCGGGCCATGGAGCAGGGGCAATGTCTTGGCCTGGTGTTACAGTCAGTGGAGGACCTTCAGACCGTCTGTCAGTGGTTGCGCCGGCGGCTGATGGTTCGCCTCGGTGGCCAGCGCAAGGGCCTGTTGCGTTACTACGATCCCCTTGTCTGGCATCGTTTGGCGCCCGCGGTTCAGCGGCGGCCGGCCATCATTGAGCAGGCCTGGTACTGGTGTGACGGCCCGGCGGGTTTCCGCTGGCAGAGGTCGGTTCGCCCGGAGCCGATCCCGCTGCTGCCGGAGCCGGTGTTGTCCGAAGAACAGCATCGGGCGCTTTACGTGGCTACGGAATCCTGGCCTGAAAACAGTACGAGCGTACCTGATTAGTATTCTCCAGTTCCGTTTTATCGGTAAGGCCATTGAAAGACTTGGTTCTGTTGTGTAAATTCAGCTCACAAGTGTACGCCCAAATGGGTGGGCGTTTCTGAAGCTATGAGCGGCGGCCCGTGCCCGCCGCGGCACAACAGAAGGTGATGAATGAACGCAGCCGTCAAACCGGAGCCGCAGGCCACTGCGGTGTTTGGGAAACCCGACGAGCGATTGCTCCGGGATCGTATGAAAAAAGATCTGCCCGCCGATACGTTTCAGCCCCAGACCTGGCGGGTGATCTGGTTTTTGCCGTTGCAGCTGGTGATCTGGGGTGGTCTTGCGGCCATCGTGCTGGGCGGGCTGCCCTGGTACGCCAATCTGGGGCTGTCGCTACTGGTGGGGCATACCCTCGGGTGCCAGGCACTGCTGGCTCACGAAGTGCTGCACGGTGCGCTGGGCATGAGCCGGCGCTGGCAGAATGTGTTTGGCTGGCTGGGCTTTGGTCCGCTACTGGTGCCGCCGGAATTCTGGCGTAGGTGGCACAACGTGGTGCACCACGGCAACACCAACGCCGGTGACGCGGACCCGGACAGCTTTGGCACCCTGCGGCGGTACAAGGCAGACCCCCGGCAGAAGCGATTTACCAAACTCGCGCCCGGGTCCGGCACCTGGTACAGCTATCTGTTCCTGGCGTATTCGTTTACTTTCCACGCGCAGCTGGTGCTGTGGCTGCAAGCCAAGCGTCGCAAGCCGTTTCGCGGCTTCAACCGTCGCCAGGCCATTGCTCAGGTCATGGTTTGCGTGGGTGTGTGGGTGGTGTTGGGGGTGATTTCCGGCCCGCTCGCGGTCTTCACGGTGCTGATGCCGTTCATGGTCGCGAACGCGTTGGGGCAGGGATACATTCTGACCAACCACTTCCTGCGTCCTCAGACGGCTACGAATAACCCGCTGGACAACTCCATGAGCCTGCGCAGCCACCCTCTGCTGGATCGGCTGCATTTTCGGTTCAGCCATCACGTGGAGCACCATTTCTTTCCGAAGATGTCTCACAATATGGCGCCGAGGGTGCGCGCGTGGCTGGAGGCCCATGAGCCGGAGCGCTACGTGGCCATGCCCCACGGCACGGCACTAAAGCTGCTGTACCGAACGCCGAGGGTCTATCGCACGCCGACCGAGCTGGTGGATCCGAACGACGAGCGCCGGGTGGTGGACCTGCTGCCATTGCAGCAGCAGTACTCCGCGGCGAATCGCTGACTCAGGAGGTCTCGGACGAGGCCTTCTGCTTTTTGGTGAGCCCGAAGTCCTCGGCAAGCGTGCCTTTGTCTTCCGGATCGGTCTTGGGTGCGTAGTCCCTGGGGGGCTCGGCGGGCACGTCATCCCGCACGTCTTCCAGGCGTTTGCGCGCGCTGTCCTGCTCGAGCTCTTCGAGCCAGTCCTCATCGTTACACAGGCGGTTGGCGCCCCGCGCCATGTGCTGGTTGACGTCACGGTAGGCGTCATTGAACCGGCGAAGCAGGTGGGCGGATTCCATGAAATGTTCATTCACCTGGGCCTGGTACCGGGTGAATTCGCTTCTGAGCTCTTCGATCTGCTGTTCTGCACGGCGCTGGCGCAGCGTCTGGCCCTGGCCGGATCGGCCTACCAGTACACCAATTACCACGCCGACCACCAGCGCAACCACCGCTGCCAGAATCAGGTTCATCATAAGCTGTGTCGTCCTTCTCGCTGTCTTTGCGCATTGCGCCCTCGGTGAGTATAGCGCGCCGTGCCAGTCGGTCCCATGGTCCGGTCTTGCAACAATCGTCGTATTGCTCTCCGGGGCGCCTCGCATGGCCAAACATGGCGAAATGCGCGACAATACCGCGCCGAATTTCAGGATCAACCACCGGAAAGACACCCTGATGACCGCAGTTAACCCGTCCAACCGTTCGAACCCCACACCCTGGGAGCGCTACCAACACGATCTGCAGCGTCCGGATTTTCAGAAAGATCCGGCCCAGGAAGACGCCGTCCGCCGCCTACAGGCACTGTACGACAAACTGGTGGAGGCGGAAAGCGAGCGCAATAAGGGCCTGGCCAAGCTGCGCCGGAAGCTGCGCAAAGGCCGGGAAGAGCCGGTCAAGGGGTTGTATTTCTGGGGCGGCGTGGGCCGTGGCAAGACGTACCTGATGGATACCTTCTATGAGTCGCTGCCGTTTGATCGAAAGATGCGGGTGCATTTTCACCGGTTCATGCAGCGGGTCCACCGTGAGCTTAAGGCTCTGAAAGGCGAGAAGAATCCGCTGGAAAAAGTGTCCGAGACATTTGCGCGGGAGGCGCGCGTTATCTGTTTTGACGAGTTTTTCGTCTCCGACATTGGCGACGCGATGATCCTCGCCACGCTGATGGGCGGTCTGTTCAGTCGGGGCGTCACTCTGGTGTGTACGTCAAACATCCAGCCGGATGGGCTCTACAAGGACGGGCTTCAGCGTCAGCGCTTCCTGCCGGCAATCGCTCTGGTCAAGAAGCACACCGACGTGGTGAACGTGGACGGTGGGATCGACCACCGTCTGCGCACGCTGGAACAGGCAAAGCTCTACCATACTCCGCTGAACGACGAGGCGGACCAGCAATTGCGGGCCAGTTTTGAGCGACTCGCGGCGGACGCGGGCAAACACAGCAAAACCATGGAAATCAACGGGCGCAAGATCCCGGCACTCGGGCATTCCACGGATGTGGTCTGGTTTGATTTCAAAGCCCTGTGCGATGGCCCTCGCAGCCAGAACGACTACATCGAGATCGCCCGCCAGTTCAGTGCCATCATCGTGAGCGGTGTACCGGTGCTTGGTAAAGAAAACGATGATCAGGCGCGCCGGTTCATCAACATGATCGACGAGTTCTATGATCGCAATGTGAAAGTCATCATGTCGGCGGCGGCGCCCATTACCGAACTCTACGCGGGCGGGCGGCTGTCGTTCGAGTTTGAACGTACCGAATCGCGCCTGTTGGAAATGCAGTCCCGGGAATACCTGGAGTCGGCGCACCGCGCCTGATGCCATCTCGGGTCAGCCCACCAGAAAAAAACGCCATCAAGAGCAAAACCTGAAAGAGAGAGATTCATCATGACCACCGACAACATTGTTATCGTGAGCGGTGTACGCACCCCTATGGGCGGCTTCCAGGGCAGCCTGGCGGATGTGTCCGCCACCGAACTGGGCGCCTTGGTGATTGCCGAGGCGGTCAAGCGGGCGGGTATTGCGCCGGCGGACGTGCAGGAAGTCATTATGGGCAACGTGTTGCCCGCGGGCCTCAAGCAAGGCCCTGCTCGCCAGGCTATGCGCCAGGCGGGCCTGCCCGACCACACCGGCGCCACCACCATCAACAAGCTGTGTGGCTCCGGCATGAAGGCGGCGATGCTGGCCCACGATCTGATCAAAGCGGGCAGTAACGACGTGATGGTGGCGGGAGGCATGGAAAGCATGTCCAACGCCCCCTACGTGCTTCTGGGCGCACGCAAAGGCTACCGTATGGGCCCCGGCCCCGCACCCCAGGATCACATGTTCCTCGACGGCCTCGAGGATGCCGAAACCGGCCGGCTGATGGGCGCCTTTGCCCAGGACATGGCGGACAAAAAGGGCTACACGCGGGAAGACATGGACGCCTACGCCATTGAATCCCTGAAGCGCGCCCAGCGTGCCATCAAGGACGGGTTGCTGAAGGATGAGATCCTGCCGGTCACGGTGCGCACCCGCAAAGGGGATGTGGTGGTTGAGGACGACGAGCAACCGCTGACCGCGAATCTGGAGAAAATCCCCACACTGCGCCCGGCCTTCAAGAAAGACGGCACCGTAACCGCGGCGAACGCGTCGTCCATCTCTGATGGCGCGTCGGCGCTGGTGCTGATGCGGGAATCGGAGGCGGTGAAGCGTGGCCTCAAACCGATGGCCCGGATCGTGGGGCACAGCACCCAGTCCCAGCACCCCTCGGAGTTTACCTGTGCGCCGGTGGGCGCCATTGAAACCCTGTTTGCCCGCACCGGGTGGCGCAAGGAGGACGTGGACCTGTTCGAGATCAACGAAGCCTTCGCCATGGTCGCCATGATGCCCATCCGGGAGCTGGGCCTGGATCCGGCCAGGGTCAACGTGCATGGCGGCGCCTGCGCCCAGGGCCATCCGGTCGGCTCCACCGGCTCCCGCCTTCTGGTCACCCTGATGCACGCACTGCGTCACTACGGCAAGACCCGTGGCGTGGCCGCTCTGTGCATCGGTGGTGGTGAGGCCACCGCCATGGCGATCGAAATGCTCTGACCCGCCGGCCTTCCTCTCATCCCGCCATCCCCGGGCCCTCCGGGGATGAATACCAAAATCATACTTTTGACTGATCAAGCCTCTGGTGCCCTTGGTTATAGTGCAGCTATCAAGGGCACTGTGCTATGCGCTTTCCTTCGTCCCTGAAGACTCATAATCAGAGCAGCGGCTCAGAACAACAACGGAGTAGCCTTCCAATGACAAGAAAAACTCATCCATGGCAGCGTTGGGCCAAGGCACCGCTGGCAGCAGCGATTGCCGCGGTGGTTTCCGGTCCTGCCTCGGCCGTTTCTTTCTACCTGGGAGACGTGGAGACCCAGTTCAACACCACGCTGACGGCCGGTGTGGGCTGGCGGACCGAGAATCCGGACAAGCGCCTGATTGCCCAGGGCAACCTGGGGCCGGAGTACGCCAATACCACCGTGGGTGCGTCGAGCAACAACTTCGACGATGGCAACCTGAACTTTGAGAAATGGGACACTTACTCCAAGATCGTCAAGGGCAACAGCGAGCTGTTCCTCGACTACTCGGTGGACAGCGACACGCTGACCCGGGTGGGCGCGCTGGTTCGCGGCCGCTACTGGTACGATTTTGAACTGAAAGACGAGAAGCGTGCGGTGGACCCCGTGGGCCAGCGTCGTGAACTGAACGACGAGGCCGTGGCCAATGCATCCGGTGGCGAGTTTCTGGATGCGTACGTGTTCTCCGACTGGTATTTCGGCAGCGTGCCGGTCAGCCTGCGCTACGGCAAGCAGGTCCTGAGCTGGGGCGAGAGTACCTTTATCCAGGGCGGCATCAACACCATCAACCCGATCGACGTGCCGGCGTTTCGCGCTCCGGGCTCGCAGCTCAAGGACGCCCTGCTGCCCGTCGAAATGTTCTATGCCTCCGCTGGTATCACCCAGAACGTGACGCTTGAGACCTTCGTCCAGACCGACTGGGAGCCGGTGCGCCCGGACGACTGCGGAACCTTCTTCTCCACCAACGACTTCGCTGCGGATGGCTGCGGCCCGGTTCTGCTGGCCGGTCAGTTGAGCGACTCCCAGGCCTACGCGCAGGGCTTTATCGCCCCCCGCGAAGCCGACATTGATGCGGATGAGCGTGACCAGTTCGGCGCCGCGGTTCGCTGGTACGTTCCGGAGTTGAACGACTCGGAACTGGGCTTCTACTACATCAAGTACAACAGCCGCCTGCCGTATGTCAGCGGTCGCGTCAACGACCCGGCGAACGGCGTCCAGTTCCCGTCCTACTACATCGAATATCCGGAGAACATCGACCTGTACGGCATCAGCATCAACACCACCACGCCGGGCGGCTGGTCACTGGGCGCGGAGTACAGCTTCCGGCCCAACCTGCCGATCCAGTGGAACGCGTTCGAGCTGATCTACGGTGGTCTTCAGCTGAAGAATCCGGTGACCGGAGAAAACGCTAGCCTGTTGCAGGACCAGCGTGAAGCGGAAGCCGGCGGAGCTAACCTGAGCGGCCAGCGCGTCAAGGGGTATGACCGGTTCGATGTCTCCCAAGCCCAGTTCACGCTCATCAAGTTCTTTGATCAGGTGATGGGCGCCAGCCGCCTGTCTGTGATCACGGAATTCGGCGCCACCTACGTGCACGATCTCCCGGATACCGATGAGGCCCTTTACGGCCGGTCCGGTAATTTCGGTGTGGGTACCCGCCAGGGCGGTGGTTGCGCCGAGCTCAACATCAACGACAGCTACTGCACCACGGACGGCTACACCACCGCATTCTCCTGGGGCTATCGTGCCCGGTTTGTGTGGGACTACCCGAACGCCCTGGCCGGCGTGAACCTGTCCCCGCAGATCGCCTGGAGCCAGGACGTGCAAGGGTACAGCCCGCAGCCGGGTGGCGCCTTCAACGAAGGCAGCAAGGCCATTGGCCTGTCCCTGCAGGCGGTCTACCAGAACTCTATTACCGGGAACATCGGCTACACTAATTTCTTTGGTGGCAAGCCCTACAACGAGCTGACCGACCGCGATTTCATCACCGCGAGCGTGTCTTACTCCTTCTAAGCCGGTACGCATTCGTTCATTGAGGTAACGTCCATGAAATTGAACCGAAAACTACTGACCACCGGCGTCCTGGCTGCCAGTCTCATGGCTGGCCAGGCCTGGGGGGCAGTCTCCGCCCAGGAAGCCGCAAAACTGGGTGACACGCTCACGCCGATGGGTGCCGAAAAAGCCGGCAACGGTGGCGACATTCCGGCGTGGACTGGCGGCCTGACGAAGGCGCCGGCGGGCTACAAGGGCGACGGCGTGTATGTGAACCCGTTCCCGGATGAAAAGCCCAAGTTCACGATCAACCAGAGCAACGTGGACCAGTACGCTGACAAGCTGTCGCCGGGCCAGGTGGCGATGATCAAGAAGTATAGCGACTACGTAATGCCGGTGTACGAGACCCACCGTACCGCCGTCTATCCGGACGACGTCCAGAAGCAGACCATGGCGAACGCCACCAAGGTCGAGCTGATTAAAGACGGTAACGGCCTGGGCAACTACGTCAGCGCCACCCCGTTCCCGATTCCCAAGAACGGCCTGGAAGTGATCTGGAACCACATCACCCGCTACCGCGGTGGTTCCGTTCAGCGGAACGTTGGGCAGGTCACACCCACCGTGGGCGGCGATTACTCCGTCGTGCGTTTCCAGGACGAACTGACCTGGCGGACCTACCTGACCGACTACAAGCCGGATATGGACCCGAACGTGCTGTTCTACTTCAAACAGGCGATCACGGGCCCTGCGCGTCTGGCGGGTAACGTTCTGCTGGTGCACGAGACCATCGACCAGGTGGCCGAGCCGCGCCGGGCGTGGATTTACAACGCCGGCCAGCGCCGTGTGCGCCGTGCGCCCCAGGTCGCCTATGATGGCCCGGGTACCGCCGCTGATGGCATGCGTACGTCTGATAACTTCGACATGTACAACGGCGCGCCGGACAAGTACAACTGGGAGTTGATCGGCAAGCAGGAAATGTACATTCCGTACAACGATTACAAGCTGATGGACCCCAGCCTGAAGTATGATCAGATCATCAAAGCAGGCCACATCAATCAGGAGTACACCCGTTACGAACTGCACCGGGTCTGGCACATTCGCGCGACGCTGAAGAAGGGCGAGCGCCATGTGTACGCCCAGCGGGACTTCTACATTGATGAAGACTCCTGGCAGGCTGCGGTGATTGATCACTACGACGGTCGCGGCGAGCTGTGGCGGGTGGCGGAAGCGCACGAAGTCCAGTTCTACGATCAAACCGTGCCCTGGTACGCCATTGAAGTGCTCTACGATCTGCTTTCCGGGCGCTACCTGGCCCTGGGCCTGACCAACGAAGAAGAAAACCCGTACACCTTCGGGATTGAGCGTCAGTCCCGCGATTACACCCCGGCCGCCCTGCGGCGCGCGGGTACCCGGTAACAGTGAATACCCGATCAGGTGGGCGCGCTCTGCCCGCCTGATCGGTCTCTGCCAACGTGACCGGGGCCTGCCCGGTATCCGCCGTTTCCGGCCAAACCTTTGCAGCCTGCGCGTGAATTGGTTTAACCTTCCCCTGTAATAGTAAAACGGGGCAGGGTGTGAAGCCATTTAGCGACGGTCAGGCCGCGAACGACGAATTTCAGTCCGCCAATCAGGGATTACAGCGAGGAGAGCTGGTCAGGGATCTTCTCCGGCAACGGATACGGTGCCCGGACCTTCCGCCGGATTCCCTCACACGTCCCGATTTCAATACCCGCCTTGGCCAAGCCCTCGGCCATGCCGGTATCCTGTTTCTGGAAGCACCGGCGGGGTTCGGCAAGTCCCACGCATTAAACGCCGCGTTGGCGGCCCGCCCGGAAGGTTCGCCGGCGCCCCGCTGGGTGTCGTTGACAGGGCAAGACAACACGCCCGTGCGGCTGTTAACGCTCCTCGCGATGGCCATGGACCTCCCCGACGCCCTGGAAAGCGCGCTGCAGAGTGGTGCCAGCTTTGCTGATGCCCTTGGGGTGTTATTGATGGCCTGGAATCGCGCTCATGGCGATGAGCAGCAGGTGCTGGTGCTGGACAACCTGCAGTCACTCACGAATCCAGCGGTTGTTTCCCTTGTTCAGCAACTGGCCAACGATATGCCGGCATCCATGGCGCTGGCCCTGGTTTCACGGCATGGTTTGCCCTTTCAGGGACATCACCTCGAGCTGGATAACCGGTTTGTGCGGATCGGGCCAGAGGCGCTGGCGTTCAGCCGCCCGGAAACCTTTGCCTTTTTCCGTCAGTCGTCGGTGTCCGATTCCCTGACGAGTGTCGCGATTGATCGCCTGTACGACCTGACCGAGGGGTGGCCAACGCCCCTGGCGCTGTATCGACGGGAGCTCCAACACCACCAGGAGCGCCGGCCGATTCAGGACTGCCCGGCGGTCGAGCGGTTTTTGAAGGAAACCCTGCTGGCGCCGCTGACGCACCCCCAGCTCCGGGCGCTGCGGCGCATGGCCGAGCTGGAGGTGGCTTCCGACGAACTGTTCCTGGCGGTCCAGCCGGACGACGAAGATGGCGCTTTGATTCCCTCCGACGCCTGTGAACGGGGCCTGCCGGTGTTGCCGGTGCCCGGACGTGGGCGCTGGTTCCGCATGAATCCGCTGCTGCAGGAGGTCTTGCGAGGGCAGCGCCAGGCCGGCTTTGAACAGCGTATGGTTGCGGCCTGTCGCTGGTTTGCCCGCCGTAACCAGTTTCCCGAGGCGTTACGCTATGCGCTGCTCGCCGGTGATGGCGATGAGGTGATACGCATTGCCTCTGACAGTTCCGAGGCGTTGCTGCTCGGTCAGGACACCGCGTCGCTGCTGAGTCTTCGAAGAAGCCTGCCGGTTACGTTGCTGGACCGCAGCGTTCGCCTGCGCATTGTGTACGGCTGGGTGCACGCCATTGGCGGGCAGTTCCGGGAGGCCCGTTCGCTGATTGGGGATTTGTCGGACACCGAGTGCGCGGAAAACCGAACTCGGCTCGCGGCCCTTTCTGCGTTTATCCGGCGGGGCGAGGGGCAGGTGTGGCCTGCGCTGGCGGACGCCGACGAAGCGCTCTCCGGTGGCGGGCTTTCCCTCCAGGGCCAACTGGTGGCGCAGATGGTTCGCGCCAGCGCGCTTTGCGCGGCAGGACAGTATGGGGAAGCGCGGGAGGCCAACCGGGCCGCGGCACGGCTGGCCCGAGAAGCCGGTGATGCGGGGTCCGAGGCGCTGGCGGTGTATACCCATGCCCGAATTGAACTGGGCAAGGGTGCCCTCCGTCACGCGGAGCAGTTGCTGAGAACGGCGCTGGATACCGCGATGCAGGAATTGTCCCGCCCCGCTCGCATCGGCGAGACCCGGCTGATCCTGAACCTCGCTCTGGTGCTCTGGCATCAGGGCCGTCTGGATGAGGCGGACCGCCTGCTGATTCACGGCGGACGGCATGCCGAACAGTCTCGCGACGTTGGCCTGCTATTGGCCATGGCCCTTCGGGTACTGATTTGTCGAACCCAGGGCCAGCTGGACGACGCGTTTGTCTGGATTGGCCGGGCCGAGCGAACCATGCACGCCTGGCAGGTGGATGAGGCCATGTTCGTACCGGTGCTGGAAGCGCTGAAAGCCACCTGCTGGCTTGCCCAGCGGCAGTCGGACAGCGCAGCCCACGCCCTGGAACGCCTGCGCCCGTACCGGGACAGCGGCTGCGTCCCTGAGCTTTTCCCGATGATGCCCGGGTTGATTGACTGCCTGGAGGTGCGGGTGCATCTGGCCCGCGGCGACGGTGTGCAGGCCCGCAAGGTCCTGAGCGCCGCCGCTGGAAGACATGGCGAAGCCATGCCCCGCGGTGTGATGCTCTACACCCGCCTGCTGGATGTCCTGTTGCTGGCGGAGGAAAAAGGCCCATCGGTGGCACGCCGGGCGTTGCAACAGACCCTGGACCTAGCCGCCAGCGAGCAGTTCGTGAGCCCGTTCATGGAGCTGCGGGACGAACTCCAGCCCTGGATGGAAAAGGCTCTGGGCCAGTTGGCGGATTCTCCGTTCAAGAATGCACTGACGAAGCTGTTTGGGCTTCGCAGGGAGCCGGCGACTGTCTCGGGCGCGCTGCCGGAGCCCATCAGCGACCGGGAGCAGGGTGTGCTTGAGCTGATCGCCCAGGGCCTGTCAAACCAGGAAATTGCCGATAAGCTGCACATCTCGCTACACACCGTGAAAACCCATGCCCGCCGGATTAACGCCAAGCTGGAGGTGCGCTCCCGCACCCAGGCTATTGTCCGGGCGAGAGAGCTGGGCCTGCTCTAAGCCGGGCAGGCCCGCCGGCTAATCATCGGCTCGGGGGTGCGTCGCGCAACCCGTGCCCAGTCAGGAAGCCCTGAGTTCGTCAATGCGGACGTCTTTCTCGGCCCACACGTCGCTAACCCATCGCTGGAACGCCACCCTCATCTCACGGTTGTTTTCATAGTCCATGCCCAGGAACTCCGACGGGATTTCCCGCACCCGGATATCAATAATGATCCGGCGAATGCGCCCACACAGGTAGTCCCAGAATCCCTGCTTGCCGTCCGGGTAGACGATGGTGACATCCAGCATGGTGTGCAGCATGTCACCCATGGCGCCGAGCACGAACGCGGTGCCTCCGGCACGGGGTTTCAGCAGGTTTCGGTAGGGTGAACGCTGGCGATCGTGTTTGGCGGCGGTAAACCGGGTACCTTCCATGAAGTTGAAGATGGTCACCGGGGTGTAGCGGAATTTCTCACAGGCGGCCCGGGTTGCCTCGGTGTCTTTACCTTTGAGTTCCGGCCGGCGGGCAATCTCCTCTTTGGTGTGCCGGTGCATGAACGGAAAGTCCAGGGCCCACCAGGCAACGCCCAGGAACGGCACCCAGATCAGTTCTTTTTTCAGAAAAAACTTGAGCAGGGGAATGCGCCGGTTCAGCACGTACTGGATGGCCGGGATATCCGCCCAGCTCTGATGATTGCAGGTGACGAAATACCAGTGCGCCCGGCTCAGGTCTTCTGCACCTCTCACGTCCCACTCCACCCGGTGAAGCACGTCCATCAACAGGTTATTGAACCCTATCCATAGCCAGGCGATGCGGTTGAGAACCACCGTGCAGGCTTTGCGTACCGGTGTCACCGGAATCAGCAGTTTGAGGATCGCGAACAGCATCAGGACAGGGAACAGAATGACAGTATCGAGCAGGATCAACAGGGCCGCCAGGGTTCCTTTCAGCGGCGCGGGCAATCGGTCAAGCATGGGGATCGTTTCCAGGGCAAAAGGCGGAAGGTCCAGGGGCGCCAGGCTAACGCCATCGTGCCAGCCGCCAGCAGGGCTTAGCCCTCGCTGGCGTTGTCACGGATCGGGTCACGCCCGGGTAGCAGATCCTGATCAGACCGGCGAGAAGCCAACTGCTGCAGGGTCGATGGGCTGCGATCTTTCAGGACTTTCCGGAAATCGTCGTCATAAAATTCGAGGTTGTTATAGTGAATCATTCCCCGGATGTCTTCCACATATTCCTGGCCGCGCTCGGAGTAGCCATCGAGCCCCTGCGCCAGCTCCAGGCCGGACAGCGGCTGCCCGGCCTGGCGGTCGGCAATACGGCGCTCTCTCAGCCCCTGATAGGTGGCATGGCGATTGATGTTCTGGATGTAGGACCGGATAGACCGGTAGGGAGATTGGAAGGTGGCTACCTCATGGGTCGCCCCCTGGACACGGCTACGAGGAACCAGGCCGCAGCCCTGCGAGAAGCACCACTGTCCAAACAGATTGTTGCCCTTTCGGGCAAAACGCGACGTTCCCCAGGCCGATTCGTTGGCGGCCTGGGCCAGCACGAGCGAGGGCGGAACCACGTCCAGGCGTTTTTCCAGCAGCGCAAACTGCGCGTCGCTGCCGGTGTCACCATCCACACGCAGCCGATCGGCTTGCGCCTGGAGCCAGCGCTTCTCGCGGGGGCCCAGGTGATCCTTGGCTTTCAGCCGCAACAGGTAATCCCGCTCCAGCAGAACCCGGGAATTGGCCAGAACGACCCTAGGGTAGAGGAAGGCAAAGAAGGCGGCTTTGCGCTCGGTGGTATCCCGGTACTCACTGAAATCCGGCAGTGGCTCACTGGCCCATGTGGGCAACGCCGGCATTTCCCGGAGCGATACTTCGGCGCCGTTATCCACCAGTTCCGGAACCATCTGTGCCGGTGGCACGTAAAATCCGCCACCAATGGCAAACGCCACCAGCGGCAAAGACAGCAAAAACGCCCGTTTACCTGAAGACATACAACCTCTCGTCATTGCGGACATGGCAACGATTATAACAGGTTATACGACACCATCCGCCAATGGATCCCGACCGTGCCTAGGGCGCTTGGCGGCGAAAACCCCAGGCCGCCCTCAGGGAAGGCGGGTGGCCAGCACCAGGCCAACGGACTCCCGCCCGTCGGTGTCGGTCTCTCGGGCTCTCAGAAACAGCTGTGACTGGTCGGCCGAGAAAAAGCCGTCGAGCGTCAGGGTGCCGTCGGTAAACTGCACCTGGCCGGCGGCGGGAACATTGCTGCTGTAAGCCAGGGTGTGATTTTCGGTGGTCGCTGCCGGCGGCGTCACTGTATCCGCCGCAACGTCGTGAACGATGGAAATGGACTCTCCGGTGATCTGCGCGCTGGTGGAAGACGTTAGCGTCAGAACCGCATCGTTCAGTTGTCGAAGCCGGTCATCAGTGCCGGAGACGCCGGCGATAACGCCCTGAATACGGTAGCGGCCGGACGCCGGTGGTGCCGGTGTTGTGCCCGGGCGCTCGGCGGCAATCAGCAGGCCATTGCCGAGTACACTCCGGTCCAGGTTGAACGCCAGCAGGGAGCCGTCGGGCGTGCTGGCGCCCATACCGATGTCCGGCGTGGCAAAGTTGGCGGTGGGGGTGCCAATATCCAGGTTCAGCCGGCCAATGTAACGATCACCGTTGCTGAGCCGGGACAGTCGATTACTGATGAGCCAGCTGGTGGTGATGGTTCCGGACTCGTCCCGGATGACGGCACCGCTGGAGCCCTGCCGCACAATGGAGCGCGCGAGGCCCTGGTTTATCGTTCCATCGTTGCCGACGGACCAGGTGCCAAGCCCGGCCTCGAGGGCCAGTGGCAGGGCGTCGTTATCGTATCGGCTGGCCAGATAGACCACGTTGTACTGGCCGCCGTAGATCACGGTGGGATCGAACGATGTCCCACTGGCAGGCCGTAGAAGGTGCAGCTCGAACACCGATGAAAACGTATTTTCCAGGGTGGCGCCGCGAGTGAGCTGACCGCCGCTGTCATCCAGCTCAATGGCTTTGCCCGCGTCGAAATAGCTGGCCAGCACCCGGTCAGGGCCGACGGTATTTCTGGCAGGCGCGCTGACGTAGGCGTCCAGATAGTAGGGGTTACGGGTCCAGCCGATCACGCGGGAGCTGCCTCGCCCGGTAATGCTCTGGTAGAGAGACCGGCCTGCCAGCAGCCGGACGCCGTCCTGCAGCGTGGCGGCGCCGGGTGAGGAGGAATGGGTGTTTCGGTCCCACACCTCCGGCCCCCGGCGATAAAAATTGTTGCCGTCCGCGTGCAGCAGCACGTCGCGGTCGTAGGGAATGTCCGTGGCCAGGGAGGTCACCTTGATGTTGAACGCATCAAAGCTGGCCAGGGTGAGCGCCGGATAGACATAGCCGGTACCGGCGTTGTTGGTCTGCTTCTCCTCCTGTGCGGTTTGAGTCGACCAGGCGCCAGCGCCGCTGATACTGGATTCCGCGAAGGACTGGCCAAGTCCAAGGCTCAGGAAGACCGAGTTGTAGTCCGCGGAACTGACGCTGATTTTGCCCGAGGAGCTGTCGTCGAGCAGGGCGTAGTCGGCCATGTGGCTGACGTAGCTGGCAAAATCGCCCCTGTTATGGAGTACGTCGATGGCGGTGTCGACCGTGGCGTTGGACGGCAGCTCGATTTCGAAGTCCTGGACCTGGTCCGCCAGGGTGGACCAGACATATTTGTTCAGGCAGAAAGTGGCGTCGATACAGGCCTGGAGCTGATCCAGCTCTCCCGCTGTGTAGCTCGCAAGCCCGTAGCGCACCAGGTATTCGGAAAACGGGTTCACCTTGATGTCGCGGTCGGCGTCCGAGGCCATGGCCCGCAGGACGGCGTTGCCGTAGCGCGCTTCGATCAGGACGTCTGGCCCGAGGGGCAGCCCACCCGGAAACGCCAGAATCACGCTGCCGTCGCTGTCGGTTCGCTGGCTGACGTCCACCGACGCTACCTGCTGGAGTGCGGTGTTGCTGGTGTACACGGTGATACGGTCGGCGGGCACGACGCGAAGGTTGCGGCGAATGGCGGGCTCATCCGGCGCATAGCTGCCGGGAACCTCCAGGGTTACCCGAACTTCATTGTTTGCGAGGCCGCTGGTGTTGGTGGAATCGCCCGTGCTGCTTTCACTGAAACTGTCGTCCCGGCTGGCGCCGCCGGAGAAATCGTTCGGGTCATTCCTGGCGCCGTCGATGGCGCTGCTGCCGCCACCGCACGCGGTTATCAGGAGGGTCGACACGCAAACGGTCAAACCCAGTGTTACCAATCGCAGTGTTGAGCGCATCCGGCGCCTATCCCCGTCATCAATGGAGACGCCAGTCTATCAGGGCACTGCGGGAGAATTCGTGAGGGAAGGCACGAAACCGGAGGGCCGAAGCGCCTCCGGTTTGTGAGGGCGATAATTGCTTAGAAGAACACCTTGATGCCGGCGAGGACGCCTTCGTCCAGATTGACGTCGCCACGGTAGGGGCTGTCCAGCTCGGTATTCAGATAACGGTAGCCCGCAAATACCTCGGCGTTGCGGATAATCCGATAGCTGCCCCGCAGCTCCAGGCTGGTCATGTCGTCGGAGTCACCGAACGACAGGATGCTCGGCGCATAGTGCAGGCCACCGGTGAAGGACAGGCCGGGAACCCGGGGAATGTTTACGGTGGCGTAGCCGCCGATGCCGAGGGCGCCGCCGTCCAGGCTGTCGTCGTCCCAGAAAATGCCTTTGACGCCCAGGCCGGCGGTGGTGGGCAGGTTACCGATGGCAGTGCGGCCCTGAGCGTGGGCGTCCACGTTGAAGATGTGGCGGCTGCCTTCGTGGTAGGTGTAGCCGGCGCCCACCTGGGTATCGTTGTTGGTGTTGAAGAAATTGACCTGCCCTTTGGCGGAATCGTTGGTCAGGCTCAGATCGACATCGCCGGCGTAGGCGAGGGGAGCTGAGGCCAGTGAGAGCAACATCACGGAAACACGGGTGACTTTCATTCTTCTACCTTTTGGCTGTCAATGGATGAATAGGCGTCGGAGAGCGCGTCTTCCTCTTCGGCCGGAACCCGGTATTCCTCGTTGGCCCAGGCGCCCAGATCGATCAGCTGGCAGCGCTCTGAGCAGAAAGGCCGGTACCGGTTAGCGTCGTCCCATTCTACGGATTGTTTGCAGGTGGGGCATTGCACAATCATGGCGATTTGTTCAGGTTGCTGAGTGGAAGTCGGCCGGGCCTTTGATCGCGGTCGCAATCAGGAGGTGGCCGACGCCGTGCAGTATTGTTCCAGTACTGCCCTCAGCATTTCAATATTGACAGGCTTGGCAACGAAGGCATCCATGCCGGCCTGGCGGCATCGCTCCTCGTCTTCTTCCATGGCACTGGCGGTCAGCGCCACCACGGGCACCCGTCGCCGCTCGTTGGCGCGCTCCCAGTCCCGGAGCCGGCGGGTCGCCTCGAATCCGTCCACTTTCGGCATGACGCAGTCCATGAACACCACGTCGAAACTGTGCCACTGCCAGAGGCTGGCGGCCGCCTCGCCGTCGTTGGCGGTCATCACGTCGCAGCCGAGCTTTTCCAGAAGCCGTCGGGTGAGGGTGCGGTTCACCGGGTTGTCTTCCACCAGCAGAACCCGCATGCGGCCGCAGGGCAGTTCAAGCCGCGGTGCCGATGCTTCCGGTGCCGCCTGCAGGGAGAATCGGGTCAGGAACCGGCGGTCACCGGTGACCGCGTCCGCGAACAGCTGGTTCAGGATCGGCATCAGGCAGGATTCCCGCAGCGATTTGCTGAGGAAGGCATCGGCACCGGCCTGCCGGAAATGCTCGGCATCGCCCCTCTGGGGATTCGAGGAGAGGATCAGCAGGCGTACAGAAGTCCATTCCGGGTTGCCGCGGATCTGTCGGCACAGCAGGTCGCTGTCCATATCGGGCACGAAGCCATCCAGAATCAGGCAGTCGAACGGCTGCTGGCTATCGAAGGCCAGCCGCAGGGACGTGAGGGCCTCGCCGGCGGAACGCACAGCTTCGATGTGTACGTCGTACCGGGACAGCATTTCCAGGGTGATTTTCCGGGACAGCTCGTAGGAATCCACCACCAGAATCCTGCGGTTGCGCACCATGCGGGTGTCGGGTCGCACCCGGGGCGAGGTTTCCGGCGGCACCGGCAGTGCCAGTTCAGCCCAGAAGGTGGAGCCTTCGCCCGGGCGGCTTTCCACCTCCAGTACACCCCCCATCAGGTGCACCAGTTGCCGGCAGATGGTCAGGCCCAGGCCGGCGCCGGGCATCTGCCGTTGGAATTGCTGGCCGAGCTGCACGTAGGGCTCGTACACCAGCGGGATGTCCTCGGCGCTGATGCCGACGCCGGTGTCCTCCACCGACAGCCGCAGCCGGGCCTGGTTTTCCTTTCGCCCCAGCAACTCCACGCTGACCAGCACATGGCCGGAATCGGTAAACTTGATGGCGTTCGAGACCAGGTTCAGGAGGATCTGGCGAATCCGGACCGGGTCACCCTCCAGGGCCCAGGGCAGGTTTTCGTCAATGCGCAGCTCCAGGGCGAGCCCGCGCTCCCGGGCCCGGCCACCGAGCATGTGGACCAGGTCGTTCAGGGTTTCCCGCAGGTCGAACGGCACGTTCTCCAGCATCAGTTTGCCGGCTTCCATGGCAGAGATGTCGAGCAGGTCGTTGATGATGGCGGAAAGGCTTTCAGAGGCATTCAGCAGGGTGTTGACGTATTCCTGCTGCTCCTGGTCCAGCGGCGTATCGGACAATAGGTTGGCGTAGCCCAGAACGGACTGCAGGGGAATCCGCAGCTCGTGGCTGACGTTTGCCAGGAAGCGGTTCTTGGCGTGATTGGCGCGGACCGCTTCATCCCGCTCGCCCTGGGACTCCAGGGTGGTCTGACGGAGCGAGCGGGTATCTTCCAGAATCTGCAGGCGCATGGTGTTCAGTGCCTGCTCCAGCTCCGAGAGTTCGTCCGGATGCCGGGGGGTCTTACGCTTGAGCCGCAGGGGCTCGACCAGGGCATCCAGGCTCAGGCGAGCCGCGTAGTCCGCCATGGTCTCCAGGTGCCGGGACAGGGTGAACCGGACAATCAGCAACAGGCCGAGCGTGCCCAGCATGACCACCAGCGACACGAACAGCAGCGTCATCAGGCCGGTGCCTCTGAGATCGTCATGGATGCGCTCGACGGACGACACGAGCGTGAGGGTGCCAACGTCCTGCGGCGTGCTCAGATTGGCGCGATCAAAGGCCAGCGGAAAACTTTGGGAAATGACCCGGCCTTCCGGGTAGTCGCCGGTGGTAAAAGCCTCTCCGTTCGGGGTGGTGATGCGGGCATATTCGATGGCGGGAACCGCCTTCATGTCATCGAGGCTGTTGGCGACTTCGCTGTAGTTCATGAGCCACAGATCGCTGGCCAATCGCCCGGAGACCAGCTCCGCCGCTTTGACCTGGGTGTCGATCAGATCCGCCTTGCGACGCTCAAACTCACCGATCATCTGCACACCGGTGCCCGCCAGGGACAGCACGAGGCTGAACAGCAGCACATAGACGAGCAGGCGGGTGGCCAGTGGCCGAATACCCCAGCGTTTGAGCAGGCGGTTGGATGGCAAGACGCAACGTCCCTGTATCGACTAATTGTTGGCCAAATCAGTGTAACAGACCGTCAGCACTTCGACACTCATGCCATGGTGGTCGGTGACGAAGCGGAAACGGACGTTGAGATCGTACAGGTGGACCCCGTAAATCCGCGTCTCATCCCGCCCACGGCGAAAGGAGGGGCGAGGATCGTAGGACAGTACATCCACAATCAAGGCCCGCAGGTCCGGATAATTGGCCTGGGAATACCGGGTAAGGTGCTCCTCGGCGGTGTCGGAAAACTGCACCGGCAGCGCGGTGGCCGGCGGGGCGTCCGCCCAGCCCAGGGAGGCGTCAGGCAGCGCGTCGGCAAAGGGCAGGTAGGGTTTAATGTCCAGTATGGGGGTGCCGTCGATCAGATCGTGGTCCCGGATGGCCAGCACCAGCTGTCCGTCCCGCCGGCGAAGCCCCTCGTTTCGAACCACTGAGAGCCCTAGGCTGTTGGGCCGGAACGGGGAGCGGCTGGCGAACACCCCCATTTTCCGGTTGCCGCCAAGCCGCGGTGGACGAACCACCGGGCGCCACTCCGCCCGGACCGCTTCGTGAAACTGGAAAATCAGCCACAGGTGGCTGGCGGTATCCAGGCCCCGGAAGGCGTCTTCCCGGTCGAACGGCGGCTGTATGACCAGTTCCCCGTGGGCGTACCGGGTCAGCCCAGGTTGGCGGGGTACGCCGAATTTATCCTGAAAGCACGAGCGGGTGATGGCCACGGGTGTCAGCGTCAGAGCCTCTTCGGCTGGCGGCGGGGCAACGCGTGGGGGCGGCTTGGGCATGAGCGGGCCTTGGCGGGGTTATTGGGTGTCGGTGATCGGGTGATGATTACCGGGCTTCAATGGTGCCGGCAAAATACATTTCAACCCGAAACAGCAGTGAGGCTTGGTCCGAGAAGCCCTCATCCCGCGGGAACTGCAGGGCGGGGATCACCTCGGCATAGAGCCAGTCGCTGTACACCCGATAGCGCCAGGTCAGGTCCGCAAAATAGGCGGTAGTCTGCCAGGTTGGCTGGCTCTCCCCCAGAATACCGAGGCGGGGAATAACACGAGATCGTGTATTGAGCACCTTCTCCAGGGAAAAAATCTGTGCTGCTTCGAACTTGCGGTCTTCGTGCACCCATTCAAGCTCCGAGGACGCACCGAAGCGCCAGCCATCACCCAGAGGCCGGCTGGCGCCAAACCAGCTGCGAGCACCCCAGCCTCCCTGGTGGTAGTAATACACCCGCTGCTGAACGGCCAGGGACCAGTCGTTGCCGGGAAGCCAGGATTTACCCGCCGTGACGCGCCAGAAGGCGTCCGGCGGGAACCGCAGGCGGCCGCCCACGTCGGCGGAAAAATTGATGGCATCGCCCAGCTGCGTCAGATAGCGCAGGGCGCCGGTAGGCTCGGTGCTGGTACGATCGTTCTGGGTCAGCAAGCGGTCCCGCTGGCGTTCGGCCAGGGGCACCTGCTCTTCGCTCTCGCTCTCAATGACCAGCCGCAGCTTGCGACGAGTCGTGGGTATGTCCAGTCGAAACCGGGCTTCGGGTTCAAACTGCGCGGGATTGGTGTAATCAGACTCGGAAGCAAACCCGAGCCTCAGGTAGCTCTCGTTGTTCGGCAGGGACTGGTCAGAGCCTGAGAGCGTGCGGTCAGCCCACTCGCCAAGCCGCTCAATTTTGGGGCTCTGCAGACGCTGCTGGCGGATGACCCAATCGGCAAACGAGCCCCAGAACGGGTCCCTGGGCTCGGCCCAGCGCTCGTCGGGCTCGAACCGGTATTCTTCGTCCGGCAGATCCAGGGGGGAGAGCAACTCGGACAGCGGCGGCGGCTCGAAACGGGTTGTTGGATCCGCGGCGTTTGCCCGGCCAGGCAGGCTCATCACAATGGCAGTCAGAACGACAGTCAAATGGGTCTTGGGCCGCATCTGGTGGCCGCAAGAGACAGGAAGGACTCCGTCGGGCCATAAGCCCGACCACCAACCAAACACGTCAGGCATAGTGGTTAACCAGTGCCTCATGCAGCGTCCGGACCTGCTGCGCGACCTGTGCCGCTGGCCGGTTGTTGTCGATAATGGTGGTCGCACGTTCCCGGCGCGTTTGCCGGGGCATCTGGGCGGCCATGATACGTTCCACCTGGGCGCGGTCGTTCTGGTCCCGTGCCATGGTGCGCTCCACCTGAACCGCCTCCGGCACATCCACCACCAGAACCTCGCTCACCAGCCGGTGCTGATCGGTTTCCAGCAACAGTGGGGAAACGAGCATGACATAGGGTAGCGCGTAGCCCGGAATGCGCTCTTCGGGGTGACGCAGCTGTCGCACCAGCTCATCCCGAATCACCGGGTGCAGAAGCGACTCCAGCCACGCCCGCTCGTCCGGCGCATCAAACACAATACGCCGCAGCGCGGCCCGATCCAGCGCACCGTCTGCCTGGAGAATCGCGGCCCCAAAATGCTCGGCAATGGCCGCCAGCGCGGGCGTTCCGGGCTCCACCACCTCCCGGGCAACGTCATCCGCGTCCACCCAGTGCACACCAAGATCCGCAAACATACGCGCCACGGTGGACTTGCCAGAGCCAATGCCGCCGGTCAGCCCCACCACGGCAAGCGGCGATTTCCCTGGGGTCAGACCAAAAGCGCCCCGCGCTTTTGCTCTGACCCCTCTTTCACGGCCCCCGTCCTTGCCGTCACCCATCCTCAAACCCCAAGAAACCCATACCAGAACGCCAGAATTTCCTGCCCAAACCACAGGCACAGGAGCCCGGCCGCCGCCAGATACGGCCCGAACGGGATGGGCACCTCCCGCCCATGCTTGCGGAATACCATCAGCGCGATGCCCACCACCGCGCCCACGGCGGAGGAGAGCAGAATCACGATGGGCAACACCTGCCAACCAAGCCAGGCCCCCAGCGCCGCCAACAACTTGAAATCCCCGTGGCCCATGCCTTCCTTGCCCGTCACCAGCTTGAACAGCCAGTACACAGACCACAACGACAGGTAACCGGCGACAGCGCCCCAGAACGCGCTGGAAAAGTCCGTCAGCGTGCCGGAAAAATTGAGGATCAATCCCAGCCAGAGCAGCGGGAGGGTGATGTTATCCGGCAGCAATTGGGTATCAAAATCGATCACCGTCAGCGCAATCAGCGACCAGACCAGCGCCAGCGCCCAGAGTGCGGGCAGTCCGGGGCCGAGCAGGTAAACCGTCAATAATGAAGCCAGGGCGGTAAACGCCTCAATCACCGGGTACCGCAGAGATATTCGGGTGCCGCAGCCGGCGCATTTACCCCGCAGGCACAGATAGCTCAGGACGGGGATATTCTCCCAGGCCCGAATCCGATGGCCGCAAGATGGGCAGGTCGAGGCCGGCCGCGACAGAGTGATCGTCTCTTCCTTGCGCCGCTCGGCTTCCGGAACGTCCAGAAACGCCTCGCACTGGCATCGCCAGTCCTGGTGCATCATCTTCGGGAGGCGAAGAATCACGACGTTCAGAAAACTGCCGATGCAGAGGGAAACGATTGCGACGGTGGGGTAGAGAAACCAGGGGGTATTGAGGAAGAGGTCCAGAGTGAGCATTCATGTCCCTAGAGTGAATCTGGGGTCAGATGAGTTTCATCTGACCCCTTATTTAAAACGGGGGGTCAGATGAGAACCTCATCTGACCCCTTCTTCGGCCAGCCTTAGCCAACCACCTGACCCATCTTGAAGATCGGCAGGTACATGGCAATGATCAGGCCGCCCACAAGCACCCCGAGCACCGCCATGATCATTGGTTCCATCAAGGCGGTCAGGTTGTCGACCATGTCATCGACCACGCCTTCGTAGTGGTCGGCGACCTTTTCCAACATCTCATCCAGATTACCGGATTCCTCGCCGATGGCCGTTAGCTGAACCGCCATGACCGGGAAAATGTCCTGCTGACGCATGGACGCCTGTAATTGCGTACCGCTTGACACGTCCGCTTTGATGCGGGCGATGGCATCCCGGTAGACCGCGTTACCGGTGGCTCCGGACACTGACTCGAGCGCATCCACCAGGGGCACGCCAGCGGCAAAGGTGGTGGAGAGGACTCGCCCGAACTTGGCCACTGCCGACTTGTCGAGAATCTCACCGACCACCGGCAGCTTCAGAACGTACTTGTCGCACCAGTCAGAGAATTTCTGGGACCGTTGCCGGGATTCCTTGAACAGGAACAGGGCGCCGACAATCCCCAGTAACACCACAAACCACCACTTCTGAAGCCACTCGGACAGGTGCACCACCATCTGGGTGAACACCGGCAGGTCTGCACCAAAGCCCTGGAAAAGGCTCTGGAACTGCGGCACCACCTTCACCAGCAGGATGGCGGTTACGATGATGGCGACCACCACAACCGCAGCGGGGTAGGTCATCGCTTTCTTGACTTTCTTTTTCAGCAGCTCGGTCTTCTCAAGATACGTCGCGATGCGATCCAGCATCTGCTCCAGCGCACCGGCCTTTTCACCGGAATCTACCAGGTTGCAGTACAGATCGTCGAAATGCCGGGGATGTTTGCGCAGCGCGCCGGCGAAGCTGGTGCCGGAGGCGATATCATTGCGAATCGCCATAACCAGTTCCTGCAGGCCTTTGTTCTCAAGACCGTCCGCCACAATGTCAAAACTCTGAACCAGTGGTACACCGGCCTTCATCATGGTAGCCAACTGACGGGTCAGCATGGCAATGTCGAAGGGCGTGATTTTCCTCTTGCCGCCAAACAGGGGCTTCGGCTTCTTCTTGACCTTGTCCGGAACGATGCCCTGCTTGCGCAGTTGGGCTTTCACCAGGGCCAGGTTGGAGCCGGACAGCTCACCTTTGGTCTTGTTGCCTTTCCGGTCCTTGCCTTCCCAGATGTACGATTCCAGCTTCTGCGCTTTTTCTGCCATGCTTAATCCTTCGTCACGCGGTTGGCTTCCTCAAGGCTGGTCACGCCCTGCATCACTTTCATCAGGGCGGACTGGCGCAGGGTGCGGAAGCCTTCCGCCTGAGCCTGCTTTGCAATCTTGATGGAACTGGCTTCTTCCATAATCATGTTGGCCAGCTCGTCTGTGATACGGACCACTTCGTAGATGCCCACGCGGCCCTTGTAACCCCCATTGCATTTATCACAGCCCTTGGGGCGGTACAACGTGAAGCCTGTATCAATTTGTTCTTGTGTGAACCCTTCCTTCAAAAGCACATCGTGGGGCACATCGGCGGCATCCCGGCAGCTATTACATAGCCGCCGCGCCAGGCGCTGGGCAATGATCAGGCTGACAGAGGTTGCGATGTTGAAGGCGGGCACCCCCATGTTCATCATCCGCGTGAGGGTCTCGGCGGCCGAGTTGGTGTGGAGGGTAGAGAGCACCAGGTGGCCCGTCTGCGCCGCCTTGATCGCGATGTTGGCGGTTTCCAGGTCGCGGATCTCGCCCACCATGATTACGTCCGGATCCTGCCGCAGGAAAGCCCGCAGCGCCTCGGCAAAGCCCAGGCCTACCCGGGGGTTCACGTTGACCTGGTTGATGCCTTCCAGATTGATCTCGGCGGGGTCTTCCGCCGTTGAAATATTGCGCTCAGTGGTGTTCAGGATGTTCAGGCCGGTGTAAAGCGAGACCGTTTTACCGGAACCGGTCGGGCCGGTCACCAGAATCATGCCCTGGGGCTGCTCTAGCGCTTCCAGGTAGAGCTGCTTCTGATCTTCCTCGTAGCCCAGCACGTCAATGCCGAGCTTGGCCTGGCTCGGGTCCAGAATCCGCAGAACGATCTTCTCACCCCACAGGGTAGGCAGGGTGTTCACCCGGAAATCGATGGCCTTGGTTTTGGACAGTTTCATCTTGATCCGGCCGTCCTGGGGCACCCGGCGCTCGGAGATGTCGAGCTGAGCCATGATTTTGACCCGCGCGGAAATCTTCGGCGCGAGTTTGATCGACGGGCGGGAGATTTCTTTCAGAATACCGTCAGTCCGGTACCGAACACGATAGACCTTTTCATAGGGCTCGAAGTGAACGTCCGATGCGCCGCCGCGAATCGCGTCCAGCAACATTTTGTTCACGTACTTGACGATCGGCGCGTCGTCCACGTCGGTGGCGGACACCGCGCCCTCGTCGTCCTGCTCGCCACCCTCGGTCTCCACGCCTTCCAGGTCGGCATCGTCCAGATCGCCCATGGACGTATCCTGGGATTCCAGATACTTGTCGATGGCGGCCCGAAGGCGGGCGTCGTCCACCAGCACCGCATCAGTGCTCAGGCCGGTATTGAACTTGATTTCGTCCAGGGCCTGGATATTGGTGGGGTCCGACACCGCAATGAAGAGGCGGTTTCCCCGTTTGTACAGCGGCAACGCGTTGTGTTTGCGGACCAATTTCTCGTCGACCACCTTCTCAGGCAGCATCTCCGGCAGAAACGCCTCCAGGTCCAGCACCGACATGCCAAACTCCATGGCCGCGGAAAACGCCAGTTTACTGCTATTAGCCAGGTTGTTCTGGGTGAGGTAGGTGATCAGCGGAATGCGGTTTTGGGACGCCTGCAGGAACGCATCGCGGGCCACGTCCTCATCCAGGATCCCGTCCTCCACAAAACGACGGGCCAGCCCGGTCAGCGTCACATTGGTTTTATTGGTCGCCATAAAAGAAATCAAAAAGGTGGTGTAAGTGGTTGAAACCGATCTCGGTCCGTACCGCTGAGTTTAGATGGCCCGGGCCGCTTTGGAAAGCCAAAGCCTCGAGGTGGGTCGGAAGCCTTGGTCCAAGCCCGGGGTCAGATGAAAACCTTCATCTGACCCCTTGCCCTGCACCGAGCTTCAGATCACCCCAAAACCTGCCCACAAACAAAACATGCCCCAAAAATAACGGTGACCAATTTCGTCACCGATTGACGCATCGCGGCGACAAAGGCGTGCTCATGCCCACTGTGACCCCCGTCACGTTCAGTGGCAGGTGCCTGAAATCCCGGGGCGTTTTGACATTATCTTGCAATTGGCACAAACGATGCTTTACTACACGCAGGCTCATCGCCGGTCGCGGGACCGAACCCCTCGGCACCGGGCCATCATGAGTAGATCAACGACAAATGAGGTCGATAATGAAAAATATCCAGATCAACCATGCCCAGAAGGGTTTTACGCTGATCGAACTGATGATCGTTGTGGCGATCATTGGTATTCTGGCGGCTATCGCTATTCCTCAGTATCAGGATTACATTGCTCGGACTCAGGTCACCCGGGTAGTCGGTGAGGTTTCAAACCTGAAGACTGCGACCGAAGAGCAACTCATGCGCGGAACCGATCCGAGTGCGGCGTCCCAGCTGGGCTTCACCAGCTCCAACCTGATGTCTGCTGTGCCCACGGTAAGCTTCACCAATGGTTCAGGCACGATCAGTGCAAAACTGGGTACCGATGCATCTACGGCTATCAAGGGCGCCACCGTGACCCTGACCCGTACGGCTAGCGGCGTGTGGACCTGCACGGTCAGCGCTGGCGGCGCGGGCTCCTGGAAGCAGGACTACGTTCCGACTGGTTGTAAATAATCGGTCAAGCGTCTGTGCTTGGAAGGGGCGTCGCAAGACGCCCTTTTTTTTTAACCCAGCTTGAATGGATCCCTCATGAGGCACTTCGAGCCCACCCTGCACCTATTCTTGATCGCTACCCTGGTTCTTGTTGCTTTCAGCGTGCCGTTTCACTACATCCCGATTGGTTCGTTTGCCGAAGAGTTCATCGCAGGATATGCAGCGGTTCTTGGAGCGGTGGTTAGTTGGGCCTTCATGCCAAAGAGGCGTATGGTGTCATCAGCTGCGGTCCTTTGGCTGGTGTGGGGCGTTGTTCTTACCATCTCGTTTACCGTTAACGAGTACAGCCTGAGAGCCTCCGGATTGTGGGTTCTGATTTACTGGTTCGTGGGTCTCGCCTCGATCGTCTGGTTTTCGCGGCTGAGCACGCTCTTTTCAGAACAGAAACTCGTCACTGCACTGGCGGCGATTTTCGCTATTTTATTGGTTTTGCAAGCGCTGCTGGGTGTCGCGAAGTTCTACGGGATGCTCAGAGTATATGGTATTGATGAAGCGGGAAGCAGCCGCCTTCCTGGTCTGATCAATCAGTACAACCTCACGGCAAGCGCTGTCATGATCGGCGCTATCTCCGTAATCTACCTGAACATACGTGGGTTAGTGGGGACCTTTTTTACCGGAGTGCTGCTCTACTTTGCCGCCGTAACAGAAATACTCACCGATACCCGGTCCGTGATCCTTTACATTGCGGTTGTTCTTATAACGCTTGCAATGAGCTGGTCCAATTCACGTGGCGACGAATCAGTAGCCCGTAAATTTAAAGTGTTGGGCTTAACGATCACTGCATCGGTCGTTTTAGCCTTTGGATCAATTGGCGCAATCGATAGCGCTATGAGATACGCTGGCCCGACTGAGCTGGCTCGTCCGGGTGTCGACCAAGCCGCATCGACCAGAGATTTCTCAGATTTGGGAATTCGCTTGGCCGAGGCGAAGAAAATCGCCGCTGGTATCGGTGATCATGCCATTTTTGGTGTAGGCCCCGACAATTACTCTTCCTACAGCTATCAGTGGGACGACCTAATAACGGATGGCAGGCATCCCGGAATGCTGCCAACCCACAGCCACAACATTTTCACCATGGTTTTTGCCGAGGAAGGGCTTCTCGGTTTGCTGGTTCTGGCTGCCGCCATCATTTTTACAACGTATTTTGTGTTGAAATCGCCAAAAACTGCAGAGTGGTTCTGGAAGGCGTCGTTGCTCGGCGTGATCTTCGTATACAGCAACGTCGAATACCCGCTATGGTATCTTCAGTATTTGGTCGTGTTTCTCGGCGTTGTTTCCCTGGTCCTCCCCGGGCTGAAATTCAACCTGACAAGCCGGTCCATCAGTGTGTCGACTTCCGTAGCGACACTAGTGGTTATGTTCGGGCTTGGGTACAACCTTATTAATGGGTACTGGGCGTTGATACACGCTGGAGGCAAGGACGTTTGGGATGCTGAAACAATAAGAGATGTTCGAGCGTGGCAGAGTGACTCCCTCCTCGGACCTTACGCTGAGCTTCTCATCTATCAGCGCATCTTACCGGATGAGGGTGCCTATGATAGGGATTTGGAACGGGTTGATAAAATGAGCCATTGGCGTCCGCATAACCTGGTCCAGGCGAGAAAAATCGAGCTTTTGGTTCTGAAGGGGGAGTCTGAAAAGGCCTGTAAAGTTGCGACCAAAGCAATCCGAATCTTTCCATCAGTTTATGTGAAGCTTAAAGCCGACCTTCCATTGATTCATCAGTACCGGCAGGTCGACGTTTCTGGGGTGGAAGAGTGTATCGAAAGAATTTATGGGAAAATGCATGTAAATGCCGACATCGAGGCTGAAAACGTGCCCGGAAACTCGTGAATCGTAAATGAAAGTAGACTTTTTCTTTATTGGCCCATCCAAGACTGCTTCAACCTGGCTGTATCAGGTATTATCCGAGCATCCCAAATTCAATGTTCCGCCTGGGAAAGATATATACTTTTTTGATCAACTTTACGATAAAGGCTTTAATTGGTATCACCGTCAATTTGACGCCCCGAAGTCAGGTCAAATATCAGGTGAGTTCAGTCACGATTATATTCTGAGTGACGATGCGCTCGAGAGAATATGTAAATACAACCCTGAAGCAAAAATAATTATTTGTCTCAGGGACCCGTTTGAGCGGACCGAGTCAGGTATCCGATTTCTGCGAAGAAATGGTCGCTTTTATCAGAACGCGAGAGAAGCCGCAGAGAGGCATCCAGAACTGATTAGTGGAAGTCTGAACGGTGCTAACCTGCAGCGCGTCTATCGGTATTTTGAGCGGCAAAATGTTCTTGTTCTCGAGTTCGACTTATTGAAACATGACAGTGGCGCTTTTTTAAGCCTTGTTTATCGATTTTTTGACGCCGATCCTGTGCATTCCAAACGCTCTTCCCAAAGAATAAATGCAGCGCTAGAAGCGCGATCAACAGCGCTCTCCATCTCAGTGAAAAAGCTGGCTCTTATTGCACGTCGTCACGGATTGGGTCGTTTGGTGGGTCTAATCAAGATGAACCCGTTCGTTAAGGCTGTCCTTTACAGGAAGCCAGAGAGTAAGTTTTGCCTTTCCCCTGATGACCGTAACTTCCTTGCCAATTACTTTAACGACGACATCGATATTTTGACCCGAATTCAGAATAAAAATTATGACGGCTGGAAGCATGAATGACGTTCTGGTGGTAATTCCTTGCTATAATAATTTCGTTGGTTTAAGTCGAACAATAGCGAGCATCGACGTCAATGACTGCGCTGATATTCTCGTGGTTGACGATGGTAGTGATAACGAGATCAGCGATGAAGATCTGCGGGAGTACCAGAGCGAATGCCGCAGCATCAAGGTTTTACGAAACGTTAAAAACGAGGGTGTTGCGGTATCGTTAAATAAGGGAGTCCAGTTCGCTGATCAAAATGGATATCGCTATATTGCTCGACTGGACGCCGGTGACCGTAATCTAGGCGCCCGACTCAGCCTTCAAAGACGCTTTCTCGACGCTAATGAGGATTATATAATCGTTGGGAGTTGGGTCAAGTTTGTATCTGAATCGGGTAAGACGCTTTTTATTTTACGCCACCCTTGTAACGATGGGCAGATACGAAATGCGTTGTTTCGATATAACCCATTCGTGCATCCGTCGGTGATGATTCGAGTGTCCGCTTTAACGACTGTCCAGGGTTATCCCGAAGAGTATCCCGCCCTGGAGGACTGGGCCTGCTTTATCAATCTCTCGAAAATTGGAAAGCTTTGTAACCTTCCCGAGGTGCTATTGGAGTATGAAGTTTCAGCAGACAGTGTGTCTTCCAAAAAACGGTATCGTCAGAATCTTAGCAAGGTAAAGCTATTGTGGGCGCACTTTAGATGGACGCCGGTTCAGATAATTGGTCTCACGAAGGCAATCGCGCTTTTGTTAATACCGAGGAAGCCACTTACGGTGCTCAAACAGTGCATTATTCATAGGTAGGTTCGGGGTAGGGCAGGTTCCTAATATGTCAGTTGTTAACTTGGTTGACCGACGACGGTTCGCTTCGGAATGTGAAAGGCTTTGGGAACTCTCAAATAGAGGCCTTACTTATGATTTAGTCATTGGCATCGCCAATGGTGGAGTCTCCGTGATGAATGCGATGCCTGTCCCTGGGGCCGTTCCCGCTTTCACTATGACCTGTCGGCGGCCATCGACGCCGTTCAAGCGCTACTTGAGACCGTTGATTCGGCTACTACCAAGATCAGTCACTGATGGCCTGCGCCGGATTGAGTCAGCTGTTCGCTATGGAATGTTTCTCAGGCAGTCGGCGGTTGACGATCGTCCTGTCAATTATGCCTTGGGAACGAGTATGCAACTGCGCCAGGCCATTGCTTCGGCGACCCGCATTCTGATCGTGGACGATGCTGTAGACACCGGGACCACCGTGTTAAGCGTGAAGCGGAGTATTCAGCGAATTAACGCAGCAGCCGAGATAAGAGTAGCCGTCATCACGGTGACCATGAAGGCGAGTCGGTCAATTGCGGACTATTATTTGTATTCTGAGCAACTCGTCCGTTTCCCATGGTCAGTCGATGCGTAATCAGCGCGTGATGGAAACCAACCAAGCCCGCCAGTCCTCGCGACTTGTCCTGGTTGATCTTGATGGCACCTTGCTTATCTTGAACAGCTTTCGATTATGGGTTGCTTACTGGAATGTCGTTCTACTTATGTATCCTCGGTTCTGGGCGCGCTGGGTGAATCCTCAGCTTAACCGACTGATTGGAAGGTGCGATCGAAAAGAAATGAAAACAGCGTTGATGATCCAAGCCGCATCATTCGCTGATCAAATTCCAGACATTATGCATCGCTTTTTTGTACAGTTACTGTGGTGCTGTCGGCGCCGTAAACTCTGCGTCGCTTTGCAGAAGCAAATTTCCCAGGGTGCATGGGTTACGATCGTCACAGCAGCTCCAGCGGTATATGTAAACCGACTTTCCGACAGACTCAACTTGAGCGTAGGTGTAGCCTCTGAATGTATGAATGGCGTATTGAGGGAAACGCTAGGGATCGAGAAATTACGAGCTGTTACAGAGACTATACTGTCCGAGTTGCCCTCGGGGACCCGAAGGGTTCTGATCACAGACCATGCCGACGATATTCCGCTGGCTCGGGCCTGCTGTTACACTCTTTTAATAAAGCCAAGCCGTTCCACAATTAAGCAGTTCTCAGCATCAAAACTGCCTTTCTTCATAGCGCGCACTCGGGCAAAAAAATGTAATGGGTTTTCGTAAAGTCCTCTCGCCGGACAGAGACAATCCGGCTCGTATCTTGATCAAGCTCATCGATTTATTTTCGCTGCTCCTAGCTGCGGAGGCGGCGTTTTTTATCAAGTTTGGTCACCTTGTCATTCCGCAGCGTTACCAACTCTTGGTCGCGCTGGCAATCTGTTTCTCAATCTTGGTGTTCCCCACGCTGGAACTCAGGTTTGAGACTCAGCGGCGTCCTGGCAGGCTTCTCGCTGGTTGGCTACTGAACGCTTACGCACTCGTAGCGATTTTTGTTATCTCCATCTTGTTTCTGACTAAAACGTCGTCCGACTTTTCGAGGATCTGGGTGGCTTCCTGGATCATGTCCGCGTTGTTTCTGTCTGTATTTTTCCGCTTCCTGATACGCCCGATAATCCATCAGCATCGACGCTCAGGCAAGGGGGCGAGATCGGTCACCGTTATCGGCTCTCCTGACATTTGCGCTGAAATCCAGCAAAAAATCCTAAATGATCCTCTCAGTGGATTCGTAATCGAGCATGTTCACAGCTCGGACCAAAGTGAGCAGCTTGATCGTATATTGAGTGCCTTTACTGGCACCGATGGTCTATTAAATGTCACGACTGATGAAGTTTGGATCTGTCTCCCAATAGCACGCGGTAATGAGACAACTGTCTTGATAAACAGACTTCGGTACTTTATTGGGGACATTCGATATATACCTGACCTCACTGGCTTTAAGCTACTCAATCACGGCGTCGTAGATATTGCAGGCTTTTCTGCTATAAATCTAAGCTGCTCACCGATAGTTGGCTTTTCGGCCTTCATAAAGAGGTTAGAAGACGTTTTTCTATCTTTGATAGGTATAATTATATGTTCACCTGTATACGCTATTGTTGCCGCTGGAATTGTTCTTACTTCCAAGGGAAAGATTTTTTATACTCAGGAGCGAATTGGCTGGAACGGTAAAGTTTTCAGAATGATAAAATTCCGGTCCATGCCAGAATCCGCAGATCAACAAGAGCTGGTGTGGGGACGTAGCGAAAAGAAGGTAGATACTCGTTTTGGACGGTTTATTCGAAAAACGAGTTTGGATGAGTTGCCACAGTTATTTAATGTTTTGATGGGTGATATGTCTATCGTTGGGCCCCGTCCCGAACGCCCGGTTTTCGTTGAGCAATTCAAGGAACAGATTCCTGGTTACATGCAGAAGCATATTGTCAAAGCCGGACTGACTGGGTGGGCGCAAGTGAATGGATGGCGTGGTGATACGTCGCTTGTTCACCGAATTGAACACGATCTGTATTACATTGATAACTGGTCTTTATGGTTTGATATAAAGATTATCGTAATGACCGTTCTTGGGGCATTTTTTGATAGGGGCGCGAAGGGTGACTCGATATGAGCGGTGTGCGAGCGTGGTAATGAAGCTATGATGACTTGGCGGATAAACGAAAGCCTGAGAAGATTATATTTCCGAAGCGGGCTTAAGCGCTTTCCTCGGCAGGTTGAGGATTCCGGTGTTCTGTTTATTCATGTCCCCAAAGCAGGTGGTGTTAGTGTTTCCCAAGCCCTCTATGGCTGTGAAATTGGCCACCGTCGAGCCGTAGACTACCTGGCTGCAAATAAAGAATTGTACAGTAGCTTGAAGAAATTTTCGATTGTCAGGCACCCGCTAGATAGGGCCTATTCAGCGTATAACTACCTCAAGAAAGGTGGAATGCCAAAGTATAAGGCTGACGCAGAATTTTCAAAATTCATTAATCGGTTTCCTAGCTTCGACGCTTTCGTATTTGATTGGCTAAGCAAACCAGGAAAAGTGAATTGCTATATACACTTCCTGCCGCAAACCCACTTTGTTACCGACTTTTCCGGCAAGCTCTTGGTTGACAAACTAGGTAAGCTTGAACACTTGGATGCCTTGCTCGCTGAGCTTCAAACTGACTGGCGGCTAGATCTCCAAGTAGAGCATCTTAATGCGTCCAGAACGTCGGATTCCGGACCCGCGGTATGTCATGAAACTGTTCAATTGTTGCAATCGATTTATCAGTCAGACTACGAGAGTTTCGGTTATGAGACATTTACTGCGATCTAGCGCTCTCTCCGTGAGGTTGTTTAAAGCCTCAAGCGAACAGTAAATGGGAAAAAAACCTTTTAGTGGCGAGCTACCCGCGTTTATAGTTGGGTTCGGTTTTCGCAGTGTCAGTGTGCTTTCGACGTTTTTCGCTTCTGTCCTGCTTGCCCGCTTTTTGGGGCCCAGCAACTTCGGGGTCTATTCTTTTTCATTAGTGGCATTGTCTTTCCTCGCGATTTTTGCGCAGCTGGGATTCCCGCCCTTAATTATTCGCGAAACGTCTCCAGATCGACATGGCTTATCTGTTCGAGTGTCAGCAATCTGGACTCTCGCTCTGTTTCTGAGTGTTTTGTGCGCCACGCTTCTTTATTTTTCAGTAATGTTGGCTTGCAGTTTTTCTGATGTATGCCCGATTCAGGCTGATGTTATTCTAGGTGGATTTCTGATTGTCCCACTTATTGGGTTGCTTCAATTATTAGCGGCAATGATAAAAGGGCGGCACAAAGTGCTGCTAGCACAGTTTTCATATGACTTTGTTCGACCGGTATCATTTTTGATATTGATTTCGTTCGTTGTATTTGCTACGGACTTTCAGCTCACACCGCTGATGGGATTGCAGGTTTTTAGCGTCTCAGCCTTCTTGGCGCTGACCTATTCTTTTTTTATTGCGCGGAAGTCCGGGTTAAAAATAGAGTCATTTTCTGGGTTAAAAAATACGTCAATTAAACTTCGGTCCTGTGGCTTTTTTATGCTGCTTGCCCTATTTCAGTTTGCTAATAATAATTTTGACGTTTTTGCATTAACGATTTTTGTCCCAAGTGCTGAGGTTGGCGTATATAGGGCCATATGGCAGCTTAACGCTTTAGTATCGTTCGGTCTGCTTGCACTAAACCAACTAATAGAACCGAGCATAGCGTACTTTGCCGCTAAAAAGGATTGGGCTGGGCTACAAGGGCTTGTTCGGAAGTCGGCTAGGTTGGTGTTTGGTTTGGCCGTCCCGCCCGCCATACTGTTCTTGTTTTTCGGGAGTGAAGTTGTTCAACTTCTATTTGGTAAAGGGTTTGAGTCGGGTGCCGTCGCTTTATCTATTCTCGTGTGTGGGCAGTTGGCAAATACCTTTTTTGGTTCGGTTGGCATAATTCTGAACATGTCTGGCTACGAACGAATCTCCACATTCTCGATGGTTTTTTCTTCCCTATTGAATGTGACTCTGAACCTGTTGCTTGTGCCAATATTCGGCATTGAAGGCGCGGCTGTTGCCTCGTCCATTTCCGTGGTTATCTGGAATGTCGTCATGGCATTTTTCGTTTACAAGAAGTTGGGTCTCGTGTCCCTAGCAATCTGGCCACAGTCAACGGGAAAATGACGTTTCGGAGTTGATAATCCGGTATGGCTATACTCGCCGAACCCGAAACGACCGCCCCTTCAGCTTACCTTCCCCTAATTTTTTCAATGCCTGCCTTGCCGCATCCCTATCAACGGCGACGTAGGCATAATGTTCAAAAATCTGAATTTTGCCCACCTGATCCCCGGTGATGCCATTTTCCCCGGTTAGCGCACCAAGAATATCCCCCGGGCGGACCTTCTGCTTTTTACCTCCATCAATTTGGAGTGTGGCCATTGCCGGTTTAAATGGCACTTTTTCTAGCAACTTAAGTGGCGGCAGGGCCGAGGGTGTGATGGCCAAGTTCAATGACGATTCCAACCGGGCGATCTTGAACGCTTCCTTTTCAGTAAAGAGCGTGCAAGCCAGGCCTTTGCTGCCGGCGCGGCCGGTTCGGCCGATACGGTGAGTATGCACGTCGCTGTCCCGGGCCGGGTGAACATTGATCACCAGGTCCAGATTATCAATGTCGAGACCCCGGGCGGCGACGTCCGTGGCCACCAGGATAGACGCGCTGCGGCTTGAGAAACGCACGAGGGTCTGGTCCCTGTCCCGCTGATCCAGGTCGCCGTGGAGAGCAACAGCGGCAAACCCGTGGGCCTGGAGCTCGTTGGCAAGGCTATCCGTATCACGTTTTGTGGTGCAGAACACCACGCTGCTTTTCGGTTGAACCTCCATCAGGATCAGCCGCACCGCGGTTGCGCGGTCCTCATTGTCCAGGCGGTAAAACCGTTGGCGGATGTTAGGGTTGCTGGGGCTTTGGGCCACCTCCACGTTTACCGGGTTCCGGAGCAGTGCGGACGCGATGCTCGCAATCTGCGGCGGGTAGGTGGCGCTGAACAGCAGCGTCTGGCGATCCTTCGGCGTGCGGCCTACGATGGCCTCAACGGCTGGCTGAAAGCCCATGTCCAGCATGCGGTCGGCCTCGTCCAGCACCACGGTGTTAACGGCGCCGAGATCCAGCGTCTGCTTTTGCAGGTGCTCTTCAATGCGTCCGGGAGTGCCCACGATAACGTGCGCGCCATGTTCCAATGAGCCAATTTGCGGCCCCAGCGGCATGCCACCGCACAGCGTCAGTACCTTGATGTTGTGAATCCCCCGGGCCAGGCGCCGAAGCTCCTTGGCCACCTGGTCGGCCAGTTCCCGGGTGGGGCAGAGCACCAGCGCCTGTACCCGGAACTGAGCAACGTCCAGGCGGTGGAGCAAACCCAGCCCAAACGCAGCGGTTTTGCCAGAACCGGTTTTGCCCTGCCCAATCACGTCCTGTCCCGCAAGAATGGCTGGCAGGCTTTGAGCCTGGATGGGCGTCATGGTGTGGTAGCCGAGGCTGGTCAGGTTGTTCAGAAGGCCTTCCTGCAGGGGCAGGCTGGCAAAATCGATCTGGCTCACGGGCCGGTCCTCAATGTATCGAGCGGAAACGTGCGCACAGGATAAAGGAAATGCCTGAAACTGCCTAACGGCGGGGGCAAGGGGTCAGGTGAAGTTCAACCGCTGACCTGATGAGGTGGGAGTGAGGGTCAGGGGTCAGATGAAGTTCATCTGACCCCATTTTCAGACCTGCGATTACGTTATCTCACTGAGTCGCCCGGCGGCGACGAGCGGCGAAGGCTGCCAGGCCAATGGCCAGCAAACCGAGGCTGCCCGGTCCGTCAACGTTGACAGGATCTTCACTTGAGAAACTTCCACCTTCGATAAAGATGGCAGAATCGAGGGCGCTGTCGCCAGCATCCGCGAGGGCAATCTTCATGTTATGAAGGCCGGCAGAGAGGCCTGTGATGGACGCGATCAACTTGTCGGTAAATCCATCGTACTGAATGTTGTACGTAGCGGAGCCGTCGGCGTTGTTGTTATAGGCGTCGCAATTGGGTCCGACGCCACTGTATGGGTTGCCGCAATTCACGTTGTTGATGCTGACCGCCTGGCCATCCGGGGCCAGAGCGATGTTCTGGCCATCGACGAAGAAGGCAAATACGTCGTTATAGCTGCTGTTGACGTACTCGTTGTATTCCTCAGATGCAAAGACATAGCTGAAAAACAAGCTGTCCGTCGAGGATGTAAAATCGAATGACAGTACGGCCGCATCATCCGTTGACTGTGAGATCAGGCCATTCAGATCGCTATCTCCTGAGCCGCCACCGGTCCCGATGTTACCGGTGTAGCTGGATGTGCTGTTCGGGCCCGGAGCACCAAAGATGCTGCCAGTGCTCATGATCAGGCCGGAATCAATGCCCAGCACGCTTTGCCCGTCAGAGAACTGGCCAGCCTGATTGGAGCCGCCAGTGTAACTGACGTTGGAAATCGTAACGCCAGAGCCAAGGATCGCGCCTGCCAGCACCGATCCGTCCGTACTGGATGAGTCGATGACGAGGGCGGACGCGGACTGGGCCGCGGTGAGCAGAATACCGGTGAGTAGAGCGTGTTTTACGGAGTGCATCAGCAGATCCCTTTAGTTGGTTGCAAGTCCTGTGCTGCGCGATAGGCGCTCTCTCGTCCTGCAATATGCATGCTGATGACTGAAACAGGCTTTACTTTCATGTGGATATCTTTCGAGTGGTGATCCCAGGTGTAAAAAATTTGGACGTCTATTAGGGTGCGAGGTGATGCGATCACTGACCGGCAAGGGGTCAGATGAAACTCATCTGACCCCAAATTCTCCTGAGAATCCGGGGCAGGGCAGCTGTCAGACGAGTTTCATCTGATTCCAAGTCAACACACCAATTTTTTGATAGGATATGGCGCAGGTCAGAAATCCCAGGCTGGGCAGCGCAGGGCGGAATGCCAACCCGATAAGCGCGGCAGCAGTCCGCATCCACGACAGGATCGTTGTGGCCACGATAAGGACGTCAAATGCATAGATCGCTTTTACTCCCTCTCATTTTTCTGGCTGGCTGCACGAGCCACGCGATTACCAGCAGCACCTTATCTGACGCCGAGATTGCCGATATCCAATCCCGCGTTGAAGCTCGCTATCCAGATCTGTCCTCGGAGAAAACTCGCGCGGTCACCGAGCTGGTGGTCAGGGCCCTGGATAACATGGTCCCCATCAAAGGCGGCACGTTTATGATGGGGGAGTTCAAGATTCCCTGTGAGCCGGGTTCAGAGCAGTTGTGCTATTCAGACTTTAACCGTGATAACGATTATGCCCACACGGTGACGCTTGATGACTACGCGATTGCAAAGTTTGAAACGACGATGGCCGACTTTGATCTCTTTAGGGCACTCAGAGGCAGCGAGCCTTACGAGCAAGGAATCCGTGAAAGTGAAGGTGGGGCCTCCTTATTTATCGCTGATAAGCCCGCGTGGACTCGGAACTGGGACGAGCCGCAAGCCTACTGTCTATGGGTGGGCGAGTTAGCGGACCGTGATGTCAGTTTGCCCTCTGAAGCACAATGGGAGTTCGCCGCCCGAAATCGGGGAAAGAATGTTCTCTACGCAACGGATAATGGGAGTATCGATCGGGGAAGAAATTATCGAGCCAGAGGTGACTTTTCGGGAACCCACCCAGTGGGTAAGTTTCCCCCAAATCCGCTTGGATTGTACGACATGTCAGGAAACACGTCGGAGTGGGTCAGAGACTGGTACGCGTCCGATTATTACTCAAGCAGCCCGCTTAATAACCCCGCGGGCCCGATGGCCGGGAACAGCCATGTACTGCGAGGAGGCTCCTTTGCGGATGATCCTCGCTACAACACCACTCTCTTGCGCATACATGAGGAGGACCTCGGCTTCTACTCTGAAATGTATGGTTTTCGATGCGGGCTGGATAATTAGGCGATTCGTATTGAGTCTTCGTCTTTGTCTTGGTGAGCAAAAAGTTCTTGCCGGATGCGCGTGCGATCTTTGCCCTTTGGTCACCGCGTCCACGCCAAGCGATCAGGACGCCCGTCGCACAATCTCGGCAGCAACTCCACATCCACGACAGGACCGTTGTGGCCAAGAAAAGGACGTCAAATGCATAAATCGCTGCTACTCCCTCTCGTTTTTCTGGCTGGCTGCACGAGCCACGCAATCACCAGCAAGACGCTGTCCGACGCCGAGATTGCGGATATTCAATCCCGCGTTGAAGCTCGCTACCCGGAACTGTCCTCTGAGAAGGCCCGAGCCGTGACGGAATTGGTCGTGCGAGCCCTGGATAACATGGTTCCCATCAAAGGTGGCACGTTCATGATGGGGGAGTTCAAGATTCCTTGTGAGCCGGGTTCAGAGCAGTTGTGCCATTGGGACGTAAATCGGGATAACGATTATGTCCATCAGGTGACACTTGACGACTACGCGATATCAAAGTTTGAAACGACCATTGCCGACTTTGACCTCTTCAGGGAACTCCGAGGCAACTCGCCGTATGAGCAAGAAATCCGAGAAAGCGAGGATGGCGCCTCCTTATTTAACGATGACAAGCCTGCGTGGACGCGGAACTGGGAGGAACCTCACGACTATTGTCTGTGGATGGGTGAATTAGCGGGCCGGCCTGTTAGCTTGCCATCCGAAGCTCAGTGGGAGTTCGCTGCCCGTAATCGTGGTAAAAATGTTCGTTATGCGACGGATAATGGAAGTATCGAACTGGGCAGAAATTATCGGGCCAGAGGCGAATCTTCGGGAACTCATAGAGTGGGTAAGTATCCTCCGAATCCCCTTGGTCTTTATGACTTGTCTGGAAACACCTCTGAATGGGTAAAAGACCGATACGCGCCTAATTATTACTCAAACAGTCCGAGTAATAACCCCGCTGGCCCAGATACCGGAAGCAGTCATGTATTGCGAGGAGGGTCCTTTGTCGGCGATCCGGCTTACAATACGACCGTTATCCGTAATCATAAGAATGACATTGGGTTCTACTCAGAGATGTATGGGTTCCGATGTGGATCAGATGATTAAGCGATCATTATTGTTTCACCGTACATTTCTTGATAAGCGAAGAGAGTTCGTTTTATGCGAGGAATGTCCTTCCCCGCTGGGGACCGCTCCCATGCCAGACGGCTGGGCGTTGATTTTTTGCGTCTGTACCAAGTTCCTCGAAGATCCATTTATGAAACGGCGTGAGTTGATTATTTTCCTCCGATATTCCATCGTCTAAAAATGCAGTCAGCCGATCCAGAGACTGAATCTGGTCGCCTTTTTTGCCCGCCCCGGTTAGCGTAAACGTCATCTGCCACTGGCAGTGCGCAGCAAACCGGCACCAATTTGCTTCAATTCTTTGATAAGCTAGGCCTCAGATTTAATGTTGCCGGCCCAAAAAAGAGGGTGATATTCCGCCCCGGCATCGCCGTAGCAATCCCCATCCACGACAGGACCGTTGTGGCCAAGAAAAGGACGTCAAATGCATAAATCGCTGCTACTCCCTCTCGTTTTTCTGGCCGGCTGTACGAGCCACCCAATCACCAGCAAGACGCTGTCCGAGGCCGAGATTGCCGATATCCAATCCCGCGTTGAAGCTCGCTATCCGGAGCTGTCCACTGAGAAAACCCAAGCGGTGACAGAGCTGGTCGTGCGAGCCTTGGATAACATGGTTGCCATCAAAGGTGGCACGTTCATGATGGGGGAGTTCAAGATTCCTTGTGAGCCGGGGTCAGAGTCGTTGTGTTATTCGGATTTTTATCGGGACAACGATTACGCGCACAAGGTGACATTGGGTGACTACGCTTTGTCCAAGTACGAAACGACGATCAAGGAATTTGATTTGTTTCGGCAACTCCGGGGAAAAAAACCTTATGAGAACGAGCTGCGTCAGAGGGAATCTCGACAGTATCTTTTCGCTCCTAAGAAGCCAGCGTGGACGCGAGACTGGGAAGAGCCGAATGCATACTGCCAATGGATTGGGCAGTTGGCGCAACGTGAGGTGAGTCTCCCAACGGAGGCGCAATGGGAGTTTGCTGCACGTAATCGGGGTAAGAATATTCTTTATGCAACGGATAACGGCCGTATTGAGCTAGGGCGAAATTATACGAGTTCTGATGATAGATCAGAAATGAATGATGTTGGTCGCTTTCCGGCAAATCCCTTGGGTATCTATGACCTGTCAGGAAATGCCACGGAGTGGGTGTACGATTGGTACTCGGAAACATATTATCGAGATAGTCCTAGTTACGAGCCTAAGGGGCCGCAAGAAGGAGCAGGTCATGTAATTCGTGGTGGAAGTAATATCGAAACACCTGACACGAATACCACCGTGAATCGTTATCATGATAAAGACATTGGCTTTTATTCAAAGTTCTATGGATTTCGTTGTAGTACGTGGTAATGGTGGATTGCTTCCAAGGCTTTATTTTTGTTCCAATAATTTATTAAGCGAGTTCCAAGTTGCACTCCTATGAATTATCAGGAAATCCTGCGGGCATTATCCTTTGGGCCTGGCGAGCTAGGCGTTTTTTCTTGATTCTTTTGCAACCTTCGCTATTGCTCTGAGGTATCCAAGCCAAACGTTGCGGTACCTGATCTTCCAGGTCAGAAACGAGTTGGTCCAAGCAGCGAAAATTTGCGAGTCAATATTTGTCACATAGCGATAATCGATTGTGGTGCGCTTATTACAGTTTTGCACAGGCTCCACAAATTCTGCAGGTCGATTTTAGTGCCAAAGCTGCCCCTGCGCCGTGAGCCAAAACGATGGTTCCTTTAAAGCCTATAATGATGTCGTTTCCATCGAATTTAAGCTCAAAATACAACCTGGCCCCGCCCGCCACAACGGTAGCCCCCGCTTCAATCGACACCAGCTCCCACCAATTCACATTGGTTTAGAGCTGTTCGTCGGGATGGACCCAGCACAGTTTTCCGTTGACGGCCCCGCCGAAGGCATTGATGGGGACGGAGAGGCACCCGCCGGAGTCGGGCTGGACGCCCCGTTCGTCAGAGTGCAGAAATGCGTCGTGAGGGGTCAGATGAATTTCATCTGCCCCCCCCGGTTGGCGTAAGCTTCAACTTTCATTGACCGTGCCCTTAAAACTGGCACCAATTTGCTTCAATTCTTTGATAAGCTAGGCCTCAGATTTAATGTTGCCGGCTCGAAAAAGAGGACGACATTCCGCCCCGGCAGCGTCGTAGCAACCCCATCCACGACAGGACCGTTGTGGCCAAGATAAGGACGTCAAATGCATAAATCGCTGCTACTGCCCCTCGTTTTTCTGGCGGGCTGCACGAGCCACGCAATCACCAGCAAGACGCTGTCCGACGCCGAGATTGCCGATATTCAGTCCCGCGTTGAAGTTCGCTATCCGGAGCTGTCCACTGAGAAAACCCAAGCGGTGACAGAGCTGGTCGTGCGAGCCTTGGATAATATGGTCTCCATTAAAGGCGGTACGTTCATGATGGGTGAGTTCAAGATCCCTTGTGAGCCAGGGTCAGAGCAAATGTGTTATTCGGATTTTCACTCAGACAACGATTATGCTCACAAAGTAACGCTTGATGACTATGGTATATCTAAGTACGAGACAATCATTCGGGATTTTGATCTTTTCCGTGAGTTAAAGGGACGCGTGCCGTACGGTAATAAAATTCGAGACATTGAGAGTCGACAATATTTGTTTGTACCTGACAAGCCTGCCTGGACGAAAAACTGGTCGGAACCTAAAGAATATTGTACCTGGATTGGCGAGCTATCAGGAAAAAAGATCGATCTACCAACCGAGGCGCAATGGGAATTTGCGGCTAGAAATCGTGGGAAAAATATTCTGTATCCTACGGATAACGGAGAGGTAGACTTGGGCCGAAATTATCGTAAAGATGGGGAAGGAGATCGGAATCAAGAAGTCGGACATTTTCCGCCAAACCCTCTAGGCATATATGATTTAATGGGCAACGCTGCCGAATGGGTTAATGACGTGTACGATCCTAATTACTACAAAAATAGCCCGGTCCTAAACCCTAGTGGGCCAAAAGAGGGCGACGAGCACGTCACTCGTGGCGGAACTAACGCTAATAACTTTGAATTCAATACAACGATGCGCCGTGGGCACGAGGCGACGCTCGAGTATTATTCTGATTTGTTTGGGTTCCGGTGTGCATATAATTATTAGACAATGATGCTGTTATCTTGATATTTGTTTTTATATGCCATTAGTCTTTCTCGAGCTCGCGTCCAATTCTTTCGGCCCTTGGTCGGTGTCCAAGCAACAGTCTGGGGGACCGGTGCATTTGGATCAGTTCCCAGTTCTGTCATGATCCAATTATTGAATTCGGTGAGTTGATTGTCGGTTTCGTCAGTACCATCATCTAGTATTGAGCAGATTCGCTCCAAGGATTGTATCGGATTGCATTTGCTACCATCCTCGGTCATGTGTTGCAGGACTTCATGAAATTTTCGCCAGGTGCCTATGTGCGTTATTAGATAGTTTAACGCAGTTTCTTGTTCTTCCTCCCAGGAGTCAACAAAAGTGAACGTCAACGTATGACACATCATTCCAAGTGTCTCAGGGGATATTTCATATAACGAAATATTCTCCTTTTTTGTTCTAAAAATAAAATCTAAGTCTCGATTATTTATTTTTCTGGCGAGTATCTCAGCGTTACTTTTTTGTATTGCGCGATTTTGCCATATTCGCCTAAGCAATGAATACGGTTGATTATACCAAGCAGCCATGTCTTCGCATCCGTCCATAACGGCCAGAAAGAGGTTGCGAGACCAGGCTAAGAAAAGCTCGTCGCTGATATTTTCCAGATATTCATAATCAACTGAGCGAAGAGTCTCCATCGTCGCTTTGAACATTGTCCAGGCGCTTTCCAAATTGATTTTTGTCCCAAAGTTTCCGCTGGCTCCGGGTCCAAAAACAATGCGACCACTGCACTTCATCAATAAGTCGTTACCCTCTACCCCAAGCTCAAAATCCAACCCAGCCCCAACCCCCGCAGCCACCGTCGCCCCCGCTTCAATCGACACCAGCTCCTGCCAGTCCGCATTCGTCTTAAACTGTTCCTCCGGGTGAACCCAACACAGCTTACCGCTGACGGCCCCGCCGGCTTCGGCACCGGCGAACGCGTTGCCTGAGACGGAGAGGCCGGCACCGGGATCGGGCTGTACGCGGCGTTTGTCCGAGAGCAGGAACGTGGCGGCGCCGGTGTTCAGCCGGGCGTTAGCCTCGCCACTGGCGCGGCCGCCGGCGAAGCAGTTGAGGGTGACATCGCCGGACAGGCGGAAGGCGCCGAAGGGTAGGTCGGTCAGTTCGCCGTTGCGGTTGCGGAAGGTGAAGCGGCAGTCCCAGCCGGCCTGGTCCGGAATAAACACTTCCGCCAGCTTCACTTCCGCCTCCAGCAGCGCCATGGAGGCGCTGGCTTTTACGCCGATATCGATCTCACCGGTGCTCAGATCGAAGCTGTTCACGCCGGCGCTGGCCTGCATGGCGTAACGCATCAGGTGGGCTTCGGCACTCACTTGAAATCCGTTTTCCGGGGGCGCTTCGCCGTCGCTGGAATTCCAGGTCAGCGTGGAGTGCTCTTCGCCCAACAGGTGTCCGGAATCCTTGGCTTCTGCAAACACCACTTCAATATTGCCGACAGGGCTTTTGGCGGCGTCTGCTTTCAGGTCGTCCCGGATTTTGCCCATCAGTTCTTTCGGGGAGGACTTGGGGTTCTCCAGTACCCTGGCGATGCGGCGGGATTTGCGGATGGGGCGCACCGCCCGGTGGTGGGTTTTCAGTCGTTGAAACGTGGATTTGCGGATGTAGTACCACCGGCCGGGGCGGCTGAACACCATGATTTCGACAACGCCGGCCTCCCGCCGGCTGCTGCGGGATGAGAAATCAGAGGGTTTAATGCCGGAACCTTTCACTCCGTCCTGAGCGCTGCCTTCGCGCAGTTTCGCCTGGAGCGCCTGGCGCCGGGCCCGGAGGGTTGCCAGCCGCTTGGCTTTGGCGGCCGTGAGGATGTCCTCCCGCAGTTGGGCGTCGTCGCTCACTGCCGCCAGAATTTTCGAGGGGTCGTAATCGTCGTACCAGCGGATCTGCTCATCCAGCGCCGCAATCTGCGACTGGATCAGAGACGCTTTTGGCGGTTCGGAAGCGGCGGTGTCCGGCGCATCCGCTTCCGGCGCCAGCACGCCCATCTCGGTGGCTTTGATCATCCATTTACGCTTGGGGCTGGGCTCATCGTCGGTCTCTGTGGCTTGGCTGCTCTGGGCCTCGCGGAACTCGGCCATCAGGTTGTCCATGTCGGTGATTTCCCGGTACAGCTCCTCTGCGGCGCTGTCGGGCAGTGCCAGGCACCATTCGTCATCCCCCGCCCCAGTGACGTGGATGATCTCCGCGACGGTCCCCTGGCACGCTGGGGATTCGCAGCGGGACGATGCACGCCGCTCGGTGGCTTTCGGTTCAGGCAGGGTGGCGTTGGTCATCGGGCATCTCAAGGATGTCTTCCATGGCACGCAGGCGTTGGTCGAGGATCACCTGCGGGTTGTCCAGTAGGGCGTTAAACGGTGGCTGGCGGAAAAAGCTGGCGCCATGTCGAAGGGCAAGCCGTAGCCAGCGTTCCAGATGTTGGCTCGCATGAACGCCGTGCCGGTCGGCCTCGAGCAGGCGCTCCAGTACCCAGCGTGCGGGATGGTCGTCGTCTGGCACCACATCGGCGTAGTGGGTAGCGTATCCTTGGGCTTCGCTCGCCAGCCAGAAAGCAGGAACGTCAGCCAGCGTGTCCGGGGGCAGCGCCGGTGCCTCGGCGGTGGGCGGCGCGGGCAAGGGTGTTTGAGGTTGGCCGGCGGCAGGCCCTGTCGCCGGGAACGGCCTGGCAAGACGCCAACGATGACCATCGTGCCAGGACCAGGCACTGGCACAGAGCAGAAGCGCCTGTCGTTGCGAGGGGGGCATGGCGCATAACAGAGGCCCGAATTTGCGCGGGTCCTGGATGCGCAGCAAGGTCTCGCCTCCGGTCAGCCCCTGGTGAAGCCATCGGCTCAGGTGGCGGTGTAAACCACCCGTCGTCCAGGATGTGTCCAACAGTATGCCCCCCGGTACCTCGACCATTCGACGGGCCAGCGCTTGCTGAAACGCGGGCGCCTGCCGCAGGTCGACCAGTGCGGGCCCGGCCCGCCAGTGCGGCCACCAGGGCGTGTCTTCAAAGAGGCTGCGCCACGGTACGGGCTCGCTTACGGCGGCGTTGTAAAGAAGTGCCAGCAGTGAGTCGTCGGCGGCGAAATCCACCAGCGCGTGGGAGGCTGGTCCACAGGCGGGTGTGACAGGCGTGACCCTCTCCAGGGTCTCGATCAGTTCGGCGGCATCCATGCGCGTCAATCCGGAGATGGTTTGGTCGTTCGGTGAAACGGTGGGTTGAGACAGTACCCAATGATCAAGGGCCTGGCTATAGGCTATGGCTGACGAATGCTGGGGGCTATGTCTTACATGGGCTTAAGCCCGGTCTGCCGGCAGGTCATCGCCCCGCGCATAAAAATTTTCAGGGGGACGTAACCAAAGCCCGGTGGCCGTGTCTAAGGTTGGACGGCAGCCATTTGGAGGCACTGCTATGACACGGTCAACAGGCATTGTGGGCGCCACGCTGGTGCTCCTGACACTACTCGGGCACGCGGCCAAGGTCTCCGCGCAGCAGTACATTGGGGAAGCGGTACAGGGACAGCCGATTCATGCGCCGGAACAGTCCGTTCCGATGCAACCCTGTACGCCTCAGGCAGCCCCGCAACGAGCCAATGCGACTGAAAGTGATCCCGGCGTATTGGATCCACGGGTAACGCCGGCCTACTGGGGAATTGAAGCCGACACGCTGATCTGAGAAGGCCCCTGTAATCGCGCGTTGCCCGGCATCGAGAACGGCAACGCGCCCTTGGCCTGGCGGCGTTACACCTCCACCTCTGAGAACAGCTCTGGCACCTCGGCATCCCACCCGAAGCGTTCGCGGAGCCGTTTGCGCATGGTATCGCTCGCCACCGGTTCGCCGTGAGTGACGAACACCTTCCGCGGTGACAGGCCGCTACCGTCGGCGGCCACCCCCTGGTCAAGCCAGGTCAGCAACTCCTGGTAATCCCCGTGCGCGGACAGCGAATCGAGATTGTGGATTTCCGCTTTGGCCGGCCAGTACTCGCCGTGAATCTTTACCGACTCCGCACCGTGAACCAGCGCATCGCCCCGAGTGCCCGGCGCCTGGAAGCCCGCAAACACCACGCTGTTGCGAGGGTTGGGCAGTAGCGTTTTGAGGTGATGCAGCACCCGCCCGCCCGAAGCCATGCCGCTGGCGGACACGATGATGCAAGGGTAGCGGGCGGCGTCCAGCTTCATGGACGCTTCCACGGTGCGGACGAATTCGGTGTGTTCGTCAATCAGCTCGCACTGGGCCTGGCTGAGCTTGTGCTCCTTGTGGTGGCGGCAGAAAATTTCCGTCGCCTTGATGGCCATCGGGCTGTTCAGGTACACGGGCAGTTTCGGAATCCGGCCTGCGCCCATCAGTTTGTGAACCACATACAGCAGCATCTGGGCCCGGCCGACCGCAAACGCCGGCATCAACACGATGCCGCCGCGGCCGGCGGTTCGGGTGATGATATCCGCCAGCACCTGTTCCGGGTCCAGTTCCCCGTGGGTGCGGTCGCCATAGGTGGATTCGCACACCAGCACATCCGCGTGTCGGATCGGCTCCGGCGGCCGCATGATCAGGTCCTGTTGCCGGCCGACGTCGCCGCTGAACACCACCGTCCGGCCCGACGCCTTGTGGTGCACGTGCACGCAGGAGGATCCGAGGATGTGCCCCGCGGGCGTAAACGTCACCTCAAAGCCGGGCACCGGCTCAAACGGCTCGTGGTAGTGCAGGGACTCAAAATGACGCAAGGCGGCCCGGGCATCCTTCTCCGTGAACAGGGGTTCCGGATTGGCGTGGCGGGAAAACTTCTTGTGGTGGGCGTAGCGGGCGTCTTCTTCCTGCAGGAAGCCCGCGTCCGGCAGCAGCACATCGCAGAGTTCGTGGGTGGCCCGGGTGCAGAATACCTTGCCCCGAAACCCTTGCTTCACCAGCGCAGGCAGGTAGCCGGAGTGATCGATGTGGGCGTGGGTAAGTACCACCGCATTAACGGTATCCGGCGCAACTGGAAACGGCGCCCAGTTTCGACGACGCAGCGTTTTCACGCCCTGGTAGAGGCCGCAGTCGATCAGCAGGCGATGGTGTTCGTCCGAGAGCAGATACCGTGAGCCGGTCACCGTGCCGGCGCCACCAAGAAATCGCAGTTTCATCGTGCATCCCTGTATCGCGATGGATGCTTTGAGCTTAACTCAGGTTTCCGGATTTGTCGGCCAAACCACGATTGCCCAACGGCCTCGTGGGCGGTTCAGGGCGCGATACTGCAACCCGAAGGCCGGTAGTCCGGCTTCCAGCTGCCGGCGCCGGAGGGATCTATCACACAGTTCCAGCCGCCCATGGCGCTTCGTTCCAAACGAACGACGGCACCTGCCACGTTCGGATGGGCTTTGCCCCCCAGCGTCACCTGAAGGTGACCGGATCCGTCAGGGTTCACCGTGGCGATGGGCGTAGACGCGTTACCGGTGGTCAAATCGGACGGCGTATACCCGAGCTGTTCGTTGGTGATGGCGGTCGTGGACGACGACAACGCCGTCTCAAACGGTGTCTTGTAATGCCCCAACTCGCCCACCGCCCGGCTGACCTGGGATTTCATGACATTCCCCTGGAACAATGGGATCGACATGGCGGCCAGGACGCCGATGATCGCCACCGCAATCATGAGTTCGATAAGGGTGAAACCGCGAGTCCTGTGAATCATGGTGCTCCTGCTCTGGGCGAAAATGTTTGACGATAGTGACGGGGTTGAGCGTGTTTTGTTCCGCAGGCCTGGTTTTACGAGTGCCGGCGGCTGACCGATGATTTTCTGAAAGCAAACCTGAGGCCAGGTTTGTCCTGTTGTTGGGCCTGACGGAATTCGCTAGTCTCAGCGACACCGGACTCACAGAAACCCACAAGGCCTGCCATGACCTACGCTGATCTTCTCCCGAAAGTCCTCGCCATCGCCGAAAGCGCGAGCGACGCCGTGCTCGCCATCTACCAGACGGACTTCGCGGTGGATTTCAAAGACGATAAGTCGCCCATCACCGCCGCCGACATCGCCAGCCACAAGATTATCGTCAGCGGCCTGGCCGCATTAACCCCGGATATTCCGGTTCTCTCCGAGGAAGGCGCACAAATGCCATGGAGTGAACGGCAGCAGTGGGCGAGATTCTGGTTGATCGACCCGATTGACGGCACCCGGGATTTTACCCAGCGTACCGGCGAGTTCACCGTCAATATCGCCCTGATCGAACACGGTGAACCGGTGCTGGGCGTGGTCACCGCGCCAGCGCTGGGAGAAGCGTTTTGGGGCGCGCGTGGCGAAGGCGCCCACAAACGGGAAAGAAACGGCGTCAGCCACGCCATCCAAGTGGCAACGCCGGGCCATGTCCAGCGGGTCGTGGCGAGTAAGAACCACCTGAACAGCGATACCCGAGCCTTCATCGAGCAACTGGGCGAACACGAGCTGGTGCAGGCTGGCAGCTCCTTGAAGTTTTGCCGCATCGCCGAGGGCAGGGCGGATATCTACCCGCGCCTGGGGCCAACGTCGGAGTGGGATACCGGCGCGGCGCATGCCGTGCTGCTGGCGGCGGGGGGAAGCATCCGCACGCTGGAGGGTGAGCCACTGCGTTATGGAAAAGAGGATGTATTGAATCCGTTCTTTGTGGCGGCTGGTGGGTGAAGGGAAGGGGTCAGATGAAGCTCATCTGACCCCAGAACTCCCGTTCCGCGCGCCGTCCGCGACGGCTCGGCAAGACAGTCGACGGTTTTATCGAATTACGCTAGTCTCAAAATCAACGTAGCGTCCCCACCTAGACCGGCCGCGTTCGGTGTTGTCGGTGGTCCTCCATTGCGGTTTTAAGGAAGCAGTTATGGCAGCGTTGCCCTTGCCATCCGACACGGAATTGTCCCAGTGCCCCATCGACGAGCTTCGCGAGCGGCTCAGCCATCTGGTGCCGCCAGTGGACGCTTCCCTGAACGAGCGGTTCACGTTCAACGTTGAAAAAGCGTTTCGTCAGGCCTGTTACGCCGGCGACCTGGACCGCATTGAGCTTTTCATACGCGGCTTGCCCCCCGCCTTCTCAGCCCTGCGTCAGTCCCTGCTGAACAATCGACACGCGGTGTCCTGGGCCGCCTACGGACGCCAGGAACGCGTCATCCGTTACCTGTGTGCGCTTCAGGAAGACGACGCGCTCATCGGATTTGATTATCGCGCCGTACTTGAATTCATTGATTACCTGAAAGGTGTGTCGTCCTCTCAGTCGGATCTTCCGCCGCTCCCTCGGTCTCTGTCCCAGCCGGACAACGCGTCCACGATGGCCGTGTTGGCCAGGGTCGCGGTTGAGAGAAACGCGGTAGATCTGCTCCGGGCCATTGAAGCCCGGGTTGAGAAGGCGCTCGACCGTCAAATCGAATATCAGATGTCACGGCCCGTCTGAGGCCCGAGGGATGGTCGTAAGGCCGCAGTAACGCGAGGATTCATGATCAACGGACTGTTCTGGATTGCCCTCCTGGCGGTGTTGGCACTGGGTTTGGCCGCCACCGTCATCGCCGTCAAAGCCCGGGCCGAGGCCCGCCGCATGAAAGCCACCGCCGCCGAGCTGGCGGAGAAGAATCGCCGGCTGACCGAACGCCTGAACCAGAGCCGCAACACCCTGATGGACCTGGTTCGTGACCTCCCCCAGCCTGCCTATTTGCTGGACCGCACCAGCGGTGTAGTCATCCGCGCGTCCCAGGCGACACCCGACCCGGAGCGAACGCCTGAGCGGAGTCGATGGGACATCGTCGTTGCCGCCGGGGAGTTTGATTTGATATTTCCCCAGTCGACCGACGACAGTGGCGAGCCGAATCGTCGCAGGAACGACCGGGAACACAAGGTCGTTCGCTCTGTCCTGAACGAACCCAACGTTGTCAAAGGTCTGGAGAAGGCCGCCGCTTTGCTGGTGGCTGGCGAGGCGATTAGCGAGGCCGGGTTCGCCGTCACCCTGCTGGACGAGCAGACCCGTCATCTCCGACTGCTCTGGCAAACGGGCATGGTTCGAGGGGTGCAGCGGCTGTTGGATAACGCGGCGCTGGTGTTCGGGCAAATCCCGAGCGCCAATGCCGCGCTCCTTGCCCAGGACATCCGGGCGAGCCGGGCCGGTGCCAGCACCTCGGCCGAGAGCCTGTTTGTGCTGCCGGCGGAGGTGGCCGAGTGGCAGTCCTACCCGATCCGTGCGAGCAGCGGTGAGGTGCTCGGAACGTTTGACTGGGTGCTACCGAAAGAGGGTGACGGCCTGGTGCCCGCCGCCGATCGGGTGGCCAACTTTCTGTTCGTGGCATCGGTGCTGCTTGAGCGGCACAGGGCCATGGAAGTCGTCGTGCACCGGTCTCGCACCGACCGCCTGGTCTCCCGGATCAGCGAGCTTCTGATTTCCTCTTCCGCCGGTGCCGAGCAGGAGGCGCTGGTGGAAAGCCTTGGTGTCTTGCAAGGCAGCGACGCGCTGTCCGTCGGCGCCGTCGGGCTGGTTTTTCAGTCTTCTGACGGGCCGTTGGTGCGCCTTGGGTCCCTGTTCACGGCTGCCGTGCCCCTTGACCACGATCTCCCGTGGCTGAAGGCGCAGTTGCTGCCGTTCATCGACAGCCGCGATCACCTCGATATGATCGAAGGGGTCGGTGGCTTGCCCAGATTGATTGCACTGCCATCATTGGACGATGCCGCCGGCCGGCATCTGGTGCGCGCGCTGGGATTGTCACTGGATGAGACCACCGCCAGCCTGGTGATTTTCCCGCTGTTCAGTGGCAGCCGCTTTGACGGGGCCCTGTTGTTCGGCAACTCCCCGGAGGTGTCCGACGCCCAGGGCCAATTGCTGTCCCTGGTGGCGCCGCTCTACACCAGCCATATTGATCGAACGGGGTTGCTCGCCGAGCTGGAGCGGCGGGCCAATGTGGACCTGCTTACCGGCCTCTGCAACCGGGGACACACAGAGCAGGTCCTGCAATCGGAGATTGATCGCTCCCGCCGATATCGCAATGCCTTGTCCGTGGTGATGTTTGACATCGACCATTTTAAATCCATCAACGATACCCATGGCCACGACGCGGGTGACCGGGTGCTGAAAGAAATTGCCCGGCGTGTCACCCGTGCTCTTCGGAACGTGGATGTGTTCGGCCGCTGGGGCGGTGAAGAGTTCCTGGTCATCCTGACCGAAACGCCGGCGGATAACGCTGAGAAGGTGGCCGAGAACGTGCGCCGAGCGGTGGAAGAAGGGCAGTATGGGCTTCCGGTGCCGGTTACCGTGAGTGTGGGTATTGCCGGATTTCGCGAAAACGACACCACCGAGACCCTGGTCAAGCGTGCCGATGAAGCGCTGTACGGGGCCAAGAGCGGCGGGCGGAATCAGGTGCGTCGGGCCGGTTAAAGTCATTGAAGGTGAGCCCATAAAAAAGCCCCGGCCGAAGCCGGGGCCAATGCCTTCCTGGTGGAGTCAGCCGCCGAGCAGGCCGCCCAGTCCGGCAAACAGATCACCCAGCAGCGGTACGTCCTGGAGCTGGGTTGGGTCCAGCAGGCCGTTCAGCGGGTTGTCACCGCTGGCGGCGCCGTCAATCAGTGCCTGCAGATCGCTGACCAGGGGCACGTCGCCGGAGGAGGCGCCGTTTGCCGCCGCCATCAGTTGATCCACCAGATCGCCGATCACCGGAATGTTGGCGTCGTTCAGGTTGTCCGGGTTCAGGGCGGCCAGCACGTCACCGATCAGCGGCACGTCCTGACCACTGAGCTGCGACGGATCCAGCCGCGAGGTCACCTCTTCCAGAACCTGGCCAATCACCGGCAGATCACCGCTGGTGAGCTGGCTTGGGTCGAGCATGGCAATCACATCGCCCAGCACCGGCAAGGTGGCCGGGTCAAATCCGCCGAAACCATCCCCCAGGGAGAAGAACTGCGCCAGCGCCTGGTTGAAGGCGTCGGAGAGGCCCGCGCCGCTGTCCGGCAGGTTGCTCATGTCCAGCAGGGTCAGCAGATCGCCAATCAGCGGCAAATCGTCCGGTGAGGCACTGCTCGGGTCGAAGGGAATCATGTCGGCCAGCGTGTCGAACAGCATGCCGCCCAGATTCAGAACACCGTCTTCACCGACCAGAGTCTGGGTTCCGGAGAGCACGCCGACTGAGGCAAAGGCACCGAGATCCACTTTCAGCAGCTCGCCGTCGAGCAGGCCCACATCCACCAGGGACTGGGCGTCATTCTGGCTGAACAGGGTGCCCAGCATGGGGATCTGCGCCAGCGCATCCAGAACGGTGGTCAGGCCACTCTTGACCGGATCGGGAACCGGCAGGCCGTTGTCGTCCACAAGGCGCAGGTTCACGTCAAAGCCGTTATTGAAGTCCAGCAGGCTGGACAGTTCCGGGGGCAGGGAGGACGGGTCCTGGTTGGCAATCGCGGTCGTCAGGGTCTGCAGCAGCGCCGGAACCTGGGTGATATCACCACCGGTGAACGCGTCCGCAAGGCCTTCAAGCTGGCTGCGATCCAGGCCAAGATCGAGCGCCAGGGTGCAGTCCACGCCCGGGGCGAAGTCGGTCACGCTGGCCGGATCACACACAGCCACGGCGGCTGAGTTGAACTCCGGGAACGTCGTGCCATTCACGGTGGTGGTGTTGAAACCCCCGAAGCTGGACGCGCTGGGTGCGGCAGACGCCACGGCGTCGGTCAGCGGCACTTGAAGCAGAAGCGCATTATCCAGTGAGCTCAGGCCGTCGCTGCTGTCGCCGAATCCGAGGGGTTCCAGCAAGGTGCCGCCCACGGTATTGAGCCCGTCGCCCAGGGCGGGAATCTGGCTGACAACGCCATCGTTCAGCGCCAGTACCAGGCCGCCGGTCCGGAACGTGAACGTGTATTCACTCGGCTCCAACGGATTGCCCGCAAGATCGGTTACGGTGGTGCCGACGGTCACGGTGTAGTAGGTCTGGCCATTCAGGTTGGCGCTCGGATCAAATTCGATGGAGTTACCCACCGGATTGATGGCGCCGGAGACCGTGCCCACCGGGTTACCGTTGATGTCCAGTTCGGTGACCACAAAGTTGGACGCGGTTACCGAGCCCGGATCAATGGCCTCATTGAACTCCACCAGAATGTTGCTATCTGTGGCGGCCAGGGTTTCGCCATTCTGCGGGCTGGCGGCCGTTACTTCCGGGCCGGTGGTGTCACGGGCGTCACCGGTGGTGAACGAGGCTGATTGGGTCGAGCCCAGGGTCTTCGCCGTGGAGCCGGAGCACTTCGCCCTCAGGCCGGAAAGCGCCTGAATCGTGTAGTTGGCGTTGGCGTTCAGATCCCCCATCGGGTTCAGCACAATGGATTTGCCCACCACGCTCGGGCTTCCGCTTTCCAGTGCAATCTCGTTGGCACCGTTGATCAGCAGCCGCACGTTGTTGCCAACGCTGCTGGCGTCCACGTCGTTATTGAACGTAATCCGTACGCTGCTATTTACAGCCACGTTGCTGGCGCCGTCCTTGGGCACGAACTCGGTGACCGCAAACTGAAACGCGTCAGTCTGACAAAATTCCTGCTGGTCGCCCTGCACGGCACCGCCGCCGCCAGAACTCGGAATATCCAGCCGCGGGTCGCCGGGACCACCGCCTCCGCCACAGCCAGACAGTGCCACGGCCGAGACAACACCCAGTGCGATCAAGTAATGATTCAACGTCGTCATGGTAGCTTCCTCTGCTATTTCTTCAGGATTTCGGAGTATTCGCCGGAGACGATCGCCTCGACCCGACGGTTCTGGGCGCGGCCTTCCGCCGTGCTGTTGCTGGCGATGGGTTGGGATTCGCCCATGCCGGTGGTGGTGATGCGGTTGCGATCAATGCTGAATTCGTTGATCAGCACCTTCATGACCGCGTCCGCGCGGGACTTGGACAACCGCTGGTTGTAGCTGGAGGCGCCGGTGCTGTCGGTGTGGCCTTCCAGCAGGATGGTGGAATCCGGGTACTGCTTGAGCACCTTGGCCAGTTCGCCAATCTCCGGAATGAACTGATCACGCACTTCGGTGCGGTCCAGCTCGAATTCCACGTACAGGGTCTGGCGAATTTCCCGGGTCAGCTTCTTCGGGCAGCCGTCGGAATCCACCAGGGCGCCCTGTGGCGTGCCCGGGCACTTGTCCATGGCGTCAATCACGCCGTCACCGTCGGTGTCTTTGGGGGGCGGTGCTTGCACTTTCATCGGCTCCGGTGCCATACGGACCGGTTGAGGCGCGGCCGGGTAGGTCCGGCCGAACACGTACTGCAGGCCAATGAACGGCTGGGCGTCCACGTAGCCGTCCTCCAGCTCGGTGCGGGCGCGAACGCCGGCCTCCGCCAGCAATCTCGGCGCCAGCATCCGCTGGAAGCCGCCTTCCAGATAGATGGCGTCCTCGGTTTTGCTGGGGCCGTTATCGACATTGATGTCTGTGTAGCTGTAGCCGAGCCCACCAAAAGGGCGCCAGTCCAGAACCCGGAACTTGGTTGGGTGCACCCGGCCGCCCAGGGAGTAACGCAGCAGGCTGGTATCCAGGTTGGTGTTGCGGGTTTCCGGCTGCGCGTAGCTGATCTGCCCGAGCACGCTGAAATTGGGGTTGAACTGATGGGTGACGTTCAGGCCACCCTCGGGGTAGTTGTCCAGATTGTCCCGGACCACGGATTTGTCCTTGGAGTTACCGGAGTCTACGTAGCTACCTTCCAGACCGACGCTGGTGTAGCTAAGCGGAAAGTTTTCCGCCGCGAACGCCGCGGCAGGCATAAGAACGGCGGCGCAGACGATGGCCAGTTGGTGTTTACGCATAACGGTCAAGCTCCTTGTTGGCTGATTCCTTCGATTAGCATAGATTGTATTATGCGATAAACAAAAGTGTGTTTACAAACTTTTACATTTGTTGTCTGGACACGCTACAAACGAGTGGTTGGGGCGGGGTCAGATGAGCTTCATCTGACCCCAGGGCAGGGGACAGGGGTCTAGGTCGGGGTCAGATGAGGTTCATCTGACCCCAGGACTGAGGGGCTTGGAGTTTGGATTCGGGGTCAGATGAAACTCATCTGACCCCAGGTCTGAGGGGCTTGGAGTTTGGATCCGGGGTCAGATGAAACTCATCTGACCCCAGGTCTGACGGGCTTGGAGTCTGGATCGGGGTCAGATGAAACTCATCTGACCCCTTGCTCCGGTAAACCTCAGTTGACCCCGTGCCCTGGCGGCGGGATTACCAGCTGGGTCTGGGGCGGAATCACGCTGATCTGGTCCTGGAGGATGGCCTCAAACCGGAACACGGTGACAAACTTGGCAATGCCGAAGCGGGTGGCAACGTCGTAGGCCACGGCGTTGAGTTCCCGATAAGGCGGCAAGGCCATCAGCCGGTCCAGCAGGTCCATGCGCTCGGAGGGTTTACGGGGGAAGTCTTCGTTCGGCGCGCCCTCGGCGTCCAGCCACTGGTTCCAGTGGTGGTTGATGTCGTCGAGGACATCCCGATTGGCGCGCAGGGGAAGGTTCAGGAACCGGCAATGGTCAAAGGTGTCCAGCTTTTGTTTGTTGCTGTCCCAGTGGTCGATGTCCACCTTGATGTCGGCGAAGCAGACGCCCCGTCCAGAGGCCGCGCTCTCCCGGACCGCAGCGCCGATCAGGCTGCCGGGACCTTTGTTGCCGTACAGGAAGGTAACGCCGGTTTTGGGGAACCGGAATGTCGGCGGCTGGAAGTAATCCGGTGCGTCCAGGGTGTAGGCGGCGGGTTGGGCGTCGCCGTCATAGAAGAAAAAGGTCTTGGCACCAATGACAGACACAGCGGGATTCAACCTCAGCGGGGACCAAAAGGAGCTATGGTACCATCGAACCCTTTTGCGGAACACGCGCCCTTTTTAACCACACCGACGTGAGCGCCATGCCCAGAGACTCGTCCCAGACCGCCGCCGGAGCCGCTCCGCGCAACGAACTGATGTTTCCATCCGAGCCTATTCGCGGCCGGTCGCTGATGAACCTGAAGATGATGCTGGAGAGCTACCTCGGCGGCGATGGCGTCGGCGGCGAGGTGCGTGATCTGGACCTCGCCATGCTGATGAACGTCCCGCTGAACCGTCTGAGCCAGCTCAAGAGGGCGCGCTCGTCCATCGAGACCGTGGGCCGGGACGTGGACACCGAAGCGGGCGACGATGAGTCGGACGATGACGATGCCCGGAGTGCCGCGGTGGGCGAGTTGGAGGCTGTCCCGCCCGACGCCGCTGATCTGCCAGGCCTGCGCCCGAATCAGGCGATTCTCGTTCGCCTGTTGCTCCAGCATCCGGAATGGGTGCCGATGCCTTTGCGGCCTTCACCCGCGGCCCTGTTCGAGCTGCTGCAGCCGTTCATGCCGGCTCCGGCAGGGAAGGGCGGTTTTGCGCCCCTGTTCGGGCGCTCGTCGGTCTCCTCCTACAAAATGCTGGCGGACACCGATGCCGGCACCCAGGCCGCCGGCGTGCCCGTGGTGCGGCTGCAATTGCTGGTGGTCGGGCAATACGCCCGGGTGTTTGCCGCGGCCCTGCGGGAGGAGGCTGCGGCCGACACGTCGGCTCCGGATTCGGTGATGCAGACGTTGGCGGCCAGAAGCGGCTGGGGGCTGCTGCGGGAGCGGGATTCGCTGACGGACTGGATGGGCGACGATCAATTGCTGCGGTTCGAGGCCCGGGTGGCCGAGGGGTTCCGGCACTGGTTTGAAGACCAGTACCTGGCAGTACTGGCAGACGAAGCCCGTTCAAGGGATCTCTCCCTGGACGAGGCCCTGGTCAAAGGGAAATGGGCGAACAGCGCGCCGGTGAGCGACGCGGACTTCGCCACTTACAGCCGGCCCCAAAAGCCCATTCTGGGCCGTGCCGACAGCCTGTTCTCCCTGTTCCGGGAGAGCTTCGGCCTGACCAGTGCCGAGGCCTACTGGGTACTGGGGCTCCAGGTAAAAGCGTTCTACCGTTTCCGACAGCGCCCGGACCGGCGGGTAGACGCACCAACGGCGATACTCCTTCGTTACCTGTTCCGATATCCGGGCGACATTGACCTGTTTATTCCGCCGCCCATGGCCGGTGCCGACATCCTTGAGGCGATTCGCCGAGAGCGCCCGGACCTGCGGACCAGTCAGCTTGGGCCATTATTCGGGGCCTCCCGGGTAATGAGCTACGATTTTGCCAGTGAAGGTACGCCTTGCCCGTTCTTTGCGCGGCGTCTATCCATGGTGTTCAGTGCCTGTACGCGGGCCGGCGAACCCATCGTCGAGGCGCTCTGGGACTGCGTTGAAGACGAAGTGCGTGCCCGTGGACTGAGCCTCGAGCAGTTCTGGCGGGACGGGCGGTGGCATCAGTAAATAGATGCCCGCCAAACTGTCGAACAAATTTACAATTATTTGCAATTATCTGCGGTAATGAGGACCAAGTCCGGATAGACTGAGGCTTAGTTCATAGTTTTCTATGAATACGTTCATGGTTTTCTATGTGATGACCCATAACGACAAGACCGAGCGACAAACGGTGGGCATCAACCAAAGTCTGGTCACTGCCCTTCGGATTCGAACCGGCATCCAAATACTAGGTTCAGGGAAGCGGTAATTAAGGAGCTTAAGGATGTTGATGAATAATAAACGTACCCATCGTGTTACCCCCTCATTGACCAGCCGCAAGCGCCAGAAAGGGGCCTCGTCGCTGGAATACCTCATGCTGGCCGCCGTCATCATTGCGATTCTGGTCACGGTCAGTACAGACAACGCCATTTCCGACAAGATCACAGCGACCTTCGACAGTTTGTTCAGCGATGTTCAGAGCGCCGCGAATGGCGGCTGACGCCGTCCTGGCAGCAACCTGAGCAGACAGCCGCACCGGCTCAGGCCGGTGCGGGTTCATCGGCGTTTCTCGACAGAGCTTCGCATCCCGTATCCGGGGTCATCTCGGCGCAGCCGGGGGACGTTTGTCGAGCAACGCCAGTAGTCTGGAGGCTAATGGCATGAACGGTCGTCGCCATGATCGAAACCGGGGCGTCATCTCCCTGGAATTTGTCTTCATATTCCCGATTATCGTCGCGCTGATCTACGGCGCGGCCAGTTATGGCGTGGTGTTTTTCAGCAAGTACCAGATGCAGTCGGCGGTGGACAACGCCGCCGCCTCGGTGTTTTCGCTGGACCGTCGCGACTCGGCCACGTTTGCCAGTGATGCGGTGGCCCACAGCGACCAGGTCTTGGACAACCTGGCTCAGAAACTGCCGCCGCTGGTTGCGACGCGCATCGCGTCCAGCCGGTGTCTGGTCGCCACGGAAGACGGCATGGAACTGCTTCAGTGCGAGCTCGTGGCGGATGCCGGTGCTTCGGCGTTTCTGCCCCAGGTGAGGCTTTTCGGGAGTGCCTTCCCGCCGTTACCCAAGGAACTGATCGCGAGCGCGTCCATCGCCTTCTGAGCAGGGCCGGTCGCCAATACCCTGACATCAGAGGATGCGTTTGATGAAGTCCAGGTTCGTGTATGTATTGCCCTCCCTCGTGCTGGCATTGCTGGCCGTGGGCCTGGCGTTTTACGGTCTGATGTCGGGCCCCGAGCGAAGCGGTTCGCGCCCCGCCCAGCCGCAGGCGCCGGTCCCGCAACCAACACCGGGGCACGACTACCTGCTGGCGCTGAACGCGCTCCAACCCGGCACCGTACTGGCGAAAACGCAGTTTGAAACCGTGCGCTCGGATACCGCCCTGGCGGATGCCATCGCCGCGGGTGACGCGCCTTTTGGCGCCCCCATCAGCCGGGGCCTCAAGGCCGGCGAGCTGCTGACCAGAAGCGCTTTCATTGACGCTACCGTGCTGCAGGCAGCGTTGCCCCCGGGCACTCGGGCCATGGCCTTTTCCCTTGATGCCCTGTCCAGCGTTGGCGGCCTGGTGGAGCCGGGCGACCGGGTAGATCTGCTCGGCACCGTCAAGGGCAGCCGGAACGGCGATACCGTCACCCTTGGGCTCAGCCACAATCTCGAGGTACTGGCGGTGCGCGGCAAAGTCGCCGGCTCAGAGGACGATACGAGCGGCAACACCGATGCGCGCCGCAACCAGACCATGGTGCTGGCGGTGCCAGACAACGATGTGGCCAAGCTGGCCCTGGCTCAGACCCAGACCACCCTCAGCGTGGTTGCCAGCCGGCCCGATGCCGGCGCGTTGCCGGCCATCAAAGCCTCCAGCAAAGACGTCCCGGTGGCGTATCTCTCGGATATCCTGCCGAGTGTGAAGCCACCTGCAACCACACGGGCCGGCACCGGTTCGTCGACCGCAAAGCAGGCGCCGCCGCCACCGCCGGGCACCAGGGTCAACATCTTCGAAGGGTCTGAAAAGAGGAGCGTTTATGTCCGCTGATCGCGCTGCGGCGCTCGTGTGTATGCTGTTGGCGGGGCTGGCGCTTGCCGGCGTTGCCCAGGCCGCCAACCAGCGGATTGCCCTTGGCCCGGGGGAGCAGCAGGTACTGGCGTTCCCGGGAACCCTGGCCACGATTTCCGTTTCCGATCCCGAGGTGGCCTCCGTGGCGGCCTCCGGGAAGCGGGACGTCCTGGTCACCGGCAAAGCCTCCGGTACCACCACGGTGCGGGTATGGTTGCAGGGCGAGGACCAGCCCCGAGTCACCCAGTTTCAGGTGTCGGACCTCTCCGGCGACCGCAACCCGACACCGATGCAGGTTCAGACGGACATCCGGATCGTGGAGGTCAACCGTTCCGAGCTGAACAGCCTGGGGGTGTATTACGCCCGGCTGTTTAACGGCGGCGAAAACAGCATCACCATCGCCCCGCCGGGTGCTGGTGCCCGAGGTTTTGGTAGCGCGCGTTCGGCGGCGGCCCCGATCAGCACCGAAGGTTTTAACCTGTTTAGCTTTGGCTCCAGCTCCCTGAGCATCATCAATGCCCTGGAGTCCGGTGGCTTTGCCTACACCCTGGCTGAGCCCTCGCTGGTCAGTCTCAGTGGGCAGACAGCCACCTTCCTGTCTGGCGGGGAATTCCCCATTCCCGTGTCGTCCAACAACGGCGATATCCAGATCGAGTTCAAACAGTTTGGCGTCAGCCTCGCGCTTACCCCCACCGTGGTGGATGAGGACCAGATTGTCCTGAAAGTGGCTCCGGAGGTCAGCGAGCTGGATTTCTCCTCTGGGGTGACCACCGGCGGTGTCTCCGTGCCCGGGCTGCGGGTGCGCAAAACCGAGACCATGGTGTCCATGGCGTCCGGGCAGAGCTTTATCATCAGCGGCCTGGTCAGCCGGGCCACGTCCAATAACAGCGACCGGATTCCGGGCCTTGGGGACATCCCGATTCTCGGCGCGTTCTTCCGCTCTGACCGCGTGTCATCGGAGAACAAGGAACTGATCATGGTGGTCACGCCGCACCTGGTCAGCCCCATGGATGAGCTGCCGCTGGAAGCCCGCAATTTCGGCAAGGCCTACGGCGAAAGCAGCACCGGCTTCCTCGACATGATGGGCAATTCCAACCGCCCCTACGAACCCATTGAAAACGGGCTGAGCTGGTAAGGAGGCCGCTATGAACGACAGCATTATCTGTGTGGCCGATGATGTCGGCGTCCGGGTCTGGCTTGAGCGCCTGCTGGAGTCCGAATGGAACCTGGAATGCGTAAGCTCCTCCGATCTGTCCCGGGTCAGCCGGCTCGCCCAGGCCACCGGCGCGCCGGTGGTTATCGTGGCGGTGGATGAGGGCGACGCCGAGCGGACCATCAAAGTGTTCGAGGCGGTGCACAAAGCCTGTCCGGACGCGAGCCTGATGGGCGTATCCCAGCGCATCTCCCAGGACCTGCTGTTGAACATCATGCGCGCCGGCGCCCGGGACTGCCTGATTACCGGCACCGATGCCGACACCGCGCGGGAACGCATCCGTCGTACCGTCGATAGCGCCCGGCGCGGGGGCGAGTCCGGCGGCCGTCGACGGCAGGCGTCGGTGACGGTGGTGGCGTCCGCGTCGCCGCTGGTGGATACCCGGTTCTTCGCCCAGAATTTCGCCTGCATCCTGAACGAAATCCTGAAGGACGAGACCATCCTGGCGATTGATTCAAACGCCGATCCCAACAAAACCTTCTACTTCGATAACCTCAACCGGGTCACGCTCTCCGACCTCGTGACTCGAAGCGACAGCATCGACCAGGCCTTCATCGACACGGCCCTCGAGGAGTACGCGCCCGGCCTCCGCCTGCTGTCCGGCAAGATGACGCCGGACGGGCTCAAGGGCGATTCCGGCGCGGATCTCTATATTGCCGGTGCCCAGCTCGCCACCCTCTTTGATCACGTGGTGATTCGTGTGAACACGGCGCAGGTGGAGCCCTGGCTGCGGGCCATGGGATCGGACGTTGACCAAGTGATCCTGGTCTCGCACCCGACGGTGGACCAGGTGCAGGGCACTGAGGCCCTGCTGTCGGCTGCCAAAGGCTGGGTCAGCAAAGATTGCCGGTTCTACTTTGTGCTGGACGGCTATGAAAAGCGCAGCAGCATCGCGTTACCGGAGATTGAGAAAACCGTCGGCCAGGGCGTCGATCTGACCCTGTCCATTGCCTGGCGCTCCCGGCTCGATTCGATGAATGCGGGTGTGCCCATCACCCTCGTGCCCACCAAAAGCACCTACGAATCCCGAATGAAGACGTTTATTCGCCGGCGCTTTCTCCAGAATGCCGGCGACGCGCCGGGTCGGAGCTTCCCATCCACGCTGTTTGCCCGCGTTGGCGGTTGAGGACCTGAGCCATGGCCACCCGAATCGACGACGAGTACCAGGCCCTCAAGCGCAGCGTTCACCTGTACGTCATTGAGCGTCTGGACGATGAGGGCCTGGAAATGGACCGGGCCGATCGCTCGCAGATCACCCGGCTGATCCAGGCCAGCGTTGACCAGTATGTCGCGAACCACAAGATCCCCATGGCGAGTTCCGACCACGCGGTTCTTGTACGGGAAATGGTGGATGAGGTCCTGGGCTTTGGTCCTCTGGAGCCACTGCTGGCGGACCCCCAGATCAACGATATCCTGATCAACGGCGCCCGTAACGTGTTCGTGGAAATTGCCGGGGTGCTCCAGAGGGTTCAGACCCGCTTCGTTGACGACGACCATGTGCTGCGAGTTATCCGCCGCATTCTGGCCCCCCTCGGCCGCCGCCTGGATGAAAGCAGCCCGATGGTGGACGCCCGGCTGCCGGACGGCTCCCGGGTGAACGCCATCATCCCGCCGATTGCGCTGGACGGCCCGTCCATGTCGATCCGGAAGTTCAACAGCAAACACCTGACCGCCGCCGAACTGGTTAACCTCGGCTCCATGACCAACGACTGCCTGACGCTGCTCACCGGCATCGTCGAAGGCCGGCGCAACCTGCTGGTCAGCGGCGGCACCGGCACCGGCAAAACCACCATACTGAACCTGCTCAGCGCGTTCATCCCCAAGGACGAGCGCATTGTGACCATTGAGGACTCGGCGGAACTGCAACTGAACCATCCCCACATCGTCCGCCTGGAGACCCGCCCGGCCAACGCCGAGGGCACCGGCCGGGTAAGCGCTCGGGATCTGGTGGTGAACGCTCTGCGGATGCGGCCGGACCGTATAATCGTGGGGGAGGTCCGCTCCGGGGAAATCATCGAGCTGCTTCAGGCCATGAACACCGGCCACGAAGGCTCCATGAGCACCATCCACGCCAACACCGCCAAGGACGCGCTGATCCGTATTGAAACCCTGCTGGCGGTGAACGGCTACGATGCCGGCGAGCAAGCCATTGCGCGGCTGATCGGCTCGTCGCTGGATGTGATTGTCCAGCTTGCCCGCCTGCCCAACGGCCGGCGTCTGGTCAGCGAGGTGGTGGCACTGAAGCCCACCAAAGCCAACCCCTATCGGATGGAGACCCTGTACCGTTCCCGCGAGATCGAATGGGCGGAGCTGGAGGGCACGGATTCATGAGCCAGCAGATGATCTGGCTGGCGTGCCTGATGACCGGCTTCGGAGCGCTGGTGGTGATGTTCTCCCAGCTGCTGATCAGTCAATGGCTGGCGGGCTCGGCCATCCGCAAGCGAGTGTCCCGGCGCCTGTCTGCGGAGCTCGTTGAAGAGGCCCAGGCGCCGGTGGTGGATCTGGGGCCGGTGGAAAACCTGCTGCTCCGGGCCGGTGTGAAGCTCTCGCCCGCCCGGGCGCTGCTGATCGCGGCGACGCTGGCGGTGGTGCTGGCACTGGTCGTGGTCTATAGGGGCTGGGTGGAAGCGGCCATAGCGCTGTTTTTCGTGATCACGCTGCTGGTGACCCTCTGGCGGGTGCGATTCGAACGACAGCGTCGCGCCATTCAGGACGAGCTGCCCGGGCTGCTGGACGACCTGTTGCGGTCGCTCTCCGTCGGCCGGTCGGTGGAGCAGAGCGTTCAAAGCGCCTTCAGCGATGCCTCGGCGGTTTTCGAGGCCATGGCGTTCCGGCTGCGCAACGCGATTGCCCAGGGCCGGGACTACACCCAGGTGCTGGATGCTTTCGCCGGGCTCTACCAGGTGACGGCGCTGAAGCAGATTGCCATCGCCCTGCGCACCGCTTCCCGATTCGGCTCGTCGGTGCGGCCCGTGGTGTCGGAGGTGGCCAAGGCCATTCGAGCCCAGCAGGAGCTGCGCCGGGAGTTCCTGGCCGCCACGGCGGAAACCCGGTTTACCGCCGTGGTGTTTGCCATCATGCCGCCGGCGCTGGCGGTGTACATGGTGGTGATCAACAAGGAATTTGGTGAAAAGCTGCTGGGCTCGGACACCGGCATGACGCTGCTTTACATTGCCGGCGCGCTGCAGGTGGGCGGCATCGTCATGATCTGGAACCTGATTCGGAGGGTGGGGCGTGAATAACCTGCTGTACCTCGCCGCCGCCCTGCTGGGCCTGGCCGCCATCATTGTGGTGGTATACGGCGCGCCCCGTTGGGCCCTGAAAATTCGCACCAGCGCCCGGTTGCGTCGCCAGCGGGTGGACCTGGATGGGCCCGGCGGGGAATCCGCCACACGTCAGTCCCTGATCTGGCTGGTGGACCGCAAACTGTTCGCCGGAGACTTCCAGGAACTGGAACCCGCGCTGGACGCCACCGGCCGCCGTGGCAGCGGTGCCCGGGCCTACTACCTGGCACTGTGCTGGGTCCTGCCGGCGGCGGTCGCGGCGGTGGCGTTCCACCTGTTCGACGTGGTCAGCGCTGCCCTGGCGTTGCTGGGCAGCTTTTACCTGCCCCGGCGGTTTATCCGTAGCGCCGGCCGTTCAGCGGAAATTCAGCAAAACCGGGAAGCCATCGAGCTGTGCCACATGACCCGCATGCTGATGGAGGCGGGCCTCAGCCCCGAACGTTCCCTGAAACTGATCGCGCACCAGGCCCGGGAACTGATGCCCGGGCTGATCTACCGGATTGATCGATTCAACCGGGTGATGGACAGCGGGGCTGACCGCACCGCCGCCCTGAACGAGCTCGGCCACAACCGCAACCTGACCGTGTTGCGCAGCTATGTTGCCTTGCTGAAACAGGCCGGCACCCTGGGTTCCCGGGTGGCGGGTGGCCTGGACCAGATTATCGAAGAAGCCCAGCAGCAGGAACGGGGCAAGCTCAAGGAACAGACCAACCGCATCGGTGCCCGGATGACGGTCATCATGATGCTGTTCATGCTGCCCTCACTGTTCATGCTGATCGGCGGGCCGGCGGTGCTGGCCATTATTGACGCATTCCAGAGGTAGCCCGGCGGTTGCCCGGCACCGGACGATTCACCCAGACGGGAGTTGCCCATGCACACACGGATCTGTAACGCCACGCTGGCTCTGCTACTTGCGGCCGCGCCGGCGCTGGTGACCACCGCCGCGCAAGCCGGCGAACGGCCGGAGGCCACTATGACCGTGAGCGCGGATACCACCGATGCCGCAGGCCTGATGGGGGTGCAAACCCATGCCGGGCCGTCGTCCGATGTCCGCAAAGCGCTGCAGGCCCAGGCCAGCCAGCCGCCCCGGGGCGGCGAGTTGAGTGACCGGGTGGTGGTGAAAACCCTGCAGCGGCTGTCCGACAGCTTCGATCAGCCCATTCCCGAGCAGTTGAAGGCACCGAGCCGTGGCCCGAGCAACCCGTAGGCGGTTTACCGGTCTTCAGAGGCAGCGGGGCATTCTGATCCTGACCACCCCGCTGCTGCTCATCATGGTGGCGCTGTTCGCCACCCTGTTGATTGATGGTGCACGCCTGCTGATGGTGCGTTCGAACATGCAGAGCATCGCCAACGCCGCGGCCACCGCCGCCGCCGACGAAACCGAGAGCTGCACCGCCGGCGATGCCGCCTTCAGTGCCATGCGCGATCGGGCACTGGCCGCCGCTTCCGCTGCCGGATTCAGCGAGGGCGACGGCACCCTCGAGGTGGTGCCCGGCGTGCTCGAACGCGGCCCGGAGCCCAACGGCCCGCTGGCGTTTACCGGCGTGGACCCCGCCAGCGGCATGGCCCGCACCAACGCGGCAAGAGTGCGCTATACCCGCACCGAACCATTGTTTTCACTGATTCCGTCCTCCGCGCTGGACCCGATTGCCCTTGGCGTTACCGCCACGGCCCGCAAAGACGTCTACGCGGCCCTGAGCGCCACCGGCAACACCGCGAGCATTGAAGGCGGCCTGCTCGGCCAGTTGATTGACGGCATCACCGGCAGCGGTGGCCATACCGTGAACGTGACCGACCTGGATGCCACCGTGATTACCCTGGGGGATCTGCTGGACGCCGTGGGCGTGGATTCCCTGGCCGGCCTTGCTGAGGCGCCGCTGGCGGATGTGCTGGGCGCCGCCTCCGGGCTGGTGGGCGGCCCGGCTTCGTCGGCGGGCGGGCTATTGGATGATCTGATCGGTGCCGCCGGTATCAGCGGCCTCAAGGCTTCTGCAGTCTTCGACGTGGTAGGCGACGTGCCGGCCCGGCTGGACGCGGGCGTGCCCGTATCGGATGTGGTGCTCAGCACCGTGCTCAACAGCGTCAAAGCCTTGAACAACTCTACCGGCGGCCTGCTGTCCGTCAGCCTGGATACCAGCAACTCCACGCTCCTGGGCGGCCTGGATGGAGCCCTGCCCCTGCTGGGGGATGTGGACGTCTCCCTGGGGCTTGGGGTGCGCGAACCCCCCAAACTGGTGTTCGGCCCGGCGCGACAGAACAGCAGCGGTGAGTGGATGACCCGGCTTCGGGCCTCGGACCTGGTAGTGCAGGCGGATGTGGACATCGGCTTGGCGACCGGGGAAGTCGGCGATCTGCTCTCCACCCTGACCCTGGGCATACTGAACATCGCCGCGCTGGACCGCATCCACGTGCCGCTCGCCATCCAGGCGGGTGGAGGCGAGGCCACCCTGGTGGGCGCCCGCTGTGCACGCGGCAGCGACAATACCGCGGATTTCGAGTTTGCGGTTCAGCCGAAACTGGCCAGCATTGAGAGCGGCATGATCAGCGGCGCCAGCGGCACCGTGACCCCGGAGGCCATCCAGGCCCAGATTCTCAACCTGAACGTAACGCTTTTGAACGCCACGCTGTTGGATGCGGACGTGTGCCTGAACGCCGATCTGGCGGTGGCGGTGGAGGGCGATGCCACGGTCGGCCAGGTCCAGGGCTACAACCTGTATTGCCCGGACGGCCAGTGCCAGACCCAGCCGGCGGGCATAAACGGCGGCGCGCTCGATAACCTCGACGTTGCCCTGAGCAACGTCAGCCTGCAGTGTGGCAGCAATCCGGCGCCCAACGCCTTGCTGAACGCGCTCATCACACCGGTCACCAGCACCGTCGCCAGCGTTACCGAACCCGTTCTCTCTGGGCTGGTGGCGCCCTTGCTGACCGCGCTGGGGGCGGACCTTGGCGGCGTGCAGGTCACCGTGCTGGGCGCCGATCAATCGGGCGCCCGACTGGTGGAAAATGTCGTGGAGTAACGGGGTGGCAGCTTATCTCCCCGATGGCCAACTCGGGGCGCTTGCGGCGGTGGACCCGATGCTCTGGGGCCTTGCTGGTCTGACGGTACTGCTTGGGCTGATATTGCTTGTTTTCGTGGTGCGTGGCGCCCGGCAGCAACGCCAGTCCGCCGCCCGGGAGCAGGCCATGGCACGCGACCTGGAAACGGCCCGAAGACAGTGGCGCTCTGCCGTCAACGACACCCGCGCGCTGCTGGATCACGACACCTCCGTGGTTCTGGTGTTCGAGCGCTCTCGGCTCACCTTGCTGTACGCCAATCAGCAGGCCCTGGAGCTGTTTGGCTGTGCCAACGTGGACGAGGTGTCCGAGCGGGTGCTGATGAACCCGGACGCCTGGCAGCCGAAACCCCACGCCTTGCTGGATTTTGAGCGCTGGCTGGACAACCTGCGCAGTACCGGTACTCAGCGCAGTGAGTGGTTATTTACCGGCGCGGAGCGGCAGGGCATCTGGATGGACTGCGTGGTGGCCAATACGGCCTTCGAAGGGCAGCCCGCCCGGTTGCTGACCGGCCACAACATCCACGCTTACAAGACCGACCGGGCGGCCGACCGCCTGCGCAACCGGGTGCTCACCGCCATCAATACCGGCGAGCCCCTGGATACGGTTATCGACAGCCTGTGCACCCTGGCGGAAACCCGCCTGGGCGACGGCCGCTGCCAGATTGCCCTTTACGACAGCCAGCGGGACCGCTTGGTCAACCATGGCACGTCGACCTTCGCCCGGGCCCTGAACACCGCCTTGCCCTCCGTGCCTGCCACGTACGGCGCCACCTCCATCGGCACCGCCGCTTTCACCAAAGCCCGGGTGCTGTGTGACCGTATCCAGGATGATCACCGCTGGCAGGGATACACCCACGTGGTCGCCCAGGTGGGCGTTCAGGCGGTCTGGTCGGAACCGGTGTTGGGGGGCAACGGCGCGCTGCTTGGCGTGATTTCACTGTTCAGCCAGCGAATGGGCACGCCGGATGAGAGTAGGCTCCAGGAAATGACCGCCATCGTTTCGCTGGCCGGTCTGGCGGTAGAGCGCCAGCAATGGCGGGAGCGGCTGGAGGCGTCGGCGGACCGGGAGAAGTTCGTTCGGGAGCTGGGTGTGGACATGGTCAACCTGCCCGGCGGCGATGGCTTTCTGACGGGGTTCCGGGAGCTGCTGCAACGGGTCGTGGCCCACTACGGGCTCGGAGCGCTCGTGGTGTGGGAGCGTTCCGCGGAGGACCGAGCGTTCAGGCCGTTGGCGGGTTCCAATATACGTGCTCCCAGTGCCCCGAGCGGCGACGATCATCCGGGGTTGCCGGAGGCCAGGCTGGACGGGCAGGGGCTGATCGCCGGCCCCCAGTACCTTACCGGCCAGCACGATCTGTATCACCCGCTACGGCTGTCCGAGGACGGCCGACCCGTGCTTATCCTGCCTCTGCCGGATGTCGGCCACGGCACCCCCGAAACGCGCCCGCTGGGCTTTGTGACGGCCCAGTCCCGCCACGTCTTTATTGCCCAGGACATCATCGAACACCTGCAGGTGATTGCTTCGATGATCCGCACCGTGCTGCTCAACCGGCGCCTGGTGCAGTCGCTGTCCGCCGCGATGGAGCGGGAGCAATCGGCCCGCCAGAAGCTGGAGAGCGAGCTGTCGGTGGCCCGCACCATCCAGATGTCCATGGTGCCCGGCGGCGGCCGGTTCCGGGAGCAGTACCGCAACTGGACCATCGAGGCCTGGCTGCACCCGGCCAAAGCGGTGGGCGGGGATTTGTACGAGTTTATTCGCCTGCCCGGCGGCAACATTCTGGTGGCGGTGGGGGATGTGTCCGACAAAGGCGCGCCGGCCGCGCTGTTCATGGCCCGCACGGTCAGCCTGCTGAACTTCCTTGCGCGCAGCTTTGATGGCGATCTTGCCCGCATCGCCCCCAGCCTGAACCGGGAACTCTGCCGGGCCAACGATGCCTGCATGTTTGTCACCATGGTGCTGGGCACTCTGGATCTCGCCACGGGCGACTGTACCTGGGTGAACGCCGGCCATAACCCGCCGATGCTGGCGGACGCCCACATTTACCCACGCCTGCTGAATCGGGAGCCGGATTCGCCGTTTGGCCTCTATGAAGACGCGACCTACCGCGTCGGCCGTGCCACAATTGGCGAAGGGCAGAGCGTGACCCTTTACAGCGATGGGGTCACCGAAGCGTTCGATGCGAACGGCCAGGAATTCGGGGACGACCGGCTGCTCAGCATGGGCTACCGGGCCGCCAGCCAAGCCGAGGGCCCGCTCGATTTCATGCGGGCGCAGGTCGGCGCGTTTATCGGCGATGCCGGCCAATCGGACGACATTACTCTGATGACCATCCAGCATCACGGGTTGTAAGCATGGAGCTGACCGTTTCATCCACGGACACCACAGCCGGTATTCTCGAACGCCTCGGCGGCGCGGCCGGCCTGCGCGAACTCTCGGACGATCGCGCGTCTGACTGCTGCGTGATCATTGACGAATTTCACGCCAATATGCGCGCCCACGTGTGGCCCGCTTCGCCCGGCGAACCCTGGCAACTGAGCGTGACGGCCGCTAACGGCACTATTACAATGGCGTTTCGGTATCGCGGCCCGTGTTTCGATCCGAGCCAGGGCCAGCCGGTGAAGGAGCAACCCATCGAATACCGCCGTATTGGCGGTTTGGGGCTGGCCATTATCGCCGAACTGAGCGACCACATGGACTATAGTTATCAACAGGGCCTGAACACCCTGACCGTCACCCTCCATGCACCGCAACCACCCAAGGAAGACGATCATGTCGTTAAAGATCATTGAGCGTAAAACATCGGACGAAGCCGTCAGCCTTGAGTTGCAGGGCTCACTGGACAGCGACACGGCGCCCCAGCTGGACGAGTGCCTGGCCCGCGTAGCCGGCCCTGAGACCCGGGTGATTGCCCTGGAGCTGTCCGAACTCACGTTTATCAGCTCCGCGGGCCTGCGGGTGATTTTCAAAACCCTCAAGCAGCTCAAGGCGCGGGGTGGCCAGATTACCGTCTCCGGCATGAGCAAAGGCGTGCGCAAAGTGTTTGAGATTGTGCGGGTGATGCCCGATCTCACCGTGTTCGCCAGCCAAAAGGAAATGGACGACTACCTGGAAGCCGTCCAACGCCGGGCGGAACTCTAGGGCAGGAGGCAGCGTGTCTATTGTATTGGATGGAACCGTCGGCATTCAGCGGGACGACCGGGGCGACATCGCCAACGTCGTCTGGTTTCTGTACGGCTTGCCCCAGGACGACGGCGAACCCCGCAACGCGGTGTTCCTGAACGAATCCTTCGGCAAGAACTCGCCCCAGATGGTTTCCTTCGACATGGGTGGCGAGGAATACGTGATCTACGCGGACTGGGACCAGGCGCCGGAACGGCTCAAGGCCCATGAATTACGAAACTTTTATCGAAAATACGGGTTCATCCTGATTTCAAGCCTCCGGGAGAATGCGACGCTGGAATCCGAAAGCCTGAGACGGGAGTGGGTCACCCCCGTGAAGTGCTACGACGACTACGTGACCATGATCAGCGATCTGGCCAGCGTCGGCTGACCGACGCACCAGCCACAAACACGAGGAAGCCGCCATGAACCAGACTTACGACACCGCCTACCAGTCCGCTGTGGAGGCGATGATTGCGGAAGGCATGGATGTGTTTCTGCTGAATGGGCGGGCGGTGCGGGAGCGGCAGCGGCAGCGGAAAGACCGGGCATGCGCCGAGGGCTTCATGGGTGAAGAACTTGTGCGTTCCCTGACCAGCCGCTGCAACGGTTCCCTGGCGGTCAGCGAGGCCAGCGCTCAGCGTTTGGGTACGCGTTCCGGCCAATTGGCCACCGCAAAGCGAAAATCAACGATTCAAAACTGAAGTTACCGCCAGATCCACCAAGTCTGCAAGACTCACTGAAAGGACGTTTTCGTGCAACGCACCCTGGATATCCTGCTCGCCGCCCTGGGCCTCACGGTTGGCGCTCCTGTGCTGTTGCTTCTTTTGCTAGCCGGCTATTGTGATACGCGATCCCCTCTGTTCATCCAGCTTCGTGTCGGCCGCGACGAGCGCCCCTTCCGGCTGGTAAAATTCCGCACCATGAAACGGGGCACCGCTTCGGTTGCCACGCACCTGGCAGACGCAGCCGCCGTGACTCGGTTGGGCGCTTTCCTCCGCCGAACCAAGCTCGACGAGTTGCCACAACTCTGGAACGTGCTGACAGGGAATATGAGCCTCGTCGGCCCGAGGCCTTGCCTGCCATCCCAGACGGAATTGGTGGTCTGCCGCAGACAATATGGTGTGTTTGGGGTTAGGCCCGGGATTACCGGGCTCGCACAGGTGCGGGGTATCGATATGTCCACGCCTGAGTTATTGGCACGGACAGATGCCCAGATGATCAGCGAGATGACCCTGAAGCGGTATTTTTATTATATTCTTATAACCGCAGTAGGGCGGGGCACCGGTGATCGAGTGAGGCAAGGATGAGTAAAGCAATAAGCAGGTTACGGGATTGGTTGTTCGAGCGGCCCCGGTCGCAAAAGCGGCTGATTTCCGTTGCTGCGGATGTTGTCTTCATCGCGGTCGCGCTCTGGATTGCCTTTTCCCTCCGTTACGAAGACCGCGCCTGGCTGCCCAATCAGCACCAGTCTATGGCGCTTGCCCTTACGGCCGCCGTCTCCATCATTGTGTTCATCCGTATCGGCTTGTATCGGGCTGTTATCCGTTACATCAGTGAGAAAGTTCTGCTGGTTATGGTAACGGGCGTCGTGGCCTCCGCGATAACGCTGATTATTTCCGGCTTTCTGGTGCACGCCACCATTCCTCGATCGGTTCCCGTTATCTACGCGTCGTTGCTGTTCATTATGGTGGCGGGCACCCGGTTCAGCGTTCGCGGCATGATTAATCGCCCCCGGGAAAAGGCCAAGGGACGCGTGTTGATTGTCGGTACCGGCCCGAAAGCGCTTCAGCTTCATTACGCGCTGATTCAGGGCACCGAATATCGCCCCATGGGCTTTGTTTCCCTGGACAGCCACAAGCACAAGGCTCTCATCGCGGGTAACATCGTTTACAGCATTGGTCACATCAAGCGTGCGGCCAGTGAGCAGGGCATACAGCGAATTTTTCTGGCGTTGGAAGACAAAAGCGAAGTCAGCCGCCGCGAATTGATTGAACGCCTTGAGGAAGTGCATGTGCCGGTTCAGACGGTGCCGGGCATGTCTGAACTCGTTTCCGGGCAGGCGCGCATCAATGATATTCGTGACCTGGACATCGCCGACTTGCTCGGGCGTGACCCGGTTGAGCCAAACAAGGCGGTTGTCGCTGACAGTCTCAGGGGCAAGGTGGTGATGGTGACGGGCGCCGGCGGGTCCATTGGTTCGGAGCTATGTCGCCAGATTTCGCTGAACGGTCCGGCGGCCATTGTCCTGCTGGAGCAAAACGAATACGCGTTGTACCAAATTGAGCGGGAGCTTCGCTCCATTGTTTCAATCGGCGGCCTCGAGGTGAACATTCATGCACTGCTCGGAAGCGTTGTTCATCGCCGCCGATGTGAAACCATCATGCGGGAACACGGCGTTGAGATTGTTTACCATGCTGCGGCGTATAAGCACGTGCCACTCGTGGAAAACAACGTCATTGAGGGCATACAGAACAATGTCATGGGCACATGGCACTGCGCTGAGGCCGCTATATCCGCTGGTGTAGAGAAATTTGTTTTGATCTCAACGGACAAGGCGGTGCGGCCCACGAACGTCATGGGCGCGTCCAAGCGCCTGGCCGAACTTGTCCTCCAGGGCATGGCTCTGCGTCAGAAGCGGACCGTATTTTCGATGGTTCGCTTCGGCAACGTGCTCGGCTCATCCGGGTCTGTGGTACCGCTGTTTCGGGACCAGATCAGGGACGGCGGCCCGGTTACCGTGACCCATCCCGACATTATCCGCTATTTCATGACGATTCCCGAGGCGAGTCAGTTGGTGTTGCAGGCGGGGGCTATGGGGCAGGGCGGAGAGGTTTTCGTGCTTGACATGGGCCAGCCCGTCAAAATCGCAGATCTCGCTAGAAAAATGATTCGGTTGATGGGCCTGACGGAGCGAACCAACGAGCACGCCGGTGGCAACATTGAAATCATCTACACCGGGCTCCGCCCCGGCGAGAAGCTGTACGAGGAGCTGTTGATCGGCGGCTCGCCTCGCGCGACTGCTCACCCCCGCATTCTGATGGCGCGGGAGAGCAGCATGCCGTGGAGCGACATTTCTGCCCTGCTTGATCAGTTGAACAACGCTTGCAAACGATTCGACATCAAGGCGGTCGTGGAATTGCTGGAGGGTGCAGAAACAGGGTACACGGGGGGCAGTGCGCGGCCGCGCATTGAAGAACGTGAACCTCCGGAGCGAAAAGCCGCGGGGGCCAATGTAACGCGCCTTCCCCTGTGACGCCCGGATGAACGTTGCTCAACTGCCGCCCAACGCTACAGTTTGTTAGTCGCTCAATCCGGCTAGTTCATCCCGTGAGAGCGCTCGATATGGTAACATCGCGCGTTTGATCAATGGGTGACTTACGAACCCATCTCCGGGAATGTCCCTTGGAGTTAGCAACCATCGGATTTTGTTATTCGAGTTCAGTCAGGAACACCGTGCACAACCAGACTCTCATAGCCATCACCGGAGCCAATGGCTTCATTGGCAGCTTCCTCGTACGTTCACTGGAAAGCGACGGATCACGGGTTCGGCGACTGGTTCGCAATGGTGGCGTGGACGGGCGCTGCCACGCGGTCGGTGATCTGGCGGCAGAGCCCGAGTGGCTTGAAAGCCTGCGTGGTGTCGACACGGTTGTTCATTGTGCTGCGTTTGCGGAGAAACCCGAGGGGCCGCTGGCGACCGAACGCCTTTTCAGAGTCAACCGGGACGCCGTCGCGGCACTGGCCAAGGCATGCCAAGACGTTGGCGTTCGTCGGTTGATCTTTCTCAGTTCAGTGAAGGTGTATGGCGAGGTGTCGTCTGATCAGGGCGGCTTCAGCGAGGCCGATACACTCAGTCCTGACGACGATTACGGTATGAGTAAAGCCGAAGCGGAACAACTGTTGCTCGCTGGCGGCTGCGCAAAAAACCTGGATGTTTGCGTGCTTCGGCTGCCCCTGGTTTATGGGCCCGGCGTCAAAGGCAATTTCGCGCGCCTCATGCGCCTGGCCTACCGGGGCATGCCGTTACCGCTGGCCTCAGTGGACAATCGCAGAAGTCTGCTCGGCCTTGATAATCTGGCAGCCGTTGTCGCCGCGCTGGTTTTGGATGAGCGCAAGCTCAATGACGTGTTCAATGTTGCCGACCCCACCACCATGTCTACACCCGAGTTGCTGAGATCGCTCGGGTCGGCCCGCCACTGCACGCCCAGGCTGTTCCGCTTCCCGGTTCCCTTACTCAGGGTCGCGGCGCGAATGGTTGGCGTGTCGGCCTCGTTCGCGAAACTGACGGAAAGCGCCGTGGTAAATACCACAAAGTTGGCTGCGGCCTTGCCGAACCTCCGCCTTGCCCCCACGGATGAGCTGATCCGGCGATACTTCAGTGACTGCTCGGCCGCCAACGGGGTTCAGTGATAGCAATGCGCGTTCTTCAGTTCTATCGGACCTATTTGCCGGAAACTCACGGTGGCGTTGAAGAAGCCATCCGCCAGATCTGTATAGGCACCCAGCGTTTCGGTATTGAGCATCGGGTGCTCACGCTGGCCCCGGTCAAACAGCAAACCGTTATTCAGCGCCCTGAGGCGCAAGTCATCCAGGTCCCCCTGCAACTGGAACCTGCCTCCTGCTCCATGGGCATTGCCACTTTTTCCGCCTATCGGGAGGCGGCACGCTGGGCCGACCTGATTCACGTTCATTACCCTTGGCCGTTTGCGGACCTCGTCCATACGCTCTCACGAGTCCACAAGCCGCTAGTGCTGACCTATCACTCGGACATTATTCGTCAGAACGCCCTCGAAAAACTCTACGCGCCTCTACGTGGCTGGTTTTTCCGCTCCGTGACCCGATTCGTGGCGACGTCACCCGATTACGCTGCATCCAGCCCCATACTGCAGGGCCTGGGCTCCCGCGTTAGCGTCATTCCCCTCGGGCTTGAGCCCGAGAGCTATTCAAACGCTTCCCCGGAGGCCCAGGAGCAGGTTCGGACGGCCTATGGGCACGGTTATTTTCTCTTTATCGGTGTTCTGAGATATTACAAAGGGCTTCGGTACCTGATAGAAGCCGCTGCCTTGAGCGGCTTGCCCGTTGTAATCGCTGGCCATGGGCCGGAAGCGGAAGCGCTGAAGCAGCAAGCGGAACGCGCCGGCGCGCCCAACGTGAAATTCGCCGGCTTTGTGTCCGACGACATCAAACAGGCGCTTATGGAAAATGCCAGAGCGGTTGTCTTTCCGTCATGTGAACGCTCAGAGGCCTTTGGTGTAACGTTGCTGGAAGGGCAGATGCACGGCCTGCCGCTGATCAGTTGCGACATCGGGACCGGAACCAGCTATGTCAATCAGAACGGCTTAACCGGCCTGGTCGTCCCGCCCCGGAATGCCGGTGCTCTGGCTGAAGCGATGGTTGCGCTCGCGCAGGACCCGGAACGCGCCCAAATGATGGGCCGCGCCGGGCGAGAACGATTTGAGGCGCACTTCTCCGGCCGGCAAGTCGGTGAACGCTACAGCCAGCTTTATCGTGAACTCTACGAACACAATACAAACACCCCACCAAGGACAGACAGGTAAATATTTATGGCAAATGCATCCATTCTCCCGGTACTTCTTGCCGGTGGTAACGGCTCGCGGTTGTGGCCGCTGTCCCGAACGCTGATGCCCAAACAGTTCATCCGGTTGACGGGCGCCCAGACCATGCTCCAGCAGACCCTGTCTAGATCAGCGGCGCTGGACGCCCGGGCGCCAGTCGTGGTGTGTAATGAAGAGCACCGTTTCATCGTTGCCGAGCAGGCACGCCAGCACAAGCTGTCGCTCGACCGAATCATGCTCGAGCCGTTCGGTCGCAATACCGCGCCCGCCATTGCACTGGTTGCTCTGCAGCAACGGGCCAGGCAAGAAGATCCACTGCTTCTGGTGTTGCCGTCCGATCACCTGATCGATGATACCGACCGGTTTGTTGCGTTGATTAATCAGGGCGCAGAAATCGCTGAGGCGGGCCACCTCGTGACGTTTGGCATTGTGCCTACAGGGCCAGAGACCGGATTCGGCTATATCGATGCAGGGCAGCCGTTAACGGCCAATGAAACCGCCTTCACCGTAAACCGGTTTGTTGAGAAGCCGGATCAGGCCAGGGCCGAACAGTTTCTCGCCGCCGGCAACTTCTACTGGAACAGCGGCATGTTTATCTTCCGCGCGTCTGCTTATCTGGACGAGCTCAAAGCGTCCAGGCCGGACATCTTCGACGCCTGCGAGAAGGCAGCGGCGGAAATTAAGCAGGACGCCGATTTTGAGCGTGTACCAGCCGGGCTGTTCCAGCACTGCCCGGACGAGTCCATCGACTATGCCGTTATGGAGACCACGGAGCGGGCGGCGGTTGTGCCATTTGACGCTGGCTGGAACGATCTTGGCTCCTGGTCGGCCCTGTGGGCCGTGGAGGAAAAAGACGCCGATGGCAACGTTTCGGTCGGCGACGTGGTCGCCCACGGCACCCGCAACTCCTATGTCCGCGCTGAAAGCCGCCTGGTGGCGGCTGTTGGTATGGACAACGTCGTCATTGTTGAAACTAAAGATGCCGTCCTGGTGGCGCACAAAGACAACGTCCAGGACGTCAAAAAGGTGGTCCAGGCGATTAAAGGGTGCGATCGGAACGAGCATCACGCTCACGTTCGCGTCTACCGGCCCTGGGGCGATTACGAATCCATCGACGAGGGCCATCGCTTCCAGGTGAAACGCATCACCGTTAAGCCCGGCGAAAAGCTTTCCCTTCAGATGCACTACCACCGCGCGGAACACTGGATCGTGGTTAAAGGCACGGCGATCGTGGAGTGCAACGGCGAAGAAAAACTGCTGACGGAAAACCAGTCGACCTTTATTCCGATTGGCGCAACCCACCGCCTCACGAACCCCGGCAAAGTGCCTCTGGAACTGGTAGAGGTGCAGTCCGGCGCTTACGTGGGTGAGGACGACATTGTTCGGTTCGAGGATACGTATGGGCGCACTTAAGGCTTTATGGGCGTACCGTGGGTTTATTATCGGAAGCGTAAAACGAGAGTTTCAGGCAAAATACCTGAATTCTTTGCTAGGTGTGGCCTGGACCGTAATTCAGCCGCTGTCGATGATCATCGTTTACACCGTCATTTTCTCCCAGATCATGCGGGCGAAATTGCCAGGTGTTGAAAGCAGCTTTGGCTACAGCATCTATCTTTGCGCGGGCGTTCTTACTTGGGGGCTGTTTTTAGAGATTACTAGCAGGGCCCAGAATACGTTCATCGAGCACGCCAACTTACTCAAAAAACTCAGCTTTCCCAGGATGTGTTTGCCGGTAACGGTCGTGGCAACGGCGTTGTTGAATTTCAGTATCATCTTCGGATTGTTCGTGCTTTTTTTGCTGATAACGAACTCTTTTCCAGGGTGGGAGTTCCTGGCTATCGTACCTGTGCTGATTGTGCAGGTTATTTTCTCCATCGGGCTTGGAATCACTCTGGGCGTGCTCAACGTTTTCTTTCGTGATGTAGGGCAGGCATTTGGTGTCGTTTTGCAATTTTGGTTTTGGCTAACGCCTATCGTTTATCCGTCGAATATTCTGCCCCCACGTGTTCAGGAGCTGTTGGCCTACAACCCGATGACAGGCCTTATGAGCGCTTACCAAACCGTATTGGCCCGAGGCCAGTGGCCGGACTGGATAGCACTGATGCCAGTGCTGCTCTTAGGCATTGTTTTCTGTTGGCTGGGTATGCGTCTGTTCCGTAAACACGCTGGCGAAATGGTGGATGAACTCTAATGGGAACAATTACCGTTACAAATGTAGGTAAAGCCTATAAAAGATATCCAAATCGGTGGGCCCGGTTGGCCGAGTGGGTTGTACCAGGTAGTAGAAAGAGACATGATCTAACGTGGGTTTTAAAAGAAATCAACTTTACCGTTAACCCTGGCGAGGCTGTGGGCATCCTCGGTGTTAATGGAGCGGGAAAAAGTACTTTACTTAAAATAATTACCGGAACCACGCTACCAACCACCGGTTCGGTCAAAATTGAAGGGAGAGTGGCCGCGTTACTGGAATTGGGTATGGGATTCCATCCAGATTTTACTGGCCGACAAAATGTTTATATGGCAGCCCAGCTTCAGGGGCTCAAGGTTGATGTTGTCGATGAATTGATGCCCGAGATTGAGGCGTTCTCAGAAATCGGTGAGTATATTGATCAACCGGTACGTGTTTATTCGAGCGGTATGCAAATTCGTCTAGCATTTGCCGTTTCAACTGCCGTGCGCCCTGACATTCTCATCATAGACGAAGCTTTATCCGTTGGCGATGCAGCTTTTGGGCGAAAGTGCTTTCAACGAATTGAAGAGTTTAGGGAAAAGGGAACCACACTTCTCTTCGTTAGTCATGACATGGAAGCAGTTAAAAAGCTGTGTAATCGAGCGCTCTTCATTAACGAAGGTATTGTTGCGGGTTGGGGGACTGCCAAGACTGTTTGTGATCAGTACGAACGGCATTTGTTCGGGAACCGGACTGATAGCGTCAGTGCAAAGAATGCTAAGAATACGAATGTTAGCAATGATAAAACTGCGCTCTTTGATCCATCTCTTTCTGCCAGTTGCGAAATGATTTACGGCAACGGAAAGGCTGATATCGAAGCGTGTTGGCTGGAAGATGAAAATGGGTCACCGATAAATGTGATCGAGTCTGAAGCATCGTTTCATTGGCGGTATCGCGTTCGACTCAATGAAGATATAGATTCTTTCGTTTATGCCCTTATGTTTAAAACCAAAGAGGGTGTAGCCATTTATGGTACGGATTCAAAGACACTTGGCGCTGAGTCAGGCCCTCATCGCGCCGGTGAGGTGATTGAAGTAGATTTTAAACTCGAAAATCGCCTGGCGCCTGGGATTTATTATGTCAATTGCGGGATCAAAGAAGGAACTGGAGGAGATTTTTTGAGCCGAAGAGTGGATGCGGCCATTCTTAGAGTTACGTCGAGTGATAAAACGTCCGTCGTATCTGGTCTCGTCGAAATGCGAGCAAATTTGTCGTTAATTGCTTACCGACCTGAGGACGTAATGAAATGAGAGAAAAAAGAGCACCAATATTTGTTCACTCATTATTCCGGTCCGGGAGCACGTTTTTATTTGATCGCTTTCGGCAGCTTGAATATGACTATTGGTGTTATCAGGAGCCTTTACATGAGATTGCCGTTGTTGCGAAAGACAACCCTGAACAACTTTTCGTCGACATGGGCGCTGAGAAAGTCGAGTTACTCCGCCATCCCCCCTTGAGCAGACCTTATTTTGAAGAGTTGTTTAAAGCTTGGCCAATTTGGAAGGACAGTATATCCTCGCCGATAATTTATGACGCCTATTTCTCAAGTTCTGACGGCGAAATCGGGGTCCGTTATTGGGAGGCCCTTTCGACGGCTGCCCCGGAAGAAAAAAGACCTTTGTTTCAGGAATGTCGTACGGCATGCCGCATCGGCGCAATAAAAAGCCAGATGGGTGGATATCACATTTACCTTTGGCGTAATCCTTGGGATCAATGGTGGTCTTACAAGGCAGATTCATACTTTGATACAGTCAACCAGATTATCGTCAATTCAAAAGACGCTCCAGAATCCTTGAAAGGGTTGGTTAGTTCGATGAACTTGCCGAGGTATAAAGGTGGCGAACTATTCGAGGCTTTTGAATTTTATCGTAAAAGACCTCTGACGAGCGAACAAAGTTACCTAGCTTTTTATTTTCTCTGGTTGATGGCTATGCGTGAAGGGCAACTTTACGCTGATAACGTTATTAGTATAGATCGGTTGAGCGATTCTAAGGAATTTAAGTTTGAGGTCCGGAGGCGCTTGGAGGAAGCAGGACTAAAATCGCCTGACTTTTCGAGTTGCCACATCCCGCAAGGATATTATGCTGAAAAGGAGCGCGAGTGGTTCAGTAACCTGGAGGCCCAGGTTCATCAAGCTTTGTTAAATGATCGTTGGACTTCTAACGAACTTCAAAAGATATTGACCATCCGGCACGAAAGCCAGCCGATTTCATGGGCAGTTTCGGTCTCCGACCGCTCACCAGCTGATATGGCGGAGCAGGTGAGTCGTGCGCGCACTGTTGCAAGGGGGCAGGAAAATCTGCGCTCTCATTTGGCGGCTAAGATCAACGATACTGAAGAAAGGCTGACTTCAGCAGAGTCGAGAGCACTAGAAGCTGAGGCCCGACTAAATAAAGCGGATAAGGCAATTACTCAACTCATGGCCAAAGCAGCTGAGTCTGAGATGGCGATTAAAGTGATAGTAAATAGTCGATCGTGGCGTATAACAGCACCATTAAGAGCATTGAATCGAGGTCTGAGTGAGGCGAAGGTACATGCAAGAGAATTTAATCGTGCTCCTAGTTGGGCGAAAGTGCCTGCTATGCCTAAAGTAAGATCTTTGCTGCGACACGTAATGCTTTATGTCCAAAGGCGTCCTCGATTAAAGCGATTTACATTGAAGATGATTAACCGTTTTCCGAGATTGAAGAATCGGTTAATAAATATTGGAAAGGAAAATTCTACTTTTAAGGCTTCTAGCTATCAAAGAGTTCCTTATGAGCTAGATAGCCTAACGCCACGAGGTCGGCATATATACCAAAACTTGGTCGTTGCAATTAGTAAAAACAGGAAGCGAGACTAATGCGAATTGTGATTGATATGCAGGGAGCACAATCCTCGGGATCACGTACGCGGGGTATAGGGCGGTACACCTTTTCGTTTGTCGAGGCTGTTGTTCGCAACCGTGGAGAGCATGAAGTCATAATTGCGCTTAATGCGCTTTTCCCCGAAACTATTGCTCCTATACGTAACGCCTTAGATGAACTATTGCCGCCAGACAACATCCGCGTTTGGCATGCGCCGCCTGAGGTGGCATTCGCGCATTCCGACAATCAATGGCGTCGCCATTCGGCAGAACTGGTCAGAGAGGCATTCTTGGCTTCGCTAAAGCCCGATGTATTGCATGTCACCTCATTATTTGAGGGCCTAGGCGACGACGCCATAGCAAGCATTAGCCTGTTGTGTCGTAATGTGCCCACTTCAGTTACGCTGTTTGATCTTATTCCGTTTATTCATCGAAAACCTTACTTAGACAATCCAATCGTTTCGGCTTGGTATTCCGAAAAAATTGAATCTCTACGTCGTGCCAATCTCTGGCTAGCCATTTCTGAATCTTCACGGCAGGAGGGTATCGATCACCTTCATTTGCCCGAGGAATTTGTGGTCAATGTTTCCACAGCTGCTGATAATTACTTTCAGCGAGTCGATATGGCAACTGACGAAATCTCGGCCATTAGGTCCCGTTACGGCTTGGAACGCTCGTTCATTATGTATACGGGCGGCACTGACCATAGGAAAAATATCGAAGGTTTGATCCGAGCTTTCTCAAATCTCCCGCCGGAGATACTTAGCTCGCACCAATTAGCAATTGTTTGCTCCGTCCAGAAAGATACCCAAGACGCTCTGGAGTTTTTGGCACTGAAGCAAGGATTAAAAAAAGGCGCGCTCGTATTAACTGGTTTCGTGCCAGAGGAGGATCTTCGAGCCCTTTATAACTTGTGTTCTCTGTTTGTGTTTCCATCTTGGCACGAAGGTTTTGGCTTGCCGGTACTGGAGGCAATGCGATGCGGTGCTCCGGTAATAGGAGCAAACACTTCCAGCTTGCCGGAGGTTATTGGGTGGGAGAAGGCATTATTTAATCCGCATGTCGACGACAGCATGACTGCGGTCATTTTGCGCGCGTTGTCAGATGAGAGCTTTCGCGCCGAGCTCATCAAGAATGCCGAGTTGCAAGCTGAGAAGTTTTCTTGGGACGAGACAGCGAGACGAACGATCTCTGCAATGGAGAGCCTGCATTCAGCTCAAATTAGTAATCTGGAAAGTAAAGAAGATAAAAGGCCCCGCCCAAAGTTGGCTTACGTTTCTCCGCTTCCCCCGGAACGTTCAGGTATAGCGGATTACAGTGCAGAATTGTTGCCCGAACTTTCCCGGCATTACGAAATAGAAGTTATTGTTGAGCAAGATACTGTAGAGGATAGTTGGGTTAACGCCAATTGCGTTGTACGTTCCGTCAAATGGCTTGTCGAACATGCTAATGATTATGACAGGGTTCTTTATCACTTTGGAAACTCACATATGCATCAGCATATGTTTGATCTACTTGCGGCCGTTCCCGGAGTCGTGGTCCTACACGATTTTTTCCTCTCCAACATCGTTTTCAATATGGAAAGCACTGGATTTTCGCAAGGCAGGTGGGTTCGAGAGCTATATTTGAGCCATGGCTACCGGGCTCTTTACAAGCGCTTTCACGAAGAGAATGTTATCGATGTCGTCTGGGAATTTCCTTGCAATTTGAGCGTTATCCAAGACAGTCGTGGCATCATAGTGCATTCGCCAAGCTCACTTCGACTTAATGAATACTGGTACGGCGCAGGGTGCGAAGACTGGGAAGTTATTCCATTAGCGCGGGGTACCGATATTAACGTTGATCGTGCCGAAGCCAGAAAGGCGTTAGGTTTCGGGGTTGATGACTTTGTAGTCTGCACATTTGGACTGATTGGTCCAGCCAAACTTAATGATACCCTTATCGATGCTTGGCTTGCATCAAATCTCGCGGCAGATAGCAAGTGTCACTTGATCTTTGTTGGTGAGAACCACCCGGGGGATTACGGAAATGAGCTTCTCAAGAACATTCGAGAATTCAAAGGGAACAGTACTATCCGTATAACGGGTTGGGCGGACAGAGAACTTTTCCAGCAATACCTTTCCTCTGCAGACCTGGCAGTTCAGTTGAGGGGGCTATCTCGCGGGGAGACTTCAGCTGCCGTACTAGATTGTATGAATCATGGCATTGCGACTATCGTCAACGCTAATGGAAGTATGGCTGATCTTGATGATAGCGCCGTTTGGAAACTTCCGGATAAGTTCACCAATGCACAACTCGCAGAGGCACTTGAAGTTCTGAGGTCAGATCACACAAGAAGGCAGAAACTTGGTGATGTAGCCCGTGAAATTCTGCTACGGCAGCATGACCCGCGAATGTGCGCAAACCTTTACCGGCGTGCCATTGAGCGGTTTTACGAACCTATAGGCGGAAGCGTGCCTGCATTGCTCGGCGGTATTGCGCAAATTTCTGACGATTCTCCTCGCGAGAAGGAGCTTTTCGCACTGGCTGAAGCTATCGCTCAAAACTTTCCTCCACGTAACAGGCAAACCCAAATACTCGTCGATATTTCCGAATTGGTGAGAGGTGATTCTGGAACCGGGATCCAAAGAGTAGTGCGTAATATTCTCGGTCAGTGGCTTAAGAGCCCACCAGAGGGCTTTCGTGTCGAGCCGGTCTATGCAAAAGCTAATCAGCCATATCGATATGCACGTCAATTTACTGCTGAATTTCTCGGTATTCCAAAGAACATCTTACGAGATGAGGTTATGGAATATGCCAAGGGTGATATTTTTGCGGGCCTAGATCTTCAGCCTGAGTTCGTCCCCGAGCAAAGAGCCTTTTATCAAGCGATGCGTAGTCAGGGAGTGACGGTAAAGTTCATCGTATATGACCTGTTGTGTATGTCTATACCCAAATATTTCGCTCCAGGCGTCGCAGATGGATTTGCTCGCTGGTTAGAGGTCGTCATAGAAAGTGATGGTGCAGTCTGTATTTCAAAATCGGTCGCTCATGAACTAGTAGATTGGCTTCACAATAATTTCCCAGAAGGCCAGCATTCGCTTGACGTCGATTGGTTTTCGTTGGGGGCGGAGTTTGATCACCTACACCGTTCTAGAGGTCTACCACACGGAGCTGCTAATGCTTTGGCTCAGTTTCGGTCTCGACCTAGCCTGCTTATGGTAGGAACCATTGAGCCGCGGAAAGGGCATCAGCAAGTGCTAGATGCGTTCGAGTACCTTTGGAGCTCCGGGGTCGATGCTAACCTGGTCATTGTTGGGAGGCGTGGCTGGCTTGTTGAGCGGCTCCTACAGCGTCTGCTTTCTCACCCAGAAATGAACATACGACTCTTCTGGTTGGAGGGTATCAGTGATGAATACTTGGAGGAGGTCTATAAAGCTTGCACTTCATTGATAGCCGCTTCCTACGGCGAAGGATTCGGGTTGCCGCTCATTGAGGCTGCGCACCATAAGTTGCCAATTATTGCTAGAGATATTCCCGTTTTTAGAGAAGTGGCGGGTGATTATGCCTACTACTTTAAAAGTGACGATGCGCGCGAACTTGCCGCCGTTGTTGAAGGCTGGCTAAGCCTCTATCGCAGGGGCGAGCATCCCTCCTCCGATAACATGGCTTGGCTGACTTGGAAAGAAAGTGCTGACATGCTTATGGATAGCATTCTTGGTATTTGAGGATAGGCTGTGGCCGTGGATGTTATGAAGGAACTTTAGACCAAGTAGACCTACGAAATTATAAGATTACATAAACCGATGAAGTTTGTCGTATTGACAAAATGAACCGAGAAGGAAGTACAGTGAAAAAAGCAATCATTACCGGCGTTACCGGTCAAGACGGAGCCTATTTGGCAGATCTCCTGTTAGAAAAGGGCTACACGGTTTATGGCACCTTCCGCCGCACAGCGTCCGTAAACTTCTGGCGCATCGAGGAGTTGGGTATCGCCCAGCACCCGAATCTCCACCTCGTTGAATACGATCTGACAGATCTTTCCTCCAGTATCCGGTTGCTTCAGCAAACCGAAGCGTTGGAGGTCTATAACCTTGCGGCTCAGAGCTTCGTCGGGGTGTCGTTTGATCAGCCGATCACCACGGCTGACATTACCGGCCTCGGTCCAGTCAATCTGCTCGAAGCGATTCGGATCGTCAACCCGAAAATCCGCTTCTACCAGGCCTCTACATCCGAAATGTTCGGCAAAGTCCAGGCCATTCCTCAAAAGGAAGATACGCCGTTTTATCCGCGCAGCCCCTACGGTGTAGCCAAGCTTTACGCCCATTGGATGACCATTAACTATCGGGAATCCTACGATATCTTTGGAACCAGCGGCATCCTGTTTAACCACGAGTCGCCGTTGCGCGGGCAAGAGTTCGTCACGCGGAAGATCACCAACTCGATTGCCCGCATCAAGCTTGGTAAACAGGACATGCTTGAGCTGGGCAATATGGACGCCAAGCGGGATTGGGGTTACGCCAAAGACTACGTAGAAGGTATGTGGCGCATGCTTCAAGTGGATGAGCCGGATACCTATGTGCTGGCCACCAACCGCACGGAAACCGTCCGGGATTTTGTGTCTCTGGCCTGTAAGGCCGCGGATATTGGTATTGAATGGCAGGGCGAAGGTGAGTCGGAGAAAGCAATTGATACGGTCACCGGTAAAACGATTGTTGCGGTGAATCCGCGTTTTTACCGTCCCGCAGAAGTGGATCTGCTGATTGGTGATCCGGCCAAGGCGAAGGAGAAGCTTGGCTGGGAGCCCAAGACTACATTGGAAGAGCTGTGCCAGATGATGGTGGAGGCAGACTTGCGGCGGAACAAGATCGGGTTCTCGTTCTGATGAGTCAGCGTGTACTGGTAACAGGGAGCGAGGGCTTCACCGGTAGATACCTGGTTGAGGAGCTGGAAGGCGCGGGCTACGAGGTAGTGGGCCTTGGCAGCCATGAGTCTTCCGCGAAGGGCTACATTCAGGCAGACCTGACGGAGGTTGAGGCCCTCAAGGCGGCCATCGCGGATGTCCAGCCCGATGTGGTGATTCATTTGGCGGCTCTGGCCTTTGTTGGCCACGGCGACCCGAACGCGTTCTACCGGGTAAACCTGATGGGTACACGCAATCTGCTGGAGGCCCTCGGCGCCTCCGGAAAAACGCCGGAGAGCGTGTTGCTGGCCAGCAGTGCCAATGTGTACGGCAATCAGAAGGAAGGCGAGCTGACGGAGCATACCCCTCCAGCGCCGGCCAACGATTACGCCGTCAGTAAGCTGGCGATGGAGCACATGGCCCGAACCTGGCTCCCGGCGTTGCCCATCACGCTGGTCCGTCCCTTTAATTACACGGGTGTAGGGCAGGCAGATAGCTTCCTGCTTCCCAAAATTGTTTCGCACTTCAAGCGGAAAGCCAGCGTTATTGAGTTGGGCAATCTTGATGTATGGCGCGATTTCAGCGACGTGCGGGCGGTTGTTCAGGCGTATCGCAAACTGATTGAGCGCAAACCGGTGGGTGAGACATTCAACGTGGCCTCTGGAAGGACACATTCATTGAGAGAAGTCCTTGCCTTGTGTACTGAGTTATCTGGTCATGAGTTGGAGGTACGGGTAAACCCGGCATTCGTGCGCGCCAATGAGGTGAAAACCTTGTGCGGCAATGCGGACAAACTGCGTGCATGCATAGGGGATTGGAAGACACCGGAACTGAAGGACACCCTTCGGTGGATGTTGGATGGCACCGCGTGAAGGTCGTTCTTTCTGTTGAGCCCGTACGTTTTCCCCTCACGGGTATCGGCCGGTATGCCTACGAGTTAGCCAAGGGGCTTCAGGCAAGTACAGCGGTCTCTGAGCTGAAACTGTTTTCCGGCACACGGTTCGTACCGGGACTGCCCGAGCCTCAAAGCGCATCCGGTGGTGGTCATGGGTTGAAGCGGCTGGTTCAGACGAGCGGGTTGGCAATGGAGGCTTACCGCCTGCTGATGCCGCTACTCCGAAAGCAGGCGCTCAAGGGGTATGGGGAGTTCATCTATCACGGCCCCAACTTTTTCTTGCCGCCGTTCCCGGGGCGTAAGGTGGCCACGTTCCATGATTTGTCTCCGTTCAAATGGTCTCACTGCTTTGATCCGGCCAAAGTGCGCTACCTCCAGAAAGAGTTTGAAAAGACCCTGCGAACCGCGGACGCCTTGATCACCGATTCGGAATTTACCCGCAAGGAGTTGGCCGAGTTCTCCGGCTGGCCGCTCGATAGAATCCAAGCGGTGCCCCTGGCGGCCGGGCCGGAGTTCAGGCCACGTGAAGAGGCAGAGCTTCGGACTTTCCTGAACCGATACGGCCTTGAATATCAAGGTTATAGTCTGTTCGTCGGGACCATTGAACCGCGCAAGAATATTGACGTTCTGTTGACTGCTTATGAGCGGTTGCCCAAGGCCGTGCGCGAACGTTGGCCGCTGATTCTGAGCGGCTACCGGGGATGGAGAAGTGACGATATTCACGCCCGAATCAAGGAGGCCGAACGCCAGGGCTGGGCTAAATACCTGGGATTTCTGCCGGCGGATGAGTTGCCGTTGCTGTACTCGGGCGCGCGACTGTTTGCTTTTCCTTCGATGTATGAAGGCTTTGGGCTACCGGTTTTGGAGGCGATGCAATCCGGTGTCCCGGTTGTGAGTTCTGACCGGGCATCTTTACCGGAGGTGGTTGGTACGGCCGCTTTGCTGGTAGACGCAGAGGACAGTACCGCTCTGTCGGAAGCCATCCATGTCGGGATCGAGGATGCATCAGAGCGGGACAGAATGTCGGCTTCAGGGGCTCGGCAAGCGGCTGGATTCAACTGGCGGCGGTGTTCTTCTGAAACCATAAGCGCGTACGAGACGTTAGCCAGGTAACAGTGAGTTTTACCCGGCTTGACGTCTAATGGCACGGCATTGGCCGGTCACCAAAGGGTGATAGGCCGGCCATGCAGGTGATGCTCAGTCAGCGTTTGATGCCGCTGCAGTGGCAAGCGCACGGAGGCATTCGGTAAGAAGCGCCTGAACAGACAAATGAGATTCCGCCTCGCAGTAGCAACGCAGTTCAGGGGCATTTCCTGAAGGCCTTAAATGGACAACCTGATCGTTGTCCAGCGTCGCCCTTAAGCCGTCGGTGAAATCGATGGTCCGGATGCCGGCCGGCATGGCCAGGTCTCTTTTTAGCGCATCGGGGTTGCTTTTCCAGTTGGCAATCAACGCATTGCTTTTTTCGGTGGCGAAATCCTTCAGCCTGTCACTGGCGGTGTAGCGGGGCGGTAGCTCTGTCAGCAAGCTGGACAACGGCTTGCCGTTGCGTTTCGCGGCGGCGAGCAGTACCAGCGCCGGCAATATGGCGTCCCGGGTAGGGAGGTGATTGAGGCAATGGGTTCCGGATAGAATGTCAGAGCCCGTCAGAAACCCGCCGTTGGCTTCGAAGCCCGCGACGGAGCCGTATTTTTGGCTCAGGGTTGCCATAGCTTCTATCACGTAGGGTGAGCCGATTTTTGTGCGGGCAACGGCTGTAAAGGCGCCGCAGAGTTCGATCGCAGTATTGCAGCTCACCGGCACGGCCAGCGCCTCAATGCCCAGTTCCCGGGCGCACAGAAGGCCTAGAATGTCGCCGCGAAGCCAGTCGCCCGTTTCGTCAGCCAGGAGTGGCCGGTCGCCGTCCCCGTCGGTGGAGAAAATGGCATCCAGTTGGTGTTTTTCTGCCCACTGTCGCCCACGGGTCCTGTCTTCCTCCGCAACGGCCTCTGTGTCGATTGGTACGAAGGTATCGGTTCGCCCCAGAGAGACAACGGAAGCGCCTAGTTGCTCGAATATTTGGCGGCTGATATCGCGCCCGGCCGCCGAATGTTCATAAAGGCCGATCCTCATTCCGCTCAGGGCATCAGCAGGAAAGAGGCCGGTATACCGGCTGGCATACTCCATGGCCGCGGTGTCGGAGACTCTTGGCAAGTTGACATAGACGTCGGGAAGCGGCGATTCGCTGGCGAGGATCAACTGTTCGTCGTCTTTGCTGATCTCGCCGTCCGGGCGATAAAACTTGATGCCATTGCGATCAAACGGAATGTGGCTCCCGGTAACCATAATGGCCGGCACGCCATCGGTGATTGCCTTGAGTGCCAGTGCAGGGGTGGGCAGTACGCCATAATAGACCGGTTTCAGGCCGATGCGCTCAATTGCGCCGGCGATTGCCCCGGCCATGCGAGGGCTACTTGGCCTGCGGTCAATACCGATCGCAACACGGTCGAACGAGTAGCCCGTTTGCAGCGAGTTAATGAACGCGACGGTGAAGGCAGTGCAGACCTCGTTGGTGAAGTCCTCGACGAGCCCGCGAGCACCGCTCGTCCCGAATGCGATTTGACTGTTTGCGATTACTGAACGGGCAGATGTGTTTATGTCAGGCATTCGGCTTCCGGTTATTGATGGCAAAATGAAGGCGCAAATTCTACTATCCAGCGATTCAGGAGTTCAATTTGAACCGAGACAAACAGGAAAGCATGATGGATCTGACCTGGCACCAGCATAGCCTCTCGCGAGCAGAGCGCGCCGAGCTGAAACACCAACATCCCTGCCTGCTCTGGTTCACGGGCCTCAGCGGCTCGGGCAAGTCCACCATCGCCAATGCGCTGGATGTGGCGTTGCATCAACGTGGCTATCACACGTTCCTTCTCGACGGCGATAACGTCCGGCACGGGCTGAACCGGGATTTGGGGTTTTCTGATGAAGACCGGGTGGAGAATATTCGCCGGGTTGGTGAGGTGAGCAAGCTGTTCACGGATGCCGGCCTTATAGTCTTGAGTGCGTTTATCTCGCCCTTTGAGTCGGATCGGCGCATGGTGAGGAACCTGTTCCCCGCCGGCGAATTCGTCGAGGTGTTCATGAGCACGCCGCTGGAAGTCTGTGAGAGCCGCGATCCCAAGGGGCTGTACCAGAAGGCGCGGGCCGGTGAGATTGCTGACTTTACTGGAATCCACTCTCCATACGAGACGCCAGAACACCCGGAATTGTCGTTGGACACGTCGCGCTTGAGCGTCGATGAGTGTGTCGCGCAACTGGTTGGGTACCTGCAGACGCGTCGGTTGATTCTGGAACGTTCACAGTAACGGTCGATCACCGGTACAACGCCAGCAACGAGGGATGGGTGTTATGGATTGGAGCGCGCTGATTACGCTGGTAATGCTTGGCTCTGTGCTTGCAGCGCTTGTTTTTACCCGCTTGTCTGCCGATCTGGTACTCATGTCCGCGCTGGCGCTGCTGGTGCTCTCCGGTGTGTTACTGCCCGGCCAGGCGTTGGAAGGCTTTGCGAACCCCGGTGTGATAACCATCGCGACGCTTTACGTGGTGGCGGCAGGTCTAAAGGAGACAGGTGCGGTGCAGTGGATCGCCCGGCGGTTGCTGGGCCATCCCCAGTCTATTCGTGGCGCGCAGCTGCGCATGCTTGTGCCCACCGGAATGCTCAGCGCGTTCATGAATAACACCGCTGTGGTGGCGATGTTCATTCCTGCCATTCAGGATTGGGCACAGAGGCTTCGGATTCCTGTGTCCAAACTCCTGCTTCCCCTCAGCTACGCGGCCATTCTGGGCGGTACGTGCACGTTGATTGGCACCAGCACCAACCTGGTGGTAGACGGGCTTTTGCAGACCACGCTGGGAACCCACCTGGGGCTGTTTGATCTCGCCTGGGTTGGTGTCCCGTTGCTGGTGATCGGCGGTGCTTTCCTGGTGCTGGTTGGACCGCGCCTGTTGCCCGATCGCGGCGGCCTCTCGGAAGACCTGGAGGCGGTGCGGGAGTACGGGGTAGAGGTGGAAGTGGTCAGCCCTGGACCGCTGGTGGGTAAAACCATTGCCGAGGCGGGTTTGCGATCGCTTACCTATGGCTATCTGGCGGAGATCGATCGGCAGGGCCGTCTGATTGCGGCCGCGGAGCCGAACCGCACGCTCCAGGCCGGCGACAAGCTGTATTTTGTCGGCGCGCCGGAGTGCGCCAGCGAGCTGCGCCGCATTCAGGGCTTGCGCCCGGCCAGTGGCAGCGTGCATAAGCTGGACATTGCCAATCATCAGCGGGTGCTGGTAGAGGTGGTTCTGGGGCCGGAGTTTGCCGCTCTGGGGCAGAATATCCGGGACAGCCGCTTCCGCAGCCGCTTCAACGCGGTTGTGCTGTCGGTATCCCGGAGCGGGCGCCGGGTGCCGGGCAAGCTGGGCGATATTGTCCTCAAAATGGGCGATACGCTGCTGCTGGAGGCCAGTCACGAGTTTGTCGAGCAATACCGCTTCCGCCGGGATTTTCTTCTGGTCAGCGCCCTGAACGACTCCACCCCGCCGGATTTCAGCAAGGCGCCTAAAGCCCTGGCCATCCTTTTGGCGATGGTTATCGCCAGCGCCAGCGGTCTGCTGAGTATTCTTGAAGCCGCGTTTCTCGCGGCGGGCGCAATGATTGCCACCCGCTGTATCACCGCCAGCCGGGCCCGCCGTAGCGTGGACTTGCCGGTGCTGGTGGTCATTGCCGCGTCTTTTGCACTGGGCAATGCCATGGATCAGACGGGCGCTGCGCGGGCGGTGGCAGAGGGCCTGATGAGCGTCAGTGGTGACGTCTCTCCCTGGATGGCGCTTGCGCTGGTCTATGTGGTCACTGCCGTGTTCACCGAAGTGATTACCAACAACGCCGCCGCCGTACTCATGTTTCCTATTGCGCTGGCGGTGTCCGATCACCTGGGTGTGAGCCCTTTGCCCTATGCCGTCGCCGTGATGTTCGCCGCCTCGGCCAGTTTCATCACCCCCCTTGGGTATCAGACAAACCTGATGGTGTATGGCCCGGGACGCTATCGGTTTTCTGATTACTTGCGCATTGGCGTGCCTCTGAGTGTCCTGGTTGGCGGTGTCAGCATTGGGTTGATTCCCCTGTTCTGGCCGTTTGTGGGTTAACCTGATACCCCCACCATTGCCCTGTCTCCGGAGCCCCCCATGAACATCCTCATCGCCCCCGACTCCTTCAAAGAATGCCTGACCGCCCGGGAAGTGGCCGCCGCCATTGCCCGGGGCTGGCGCTCGGTGGCGCCGGAGGACGAGATTGTGGAGGTCCCCCTGGCCGATGGCGGGGAGGGCACCACTGAGGCGTTGGTGGCGGCCAAAGGCGGGCGCTTGATGACCGCGGAGGTTACCGGGCCATTAGGCCATCCGGTGCAGGCAGCCTACGGCTTGCTGGACGACGGCGACACAGCCGTGGTTGAAGTGGCAGAAGCCAGCGGCCTGCATCGGGTGCCGGCAGAGGCGAGGGACGCCATGGCGGCCACGAGCTTTGGCACTGGCGAATTGATGCTCGCGGCGCTGAGCCACCGGCCACGCACTCTGGTAATAGGGCTGGGCGGCAGCGCCACCACCGATGGGGGTGCCGGTATTCTGCAGGCGCTTGGGGCGCAACTGCTGGATTCGTCCGGTAAACCCGTCGCCCGCGGCGGCGGTGGGCTGGCGGACCTTGCCTCCGTGGATCTGGCACCGGCCGTGTCCCGATTAGCCGGCGTGGACCTTGTCATTGCCTGCGATGTGACCAACCCGTTGTTGGGGCCAGAGGGCGCAGCGGCCGTTTTCGGGCCGCAGAAGGGCGCGAGCCTGGAGCAGGTGGCCGTGTTGAATGCCAACCTCGAGCGCCTCGCCAAGGCCGTGGCCAGGCAAGGGTACGACATGGCCCGCTTCCCCGGCAGCGGCGCCGCCGGAGGGATTGGCGGTACGGTGGCGGGCCTGCTCGGTGGCCAGCTGCGGCGTGGCATTGAGCTGGTAATGGAGACACTGGCGCTTGAAGCGCACGTCCGTTGGGCGGATGTTGTCATTACTGCCGAGGGCGCGATCGACAGCCAGAGTGCCGCAGGCAAGACGCCGGCTGGCGTGGCCGCCCTGGCCAAACGCCACGGAGTGCCGGTTATTGGATTGGCCGGCAGGGTGGGGACGCCTCTCGATAATCTGCACGATATTGGCCTGACCGCCGCGTTTTCCATCACTCCCGCTCCGCTGACGTTGGCAGAGGCCTACGCAGACGCACCGACGAATCTGGCGCGGGTGGCGGAGCAACTGGCTCGACTGGCGCATAATTTAAGAAAAAATTAAGTTTACTTTTCAAATTATTACAAAATTCGCTCAGCTTTTTTCGCCGGCCGCCGACATACTGCAAAGAGAGCATAGGTCACGGAGGGCGGACAATGTTCGGTTTTGCAGCGAAAGCGAGTCGAGTAACCCAAGCGTCCGAGCTAGCGCAGTGCCAGGCAAGAGCGGCAGAGCTCAACGCAACCATGCAGGCGATCAAGGGTGCGGTCGCTTACATTACCTTTTCCCCAAACGGTACGGTTGAATCGGCCAACGATCAGTTCCTGTCGTTGTTCGGCTACCGAGCTGACCAGGTGATCGGCCAGCACCACCGCAAGTTCTGCGATCCGGAATTCGTCAAGTCCGAGCAGTATCGACAGTTCTGGAAAGACCTTTCCAGCGGCCAGGCAAAGAGCGGTTGGTTTCCCCGGGTGAACGCCCGGGGCGAGAAAGTCTGGCTGCAGGCGAGCTACTTTCCCGTGTTCGGCGATGCGGGTGAGGTGGTCCGGATCATCAAGCTGGCAGCGGATGTGACCCGTGAGCACGCCGCTCATGCGGACAAGGAAGCGTTGCTATCCGCCCTGGATACCTACATGGCGGTGATTCGCTTCACGCCGCAGGGCGAGGTGCTGGAGGCGAACAACAACTTCCTGAAGACACTGGGGTATCGCCGCGAACAGATCGTCGGTAAAACCCACCGCATGTTCTGCTTTGACGACTTCTACCGCGAACATCCCACGTTCTGGGAACGATTGGCCAGGGGCGAAAGTTTTTCAGGCCGGTTTGAGCGCAAAGACAGCGCGGGCCGGCCCGTGTGGCTGGACGCGACCTACAGCCCGGTGACCGACGAAGTCGGGCGGGTGTACAAAGTGGTCAAGTTCGCCATGGATGTGACCGAGCAGGTGTTGAAATCCCGGGAGGCCCGGGACAGTGCAGCATCCACATCCGAGCAGGCATCCAGGATCGCTGGAGAAGTAAACGACGCCATTGAATCGGCGGTTGAGGTTTCCGAGAAAACCGTCTCCGAAATTGGCGCTGCTGTGGGGCTCAGCCAGGAACTGGAAGCTCAGGCGTCGCGAATCAACGGTATTGTTACGGCCATTCAGGCGGTGGCGGATCAGACCAATTTGCTGGCCTTGAATGCGGCGATTGAGGCCGCCCGCGCCGGCGATGCCGGGCGGGGCTTTGCGGTGGTTGCCGACGAGGTGCGCAAGCTGGCGGCTCAGACAGCGCAATCGTCTGCGGAGATCGCCGGTGTCGTTGCGGCCAACAGCCGCCTGATTCAGCAGCTGCGAGCCCGCATGGATGGGGTTGGCGAGCTCTCCGGAAGCAGTGCTCAGCGCATTGGCTCCGTGGCAGCCGGGATCGGTGAGGTGGAGCGGGGTGTCACCGAGCTTGCCAGAATGATGACGGCGCTGACCTAGCGTGTATGCTGGAGCGACCAACCCCAGCTCATGGCGGTATTCTCTGGGTGTGTTAGTATAGATTAGGCTATGCGATTATATTAGAGGCACCCAATGACAAACCCCCACGAGGCGTTGGCTTCTCTCGTTCGGGCGCAGGGGCACCCTGCCCAACTCAGCGGTTATGTTCACCTGATTTTTGGCGTGGGCGAGCCTGCTCCGGTCCGCTGGGTTACGTGTTGTGATCAAGCGGCATTGCAGGCCCTGCGTGGGGGCGACAGCGTGGTGTGCTTCCAACCGGCGGCCACCGTGCTTCTGGCAATGCATCAGGCGCCGCTGACCGAGCTGATGGACGATGCAACTTGGCAGGCGGTGGCGGCCGACGCGCTGCTGGAGATGGCTGGCCGGGAACAGGTCGCTCTTGCTCAGACGCTCTGGGACGCCACGCCGCCGGACCTGCCGGCGACGTTTGCGGAACGGCGTTTGCAGCTGTTTCGCCCTCCCGTTATCGGAGGGGATCTGGCGACCATGATTGAGTTGGTGGAAATCGTGATGGCGGTACAGGGTGGGCGGCCGGTTAACGAGGCCCGCTTCCGGCGATCGTCGCTGTTATCCTCCTGGCGCGCGCTTTCTGATAAAACCGAAACGCAACTGAGTGCTGTTCTGCAGCGCAACCTGATGCTCCAAAGCCAGTACGTGACCCTGGGCGAATCCGCACATGGGCCCGAAGCGTTGCAGGTAAACCGTATACTTGGCCGACTTGAAGTGGAGCAGCGTGAATTAACCATTGCGATTATGGGGCAGTCCCGGTTGTCCTGAGCTTTGTTTTAAGCTGAACAATGGTATTACCATCCATACATATATTGCCGGAGCAATCGATAAAGTTTTGCCAATATATGTCGGCTTGATTATTATTGGTTTCGGATTTTCCGAATCTGGTTTATTATTTGTATCTCATTTCAAACAGGGTTTGTGATTCCATGGCAAAAATCAACGATTACTACCAGAAGAAACAGCTTATGGAAAAGCTTGCGGGTGAGCTGGCGCAGCTCGAAAAAGACCAGTCTCTGAAAAAGGAACTGGATTTTGAAAACAAAGTCCGCAACCTGATGAAGGAATACGACAAGTCCCCGAAGGACGTGCTCCAGATTCTGGCGGCCATTGATCCGTCTGTCGCCGGTGCCAAAGCCGACGCCACTGCTACCGGCCGCCCCAAGCGCCCGATGAAAACCTATAAAAACCCGCACACCGGTGAAGTTGTGAAGACCCGTGGCGGTAACCACAAAACGCTGAATGAGTGGCGTGACAAGTACGGCAAAGAAGCCGTGCAAAGCTGGGCCCAGGATTAATCCGGGCTATAGATTGTGAAAAAGGGGTCAGATGAGTTTCATCTGACCCCGACTTCAAGCAATAACCACCCGGTTCCGCCCCGCCTCTTTCGCCGCATATAATGCCTCATCGGCTCGTTGCAGCCACTGCATGTAGTTTTCAGGCGCGTCATTTAACTGCGCGACACCCATGCTGATGGTGTACCGCACTTCGCCGTTGCTGGTATCCACCAGGCTTTGTTCAATGGTTTCCCGTATGCGCTCACAGATTACCCGTGCGCCTTCAGCGTCTGTCTCCGGCAGGATGATGCCGAACTCCTCACCGCCATAGCGGCCGGCTTTGTCAGACTGGCGAATGGCGTCCTTGGTCACCCGGGCGGTGTGGCGGATCACCTCGTCCCCGGCCAAATGGCCGAGGGTGTCATTAATGGGCTTGAAGTGGTCAATATCGAACATCACCAGGCTGGTGAGATGGCCGTAGCGGCGAAACCGCTCGTACTCCGCGTCCACCAGGTTTTCCCAGGTGCCCCGGTTGAGCAGGCCGGTCAGGCGATCGGTCATGCTGAGTTTTTCCAACTGCTCGTTGGCCCGTTCCAGGGCCCGCCGGCTGGTGGCGATGTCGGTGACGTCGTACACCATCAGGCACACTTTATCGACATCCCCGGTCGGCGCGGTCAGCGGTGTGATGGTGAGGCTCTGGAACATGTACTCCTCGATGCCGGTGATGGGCCGCGTGTTCCGGAATTTGAACAGGTAGGGGCGTTGTTCCCAGGAAATGAACGCCCGGGTGTTCAGCAACGCAACCGCATCCACTTTTCGCTTGAGCCAGGCTTCGGGAATGTCCGGGAAGACGTCAAACAGCGATTTGCCCTGAATCTGGGTGGCGGTGATGCCGCTGTGGTTTTCCATGAACCCGTTCCAGGTATGTACTCGGAAATCCAGGTCCAGAACCACCAGGCCCACTTCGACCGATTCGAGCATATCCACGAGCCAGTGAAAGGCGCCGGGGTCGATGTTGTTCAGGGTCATGTCAGTCCACCAGGTAGCGCAGGCGTTGTTCCAGGAAGGGCAGGGAGGTTTCCGTCAGCAGGATCAGCATATCGCATTCGATGTCCTGGTTTTCCAGCGCGTAGCTGATTTCCAGGCAGAGCAGCTGTTCGTCGCGGGATCGATGATGTTCCAGTAAATCCGTGATGTGGCGATGTTGGCCCAGGACCTGCGGGTGAGAGAGGCCGAGACGGATGTCGAGCTGGTCGCCCAGGCCTTTGAGGAAGGCGCCGAACAGGATGCTGGACATGTCCATGAGCACTTCGACGTTGACGGTATCGTCGGTCGGGTTGTCGTAGTGGAGCATTTCTGCCATTCGCTGGAAGCTGGTGTCTGCAAACAGCAGCAGGGCTTCACCGGCAATCCCTGCGCCCGTAAAGCCTTGGCAGACCGCAGAGTAGGTGTCGCTGTCCCCGGCGGCGGAAATGGCCATATGCAGCTCAGAATTGGCGATGAAAGCCACCCGCGGAATGGGCTGGCGGACGAAGATGCCGAGCAACCGGGCCAGCAAATCGGACGATCGGCCCATGGCAACGTTCGAGATTTCTTGCAGATAGTCGCTCAGGGAAACCGAGATATCCGGGGTCCTGACGCTATCGGTGGTCAGTGACTTGTCCCGCAGGGCGGTGTTCTCAAGCTCACCGGGGCGGTAAACGCCATATTGGTCCAGCAGCCGAAGAACAATCGCGGTATCGGTGGGCTTGCGTATGAAATCAATGGCGCCGAGTTTGCGCACCCGGGCACGGGCTTCGGGCTGGATGTCGCCGGAGACCACGATGGTCAGCACCGGCAGGTCTTCCGCGCGAATGCATTCCAGCACTTCATAGCCGTCCACCACGGGCATGTTCAGGTCGAGAAAGAGCAGGTCGGCCGTTCCCGCCCGGAGCTGTTCGAGCGCTTCCTGGCCGTTGGTGGCGAACGAGACAGCGCCCTGGAGTGCCTGCGGCAGGGCTCTGGCCATCTGTTTTCTGGCAAGGGAAGAATCGTCGCAAATCAGGATGCGGGTGGTCATTGCTACAGCCGTGGAGGGGTGGCAATTAAAACCGCCATTGTACCACCGGTATGGTTTGTATACATATTAAATGCGAGTTTCTCATCAATTTGTAACCAGCCTGAACGAATTGTTGCCGTTTGTGAACGCCCTCACTCAATTGGCCCATTTGCCTCCGATATAGTGGCGTTGAAGCAAAACCCGACAGAGATCGGGGTAGAGAGCCGGGCGTCGAAACAAGGCTCCGAATAACCAACATCAGAGACACACAACATGAGAATGACTGCGTACGGATACGCTGCCCTCGCCGTGTTCTGCCTGGGCAGCGCGCCCCATGCCCAGGCTGAGATGAAAGCCATGACCGACCAGGCCATGGGCGAAGTCACAGGCCAGGGCTTTATGGACGTGGAAACCATCCCTGGTGTGGATCACCAGTTCACCCGGCTGACGCTGGGGATGGATGTGGAAACCCGCGTCAACATTGACGATCTTCAGGTGGGCCAGATCAACGGCGGCACCGATTTCTCCGCCGCCCATTTTGCTATGGGCCACATCGCCCGGGAAGACGGCGTGCAATACAACGGCCAGACATACTCTGCCGGCGACGTCGTGCCGTTTGAAGCGGTGCAGCCGTATCTGGAGCTGGCGGAGAACCCCACCGATGGCAAGCTGTCCGGCTTCCGTATGGGTTTCCAGCAGGCTCGCGGCTCTGTCTCGTCGGTAACGTCCAGTTTCAGCGGCAACATCGGCGTGCAGCTGGTGGACGATGCCGGCGTGGCGCACGATGCCACCCTGTTTGACGCCGCCAGCCAGGCCACAAACTACCGGGCCGGTTACATCGGCATAAACGATGGCAGTGTGGCTGCGGACTGCAGCACCGGCATCAACTGCGCGCCCCTGAGCCACCTGCAGTCGCTGGTCGTGGGCTCCGATAACGGCGACGGCACCACCGGATTTACTAACGATTTCTTTATCGGTTTCCAGCGCGAAGGCGTCAATTGGCAAAGCCCGGACGGCACGGGCGCAACCATTAACGCCGGTCAGGGTGTGTTCATTAATCTGCCCAGCAGTATGAAGATTAATATGAGCCAGCTTGCCGGCCCGGACGGCATTGCCCGCCTGCAGACCCAGCGGGTGGATCTGGGGACGAAACTGTTTTGAGTGGTACACTCCTGCCTGATTAATTGACTACTGGCAGGAGTGGCCCCTTGATCCGGTCTTTCTATTGGCACGACTACGAAACCTTCGGCGTGGACCCGATTCACGACCGCCCGTCCCAGTTTGCCGGCGTGCGCACCGACGCGGATCTGAACATCATCGAAGACCCCCTCGTGATCTACTGCAAGCCGGCGGATGATTACCTGCCGTCGCCGGAAGCCTGCCTGATTACCGGTATTACCCCTCAGAAGGCTCTGGAAGACGGCTTCCCGGAAGCCGAATTCATCGCCCAGATCAACGAGGCATTCAGCCAGCCGGGCACCTGCGTGGTGGGCTACAACAGCCTGCGGTTCGACGACGAAGTAACCCGTCACACCCTGTACCGCAATCTGCGAGACCCCTATGGCCGTGAGTGGCAGAACGGCAATTCCCGGTGGGACATTATTGACATGGTGCGGCTGACCTACGCCCTGCGGCCCGACGGCATCGAATGGCCGAAAAAGGAGGACGGTAGCCCGAGTTTCCGGCTGGAGGAGCTCACCAAGGCCAATGGCATCGCCCACGAGAGCGCCCACGATGCCATGTCCGACGTGTTGGCCACCATCGCGGTGGCGAAGCTGATCAAGGAGAAACAGCCTAAATTGTTCGAGTTTGTGCTCAACAACAAGGACAAGCACTCTGCCCGCCAGATGCTCGATACCGCCGCCATGAAGCCGGTGTTCCACATTTCCGCCAAGTATCCGGCCACCCGAGGCTGCTGCGCACTGGTGGCGCCGGTGGCCGAGCACCCGACCAACAAGAACCTGGTGGTGGTGTACGACCTTCGGGACGACCCGACTGAGCTGCTGAAGGCAACGCCGGACCAGATCCGGGAGCGGGTGTTTACCGCCCAGGCGGACCTGGAGGCGGGCGTCAGCCGGTTTCCGTTAAAAGGCGTGCAACTGAACAAGTGCCCGGTGCTGGCGCCCGCCAACATGCTCTCCACCCTCACACCCGAACGCCTGGCCGATCTGGCCCTGGACGGCGATACCCTGCGGGCGAATCTCGCGAAGCTTCGCAGCGACCCGGGCCTGCCCCAACGTATTGCCGAGGCCTTCGGCCAGGACGGCCCCGCCGGCGACCTGACCGATCCGGACGAGCAGCTCTACACCGGTGGTTTCATGAGCCGGACCGACCGGGAAAAACTTGACTGGCTGCTGGCTCAGCCCGTTGACAGTCTGGGCGAGCAGGAAGTGCGATTTGATGACACGCGCCTGCCGGAGATGCTGTTTCGCTACCGCGCCCGGAATTACCCGGCAACACTGGATGGGGAAGAGATGGAGCGGTGGGAGCAATTCCGCGCCGAGCGCCTGATGCACCCCAAGAAAGGTTGGCGATCGCTTGAGGCCTATGGCCAGGAGCTCCAGCGCCTCGCGGCCGACCCGAACCTGACCCCGGAACGCCAGCATATCCTGGAGGATCTGCATTTGTACGGTGAGTCGCTGATTCCGTATATGTGAGAACGGGGCGGGAAAGGGGTCAGATGAAATTCATCTGACCCCAAAGGTCCAGCTCCATACTCACCGGCGTAAATCGGGGTCAGATGAAACTCATCTGGCCCCAGAGGTCCAGCTCCGGACTCACCGGCGTAAATCGGGGTCAGATGAAACTCATCTGACCCCAGAGGTTCAACGCCAGACTTACCTTCGTACACCGGGGTCAGATGAGTTTCATCTGACCCCTGCCTTTTACATCTGCCCCCTGCTTTTACTCCTCCCCAAACTTTCGGCGGAATGCCTCATCCCCGAGCGGCTTACCATTCTTGATGCTCTTGCGGATCCGGTCTTCCACATCTTCCGGCAGAGGGAGATTGAACAGCTGCCGGTAGCGACGTTTACGTTCAGACGGGCTTTTCGCCAGGGACTGGTAGACCTCATGGGGCTGGTGCATCGGATTTTGCTGGCCGAGGGCGTGGCACTGGTAGCTGGTCCACCAGTAGTCTTCCGGGTTCTTGACCATGCCGGCTTTCACCGGGTTCAGCTCAATGTAGCGCTGGCAGCTCAGCAGGTAGTTTTCTGAATCGATCACGCATGACCGAAAACGACCTTCCCAAAGGCCACCGGTACGGTCGTGACGGCGGTTGAAAAACCGTACGTAGCGCCGGCCGATGGACTGCATGAAATCCGACACCCCTGTTTCATCGGACGGGGTAACCAGCAGATGCACGTGATTCGTCATTAACGCCCAGGCATGAATGGCAACGGCGTGCTCTTCGCTGTACCGCTTTAACAGGCCGGAGAAAAACGCGAAATCGCCACGGCCACCGAAGATCGCCTGCCGATTGTTGCCGCGCTGGATAATGTGTTGGGGAACGCCTGGGGGGCAGAGCCGTCCTGGTCTGGGCATGGCATCACAGTCCTTGTGACGTTAAGTGAGTTTCGAAAACGAGCGAGGACTATACCATGGTTTGTTGGTGTTGGGGTCATGTTGGCGTTGGGGTCAGATGAGCTTCATCTGACCCCGGGAACAGGCGTAGAGCTTGGGGTCAGATGAATGTCATCTGACCCCGCTTTGCGAACCTGGAGGCTGGACCTGGGGTCAGATGAAGCTCATCTGACCCCGTTTTACTTACCGGCGCCGAACGAAGTACACGCTGAGATTCTGCCCCATCAGGCTCTGAACCTCACTCCCTAGCGCCTCAGCCTGGATCTGGCGCTGTACCGGCGCGGTGGCAAGGCTGTGGCCGTCCTCGTCACGGGCCTTGATCAGCTTCCATTCCACTTCATTGCTGACCAGAGCCATCAAGTCACGGAGTTGGGCGGGATCCTGCGGGCAGAACCAGCGGTCGCGGCAACCGCCGAGGCTGTAGAAATCGTTATCGCTCAGCAGGGCCGTCCAGAGTGCATCCTGCCGGTTGGCAAGGACCATGCGGCGCAGCTGGCGCAGCGTTGCCCGTGTGGGTGCCAGGGAGTGATCGGTAATCAGCTGCCGGATTTGCCGGTCGCCGTCAGTCTGTTCCGCCATGGCCGTGTGCATGTGCACGACTGCGCCGGCGCAGGCGGCGCTGTTAATCAGGGCCGCGAGAGAGAGCCCCGTCATGGCGGGGGAGGGCAGCCGACCGACTTCCACCCAGTGAACCTGATGGCCGTCCGCCACGAAGCGTTGGGCAATGGACCAGGGCCAGAACACGATGTTGTCCAGGCCAAGCTCCCCGGCCATGCGGGTGGCTTTGGCAATGTTGGCCAGGGACTCGTCCACGGCAATTACTTCAACATCCTCGAGGTAGCGGGCCAACTCCAGGGCTCGCTGGCCGGACTGGGCTCCGCAGACCATCAAACGGAGGGTGTCCGGCAGGCGCCCGGAGGCCAGGCCCAGCTCCTGCTCCATCACGGCGTGCAGGCTCGATTCGTTGTGGTAGGCCAACTGGCTCCATACCGGCCAGGCCTGGGGAACATCGGTCTTGGCCAGGCACAGTTCGTCGGCTTTCTCCTCGAAGTTCTGTTTCACCGCTTCTTCCGCTGCCCGGTGATAGAAGCTGGCCGCCATCATGGGCTGCATGGCCGCCGGCCAGTCAGACAGGTCCCAGCGGCCGAGCTGGGTGGCAAAGGGCTGGTGAAACAGCGCCCCGTAGAGCGCGCTGATCATCAGCGAGCCGACCAGGGAGTCCAGGTCTTCGGCGAGGGCGAACTGCGCGCTGAGGCTGTCGTTAATGGCGTCAACCAGCCGTTCTTCATCGTCTTCCGCGGCCAGGGCGTAACCGGTGCGGTCCGCATACTCGGCTATCGCCAGGCACAAGGGTTGCAACTCGTCCCGCAGGGTGGTGGTGTGAGCCACCTCCGCCACAATGGCCCGGCGAAGCAGGGCCACCAGCTCTTCCACTTCGGGGCTGGACATCAACGTCCGTCGCAGGGCGAGGATCAGCAACTCGTCATCGGCGGCCGCATCCAGGAAAACCTCGGCGCTTGGGTTTATCAGATCGTACTGCTGGGTCAGGATAGCGGCGACAAACCCGCCGATGTCCTGATGGGGCAGGCCGTCCTGGCGGAGCAGGGCGATGGCATCGGCCGCCAGCTCTGTGTCCGCCTGGTGCACCTTCAGGTGCTGGGCGCAGGTGAGCATGCCGGAGTACACCGACGGCCACTCGGCGCCGGTGCGCAGCAGTTTGCGATAGTGCAGGTAGGCCACATCAAACTGCCCCTGCTGGCGCTTGGCGTGAGCAACGCCGCAGAAAGCGGCGGCGGATTGCCGGTCGCACTCCAGGGCCTGAAGGAAATAGGCTTCCGCCAGAGACGGCCGCTCGGATTTCAAAGCCCAGTAGCCGAGGTTGCAGTATTGCTGGCTCTGCCCCGGCTGGCTGTTCAGGCTGGCGTTGAACAGCGCGTGGGCCCGCTCCAGCTCGCCATCATCCAGCTCGACCCGGCCAAGCAGGCCCAGGGCCTGTGCGCTGCCCGGCTCCTCCGTGAGCGCCCGGGTCAGGTACTCCCGGCACTCCTGGCGGGCCTTGAGGCGCTGCACGTAGCTCAGCTCCTGGCTGTTGGATTCGCCGTAGGCCAGGTTGGCCTGCAGTACCAGCCGCGCAACCTGGGCCTGGGCCTGCCGGGACTGTTCTGCCGTTTGATGGTGTGCGTGCATGATGACCTCGTCAGCCGCCTGGGTTTAGAGTAGTGGGTTAGCCTTGCAGCAGCTGAAGCACCTGCTGCGGCCGGGCATTTGCCTGGGCCAGGACCGATAGGCCGGCCTGCTGCAGAACCTGGGTTCTGGCCAGGTTGGCGGATTCTGCGGCAAAGTCTGCGTCCTGGATCCGTGAGCGGGCCGCCGACAGGTTCTCGGACGTGGTGCTCAGGTTGGCAATGGTTGATTGCAGGCGGTTCTGAACCGCACCCAGATCGGCCCGGATGCCGTTGATCGTTTCCAGCGCGGAGTCGATCACCCTCAGGGCACTGCTGGCACCTTCGAAGCTGCTGATATCCACGTCGGCAATGGTTTCCGGCGTTGACCCGATGGCGGTGTTCGCCGCCACATTCAGAATGCTGCCTGCCGCGGCATCAGCTGTTGACGTGATGGCAAAGGACTGCGCCGAGTCGAAGGTAATCTCACCGGAGGTCCTGGCGCTGTCGGTGCTGCCAGACGTCAACTGGATGGCCGACGTATCGGCCGAGCCCTGGAAGTTGACGGTGGTGCCGGCACCCGCGTTTGAGGTAAAGCCTTCGATGGTGATGTCTCGACCGGTCTCCTCGATCAGCGTGATCTTGCCGTTGTCCACTTCGGCGGTGATGCCGGTTTTGCCGGACGCGGCGTTGATCTCACGGGCCAGCGGCTCTAGATCGTTGACGTCGGAGATCTGGGCGGAAATGGTCGCCGAGCTGGAGCCACCGCTGGACAGCTTGAGCGAGACCGTGCCGCTGGCCGCCAGGCCATCCAGGGTTGCCGTGGTTCGGGCCGTGGCGGTCACGCCGGTGGTTTCCGCCTGCTTGTTGATTTCGGCGGCAATATCACCGGCCGTGGCGCCAGAGGCCGTGATGGACACGGTCTTTGAGTCCAGCGAGCTGGCGATGGTGATGTCCTGGGGTGCCAGGCCGTTCAACGCCGGCGCCGAGCCGCTGGCCGGCCCGATGGCAGACCCGGTGCCCTGGCCGGATACCGCGTTACTGGCGGTGATCGTGTTGTTGGCCAGACTGTCGATGCGAGAGCCGGTGATCGAAACCGAAATGGTCTGGTTCTCGTTGGCCCCGGCCTGGAATTTCTGCGCCTGGAACGTGCCGTCTAGCAGTTTGAGCCCGTTGAACTCGGTGGTGGTCGCAATCCGCTCCAGCTCCTGTTTAAGCTGGTTCACCTCGGACTGAAGCGCCTTTCGATCAGACGCGGAGTTGGTGGCGTTGGCCGCCTGCACGGACAGCTCCCGCATCCGCTGGAGAATATTGCCGGATTCACCCAGGGCCCCCTCAGCGACCTGCGCCAGAGACACGCCGTCGTTAGAGTTTCTGACCGCCTGATTGATGCCCTTGATCTGGGAGGTAAAGCGCTCTGCGATGGCGAGGCCCGCGGCGTCGTCTTTCGCCGAGTTAATACGAAGGCCAGAGGACAGGCGTTGCAACGTAGTGTTGGCGTCGGACTGAGACGCGTTGAGATTCCGCTGAGCGTTCAGCGAAGCAATGTTGGTATTAATGATCTGAGGCATAGCTGTTCTCCCTACCATGCAGAGTCGCCGGTACTCTGAGTCCACCCGAGAAAGGATGCCCCGCCGGCGGTTCAAATTGAGGTGCCGCTGGGTTGCACAAAGCGAAGGGCGTGCCATGATCTTTGGAATGTTTTAATAAACAATGAGCTAGGCGGACTTTTTCGGCGTTTGGTGTTCGTCGGTGATGGGTCGAAACCGGCGAATGGGCAAAAAAACGGCAGACCGTTGCCGGTTATTTGGCGCGGTCTGGCGAGCGTTCAGAGTTATGATGCTAGGATGTGTTCAGACTGAAGAGCGCGTCGGTGGAGAGAAAAGACGTTGACCAATAAGAGCGATAAAGCCCGTTACGAAGACATTACCGTCACGCGCCCGGTGCTCCCGGAACTCGGTGACCTCATGCCGATGCTGGAGGCCATCTGGCAGAGTGGGCGGTTGACCAACGGTGGCCAGTTCCACGCTGAGCTGGAGCGCCAGCTCTGCAGTCACCTGGGCGTGAAGCACCTGTCCCTGTTTGCCAACGGCACCCTGGCCCTGGTCACGGCCCTCCAGGCGTTGCGGGTGACGGGCGAGGTCATCACCACGCCCTATTCGTTCGTGGCAACGTCCCACTCCCTGATCTGGAACAAACTCAAGCCGGTGTTCGTGGATATTGAGCCGGGATCGTTCAATCTGGATCCTGCGGCGATTGAGGCAGCAATATCACCCGAAACCACAGCCATCCTCCCGGTCCATTGCTACGGCGTGCCTGCGAATACCGCGGAAATCCAGCGGATTGCCGACATCTATGGGCTGAGCGTGATTTATGACGCAGCCCATGCCTTCGGCGTCGAGGCCAATGGCGAGAGTCTGCTGAACGCCGGAGACCTCTCGGTGCTCAGCTTTCACGCCACCAAGATCTTCAACACGTTTGAGGGTGGGGCGCTTGTCTGCCCGGATCTGAAGACCAAGCGCCGGATCGATTACCTCAAGAATTTCGGGTTTGCGGATGAGGTGACCGTCGTGGCGCCGGGCATCAACGGGAAGATGAACGAGTTCCAGGCGGCGGTTGGCCTCCTCCAGTTACCCAATATGCCGCGGGTGATTGCCGACCGACAGCGCTGGTATCGCCGCTATGGTGAGCTCCTGTCAACGTTGGAGGGATTGGAGCTGATGCCGGAGCCCGACGGGGTATCCTGGAACTATGCCTACTGCCCCGTCCTGGTCCGCCCCACGTTTCCCTGCTCAAGGGACGAGCTCTACGATCGCTTCCGGCGCGCCAACATCCTGGCGAGGCGCTATTTCTATCCGCTGATCACGGACTTTCCGATGTATCGGCAGGCACGCCAGTTGCCGCTGCCCAATGCCCGGCAAGCGGCGGAACAGATTCTGTGTCTGCCCCTGTACCCCGACCTGTCGGAACAGGATTTTCTGCGCATTTCGGACGTTCTCACGTCGGCGGCGGGGCGCTGAATGACGACGCTGGGCGCCATGCAGCCGTACTTTTTCCCCTACATCGGGTACTTCCAGCTCATGGCCAGCGTGGATACCTGGGTCTTTTTTGATCGTATCCAGTTTGTGAACAAGGGGTGGGTCAATCGAAACCGGATCCTGCATCCGGACCCTGCGAAAGAGTGGCAGTTCATGACGGTCCCGCTGGCCGGGAAAAGCCGCTTCGATGCCATTAATGACATTGCCATCGCCCAGGCGGATTGGCGCGGCCGCATTCGGGGCCAACTTTCGTTTCTCAAAAGGCGCGCGCCCTGTTTTGCCGAGGCAATGGACGTGTTTGATCATTGCGTGGACGTTGAAACGGAGAATCTGTCCGTCCTTGTGTGCGAGACGTTGCGTCGAATGGCTGGGGTTCTGGATCTTGCGCCTGAGTGGGTGACCCTCAGCGGCGCCGATCTGCCGCTTGGAGACGTCGAGCACGCCGGACAATGGGCGCTGCGCCTTGCCGAGGCTCTGGGCGCGACCCGGTACCTGAATCCAGCCGGCGGCGCGGCTCTGTTTCGGCAAGAGGAGTTCGACGCTTCGGGCATTGAGCTGGCCTTCCACGAGCCTTTGCTGACGCCTTACGAACAGGGCCACCGCCCGTTCGTGCCGGGCCTCTCGATTCTGGACGTGCTGCTGTGGAACGGCGTCAGCGATACCCGGCGTATGGTGCAACAGGGAGTATTCTCAGCGTGAGTACCGATGACTACTATTCAAGACGCGTCCGCGAGAGCCGCAACCCGCTCTGGCAAGTGGGCAAGACGGTCAACGGCGAACCCGTATCGGAAGCCCAAATCGACCTGATCGTGGAGCAGATCTCGACGCTGCTGTCCCTTACGCCATCGGATTGTGTTCTGGATATTGGGGCGGGTAATGGGTTACTGACGCGTCGGGTCGCCCGGCGTTGCCGGCAGGTGACCGGCATTGAACGCAACGCCGATCTGGTCCGGGAAGCGGAAGCGTCTTCGGCGGGTGAGCGGATTGCCTACATCTGCGGATCGCTGATGACGCAGGACTGGCAGCGCCTGGCGTTCTCCAAGGTCTATCTGTATGAAGTGGCACAACACCTTTCCTATTCAGACATGGCGGCCTTCCTGGCGCGGTTGTCCGTAGCGCTGCCGCCCGGCGGGCGCGTCCTGATTGGCGGTGTTCCGAACGCGCTGGAACAATGGTCGTTCTACGGTGAAGGGCAGCGCCTGAGGCAGTATCTGGCTGCACTGGCCGACGGCGCCGACGTGATGGGGACCTGGTTCCATCCGCAGTTCTTTAATGAGGTTGCCCGGTCCCTGGGCCTGGTCTGCCGCATTCACGCGCAACCCGAGGCGCTCTATACCCAGGGATATCGTTTTGACTGCGTACTGGAGAAGCCTGAAGCATGAAAACGGTGATTGTGACTGGTATGCCTAGGTCGGGTACCAGCTGGCTCGGGCAGATCGTTAACAGCGATCCGGCAGTGGCCTTTCGTACCGAACCGTTGTTTGCCTATCGCTTCAAGAATCGTTTGCACCCGGACGACTCTGACCAGGCGATCTCGGCCTTCCTGACGGACCTGCTGGCGGCGGACGACGACGATTTCCTGATGCAGCGTCACCTGGTGGCGTCCGGAGCCTATCCGGCGTTCACCAAGACCGCGCCGTCCGTGCTGGCCTACAAGACGTCCCGGCACCATGAATTGCTGGAGCGCTTTCTGACGTCGTCGCTGGATATCCACATCGTGGGTATCGTGCGGCACCCCTGCGCCGCGATGAATTCCTGGATTCACTCCCACCGAGAGTTTGCCAAGAAGGGATGCGAGATTGACAAGGACTGGCGCAGCGGGGCCTGCCGCAAAGACGGTGTGGGTGAATACTGGGGCTTTGACGACTGGCTCGCGGTGACGGAGCGTTTCGTGGAGCTGGCCGACGCCTACCCGGAGCGGTTTACGCTGGTTCACTATGCGCAATTACTTCAGGCATCGGTGGCGACCTCCCAATGGATCTTCGAGCGTGCTGGACTCCAGTGGACGGCGCAGACCAGGGGGTTTCTGGAGACGGCGAACGAGCACCATCACGACGACCCCTACGCGGTGTTCAAAGATCGGTCGGTCAGCGATCGCTGGCGGGACGAGCTTGATCCAGTGCTGGCAAATACCATTATCCGGGAGACCCGCGAACGGGGCCTCGACCAATTTCTTGACGATACTGATTTCGACCTATGACTCTCTCAACCTCCAACGCTGACCGCGCTCGCGTTCGCGTCAGTTATCTTGTGCCTGCGTTCAAGCCGGATTTTCTGCTCGAAGCGCTGCAGTCGATTGAGCACCAGGGCGTTACCGACGCTGAAATCATCGTAGGTGACGACTCGCCGGACGACGAAGTGCAGAAGGTTGTTGAGCGATTCACAAAAACAACGTCGCTGCCGGTCCGCTATGAGCGGAACAACCCGCAGTGCGGCGGCCTGATCAATATGCATCGTTGCTTTGAGCGGGCAAAGGGCACCTACCTCCGGTTTGTGAACGACGACGATCTGCTCCTGCCAGGCTCGACCGCCCGGATGGTGGCCGTCCTGGAGGCCAACGACGACATCGGCCTGGTGACCGGTCGGCGCCGGTTGATCGACGACAAGGGCGAGACCTTGCCGGACATCCTGGCCACGCACTGCCCGTTCGACGAAGACGCGCTCGTTCATGGCCAGGACCTGCTTCGGTTCTGGTCCCGGTTCCCGATCAATTTCGTGGGGGAGCCGACGAGTGTGTTGCTCCGCGCTGAGCCTCTGCGGGCCTGCTGGCCCCATATGAGCGCCCTCGGTAACCGCATGGTCAATTCCGTGAACGACCTGGCCCTGTTTGTGAATGCCCTCGGTAATCATCGGCACCTGGCCTACCTGTCAGACGCCCAGTCCTGTTTCCGGACCCACGCCGGCCAGGCCCAGAGACAGGCAACGGCGAACGTCGTGGGCGATTACGGCCGCTCGGTGTTCCTGGCCCAGTTGGACCGGCTGGGCGTTGAGCCTCTGCCGCTGGACGGGCGGGTGCGGGTGAGGCGACTCGGGGACGACGGTGCTTTTGGCCAGTTTCCCCTGATGGAGCACCTGCTGACGGTGGGCCAGATTGACCCGCAAGCACTCTCGGTGTTCGCGCTGGATGAGGCCCGCCAGGTTTCCCGGGAGCGGGGATACCCCATCGCCCTTGGCCATTGGCTGGCCAGCCGCATTCCGGGCCCCGCCGATCGTCAGGCAAAAGCGTCGCAAACCGGGCCCGTCATACACTGTTGCATCTGGGATCGTTCTCCAGGGGATCAGCGACTGGCGCTGGCCGTCAGTGCCCTCAGGATCACACGGCACATTGTGCCGACCCTGCGCGGAATCGTGATCACCGAGGACGTCAGCCGGTACCCGGAGGCGTACTTCCGCGATGTTCTGATGGTGCAGGCTGCGCCGGGGGACGTACCGGAGGTTCTGACGCAACTGGCGAGTGAGCACCCGGGCTGGCTGATGCTGATGGACAGCTGGGATGAACTGAATCCCCAAGGGGTCTGGCGGCTGGCACAGGAATTGTCGGAGGCCCCGGACACCTGCCATGCGGTTTACGGCGATGGGTTGGTCCGCGAGGGTGGTTTTATCGGTGGCGGCGCGTTCCGCCCCGACTTCAATCTCGACATGCTGCTGAGCAATCCCGGGGCGCTGGCGCGCCACTGGCTGTTTCGGACCAACGCGGTGACGGAGCTGTCCGGGTTTGATTCCAGCTATCCGATGGCGTTCGAGCTCGATTTTGCGCTCCGCTTGCTGGAGGCAGCGGGCTTTGGTGCCTTCGGCCACGTGCCGGAGCCACTGGTGATCAGCGAGCCCGGTCGCCCGGTGCGAGACCTGGGGCAGGAGCAGCGGGTCATTGAGTCCCACCTTGAACGGCGGGGTTACCAGGCCGATGTCGAACCCAATCCGGGGTTGGGCACCTTTCGGGTCCGGTACAATCACAATGCGACACCGCTGGTGTCAATCATCATCCCCACCAAGGACCAGTTGCCCCTGCTGCAGACCTGTGTGGAGTCCTTGCTGGAAAAGACCCGATATCCGAACGTTGAACTGTTGATTGTGGACAACAACAGCCAGACCGCCGAGGCGCGGGCCTGGCTGGCCGGCCTTGAAAACATGGGCCTCGACCATGTGCGGGTGCTCCGGTACACCAAACCATTCAATTACTCGGCCATCAACAATGAGGCCGCCCGCCAGGCACGAGGGGAATACCTGGTCCTGCTGAACAACGATACGGGCGTGCTCCGTGGCGACTGGTTGGATGCGCTGCTCAATCACGCGTTGCGGCCTGAGGTGGGGATTGTCGGTGCAAAGCTGCTGTTTCCGTCCGGACGGGTTCAGCATGGCGGCGTGATTCTCGGGCTGAGAGGGCCCGCGGAACACGCCTTCGTTGACCAGTCCCCGGAGGCGCCGGGCTACATGAACCGCCTGCAGGTGGACCAGAACTACAGCGCGGTCACCGCCGCCTGCCTGATGGTCCGGGCATCGTTGTACCAGGAGCTCGGTGGCCTGGATGAGGACGCCTTCAGTGTGTCCTACAACGACGTCGATTTCTGCCTGCGGGTTCGCGAGGCGGGCTATCTCGTGGTCTGGACGCCGCACTCTCTGGTCATGCATGTGGCCAACGCCAGCCAGAATACGGTGGATGAGACGGCGCTGACGCAGAAGCGGGTGCGTTTCGAAGGCGAGCAGGATCGCATCTACGAGCGTTGGCTGCCGGTTATTGCCAATGACCCGGCGTACAATCCAAACCTGACCCTGGTGGGCCAGGGCTTTGAGGTGGAGCAGCGGATCGACCTCACCTGGCGGCCGGCTGCGGGCAATGGCCGGCCATCCGTGGTCTGCTATCCGGCGGATCCCTGGGGCTGCGGGCACTACCGGATGATCAAACCCTACGAGGCCATGGTCGCCGACGGGCAAGTGGCCGGAATACTGGCGCGGGAGCCACTCACCTTGCCGGAGCTGGCGCGGATGAATCCGGATGTGGTGGTTGTCCAGCGGCAGGTCACGGACGATCAGATTGCCGAGATGCGTCGTATCCGCGAGCTGGCCCGCACACCCCTCGTCTATGAACTGGACGATTACCTCCCCAACCTTCCGATGAAGAGTGCCTATCGCGATGCCATGCCCAGGGACATCCTCAAATCCCTGCGGAGGGCGGTTCGCCACGTCGACCGGTTTGTGGTCTCCACGGCGCCGCTGGCTGAGGCGCTTGAGGGCATGCATCCGGATATCCGAGTGGTGGAGAACCGGCTGCCGGTGGACTGGTGGGGTGGGGTCAGCAGCCTACGCCAGCGTGGCGCGCGCCCCAGAGTGGGATGGGCCGGAGGTATGGGGCATACGGGCGATCTGGAGCTGATTGCGGACGTGGTCCGAGACCTGGCGGATGAGGTTGAGTGGGTGTTTTTTGGCATGTGTCCGGAATCTCTTCGGCCCTTCGTCGCTGAGTATCACGATGGTATCGATATCCAGGATTACCCCCGAAAGCTGGCCTCGCTGAATCTGGACCTGGCCCTGGCGCCGCTCGAAGACAACCTGTTCAACCGCTGCAAGAGCAACCTTCGCTTGCTGGAGTACGGCGTGTGCGGGTATCCGGTCATCTGCAGTGACGTGTTGCCCTATCGTCGGGCGGGGTTACCGGTGACCCGGGTCAAGAACCGCTATAAGGATTGGATGGACGCCATTCGCGAGCGGCTTGCGAATCTGGACGATCTTGCCCGGGAAGGAGATGGCCTTCAGCAGGCCGTGCGGGCCGATTGGATGCTCGAAGGACAGGCACTGGCGGACTGGAGAAAAGCCTGGACCGGGCGCTGAATTCAACGTTTTACATTCATTTACAAAAAAAGTGCCCAGCTCCTTAAAGTTGGTCGGGGTAGCGCCGTTAAACGGAACAGTAGGGCGGCGCACCCAACTCTCAGGAAGGGCGCCAGACCACTTCTAGAGAAAACCAAATTGTTCAAGGAGAAGCATCATGGCTCTCGGTATCAACACCAACGTGGCGTCACTGTCCGCCCAGAACCAGCTGAATAAGTCCCAGAAGCTGTCCAACCAGGCACTTGAGCGGCTGTCCTCTGGCCTGCGCATCAATTCCGCCAAGGATGATGCCGCTGGTCTGGCGATCTCCAACCGCTTCGAGGCCCAGATTCGTGGCCTGAACCAGGCAACCCGCAACGCCAACGATGGCATCTCCCTGGCGCAAACCGCTGAGGGTGCGCTGGGTGAAGGCAGCAACATTCTGCAGCGGGTGCGTGAACTGGCGGTTCAGTCTGCCAACGCCTCCAACAGCTCGTCTGACCGTCAGGCGCTGCAGGACGAAGTGAACCAGCTGGTTTCCGAGCTGGATCGCATCGCTACCACCACCAACTTCAACGGCCAGAAGCTGTTCGACGGTACCTTCGGGACCGCCCAGTTCCAGGTCGGTGCCAACGCCAACGAGACCATCTCGGCGTCCACCACCAACCTGCGAACCAGCAGCTTCGGTAACAACCAGGTACTGGCCAGCGGCGCGGCTGCCGGTACAGCCGCATCCGGCGGCGCTGCCGTCAACGGCGTAACCTCCGGTTCCGTTGCCATCAACGGCTACCTGGGTTCAGAGACCATCAGCATCGCCGCCAATGCTGAAGCCAACGACATCGCCAGCGACATCAACTCCAAAACCGGCAGCACCGGCGTCACCGCCACGGCCCGTACGGAAGTGGATCTGGCGTTCGCAGCCTCCGGCAGCTACACCCTGAATCTGTCCGGCGAGAACGACACCGCTCAGTCCATCTCGTTCACCATTGATGCAACCAGTGGCCAGGACTCTCTGTCCGCCGCCGTGGCCGCCATCAATGACCAGTCTGCCAAGACCGGCATCACCGCCGAAGTCTCCGAAGACGGCGCTTCCGTGGTCCTGCGCAACGAGACGGGTAAAGACATCACCGTGGGCGACACTGGCGTGCAGAACGCCGGCAACGTCAGCGTCACCAAGCAGTCCCGCGATGCCACTGGTGCGCTGGTGGACGCAGGCTCGGCCTCAACGCTGACCGCGGACACCACGGCGGAAGACGTGGCGGTGAGTGGTTACATCCAGCTGGATTCTGACCGCTCCTTCGCGGTTGACGTGACCGGCTCCAACGCCTTCGCCGACAAAGGCTCCGAGCTGCGCAGCGTCGCTGACCTGGACATCACGTCCTTCGACAGCGCCACCCAGGCCCTGAAGACCGTCGACGCCGCCCTGAGCACCATCAGCTCCCAGCGCGCGAAGTTCGGTGCGATCCAGAGCCGGTTTGAGAGCACCATCTCCAACCTGGAGTCCACCAGCACCAACCTGAGCGCTGCTCAGAGCCGGATCCTGGATGCGGACTTCGCGGCGGAAACGGCGAAGCTGGCCAAGTCCCAGGTGCTGCAGCAGGCCGGTATTTCGGTCCTGGCCCAGGCGAATGCCCGGCCGCAGCAGGTCCTGTCCCTCCTGCAGTAAGGGGCAACGCGGTAACAGCCGGGGCCTTCGGGTCCCGGCTTTCCGCCGTTACAGGGTAGCGAGGTAACGCTATGAATGACGTTAACCTGAACAGCCCGGATCTGCGGCTCGTGAAGAGTGCAGCGCCGGCCAAGGCACTGTCGTCATCTCCTGCGCAGGCATCGCCTGTTGCATCAGCTCAGGTCGGGGGCGCCAACGTTGTGTCGCCTCGCCCCGTGTCTGAAGCCCAGAAGCTGGAAACGCAGGCCGAGGATCAGCGCAAGCAGCTCGACCAGGCGGTCTCCCAGCTCAACGACTTTGTCCAGAATGTTCAGCGGGATCTGCAGTTTGAGGTCGATAATGAACTGGGGCAAACCGTCGTCAAGGTGGTGGATCAGCAGACTCAGGAAGTTATCCGTCAGATTCCCGATGAGGTGGCCTTGAGACTGGCAAAGAAATTGCAGCAGGATGAACCGCTGACGTTGTTTAACGCCAAAGTTTGACGCCTGACTGGGCGCCAGGGCGTGATACAACGGCCTTTCAGCACCGCTACGCTTCTGGCGTAGCGGTGTTTTTGCTTACATACTGTTACAGGTTTCGTGGTCTGCGGGGGCAAAGTTTTGCCGCTCCCGGCCGATAACAGGAACAGACAGTTGGCTCACTCCACGTGGAGGACACACCATGGCGGGCATATCATCACTGGGCATTGGATCGGGGGTTCTGACATCAGACCTCGTCGACCAGCTGGTGGCTGCAGAGCGCAAGCCTGCGCAGAGCCGTCTGGATCTGCGGTCCAAAACCAACGAAGCCCTGATTTCCGCCTACGGCACACTTCGCAGCGCCGTCACAGACCTGCGCTTGCCGCTACGGCAGCTCAGTGCGCCGGATAATCTGAAGGCGTTTTCCGCCACATCATCCAACGAGTCCGTCAGCGTCACCGTTGACAGCGCCAAGGCCAGCCGCGGCAACTACACGGTGAATGTGATTGATCTTGCCCAGTCGCAATCCCTCGCGTCCGCCACGTTCGCAGACAAAGACGCGACCTCCATCGGCACAGGCTCGCTCACCATCACATCCGGCGACTCGACCAAGACGCTCACCATCGACGGGACGAACAACACGCTCCAGGGGCTGGCCGAGGCCATAAATGACGCCAACGTTGGCGTCACCGCCGGCGTTGTGGACACCGGTAGCGGCTACCGGCTGGTCATGTCCTCGGAAAAGACCGGCACGGCCAACGCCATTTCCGTGACCGTGGCCGATGACGACGGCGTGAACACCGATGCCAGCGGGCTGTCCCAATTTGCGTTCGACGGTACGACCCAGAATCTTCAGGAAACGGTTGCAGCAAAAGACGCCAAAGTGGACGTCAATGGCATCACCATTACCCGGCCTACCAACACCATCGACAACGTGATTGACGGCCTGAGTTTCGACGTCACCGAAGCAGGGGTTTCGTCGGTGATCAAGGTCGAGCAGGATTTCGGAGCGGTGGCGGATCGTGTGTCTGCCTTCGTCGACAAATTCAACAACCTCCAGGCCACCATCAAAGGGCTGGCGGGCTACAACGCGGAAACCGGGCAGGGGGGTATCCTGTCCGGCGACTCGGCGGTTCGGGCTATCCAGTCTCAGTTGCGCGGTGTGCTGACGCGGGTCGTTCCGGGCCTGGAAAATGCGAGCATCCGGACCCTGGCCGATGTGGGGATCACCACCGACTACAAGACCGGCGGGTTGAGCTTCGACAGTGCCAAGTTTGAAAAGGCGCTGAAGTCGGACCCGGACAGCGTGACCGCGCTTTTTGCCGAACAGGGCAAGGCGACCGACGCGGACCTTCAGTTTCTCGGGGGCAGTTCCGATACCCAGGCCGGCAGCTACAAGGTGCGGATCACGCAGGCGGCCACCCAGGGCGGGGTCAAGGGCGATACCGCCCTCGGCGCAGGCGTCACCATCGATGCCACCAACGATCAGTTGGAACTGACCGTGGACGGCAGCACCACGGTTAACCTGTCGCTGACCCAGCAAACCTACGCCACGGCCCAAGACCTGGTGGATGAGATCCAGAACCAGTTGAACGCCGCCACCGCCCTGAATGCGGCGGGACAGTCCGTCAAGGTCAGCCTGGACAGCGGCGGCGTACTCCAGTTTACCTCGGGCAGTTACGGTAGTCGGTCCAACGTCAGCGTCATGTCCGTGGAAAACGGGGCATCTCTTGGTCTGTCAGTGAAAACCGGCACTCTGGGCAAGGACGTGGCCGGCACGGTCAATGGCCAACTCGCCAAAGGCGACGGCCAGGAACTGACCGTGACCGGCCCCGGCGACGCCAAGGGCATCCGCCTCCGGATTGCCGGGGCTGCGACCGGAGATCGCGGGGTCATCAACTTCATCGAAGGGGTGGGCGAGCGCGCGGTCAACCTGGTCACCAGCCTGGTCGGCCCGGATGGCGTGATCGAGGCGAAGACAGACCGCATCAGTAAAGATGCGGAACGCATTCAGGAAGAGCAGTCCAGGCTGGATGACCGGATACAGGCTTACCGTGAACGGCTGGTATCGCAGTTCACCGCGGCCGATTCGCTGATCTCCCAGCTCAACAGCACCCAGAGTTACGTGAGCCAGCAGCTGGCGGCGTTGGCGCCGCAGAACAACCAGAAGAAGTGACGGCCCGGTCGTCTCTTCGAACGAAAACGTGAGGTCTTTTATGAATGGGTTACAGGCTTACCAGCGCGTCAACACCCAGACAAGTATCACCGATGCCGATCCGCACAAGCTGATCCAGCTGCTCTATGCGGGCGCGCTCGAGCGCATCAACATGGCCAAGGCACGCATGCAGGCGAACGACGTTGAAGGCAAAGGCCGGCTGATCTCCAAGAGCATCGAGATCATTGGTGGCCTCCGGAGTTTCCTTAACTTTGAACAGGGCGGCGACCTGGCCGTCAGGCTGGAAGGCCTGTACGACTACATGGAGCGCACGCTGTTCGAGGCCAACGTGAAGAACGACGCCAGCAAGCTGGATGAGGTTGCCACGTTGCTCCGCTCCATTAAGGACGGCTGGGATGGCATCCGTGAAGAGGTGGTCAGCCAGCAGCACGCGGGCTGACGCAAGCCGGAGGCTGCCTGGGGTCAGATGAAACTCATCTGACCCCGTTGTCATGTCACCCCCCCCAGCCCTGGGGTCAGATGAGTCTCATCTGCCCCCTAGCTCATGCCCAAGCCCCGGCCCTGGGGTCAGATGAACGCTTTCATCTGACCCCTATCCAAACCTGACCCCTATCCAAACCCCGAGCCCACTCAATAGCCAATCCCACCGCCGTCCCGTACAATAAGCGCCCTTATTTCCACACATCCATTCGGTCCAGTCTGGAGCAAGGGCATGTCTGATATCAAAAAGGTGGTGCTGGCCTATTCTGGTGGCCTCGACACATCCGTCATCGTGCGGTGGCTGCAGGACACCTACAACTGTGAGGTGGTGACCTTCACCGCCGACATTGGCCAGGGCGAAGAAGTCGAGCCGGCGCGGGCGAAAGCCAAGGCGCTGGGCGTCAAGGAAATCTTCATTGAGGACTTGCGCGAGGAGTTCGTGCGCGACTACGTGTTCCCGATGTTCCGCGCCAACACCATCTACGAGGGCGAGTACCTGCTCGGCACCTCCATTGCCCGCCCGCTGATCGCCAAGCGCCTGGTGGAAATTGCCAACGAGACCGGCGCGGATGCCATTTCCCACGGCGCCACCGGCAAGGGCAACGATCAGGTGCGGTTCGAGCTGGGCGCCTACGCTCTGAAGCCGGGCGTGAAGGTGATTGCCCCCTGGCGTGAGTGGGACTTGAACTCCCGCGAAAAGCTGCTGGCTTACTGTGATGAGCGCAACATCCCGGTGGAGAAGAAGAAGGGCAAGAGCCCGTACTCCATGGACGCCAACCTGCTGCATATCTCCTACGAGGGCATCAACCTCGAAGATCCCTGGGCGGAAGCCGAGGACGACATGTGGCGCTGGAGCGTGTCTCCGGAAGCCGCTCCGGACAAGCCGACCTACGTGGAACTGACCTACAAGAAGGGCGACATCGTTGCCATCGACGGTCAGGACATGAAGCCCCACGAGGTGCTGGAAACCCTGAACAAGCTGGCCGGCGCCAACGGAATTGGTCGCCTGGACATTGTCGAGAACCGCTACGTGGGCATGAAGTCCCGCGGTTGCTACGAGACCCCGGGCGGCACCATCATGCTGCGGGCCCACCGCGCCATCGAGTCCATCACTCTGGACCGTGAAGTGGCCCACCTCAAAGACAGCCTGATGCCGCGCTACGCCGAGGTTATTTATAACGGCTACTGGTGGTCGCCGGAGCGTGAAGCCCTGCAGGCGCTGATCGATCAGACCCAGACCTACGTGAACGGCACCGTTCGCCTGAAGCTGTACAAGGGCAACGTTGATGTGGTCGGCCGCAAGTCCGCCGATTCCCTGTTCGACGAGAAGATCGCGACCTTTGAGGAAGACCAGGGCGCGTACAATCAGAAGGACGCGGAAGGCTTTATCAAGCTCAACGCCCTGCGGCTTCGGATTGCCGCCGGCAAGGGCCGCAAGCTCTGATTGCGTGTTGAAGTTGGGGGCAGATGAGTCTCATCTGACCCCGATTTCGAAGCTGGGGTCAGATGACAATTGGGGTCACGGTAAAGCTGGGGTCAGATGAGTCTCATCTGACCCCGTTGTCTGCCCCCCCGTTGATACGGATAACAACAATGACACCCCTCGGAACCGCCTCCGTGGCGGCCCTTCGACAATACGTTCGCTTCGCGGACGCCAACCGCATTGAGACTGGCGCGCTGTTTGAGGCGGCGGGGCTCAGCCCGGATATTCTTGCCTCCGACGATGGCAGGGTCGACGGCGCGCAATTCCAGACGTTTATCCGGCGGCTTGCTGAGGTGTCCGGTAACCCGATCCTGGGTCTTGAGACCGGCGATTTTGTGCAGCCGGGTTCCTACAGCGTTCTGGGTTACATCACCATGAGCTGCGCCACGCTTGGCGAGGCGGTGGCGCGGATCGCCCCGTTCGAGAAGCTGGTGGGTGACATGGGGGTCACGCGGCTCGCGATGGTCGGGGAGGCGGTTTCGCTGGAATGGACCTGCCAGTTCACGGATTCTACCGTCTGGCCGCATCTGGTGGATAACGTGTTTGCGTCCTGGATTAATTACGCCCGCTGGCTGGCGGATCGGCCGGAGGCTTCGCCGCTTCGCGTGACGCTGAAGCGCCCGTCCCCGGGCCCGGCGCTGGAAGCGGAGTACACCAGGCGGTGGCGGTGCCCGGTGACGTTCGGCGCGCCGGAGAACCGCGTCACCCTGCATCGGGATCTGCTTGTTACCCGCCTGCGCCAGCCGGATCCGCAGCTGCGCAAGACGCTGGAGGCGCACGCGCTGTCCCAACTGGCCCTCCTGCAAACCGACACGGATCTGACCACCCGGGTAAAGCGCTGTCTTCAGAAGCAGTTGGCCGAAGGGGTCGCTCGTCAGGATATGGTCGCTGAGGCGCTGGGCATGACCAGCCGAACCCTGCAGCGAAAGCTGAGCCAGGAAGGTGTTTCCTATCAGCAGTTGCTGGATGATGTGCGTCAGCAGTTGGCCGAGGATTTTCTCACCCGCACGGATCTCAGTATCCCGGACATTGCCCTGCGCCTGGGCTACAGCGAGACTGCCTCCTTTCACCGGCGGTTCAAAGCGTCCACTGGCCAGACGCCCGGGGATTACCGGCGGCGTGGTGGTGAGGGTGGCAACGAAGGCCAGGAGCCGGGCGATCAGGCGGACGTTTGATGCCTGGCCTTAAAACAAAAAGGCCAGCGCGATGGCTGGCCTCAAGAAGTCGGAAAGAACGAAAGTGCCTGAAACTTCGTTGATCCTTTGGAATCTCCCAGATAGCGGCGGAGGTACTGCGCGGCTCCTCCGCCCTGGGGGGATACTGCTTGATTCCACGGTTTCAGAATAGCGCCGGAGAGCAAGCCGGTCTGTGGTAGATGTGTATGGGGTTGTTACGGTTTGTGACTCGGTCAACTGGGGGGACACAACTCGGGGTCAGATGAGTTTCATCTGACCCCCTGACTCCCCTAAACCCGGGGTAAGATGAGCTTCATCTGACCCCTGACTCCCCTAACCCGGGGTCAGATGAGCTTCATCTGACCCTTGACTCCCCTAACCCGGGGTCAGATGAAACTCATCTGACCCCTTCCTCGGGCTTCAGCGCCGGAGCACATTCAATAAACCGGCGGGTGTCGTAGGCATCCATCAGCCCTTCCATGGCCGCCCGTTCCATGTCCTGCACTGAGGGGGTGCCGTCCTGGGCGTCCGCCTTGCACAGCACCATGCCGGCTTCCACGGACAGGAAGCCGGCGGTGGTTTTCAGGGCCTTGTGATTGATGCCGTCGAAAATCCGGCGGAACGCGGTGGTGGTGCAGTGTTCGCTGTTTGGGAAATAGGAGACGATCGCAAACTGGTTGTCGCCAACCCGGCACAGGGCATCAATGGGGCGAATGAGATTGCTCAGGCGCCGGCCGATGCCCACGGCCACTTCACCCATTACCGAGGGCGGGTTGTTGCGGCGCAAATCCTGCCAGTTGCGGATACCGCAGAGCACGTACGCACCGGCGCCGCCCCGGGCCTCGGCGTGGCGCAGCACCTTGGTCAACCGTTCCCGGGCGTAGCGTTGATTGCACAGACCGGTTTCCAGGTCGATGATGTTGGTGGCTTCCAGCTCCCGATTGTTTTCGATCAGCAGGCTGTTAGCCCGGAGCAGGGCGTTCTGGCGGTCCGCCATCCGGTCCGCGGCGAAGATCCGGGGTACCAGCTGCTTGGTCATGTTCGACTTGTAGATGAAGTCGTCCACGCCCCGATCAAAGGCCTCGGACAGCGCCTCCACGCTCTCCCGGGCGGTCAGGAGGATCACGTAGGTGTAGTGGTTGTTCTGTTCGTCCTGCTGGCGCACCCGGTCGGTGAGCTGCAGCCCGTCCATTTCCGGCATCAGCCAGTCGGCGATCAGCACGCTTACCGGGCGCTGTTCCATCAGGTCCAGGGCCATCGGGGCGTTGTGGGCAATGCGGACATCGCGGTAGCCCGCAGCCCTCAGGGTGCGGCTGACCACCATGCTGCTGAATTTTGCGTCGTCCACCACAAGGATGGGGAGGTCGAGATTAGGCATCGGGTTCTACTTCTTGGCCGTCGATTGTCGGATGCGGTGCCTGGGTTCAGTTGGTATGATTTCGTGCACCGTGAACTTGGGCTGAATCAGGGGTCAGATGAGTTTCATCTGACCCCGTTTTCATGACTCAGTTTTTACCGGCAGTATACCCGCCTCACCAAACGGAGAATAACGACCATGCCCTCTTTTGACATTGTTTCGGAAATCGAGATGCACGAGGTGACCAACGCGGTGGATCAGGCCCGTCGGGAGCTGGGTAACCGTTGGGATTTCAAAAACGTAGAGGCCGATATCGAGCTGGAAGGGGAGCGGGTGACCCTCAGCGCCGAGCAGGAGTTTCAGTTGGAGCAACTTCGGGACATGCTTCGGATGGCCTTCGCCAAGCGCAACATCGACACCCGGGCGCTGTCCGAGGACGGCGAGAGCAAGGCCGGCAAGCTGGTGAAGGAGCACTTCACCCTCAAACAAGGCATCGAGACGGACATGGCCAAGAAAATCGTGAAGATGATCAAGGACCAGAAGCTCAAGGTCCAGGCCAGCATCCAGGGCGATAAGGTGCGGGTGACCGGCAAGAAGCGGGATGACCTGCAAACCGCGATCGCCATGCTGCGCGAGGCGGACCTGGACGTGCCGTTGCAGTTCAACAACTTCCGCGACTGACCGGGAGAGCAACGATTCCGTTTTCCGCCAACTTCCACCGTCTCCGTGCGCTGGCCGGCCCTTATGCCCACTGGCCGGTGGTGGCCATGCTGTTCCTCGGGTTCTCGGCCGGGCTGCCGTTTCTCCTGGTGTTTTCCACCCTGAATGCCCGGCTGGCGGACGTTGGCGTGGATACCGCCACCATCGGGTTTTTCAGCTGGCTGGGCATCACCTACTCCATCAAGGTGATCTGGGCGCCGGTGATCGACCGGGTCTCCCTGCCGCTGCTTGACCGGTGGCTGGGCAAGCGGCGCAGCTGGATGCTGCTGGCCCAGGCCGGCATTGCCACCGGCCTGATGCTGATGGCCGGCACCGACGCCGTGGCGCATCCGGAGCAACTCGCCCTATTCGGGCTGCTGGTGGCGTTTTCCTCCGCCACCCAGGACATCAGCATCGACGCCTATCGCATCGAGATCGCCGAGCAGCGCTGGCAGGCGGCGATGGCCGCCACTTATATCTTTGGTTATCGGGTTGCGCTGCTGGTGGCGGGCGCCGGGGCGCTCTACCTCGCTGAATTCTGGTCCTGGCAGGTGTCCTACCAGGCCATGGCGGCGCTGGTCGGCGTGGGTGTGCTGACCGTGTTGCTGGTGCGGGAGCCCGCCGTCAACCACTTTGCCGCTGCCGCGGATATTGCCCATCGCATCGAGCAGGAGGCGGCCAGTCGCAGCCACCTTTCGCCCCGGATCGCGAGGCTGGTTGGCTGGTTTTACGCCGCCGTCGCCGGTCCGTTCCTGGATTTTTTCAGGCGCTATCGGCGTTTAGCGGTGGCGATCCTGGCCCTGGTGGCGTTTTACCGGGTGGCCGATATTGCCATGGGCGTGATGGCCAATCCGTTTTACCTGAACTTCATGGGCTTCTCCAAAACCGAGGTGGCGGACGTCACCAAGGTGTTCGGGTTCTTCATGACCATCGCGGGCTCCTTTATCGGGGGCCTTCTGGTGGCAAGACTGGGCGTGCAGCGAATTCTGCTGGCCGGCGCCATCATGACCGCCGGCACCAACCTGCTGTTCGTCGTCCTTGCTCAGCATCCACCCAACCTCGCCACCCTGGCCCTGGTGGTCAGCGCCGACAACCTCAGCGGCGGCATTGCCAACGTTGCCCTGATCGCCTGGCTGTCTGGCATGACCAGTGCCTCATTTACCGCCACCCAGTACGCCCTGTTCAGCTCGTTGATGACGCTGCCCGGCAAGTTCCTGGGCGGGTTTTCCGGTATTGTGGTGGCGGACTCGGGGTACGGGACGTTTTTCACAGTGTCGGCGGTGATGGGCCTGCCGGCGATTGTGCTGATTCTCTACCTGGCCCGCGCCGGGCTGTTCCGGGAATACCGTGAGGGCCGCTGACGCCATGGACGAACCCACAAAAGAGCAGAAAATCTGGCAGGTGGTCGCCGCCATTCCCGCCGGCAAGGTGGCCAGCTACGGCCAGGTCGCAGAGATGGCGGGCCTTGGCCGCCAGGCCCGGTTCGTCGGGCGAGCCCTCGGTAAGCTGCCCGCCGGCCACTCGGTCCCCTGGTACCGGGTTCTCAGAACCAACGGGCAGATCGCGTTTCCCGAGGGCTCCGAGGCCTTTAACCGGCAATCCCGTCTGCTGGCCGGGGAGGGCGTTGAGGTCACCAACGGCCGGGTCTCCATGAAAACCTACCGTTGGCTTCCGTAGTCAGAGCCGCAATCCGCCGTCCACCTCAATCATCCGCCCGGACAGGTACTCGTTCTCGAAGATGAACGCCGCTGTCTGGGCAATCTCCTCGGGCTGGCCCATCCGCTTCAGCGGGATGCCCGCCGTCATCTTTTCCAGCGCCTCCGGCTTCATCGACGCCACCATGTCGGTCTCAATGAACCCCGGCGCAATGCCCATGCATCGAATGCCATAGCGGGCGAGCTCCTTCGCCCAGACCGGTACCAGCGCGGACACCCCTGCCTTGGCGGCGGAATAGTTGCTCTGGCCCATGTTGCCCGCCCGGGAGATTGACGCGATGTTGATGATCACACCGCCGTTGCCCAGCGCGATCATCTGGCTGGCGGCTGCCCGCCCGCACAGGAACACCCCGGTCAGGTTGACATCGATGACCGCCTGCCACTGAGCGAGCTCCATTCGCTGGGTGATCTCACCGTCTTTGGTCTTGATCAGCAGACCGTCCCGCAGGATGCCGGCGTTGTTGATCACTCCGTTGAGCGCCCCGAAATCCCGAGCGATGGCCGCGAAGGTGGCGTCCACCTCGTCCTCGCGAGCAACGTTGCAGACATAGATTCGGGAATCTCCGCCGGCTTCCCGGCAGGCGATGGCGGCGGTTTCCAGTTTCTCCGGGACCAGGTCGATCAGCGCCAGCCGGGCGCCCCGGGCGGCGAGGTATTCGGCCATGGCCCGGCCGAGGCCCTGGCCGGCGCCGGTTACGGCAATCACGGAATCTTGAAGTTTCATGGGGTGCCCCAATGGTTGGAGAATGAACAGCAACACTTAAAGGAGGCATTTTGCCGATCTTCTTCGGGCTTTTCATCCTGCTGCCCATCGCCGAAATGGCGGTGCTCATCAAAGTGGGCGGCATTATCGGGGTATTCAATACCATTGGCCTGGTGCTGCTGACCGCCATGATCGGCGGCTGGTTGTTGCGCCAGCAGGGGCTGGCAACGCTCACCCGTGCCCGTGCGCGCCTCAACAGCGGCGAGCTGCCAGCTCAGGAAGTGGCTGAAGGCCTGGTGCTGGCGGCAGGCGGCGCGCTGCTGCTGACGCCGGGCTTCATTACCGACACGTTTGGCCTGTTGTGCCTGCTGCCGGGAAGTCGCCAGTGGCTTGTTCGGCAGGCCATGAAGCGCCTGGTGATTTCAGGGCAGGGGGCCAGCATGCAGTTTGGCAGCGGCGCCGGTCCGTTTGCCGGCGGGCAGGGTCCGTTCGGTCCCCGGGGGCCGTTCGATCAGCGCGGTGACGTTATCGACGGGGAGTACCAGGACCACACCGAGCGGGACCACGATCGCCTCCAGAAAAAATGAAAATTTTTTGGTGGGGGGTATTGAAAACGATTCCCCCAGCCCCATTAACGTCACACAAGTTCGCTGCGGGCCGATAACCTCTGTAGATCAGAAGGTTAGCCGGCCGGGCACTGGGGCCGGACGGCGATGCCGGGCCGGCCCGTAAACACAACCGTCATTGCCACATTAATCTGACTATTGGAGAAACCGAGCAATGAAAATTCGTCCGCTACACGATCGTGTTGTCGTACGCCGTAAGGAAGAAGAATCAAAAACTGCGGGTGGCATCGTGCTGCCGGGTAACGCCAAAGAGAAGCCGTCCCAGGGCGAAGTGCTTGCTGTCGGCAATGGCCGCATTCTGGACAACGGCGAAACCCGTGCGCTGGCGGTCAAGGTGGGTGACACCGTGGTGTTTGGCCAGTACGCCGGTAACACCGTGAAGATCGACGGCGAAGAACTGCTCATCATGAGCGAAGCCGACATCTACGGCGTGCTCGAGTAAGCACGGCCGCGCACGACATCCTTTGATTCAATTTCGGTTTAACGAACAGGAATAGAAGACATGGCAGCAAAAGACGTGAAATTCGGTGACAGCGCCCGCAAGCGTATGGTCGCAGGTGTCAACATCCTGGCGGACGCCGTAAAGGTTACCCTCGGCCCGAAAGGCCGTAACGTGGTTCTGGAAAAGTCCTTTGGCGCGCCGACCGTGACCAAGGACGGTGTGTCCGTGGCCAAGGAAATCGAACTGAAAGACAAGTTCGAAAACATGGGCGCCCAGATGGTGAAAGAAGTGGCTTCCCAGGCCAACGAAACCGCCGGTGACGGTACCACCACCGCAACCGTTCTGGCCCAGGCCATCGTCAACGAAGGCATCAAGGCCGTCACCGCGGGCATGAACCCGATGGATCTGAAGCGCGGCATCGACAAGGGCACCGCCGAGGCGGTCAAAGCCATTCGCGAGATGGCCAAGCCCTGCGACGACAGCAAGATGATTGCCCAGGTCGGCACCATCTCCGCCAACGGCGACGAGACCATCGGCAAGATCATCGCCGACGCGATGGAAAAAGTCGGTAAGGAAGGCGTCATCACCGTTGAGGAAGGCCGTGGCCTTGAAGACGAGCTGGACGTGGTTGAAGGCATGCAGTTCGACCGCGGCTACCTGAGCCCGTACTTCATCAACAACCAGGACAACATGTCTGCCGAGCTGGATGACCCGTACATCCTGCTGGTGGACAAGAAGATCTCCAACATCCGCGAACTGCTGCCGGTGCTGGAAGCCGTTGCGAAAGCGGGCAAACCCCTGCAGATCATCGCCGAAGACATCGAAGGCGAGGCCCTGGCTACCCTGGTGGTCAACAACATGCGCGGCATCGTCAAGGTCAACGCCGTGAAGGCCCCGGGCTTTGGTGACCGTCGCAAGGAAATGCTGCAGGACATCGCCATCCTGACCGGTGGTACCGTGATTTCCGAGGAAGTGGGCCTGACCCTGGAAAACACCACCCTGGATGACCTGGGCACCGCCAAGCGTGTCAACGTCACCAAGGAAAACACCACCATCATCGGCGGTGCCGGTGGCCAGGCGGATATCGAAGCCCGCGTTGAGCAGATCCGCAAGCAGATCGAAGACAGCACCTCTGACTACGATAAAGAGAAGCTGCAAGAGCGCGTCGCCAAGCTGGCTGGCGGCGTTGCCGTCATCAAGGTGGGCGCCGGCTCCGAAGTGGAAATGAAAGAGAAGAAAGCCCGCGTTGAAGACGCGCTGCACTCTACCCGCGCCGCCGTTGAAGAAGGCATTGTCGCGGGCGGTGGTGTGACCCTGATCCGCGCCATTGCGGCTCTGGATAAGGTTGATGCCATCAACGAAGAGCAGAAGGCCGGGGTTAACATCCTGCGCCGTGCCATGGAAGCCCCGCTGCGTCAGATCGTGTTCAACGCCGGCGGTGAGTCCTCCGTGGTGGTTGCCAAGGTGAAGGAAGGCGAAGGCTCCTTCGGCTTCAACGCCGCCACCGAGCAGTACGGTGACATGCTGGAGATGGGTATTCTCGATCCGGCCAAGGTTACCCGTTCTTCCCTGCAGGCGGCTGCCTCCGTAGCGTCCCTGATCATCACCACTGAGGCGATGGTTGCGGACGAGCCGGAAGACGAGAAGTCTGGTGGCATGCCGGATATGGGCGGCATGGGCGGTATGGGTGGCATGGGCGGCATGATGTAATCATGCTGTCCGATGCGACCGGCAGGGGCTGATCCAACAGCATCTGCCCGAGCCGTCGACCAAAACCCCGCACCCGTTCACACGGGCGCGGGGTTTTTTATGTTCAGTCATGCACTTGACGCAGGCCTTTGCTAGACTCGGCGATCAGTCCCAAACCACACGCCGTTTCTGAATGACGACCGACCCCTCAGCCAACGCATTTCTCCGCCCGGGCAAACTGGTGTTGCTGGTCGCGCTTGGTCTTTTTGTGTACGCCGCCGCGCTGATCTGGCAAGTGCCGGCCGGCTGGCTCTGGCAGCAAGCTCGCGCCGCCGTGGCGCTGCCCCCGAGCGTTCAGGTGCAGCAAGTCTCTGGCACGCTTTGGGACGGTGCGGCGGGCCTGTCCGTTGCCGGGTATCCGGTTCGCATAGACTGGCGGCTTGGATGGCCGTCCCTGTCTGACGTGAGCCTGCCCGCCGATGTCTCGGTCACGACCGCCCGATCCGGTTTGTCAGGTACCGTGCGCCTGGCCTGGCCAGAAACGCTGTCGCTCAACGCCTCCGGTTCTGTCGCCGTCGCCGAGTTCGCAGAGCTGATTCGCCGCAGTGGCGGTGCCATGATTGAGGGCGACGTGCGTATCGACCGGTTGGCGCTGACGATGGCGGATCAGAGGCTGGCGAAAGCGGACGGTCTGGCCACCTGGCCCGGTGGGCGGGTGACCTGGCCCATGGGCAACCAGACCGGTACCGCCAGCTTTCCACCCATGGAGGCCACGCTGAGCGGCACGGGTAACGGCATTAACCTTGAAATCGCGGCCCGGGGCGCAGAGGGTCCGGCGGCGGATGCTACGGTAGGCGCGAACGGCATGATGGATATCCGTGTCTATAAACGCATGGTGGATCTGGCGGGCCAGCCCTGGCCGGACGCGGCGCAGCCGGGCTCGGTGGTCTTCCGGGTGCGGCAATCACTGGGAAGCGCACTGTGATCGCCCGGCGTCTGGCAAACCTTGCCCTGGTGGCGCTCACGGTGTATCTCGGGCTGGTACTGGCAAAAGCGACGTGGCTGATTGCCTGGACAGACCGCCCGGTGCCGTCACCGTCAGCCGGTGCCGTCGCCATGGCGGCCGGCGAGGCGGGCGCGCCTCTGGCGAGCTATGCGTTTTTCGGTTCGGCACCCCAGTCGGCCGGTGTGGCGGAGGCGGTTCGTACCTCCGCACCGGAAACGGCTCTGCGCCTGCGCCTTGAGGGAGTACTGGTAGGGGACCCGTCGGCTGGGTCCGGTGCTATAGTGTCTGGAAGCGACGGCGAAACGGCCTGGTACCGTATCGGTGATACCCTGCCCGGAAACGCCGAGCTGGTGGACGTTGAGCCCCAGCGGATCCTTCTGAAGCGCAACGGGCGTTATGAGACACTGACGTTCGAGGAGGACAACTCGCTGGCCGAGGTTGCGCAAGCACCGGTAGAGTCGGCAGAATCGCCGGATGCCTTTCTGGCGGATGCCCGCGCCCAACTCGACAGCGACGGTGCCGCCGCGCTGGCCCGTTACGGTCTCAAGCCCGTGGCAGAAGGCGGAGCCTCCGGTTACGTCTACGACGGCTCCAATCCGCTGCTGAATGCCGTTAACCTCAAAGCCGGGGATGTGATTACGGCGGTGAACGGCCAGCCCCTGGGGGATATAGAGCAGGACAAGACCCTGCTGGACAGCTGGTCCAATCAGGCCAGTCTGGATATCGACATCGAGCGAGACGGAAGCCTCCTCACCATCAGTTATGCCATACCCGAGCAGTGGCGCTGACCGGGTGTACCACAACAGGACGACAACGCCAGATGTACAACCATAAGATCAACGCCCTCCGCGCGCTCGCCCTGCTCATCCTGATGAGCGTTCTGTCTTTTGCCCATGCCGAGGAAAAAACCTGGCGATTGAACCTCAAGGACGCCGACATTCGCGCCTTTGTCACTCAGGTTGCCGACATCACCGGCTACAGCTTTGTGGTGGACCCACGGGTGAAGGGCAAGGTGACGGTGCTGTCCAGTGCGCCGATGACCAAGGACGAGATCTACGATCTGTTCCTGGCGGTGCTCAACGTGCACGGGTTTACCGCCATCCCAGGTAAAGAGGCCATCAAGGTGGTCCAGCAGGTGGATGCGAAGCAGTCCGGGGAATCGCTGGAGCGATTTGACACCATACCGTCGGAGCAGCTGATCACCCGGGTGATTCAGGTCAACAACGCGAACGCCCTGGAGTTGGTGCCTATCCTGCGGCCGTTGGTGGCGAAATACGGCCATCTGGCCGGTGTGGCGGCGGCCAACGCGCTCATTGTGAGCGATCATCGGACCAACATCGAGCGCATCGAACAGATCGTCAAGGAACTGGACAGCCCCTCCAAGTACGAGGTAGAGGTGATCCAGCTCAAAGAAGCCTGGGTGGGCGATATGGTGGAGCTGCTCAAGGAACTGGCGCCGGATGAATTGGGCAAGGGAGGCGGCGAGAACGCCGTACGCAAGTACAGCGTCACCGCCGACGAGCGCAGCAACCGGCTGATTCTCCGGGGTGACGAATCCTTCCGGGAGAAGATGCGCGGCCTTATTCGCAAGCTGGACCAGCCCTCGGCCACCGGCGGCACCACCAAGGTGCTGCGGCTGAAGCATGGCAACGCCAAGGACATCGCCGAAATCCTCAAGGGCGTGATGGGCGAGCGCCTGAAGGAAGAAGGCGGCAGCGGCGGCGCGGCGGGCAGCACGGGTAACCCCAACAACCGCTTTGCGGTGTTCCCCGATGAGGGTCTGAACGCGCTGGTGGTGCGTGGCGATCCTTCCCTGATGCAGGAAGCCGAGGAAATCGTCAATCAGTTGGATGTTCGCCGCGCCCAGGTGCTGATCGAAGCCGCGATCGTGGAAATCAGCGACGAAGTGGGCCGGGATCTCGGGGTCCAGCTCGCGGCCGGTGATGAGTCCGGAAAATCCACCCCGGTGGTCGGAACCAATTTTGGCAATGTTGGCCGCAGCCTCAGTGACGTGCTCACCGCCATCATCAGCGATTCCCCGATTGCGCCGGCGCTGGGAGGCATCACCGTCGGCGCCGGTCAGCGAAACGAAAACGGCATCAGCTGGGGCGTGCTGATTCAGGCGTTGGCCACCTCCAGCGCGGCCAACCTGCTGTCCACGCCCAGCATCATCACGCTCGACAACCAGGAATCGGAAATCACCGTTGGCCAGAACGTGCCGTTCCGGACCGGGCAGTACACCTCCACCGGAACCAACGCCACCAACCCGTTCACCACCATCGAGCGCCGGGACGTGGGTCTGACGTTGAAAGTCACCCCGACCATCAGCGCGGATGACCTGGTGCGCCTGGTGGTGGAGCAAACCACAGAGAACGTTGCGGACAGCATTGAGAACGCCTCGGACATCGTCACCAACAAGCGTGAAATCAAGACCACGGTTCTGGCGGACGACGGGGAAACCATTGTGCTCGGTGGCCTGACCCGGGACGACCTTCAGGTGACCAAGAGCAAGGTGCCGCTGCTGGGTGACATTCCGGTGCTGGGCCGGCTGTTTTCCTCGGAGTCCCGCAGCCGCGTGAAGCGTAACCTGCTGGTGTTCCTGCGCCCGACCATCATGATGGAGAAGGGCGAGGCGAACGTCGCCACCGACCGCAAGTACAAGGCGCTGTGGGATGTGGATCTGCATACCCGGGAGGTGCTGGGCATGCCCGAGCAGAAGGACCGCCCGCCCATCAACGACCTGTTCGATGACCGCTAAATGACAATGGCCGGGCAGCGTCCGATGCCCGGCCTCTCCAACCGCGTCGCCGCCGTTTTCCCCAACCTGCCTCCGTCACGACGCGTCAAACCGTCCCGCGCCTGGCCGCCTCAGATCGGCGGCATCGGGCAGTCAAGCTGGTCGGCGATCAGTCGCATCAGCTCATATTCCTTGGCGTCGATAAGGCCGTCGTGGGTCACACACTCGCCGCAGGCATCGATGATTGCCGGCTTCAGCAGCGGCGACAGGCGGTTCAGCCGGGTGAGGGACGTCTGCAGCGCCTTGAGGCTTACCCGGCCTGCCATGGGAGCGCGGGCGCTCTGCTGGTCGCCAAATCCGGCCATGGCCTGCCGGTACAGCGCCTCGGCGGAGTTCGGGTCGTCGGTGCCGGCCCTGGCCATCAGGCTCATAAGCTGGCGAATGTCCTCAATAACGGCGCCGTAACGGCGGAACTGCACCGGCACCTGCCGCCCCGCACCCGCCCCGAGATGACGCTGCAGGAAACTGCCCAGGGCGAGCTCGAACAGGCTGATGCGCTTGTCTGCCTCCGCCAGCGTTCGCACGTTCCGAATCAGACCGGCCCGCTCGTCCGGATCGAGTTTGCGCAGCGCGGGCATGGCCAGCTCCAGGGCAGGGAAGCGTACCCCATCCCCCTGTTGTTCCAGGGTGGGGAAGTACTTGGCCATGAGGTCCGGCTGCACGGCCAGCGCCGGCTGGGACTCCGGATTGGCCAACGCCGCCAGCGCCGGGCCCCGGTCTGCCTCTGGCAGGCCGGATACAACGAGGGCGTAGCACAGCTGGACGGCGCCGGTGCGGGTATACAGAAGGTCCCGGAAGGTGGCAGGCAGGCTGTTCAGGAAACGCAGGGCAAAGGCCTCGGTTTCCGGTGTATTCTGGCCGACGCGCTCGGACAGTGCCGGTGTCCCGGGCGCAACGGCAGCGCCCTGGTGCCCGCGCCGGCGCTGTACAGGCTGAAGGATGTCGGTAGCCAGCGAGGAGATCTGTCCGGAAAAGCCGGTGGCTTCCAGCGGAGCTGCCCGTGCACCGGCCGTAAGATCGGCCGCCGGGGTGCTGTCCCGCATCCGGCTGCGCAGGCGCGCCAGCAGGCCCGGCTGTATCAGGTTAATGCGCTCTTCGATGGGCGGATGGGAGGCGAGCCAGCCGCTGAAGCGCATCCGGGTGGACTCACCAAAGCACATGTGGTTCATGTCGCTGGCGTGTCGGGTGGCCTCCAGAAAGCCGCCTTTGATACCAATCTTGAACAGGGCGCTGCCAATGCCTTCCGGATTGCGGGTGAACTGAACCGAAGACGCGTCGGCCAGGGTTTCCCGCTGCCGGGACACGGCCGCCTGGATGAGGCGGCCGAAAAAGACCCCAACGTAGCCAATCACCAGCAGCGCCAGGCCGACAATGGCCAGGAAAGCCTGCCCCCGGTTATCCCGCCGGGAGCCCACGCTACGGTAGGACATGGAGCGGAGCAGGAATCCCCCGATCTGCCCGATCATCAGTATGCCGGCGAGCAGGGCGATCAGCCGCACGTTAATCCGCATGTCGCCGTTGAGGATATGGCTGAACTCATGGCCCACGACGCCCTGCAGCTCGTCCCGGTTCAGGTGGGTGACGGCGCCGTGCGTCACCACCATCACCGCCTCCCCCGGCGTATAACCGGCAACAAACGCATTGATGCCGGTTTCCTGATCCATAACGTAAAGGTCTGGCACCGGAACGCCGCTGGCGATGGCCATCTCCTCGACCACATTGCGCAGGCGGCGTTCGTCGGCGTCGGTCGTGTCCGGGGGAATCAGGCGGGCGCCAACCATGCGGGCAACCCGGTCGCCGCCGCCGGCAAGGTCTATCCATCTCACCATCGAGCCGACGGTAATCAGGCTGACCGCGGCACCGGCGGTGATCAGCCCCTGATTGGACAGCAGCCAGGCTTGAAACGGCACGTCGGGCCCGTCATGCCGTGTGACCAGGTAACCCACCAGAGTCACCGCAAGGGTGATCAGGAGGACTGCGGTGATAAAAAGCAGCACCAGCCAGAGGGTATTGCGCCGGGCACTGGCCTGGCGCTGGAAGAAACCGGTGGAGGCCATCGTAACGGGTCAGAAGCTGACTTTGGGCGCTTGCCGGGCCTCGGGAGACTCCAACTGCAACTGGGCGGTTTCCTTGAAGGCGAAGAAACCGGCAATCAGGTTGTTGGGGAACTGCTCCCGGAAGGTGTTGTAACCCATCACGCCGTCGTTGTAAGCCTGGCGGGCAAACGCCACCCGGTTTTCGGTGCTTGAGAGCTCTTCCATCAGTTGCTGGATGGTCTCGTTGGCTTTCAGGTCCGGGTAGTTTTCGGCAACGGCGTAGAAGTTCGCCAGGGCCTTGGTCAGCAGGTTCTCGGCACTGCCCAGGCGCTGGATGCGGGTGCTGTCGCCCGGATCGCCGGCGGCGTCCTGCTGGGCGCTCACGGCGTTGTTGCGGGCCTCCATCACCTGGGTCAGCGTGGTCTTTTCGTGGGCCAGGTAGGCCTTGGCAGCCTCGACCAGATTGGGAATCAGGTCATGGCGGCGCTGGAGCTGTACGTCAATCTGCGCGAACCCATTCTTGAATTCATTGCGCAGCGACACAAGCCGGTTGTAGATAAACACAAGGTAGAGGACGACGGCGGCGATGACCACCAGGCCGATAACGGTGGTACCCATGGTAACTCCTTGGTTGAACGATCAGAGGTTATTTTCGACCATCTGCTGGTGAAAGCGTTGGACAAAGGTCTCAAACTCGTCAGCCGGCAGCGGCTTGCTGAAGAAATAGCCCTGGGCCAGCTTGCAGCCCCGCTGGGAGAGGTAATATTCCTGCTCCGCCGTTTCCACCCCTTCCGCAACCACCGTCAGGTTCAGGCTACGGCCGAGATCGATGATGGTGTTGGCAATACGGGTATCTTCCTCGTTAACCAGCAGGTCCCGGATGAACTGCTTGTCGATTTTCAGGTGCTGAACCGGCATCTGCTTCAGGTAGGTGAGAGACGAGTAGCCCGTACCAAAGTCGTCAACGGCAATACTGACGCCCGCCCGGTGCAGTGCCCGCAGCTTGTCCACGGCGTCCTGAAGGTTGGTCATGAAACTGGTTTCCGTCACCTCCAGCTCCAGGCGGCCCGCGGGGATCTGATGCCGGGCCAGGGTTGCCAGGATATCGTCGACGATGCTGTCTTTGCTCAGCTGCACGGCGGAAAGGTTGACCGCCATACGAATCGGCTGACCGTCTGCGGCCCAGCGCGCCGCTTGTTCGCAAGCCTGGTCGAGCACCCATTGGCCAATCGCGATGATGCTGCCGCTGGTTTCCGCCACGGGAATGAAGTAATCCGGTGGCACGTTGCCCCGCTCCGGATGCTCCCATCGGATTAACGCCTCGGCGCCGATCACCCGTTTACTTTCCAGGTTGATCTGGGGCTGGTAGACCAACCGGAACTGGCCCAGCTCCAGGGCATTCACCAGGTCTTTTTCCAACTGTTTACGGTCCCGGATTTCCTGGTCGATGCTGGCCACATAGAACTGGAAGTGGTTGCGTCCGTTCTGCTTGGCCAGCGCCATGGTTTGCTCGGCGCTCTGCAGCAGGCGTTCAGCGTCGCCGGCGTCGGCCGGATAGAGCGCAATCCCCACGGTTGCGGACGAGGACAGACGCTGGCCGTTCACGTCCACCGGCGCCCGAAAGCACGTCAGAATCTGTTCGGCGGTATCGGCGGCCTGGAAGCCGTCCCGCAGTTCGGTTTCCAGCACCGCAAACTGGTCGCTGCCCAGGCGGGCGACCGTATACCGGCTGCTGCCCAGGGTCTGGGTGAGGCGCTGGCCAACGCTGATCAAAAGCTGGTCTCCGGTCCGGAAACCGAACTGCTCATTCATGGATTTGAAGTCGTCCAGGCCCAGCACATACAGGGACAGCTGCCGGCCGTGGCTGGCTGCTTCCAGGATGGCACCTCTCAAGGCGTCCATGAAGGTATCCCGGCCGTTCAGCCCGGTGAGTTTGTCGAACTGGGTCAGTTGGGTGGCGCGGTCCTCCGCCTCCCGGCGGCTCTTCTGGCTCTCGGCAATCGCCACCAGCAGGTTGTTGGTGGTATTTACCCAAAGCCCGAGTTCGTCCCGGCCGTGGCCTTCTGGCATCGCCAGCAGACGGTTGTCCGGCTGGTCCGGCTCGACCTGGCGCACCGAGCGAACGATGCGCAACAGCGGGCTGGTCAGCAACACGTGGAACACCACGAACATCAGGCCACACAGCACCATGGCCAGGGCAATCACGGAGGTAAAGGTGACTGCGGCCCGGTTCAGCCACACCCGGGCGGCGGGCGCGGTGTCGTACTCGACGTCCAGATAGCCGTAGACCGTGCCCGGCTCACTGGCCCGGATCAGTGCTCGGCGGTAGGCACGCTGCTGCCGGAAGATCGGGTCGGTCAGGCTGCGGAAATCGGTGGTTTCCAGTGGGCGGCGCCGTTCGGCGAGGGTTTCGCCGCTGGGGTGGGATATGCGGACGGCCCGAACCGCTTCCTTGGCAAACAGGCCGTCCACCACCTGGCTGGCCAGCTGCGCGTCGATACTGAACACCGCCTGGGTGGCGGAGTCCTGCACGGTTGCGATGGTCTGGCCGGCATCGGCGTCCAGCTCATCGGACACCCGGACCATATCGAGAGACACCTGAACACAGCTGATCAGAACGCCGGCAATCAGGGCGATGGCCAGGGTCCACAGCAGGATCCGGTACCCGAGATGCTGTTCCGTTTGCAGTGGCTGAGGCATTGTCCGAGGTCAGTCCGTCAGGGAATTCCGTTGGGGAAGCCGGTGGATCCCGCGTTCCATCGTTCCGAAAAATAAGTATGGTGTATTTTATTGTCTACCGCACAGAATATCCCTGATTTTTAGACAGTTCGCGAGCGCGTCGTGTATCAATTTGTTCTGGTTTTGTCTCGGCCAGACACAAAAGCGCCCGCACGGGGCGGGCGCTTTTTACCGGTGACACGCGCGCAGCGCACCTCCGGCCTCATCTGGGCAGAACCGGCATCAAGCCAGGTTCTTGTTCACAAAGTCCCAGTTGATCAGGTTCCAGAACGCCTCGAGGTAGTTCGGGCGGGAGTTCCGGTAGTCGATGTAGTAGGCGTGCTCCCACACATCCACGGTCAGCACCGGCTTGTCCGCACCGGTCAGCGGGGTTTCCGCGTTGCTGGTATTGGCGATGGCGACGCTGCCGTCGGCCTTCTTCACCAGCCAGGTCCAGCCAGAACCGAAGTTGTTGGCAGCCTTGTCGTTGAACTCCTTCTTGAAGTTCTCGAAGGAGCCGAACGCCTTCTCAATGGCGTCTTTGGCGGCGCCGGTCGGCGCACCGCCGCCGTTCGGGCTCAGGCAGTGCCAGTAGAAGGTGTGGTTCCACACTTGGGCGGCGTTGTTGAACAGCGGGCCGCTGGCGCTCTTGATGATGTCTTCCAGGGATTTGTTGGCGTTGTCGGTGCCATCCACCAGGCCGTTCAGCTTGGTGACGTAGGTCTGGTGGTGCTTGCCGTAATGGTACTCGAGGGTTTCCTGGGAGATGTGCGGTTCCAGTGCATTCTTTTCGTAGGGCAGTGCGGGAAGTTCAAAGGCCATGAGGTCGTTCTCCCTGTCTCTCTGTTTGTGTGTAAGTCGTTAACCGGCGATATCGTTAACGAACGGATACCGGTAACTGACTATAGGGGCGATTTGTGCCAAATCAACCCCTTGCCGTCAGTGAACTGTGAAACTCCGGGCAACCGGGCAGGAACTGCGCGCAGTTGCGTACCCGCCAGACCAGCTCCTCGTAACTGTCCGCCAGTACGTTGACGTGGCCAAGTTTTCGGCCCGCCCGTTCCCCCTTGTTGTACAGGTGGACGTGCGCGTACGGCAGTTCCAGAATTCGCTCGATGTCACCGTGTTCACCGATGATGTTGATCATACAGCTTAGACCACGGGCGGCGACGTTGCCCAGAGGATGCCCGCTGACCGCGCGAATGTGGTTTTCGAACTGGCTGGTCATGGCCCCTTCGATGGTCCAGTGCCCGGAATTGTGCACCCGTGGTGCCATTTCGTTGGCCACCAGACCGTCGGCGGTCTCAAACAGCTCGAGGGTTAATACGCCCACGTAGTTCAATTCGTTCAGCAGCGCGCGGATGTAGCGCTCGGCGTCGGCGCGCACCGCGTCACTCAGGCTGGGGGCCGGCGCAATGGAGTAGCGCAATATGCCTTCATGGTGGGTGTTCTCTGCCATCGGATAAAACGCGACGGCCCCATCCTCGGCGCGCACGGCAATGATGGACACCTCCCGCCGGAACTCCACGAACTTCTCGACGATCAGGCGGTGGTGGCCGATCGCTGCCCAGGCGTTTGCCGCATCTGCGGGGTCCCTCAGGACCGCCTGGCCCTTGCCGTCGTAGCCTTCGGTCACGGACTTGGCCACCACCGGGCAGCCGAGCGTTTCGGCGGCACGGGCCAGGGCGTCGGCGCTGTCTGCCACCTGCCACTTGGGCGTGGGAATGCCCAGCTCGCCGAACAGGGTTTTTTCCGCCTCACGGTTCTGGCAGACCTGGAGGGCCCGGGGGCAGGGGTGTACCGGCTTGTGCTTCGCCAGTTCCTCGGCAATCCCCACCGGCAGGTGTTCGAATTCGTAGGTGATCCGGTCGACCCGGGACAGCAGATCGTCCAGGTACTCGCCTTCCCGGTCGATGATGATCTCACCCAGCCCGGCGCTCGGGCTGCCCGACATGTCGTAAAACACAAAGGTCTTGGCCAGCGGGTAGCCAGCCAACGCCAGCATTCGCCCGAGTTGGCCGGCGCCAAGTACACCGATTCGCATGTGCGTTCTCCTGTCCGGAATACCCGGGTTCAGTCTCGCGGGTCAGGGTTGTCGAGGACGGTCTGGGTCTGCTCGGCCCGGAACTGCTCGACGGCTTCGCGGACGCGGCTGTCCGACGTGCCGATGATCTGTGCGGCCAGCAGGCCGGCGTTGGTGGCGCCAGCCTTGCCAATGGCCAGGGTGCCCACCGCAATGCCGCCGGGCATCTGGACGATGGACAGCAGGGAATCGAGACCGTTCAGGGCTTTCGACTGCACCGGGACGCCCAGCACCGGCAGCGCTGTCTGGGAGGCCACCATCCCGGGCAGATGGGCGGCACCGCCGGCGCCGGCGATGATCACCTTCAGGCCCCGCTCGGCGGCGGTTTTGGCGTAATCAAACAGCAGGTCCGGCGTTCGATGCGCCGAGACAACCCGGGTTTCGTAGGGTACACCCAGCCGCTCGAGCATGGCGGCGGCGTGTTCCATGGTGGGCCAGTCGGATTTCGAGCCCATGATGAGTCCTGCAAGCGGCTGCATATGCAACGTCCCGAGGTGGTTGGAAAGCCGGCCATTGTATGATTTGGCTATCTTTCCTGCAAACTCCCCGGGAATCCAGCCGCACGGGATGGGGCGAGCCGACGGCTGGTCCCGGCGCCGCGAGTGGCGACGTTTCTCTGGCGCCGCGGAGACGGTATGATCGTCGCTTTCACGCAATCAGCGGAGTTGCCATGGACCCGATTCGACCTGACGACGACGAACTGCGCGCGGGCGCGCCCATTGGGGGTGGCAATCCCCGCCCGGCGCCGGCCGCAAAGCCGGCCCCGGCGCCCCGAGACAAGCGTTCAGGCAACGGCCGTGATCAATCGCCCAAGGCACCCCGGGGGGGGCGATCAACCGGTGGGGGGCGCGCTCTGCTCTGGTTCGCTCTGGTGCTGGTGGCGGTGGCGGCCGGGGCGGGCTGGTACCTGCAGCAACAGCGGATTAAGGCCCTCGAATCTCAGCTTGAAGAAGCCGACTACTGGGCCCGCCAGAGCAAGCTGGCGCTGGCGCGGTTTGAGGGGGAGCTGTCTGAAACCGGGGAGAGCCTTCAGCAGAAAGGCGACAGCCTGACCGGTCGCATCGAATCCAACACCAAGGCGCTTGAGACCGCGAACAGCGAGATCCGTAAGCTGTGGGTGGTTGCCAACGAGCGCAACAAGGCCCGGCTCGACGAGCAGCAGGGGCAAATCAAGGCGCTGTCTGACGACCTGGCCGAGCGCAAGCAGGCGATCGAGAGCCTGTCCACGGATCTGGCCCAGGCCAAAAAGGCGCTGGAGGCCGATCTGGCGGCCATCAAACAGCAGCAACAGCAGTCGCAGGAGCAGATCGCCTCAATTGGCCAGCGGCTTGATGGCGTGGATAAAACCGTAGAAGCCCGCCTGGAGCGGTTTGGCCGTGAACAATCTCTGACCCTCGACGGTCTGGACGGCCGGGTGTCCGCCCTGGAAAAGCAGGCGGACAATCCGAAGCAGCAAGCCACGATCCAGGCACTCTCGGACAAGCTGGCCAACCTGGGCAAGACCGTTGATGCCATCGATGCGTCCCGGGCGCAGCTCACCTCGCGACTGGTGCGATTATCCGAGGAGGTGGATCAGCTGCGGGCCCGCTCTGCCGCCAAGTGAGTCGGCGCCTCAAGGCAGCAACGCCATCCTCCCCCGGGGCGAGGATGGCGAGGGGACGAGGCGATTGCTGAGGTTTGTAACCGATTGTTGCGTTCCCTTGCGGTAGCTCTCATTTCTGCCGATTTGCCCCTGTTATGATCGGATCACTCGTAACAGGACGATGAGTCAGAACCATGAGCAAGCGTTTCCGCGACCGGCCCCGCACTGGGCGTCGGCTCTCCCTCTGGTCCGTGGGGGTCTGGCTGGCCGTGGCGGCCGCCAGCTCCGGTTGCACGGTCTACCAATCCATCGGTAAAAGTACCGGGGCCTATCTGCATCCGGTTTCCGGCCCGGATTTTGTGCATATCCCGAACGACCAGTGGAACCCGTCCAACGCGCTGCTGTATTTTTACCGCACCGATTCCCAGTGGGCGGCCGATGAGATTGAATCCCCCAGCGTCTACATCGATGACGTTCACTACTTCAATATCCGAAACGACAGCTACACCTGGCTGGAAGTCAGCCCCGGCGAACGTCACATTGCGATGCGCCGGCCGCTGCTGGGGTTGGAGGGGCTCAATTCGTTCAGCCTGAGCCTGATCGCCGATGCCACCCTGACGGTCGAGCCGGGTCACATCTATTATCTGCGTTACAACGAGTTGAGTGAGCCGGACGAGGTGAACCCCTCCCTCGACCCGGACGATCCGCTGGCCCACGGCGATCTCCAACTGGTGACCCGGGATTACGCCATGCAGGCGGATGAACTGGTGTCGACCCGTTTTCTGAACAGCGACATGCTGGCGCCGAACCACGCCGGTACGTCCATTGTCCGGGCCAACCAGGACGAGGACTACGTGGCACGCAAGGCGGCCCTGGAGCAGGCTCGGGAAGAGGAGCTGGCACGCCTGGAAGCGGAAGGCAAACTGGATACTGGTCCCTGGTACTGGCCCTTCGGGAGCGCCGATGTGGAGCTGGAGTCGGACCGAAAGCTCGAGGCGTTGGAGCGCCAGTACGCCGGCATTGAGGCCCAGCGCGAGAAAGAAGATGCCGCCGGGGGCGACGGCTGGTGGCCCTTCTGAGGATTTGCCCTGCTGACGCAGGACGGCTCCGGAAGAATCATTGCCGGCGTGATGGGCGGTGCTAAACTTGGGAGATTCGTTGGAAGGGAGACCCCGGGAATGGCATCAAAACATGGAATGAAAGCACGGTTGGTCGAGCGGCTGGCGCACTGGCGAGAGCGCCTGGACGCCTGGAACGGCGAGCTGGCCAGTCGTTCGGTGCCCGCCGAACGCCGCGAACGGGTCAGCGAATTGGCGCTGAACCAGAAGGCCGCGCGGGCGGGCCAGCGCGCGCCGTCGACCCCGGCGAAAGCACCCCGAGCTGGCCGCAAACGGCCCCGTTCATCGGCGTAAGGTGTCTGAAAACTATCCACTTTTTGGTTGCCAGGGATTTTTTCGGGAAAATCCGGGCAAAAGGTTTGACACTGCCGACGAAATGCTTAAAATGCGCGTCTCACTTGCTTGAGAGAGCAAGCGACGGAAAGCCTCGAAGAGGTCGTGCGGGTGGTTAGCTCAGCTGGGAGAGCATCGCCCTTACAAGGCGAGGGTCGCAGGTTCGATCCCTGCACCACCCACCACTTCATCGAGTTTCCAGGCCGGATCGTGCATCCGGTTTCAAGTTCCGGAGATGAACGCCCGGAACTGACGCGGAGCGGTAGTTCAGTTGGTTAGAATACCGGCCTGTCACGCCGGGGGTCGCGGGTTCGAGTCCCGTCCGCTCCGCCACTTTCTGGGTGGTTAGCTCAGCTGGGAGAGCATCGCCCTTACAAGGCGAGGGTCGCAGGTTCGATCCCTGCACCACCCACCAGATTTCCGAAAAAGGGCCGGTCCGATGGGATCGGCCCTTTTTTCGTTCTAGCGCCCGATCAGCGACTGGCCACAGACCCGAACGACGTTACCGGTGATGCCGCCCGACGCGGGGCTGCAGTACCAGGCAATGGCCTCGGCCACATCCACCGGCTGCCCACCCTGGGACAGGCTGTTCATGCGCCGGCCCGCTTCGCGGATGGTCATTGGCATGGCTGCCGTCATCTGGGTCTCGATGAAGCCCGGGGCAATGGCGTTGATGGTAACGCCGTTTTTCAGTTGCCGGGCCATGGATTCCACGTAGCCAATCACGCCGGCCTTGGCGGTGGAGTAGTTGGTCTGGCCAAAATTACCGGCGATACCGCTGATCGACGAGATGCACACGATACGGCCATTCTCCTTCAGCAGGCCCCGTTCAAGCAGTGTTTCGTCAATGTGTTCCTCGGCGCTCAGATTCACCGCGATGGTCATGTCCCAGAAGTGTTCGGGCATGTTGCCCAGGGTTTTATCCCGGGTGATGCCGGCGTTGTGAACCACAATATCCAGACCGCCGAAGTGTTCCTCAGCGAAATCGGCAATCTGCGCCGGCGCGTTTTCGTCCGTGATATCGCAGGCCAGCGCTTTGCCACCCAGGCTGTCGGTCACTGTCTGCAGATCGTCCAGGGCCGCCGGAATGTCCAGCCCGATGACTTTGGCGCCGTCCCGGGCCAGGGTCTGGGCGATCGCGGCACCGATGCCCCGTGAGGCGCCCGTGACCAGCGCGACTTTGCCGCTGAGCGGTGCGACCGGGTTGGTGGCCGGTGCCGACGCGCTTTTAGCAATTCGGACCACCTGCCCATCCACATAAGCTGATCGCGGGGAAAGGAAAAAGCGCACGCTGGATTCAAGCTGCTCGTCCGCGCCATTCACCATGCGGATCAGGTTCGCCGTGGCGCCTTTCTTGCCGATTTCCTTGCCCACGGCGCGAACAAACCCCTCAAGGGCCTGCTGCGCGGCGGCGTGAGGCGCCTTCCGGCAGCTGGCCTGGTCCAGGCCAATCACCAGAACCCGACCGTTGCCGGCCAGATTGCGGATGGTCGGGTGGAAGAAGTCGTAGACGGCCCGCAGCTCATCCGGGGTGCGAATGCCGGTGGCGTCGAAGACCAGGGCCGAGAAGCGGCGGTCGTTCTCGGGGGGCAGGGTCAAGGCCCGGGCCTTGTTGCCGGCGCTGGCCGAATCCGACAGGGTCTGCGGCCCTGTCGCATGGTGCAGGCTGGCGGCGCTGGCGCCGAGAATGCGCCCCAGGGTGGCGATCGCTTTTGCACCGTTCGCGGCGCCGATCAGTACGTCGCCTTCAATGAACGGCTCATCGGTCCGCTTCAGTCGACGCAGGGGCACGGGCGCAGGCAGGCCCAGGGTTTGTGCGGCGGATTTCCCCACCGGCGTACTCACAAGTTTCAGGTAAAGGTCAGACATGGGTGGTTCCTTGTTGGTCACAGGAATGGGACGTTGCAACACAGGGTAAAGAATCTGCCGGTTTTTGTATTGACTCAAGGCGGGTTCCGGGTTGTCAGGGCTGCCAATGAGGCCTAGCGTGGGGTCGGTAGACTCGCTGTTATCCGGTAACCCACAAGGACCTGAACCATGACCGAGCCCAAACAACCCCGCCGTCGCGCTGCCAGCAAGACGGACAGCGGGGCCACTGCCAAACGTCGTCCATCTGCGGCCGGCCGCAAGACCGCCGCCCCCAAGAAATCCACGCCAGGGGCGGCTGCCCCCAACGGCGTCCGCCGTGTTGCGGTACTGGGCGGAAACCGAGTGCCGTTCGCCAAATCCAACACGGCCTACAGCAAGATCAGCAACCAGTCGTTGCTCACGTCCGCGCTTCGGGGGCTGGTAGACCGCTTTGGCCTGGACGGCGAACGCATGGGTGAAGTCGTCGCCGGTGCGGTGATCAAGCATTCCCGGGACTTCAACCTCACCCGGGAGGCGGTGCTCAGCGCCGGACTGGCGCCGGAAACCCCGGCTTATGACATTCAACAGGCGTGCGGCACCGGGCTCGAGGCGACCATTCTGGTGGCCAACAAGATTGCCCTGGGCCAGATTGAGTGTGGCATTGCCGGCGGCACCGACACCACCTCGGACGCGCCCATCGGGGTTGGCGAGGGCCTCCGGGACATCCTGCTGGATTTGAACCGAGCCCGTACCGCCGGCGAACGCCTGAAGATCCTGAGCCGCTTTCGCCCCCGCCACCTGGTACCGGAAATCCCGGAGAACGGTGAGCCCCGCACCGGGTTGTCCATGGGCGATCACTGTCAGATCACCGCCAAAGAGTGGAACATTCCCCGGGACGAACAGGACATCCTGGCCTGGGAAAGCCACCAGAAGCTGGCAAAGGCTTATGACGAGGGCTTCTTCGATGATCTGTTAACGCCGCTGGCTGGCCTGGATCGCGACAATATCCTGCGCCCGGACACCACGCTGGAAAAGCTCGCCACGCTCAAACCCTGCTTTGACCGGGAAAACGGCACCATGACCGCTGCCAACAGCACCGCGCTCACCGATGGCGCTTCCTGTGTTCTGCTGGCGAGCGAGGAATGGGCCAAGGCCCACAACCTGGAGGTCAAGGCCTGGTTGAGCTTCTCCGAGGTGGCGGCCGTGGACTTTGTCGATAAAAAGGAAGGTCTGCTGATGGCGCCCGCCTACGCGGTGCCACGCCTGCTGGAGAAGGCCGGCCTGACCCTTCAGGACTTCGATTTCTACGAAATCCACGAGGCCTTTGCCGCCCAGGTGCTCTCCACCCTCAAGGCCTGGGAGGACCCGACGTTCTGCAAGGAACGCCTGGGGCTGGACAAGCCTCTGGGCAGCATCGACCGGGAGCGTCTGAACGTGAAGGGCAGCAGTCTGGCCACGGGGCATCCGTTTGCGGCCACCGGTGGCCGCATCGTCGCGACCCTCGCCAAGTTGCTGGAGCAGAAAGGCGGCGGCCGGGGGTTGATCTCTATCTGTGCGGCTGGCGGCCAGGGAGTGACGGCGATTCTGGAGCGGTAAGGCGTCATCGGATGGTACGCCACGCCAGCCGTTGATATCGGGATCGAGAGGCAGGGTGTCCACTGGGGCCCTGCCTTTTTTGTTACACGTCACTACGGAATTTAACAGGCCGACGGTTGGGATATCGTCCCGCGATCTGCTATCTATTGATATCTCAGGATTTACGAGCAAGGAGAACCGAATGATGTTCCGACTGTCCACTGGCCTTCCGGGCACCGCCCTGCTGACGGCGTTGCTGGTTTCCGGGTGCGCCCTGCCGCCGCCGTTGGAAGAGGAGACGGGCCCGACCACCAGGGCCGTGGAAGCGTCACAGCCGGAGAAACCGACCTCTGAGGTGTCGGCCGCATCGGCAAAGAGGGTCTCGGAGGAAGAAGCGAACCGGCGGCGGGAGTTGAACATCAACTGTTCCACCACGGTATCCCCGGAGCAGCGGGTGGAGCTCGACGCCATCGATGCCATGATGGCCAAGTCGCAGAACTACGCGGCCCTGGCCCGGCTCGAGACCCTGGAATTCCAGACCCAGTACCACTGGCTTCGTTGGGCCCAGCTCCTCGGGAAGGTGGACCAGCTCAAATTGTCCGAGAATGCCTACCAGCAGATCGTTGAGGCCTGCGGCAGCCCAGAGGCCTATCACGGACTGGGCGTCGTCTACGTCAAACGCGGCGACGTTGATAAGGCGCTGGAAGCCCTGCAATCGGCGAAGAGCAAGGCGCCCGCCCGCGCAGAAATCCGCAACGATTTGGGCATCGTCCTGATGACCAAGGGCCTCTACGGGCAAGCGGCTTTTGAACTCCGGACCGCCTATGAGCTGGCACAAAGCAAGGCCGGGGTAGACCGCAACATGGTCGCCGCCTATTACCTGCGCGGTGGCCCGGCGATGGTGACCAACCTGCAGCAGGAGCTTGGGCTGAGCGATGCGGTGGTGACCGCCGGCATCGAGTTTTCCAAGCGGTTCGATCACCGCAGCTGATGGCCTGGACCGACAACAGGCGATCACGGATAACCCAAGGCGAAAGTCCGCCAGGCCTTTTCACAGGGCCTGTTGGTTAATCGCTCTGTTTCTGGGCCAGCAGTTGCCTGCTCGGATCGACGGCTTCATCCATCAAGGCCATCTCCCGGTGCACCTTGGCCTTGAAACCGGCCAGCTCGGCCCTGGGCACGCTGGCGGCGGTGGGAATCTTGGCGGTCAGCGGGTTCACCGGCCGGCCTTTGATGTGAAACTCAAAGTGCAGGTGCGGGCCGGTTACCCGGCCGGTGGCCCCGGACAGAGCGATTTTCTCGCCCCGTTTCACGTGCTGGCCCCGGCGTACCAGGATCTTGCTCAGGTGCAGGTAGCGGGTTTCGAACGAGCCGTTGTGATCAATGTCGATGTACCTGCCCGCATAGGGGTGATTGCCAATCCGGCTGACCACGCCATCGCCGGTGCTCATCACCGGCGTGCCCGAGGGCGTGCCCAGGTCGACGCCGTTGTGGGGCGCGTGGCGGCCCGTCACGGGATGCAGGCGGTTGGGGTCAAAGGAGGAGGTTACCCGGTAGTGCCGCTGCGTCGGCCAACGGAGGAAGGCGGGGAGCACGCTTTCTCCGTACTGGTCGTAATAGTTGCCATCGTAGTGCAGGAACGCGGTGTAGGTGGTTTTGCCCCGGATCAGGGTGGCCCCTTCGATGCGGGTTTTACCGGTTGCCTCGTCACCGTCGTCGGTAATTTCATGGCCGATGATGACCGCAAACGGATCGCCGGCGCGGAGGGCGCGGCGAAAGTCAATCTTGTGCTTGAGAATCTGGCCGAGGCTGACCACCTGGGCGTCGGTCAGTCCCGCCCTCAGGCCCGACCGGTAAAAACTGCCCTCAATCCGCCCGGTCAGGATCTGGGACTCCCAGTGGGTGTCCGCTTCCACCAGCCCGTACTGGAACGAGTCGTCGTCCTGCCGGCTGAAGGTAACGGTGCGCGCCGGATCCAGTTTCAGGGACAGGGCGGCCAGCGCCTGCTGATCGTCAAACTGGAACGTCAGCTCCGTGCCTGGCATCAGGGTTTCGAGGGCGAGGTATTCGGAATCCGCCTCAAGGATGCGGTGAAGCACGTTGGCGGGGATGTGCCGTGCATCAAACAGCTGGCTCAGGGTGTCCCCGCGCTGGATCGTGTAGGTTTCCTGCTTCGGGTCCGGCTCACTCTGGCCGGCAGTGTCTGTGGCCGCGGCGCCTGTGTCCGGTTTCAGGGTCAGTTCAATGGGCGTGGTCACCGCCGTGGAGTTTCCCGACAGCCAGAGACCGGCCAGCAGGACGACCGGAATACCGGCCGCAAGGATTTTCTTCTGAAAGGCGTTCAGTTTGGGTCGGGGGAGCATCGCCACCTACGTCCTGCAATTTTCCTGTGAAACGCCCTAGGATACGGGTTTTGCGGCCCGTCTTCATCCATCGCCTTTGTAATCACTCATCGCGGCTCACGGCAGCCGCGCGCGCCAATGCTTCACCGCCACCTGGCCTTTGACCGCCTCAATGATATCCACCACCAGGTCAATGAGCGCGTCGTCCCGCTGGCTGGCATCGTCCGGCTCCGGCAGCAGGGCCCCGACCAGGTCGCTGACAAAGCCGTGGTTGTCCGGGCTGGCCAGGTCCTCCAGTATCTGGTGAATCACCGTGGCAACAATGTCGCCCACCGCATCCTCCAGCGTGCCCTGAATGGTTGGCCCCACCACCGGCAGGTACTTCAGCCGGGACAGCTCAACGTTTTGCTTGAGCGCCTGGTTTACCTGCTGTTCCAGATAGTGGCGCAGGGCGCCACGGTTGGGCAGGTAGCCCTCCTGGGCGGCATCGGCGACCCGGCGGGACAGCCACTCGGCCAGCATGTCCCGGCGCGGGAACAGGATGTCCCGCCGGATGTGATCAAACAGCGGTGAGCCACGGCGTACTTCGTCCTGAACGCCGGAGAGCACTTTGACGACGATACGATCCGACAACTCCTCCATGAAGGCATCGTAATAGAAGTTCAGAAACCGATAGAGGCGGGTGTTGGTAACATCGATAATCCGGTACTGGTGCAGGCGGTACACGATGGACACCACCCGCAGAATCCGCAGGAAGCGGAAGCTGCCTACCGGAATGCAGCCCACCAGGTCGTACCAGTGAATAAACGGGTAAAAATACCAGCGGTCGTAGATGTCCTGGCGAATGGCATAGCCCCAGCGCACGATGAACTCCGTCAGGAAAATGGCGACGAAGCCCAGGTCGTAGAAAAAGAATTGCTCGTGAATGGGCTCGTAGGCCTGATGAAGCCAGGGCAGATGACTGGCCAGTCCCTGTTGCACGGCGGTGACATTGTAGATCGAGTCCCAGATGATCAGCGCCAGATTCAGAAACAGCAGGGCCAGCATGACCATGTCGATGATGAACCACAGCAGTTGATGGCTGGCCTTCAGATTTTCCCGGTTTATGTGCAACATGGACCCACGCAACGTCCTGACGGAAGAGTGTAATTTTGGAGTGTAACCCGAATCCGCCCCCGCTTCGCACCCGAGCGCTGTCTTCGGTGCGCGCGCTCGTCTGTCTGATGCTGCTGCCGGGGCTGGTGGCTGCCCAGCAGGTCAACGTGACGGTCAAGGGCGATCATCCGGCGTTGCAGGCCAACGCGGAAGCGTTCATTGGCCAGGTAGATGACCGCAGCGAGGACAATCTGCGGCGCTATGCGCCGACGGCGGTGGACCAGGCAAAAAAGGCACTGCGGGCGCTGGGTTACTACCAGCCGGTGGTCACCTGGTCGGTCAGCGGTGGCGATGATGAGACGCTGGCGACGCTGACGCTGGAGATCGACCCCGGGGAGCCCGTACGGGTGACCAAGCGGCAGGTGGAGATTCGCGGCCCGGCGGGTCAGGATCCGGCGTTCATGAAGCGGCTGCCGGCCTCGCCCGCAGAAGGCGATGTGCTGGATCACGGCGCTTACACCAACCTTCGGGATACGATTCAGTCACGGGCACGCAAGCTGGGCTACTTTGACGGCCGGTTTGTCACCCATACGCTCACGGTGGATCCGGAACAGCACAGCGCCCGCATCGAGCTGGTGTACCAGTCCGGCGAGCGCTATCGGCTGGGTGACGTCACCTTCGCCAAAGACCACTGGTTCGAACTGTCCCTGCTGGAGGACTACGTCACCTTCGAGCCAGGCACCCCCTACCACGCTGACCGTATTGCTGAGCTGAATCGTTATCTGTCGTCCAGCGGGTATTTTTCCGGGGTGGACATCAACGCATCCCCGGCGGATGCCAAGGACCGGGTGATCCCCGTCGGGGTGGACCTGACCCGCCGGGATCCCCGCTCGGTGTCCGCGGGTGTGGGCTATTCCACGGACGTGGGCCCCCGGATCAAAGGCAACTGGACCGAGCACTGGATCAACCCCATGGGCCACAAGCGGGGCGCCGAAGCCGAGCTGTCCAATCCCCGGCAGAGCCTGTCGACCTACTACGAGCTGCCCCTGGATCCGCCGATGACGGATGCCATACGGCTGACCGCCGGCTACCAGCGGGAAGACATCGAAAACATCGCCTCCGATCGCCTGACTCTCGGCCAACAGTGGCAGCATCAGCTCGATAGCGGCTGGCTGCAGGTGGCGTCCCTGCGGTGGGAGGGCGAGCGCTACGACGTCGGCGGTGCCGAATCCGGCAACAGCAGCCTGCTGTTGCCCGGGCTGAGTTACAGCAAACTGCACCAGGACGCGCCCCTGGATCCGTCCCGGGGGTTCCGTTTGCAGTTTGATGTCACCGGCTCACACCGGGCGGTGTTTTCCGACGTGGACATCCTGCATGTGTACACCCAGGCCCGCGGGCTCTACACCCTGGCGAACCGGCACCGGTTTCTCGCCCGCTTCCAGTTTGGTGCGGTGGCCACCAACCAGTTTTCCGACGTGCCCCCGTCCCTGCGGTTCTTTGCCGGTGGCGACCAGAGCGTGCGCGGCTACGGCTATCAGACGCTGTCGCCGGAAAACGACGACGGCGTGGCCGTGGGCGGACGCTTTCTTATGGTGGGGAGTGCCGAATACCAGTATCAGTTTGCCGACCGTTGGCGCGCCGCCGTGTTCGTGGACCACGGCAACGCCGTCAACAACGTGTTTGATCCGCTGGCCACGGGCGCCGGCGTGGGCATTCGCTGGGTCAGCCCGGTTGGCCCGCTGCGGCTGGATGTGGCCAAAGGCCTCGACCCGGAGTTTGGCGGCGGATGGCGCATCCACTTCTCCATGGGGCCAGAGCTATGACGGAACCCCGCGAGCATCCGCCAGCGCCTACTGAGACGCCGCCCGAGGGGCCGGGCCCGGCATCCCACCGTCACCGGGCCCGTCGCTGGCTGTGGACTGCTCTGGTGCTGTTGGTGGGCGTGCCGATGCTGCTGTTGGTGGCCACCGTGGGCGTTATTCGCACCAGCGACGGCACCGCCTGGCTGCTGTCCCAGGTACCGGGCCTGACGGTGGACCGCTCCGGCGGCACGCTGCTGGGGGACTGGCGGGCGGATCGCCTGCGCTGGCAGGGTTTTGGGGTTCGCCTGGATATCCAGGCCCCGCATCTGGACTGGTCACCCCGCTGCCTATTGGCCAAGACCCTCTGCGTGGATGCCCTGACCGCCGATCAGGTCGATGTGGTGACGGTCCCCGGTGAAGACGCCACCGCATCGGCCGGCCCCATCGACCTGCCCACCCTGGACCTGCCCGTGTCACTGGATGTGTCCGGGGTGGCGGTTGGTGCGTTGACCGTGAACGGCGCCAATGTGTGGGACACGTTCTCCGCCCGGCTGGAGGGGTCGGGCGCCGACTGGCAGGTCAGGGCGTTGTCCTACCGGCGGGGCGATCTGTCCCTGTCGCTCAACGGGAAACTGGAGACCCGTGGCGACTGGCCCCTTGATCTGGCGCTGGAGGTGGGCCTGCCATCGCCGGATGACGGTCCCTGGACGCTGTCGACCCGGCTGCAGGGCAGTGCCCATGACCTGCGGCTAAGCGGCAGCAGCGCGGGCTATCTGGAAGCCACGTTCAACGGTGGCGTGGCGCCGCTGGATCCGGATCTGCCGGCGCAACTGACGGTCCGTTCGCCCCGGTTCGCCGCAACCGGCGACCTGCCGAAAACGCTGACCTTCAATGACATTGACCTGACGGCGGCCGGCTCCCTGGCCGACGGCTTCCAGACTCGGGGCAGCGCCAGTCTCCCCGGTACCCAGGGTCCGGTCAGCGTTAACCTGCAGGGCCTCGTCAGCGCCGGGGCCGCCCGGGAGATCCAACTGACGCTATCGGCGGCGCCGGCAGGCGACGCGGAAGCCGGCAAAGGCAAAGGCAAAGGCACCGTGACCGTCAACGGCGAGGTGAACTGGTCTGACGGGCTCGATGCCCAAGCGGACCTGTCTCTGGACCGTTTTCCGTGGTTCACCCTGATACCTGGCATGGCACCGCCCCCGGTCACCGTGTCGTCACTGGACGGCAAGGCCAGCTACCGGGGCGGGCGTTACCAGGCCGACCTGCAGGCAAATACCCAGGGCCCGCTGGGGGGCGCCCGGGTCACGGCCTCTCTGGAAGGCGATGGCCAGGGCCTGAAGGTGCCCAGGTTGCGCCTGGCCAGCCCGGCCGGCTCCCTGGACGGGCAGGCACAGCTGGGGTTTCAGGGACCGCTGAGCTGGCAGGCCCAGCTGGATCTGGACGGCTTCAATCCGGGCTACTGGCTGCCGGCGCTGACCGCGAGCCTGGACGGCCAGGTGCAGAGCGAGGGCCACCTGACGGATGGCCCGGTGCCCAGCCTCACCGCGAGCTGGGACCTGAAAGGGCGCTGGCAGAAGCAGCCCACCCGGGCCAGTGGGGCGCTGGACACCCGAAGTGGTGCCTGGCAGCTCAGCGACCTGGCAGTGGACGTTGGCGACAACCGGATTCGGGGCAAGGGCACCTGGGGCGAGCGGCTGGACGGGCGGTTCTCACTGGCGTTGCCCACGCCCGAGCAAATCTTGCCTGGCCTGAAGGGGCGCATTGAGGGCCAGGCTACCGTCTCCGGAACGGCCGCCGCGCCGACGGGCAAGCTGAGCCTGACCGCCGATGGCGTGGCCTGGCAGGACCAGGTCAGCGCCGAAACGGTACGCCTGAACGCAACGCTTTCCGCGGATCGGTCCCTGTCGTCGTCGCTCGCGGTGACCGGGCTGGAGGCCGCCGGGCAGCGCGCGGATTCGATTGACGCCGGGCTGGACGGCACCCTCGGCAAACACCGGCTGACCCTGGACATCCAGCAGCCGGAAGATCGAATCCGCCTGGCGTTCGCCGGCGGATTCGTCAACGACGGCAAGGGCTGGCAGGGGGCGCTGGAAAACGGCCGCATCGACGTGCCGGAGCAGGATCAGCGCTGGCAGCTGGAAGCGCCGGCCGCGCTGAGCTGGCGGGCGGATAAGGGGGTTACCTTCGGCCAGCACTGCTGGCGCTGGCAGCAGAGCACCGTGTGCGCGGACGATCAGCAGCTCTGGCCCAACCCGGACATCGCCTACCGAATTACCGGTTTTCCGACCCAGGCCCTGGCGCCCCTGTTGCCGGATACGCTCCGGTGGCAGGCGACGCTGAACGGCCAGATCGGATTCACGCTCACGGATCAGGGCCCGACGGGCACCGTTGATCTCGATGCGGGCCAGGGGCGTTTTGAGGTTCTGGTGGACGGCGACTGGAAACCCCTCGACTACCAGACGCTGACCACCCACCTGAACCTTGATCCAGACCGTGCGCGGGTGAAGGTTAATGTCGCTGGCAAGGGAGTGGGCGACCTGTCGCTGGCCATGACCATTGATCCGTCCCGTCCATCCTATCCCGTTGACGGCGAGTTTGATCTCAAACACCTGGATCTCGCGCTCGCCGGCGTGTTCACCGGGCTGCAGGAGGTGGGCGGCGACATCAACGGCCACGGCACGTTGAGCGGGCCCCTGCTCAAGCCAGCCGTCACCGGGCAATTGGTGCTCTCGGACGGCCGCCTGATGGACCCGACGCTGCCGGTCCCAATGGAGCAGATCGATCTTGAGGTGGCCCTTGAGGGCCAGTCGGCGACGCTGGACGGGCGCATTCGCAGTAACGCCCGAAGCGATACCTCGGTCAACGGCACCGTCGGCTGGGGTGGTTCTGGCGGCCCCAGCGCGGACATTGCCATCAAAGGCCGCCGGATTCCCGTAACCGTCGAGCCCTACGCCCGGGTGGAAGTCGCACCGGATCTCACCATTCGCTTCGAGCAGGGTGAGCTGTCTGTCATCGGGCAGGTCGATGTGCCCCGGGGCGAGGTGGAAATCCAGTCGCTGCCGGAACAGGCCGTGCAAGTATCCGATGACGAAGTGGTGGTCGGTGCGGACAAACCGGAGCCCGCCATCCGTGCGCTGAATATGGACGTGACCGTCCGGGTGGGCGACGACGAGGTGACCTTTTCTGCCTTTGGGCTGACCGGCAACCTGGAGGGCAACCTGCGCATCGGTAACGATCTGGATACCCGGGGCACCCTGCAACTGGTGGACGGACGCTACGAAGCCTATGGGCAGGAGCTTGAACTGCGCAAGGCCCGGCTGCTGTTCGTCGGCAATCTGACGCAGCCCTACCTGGACGTGGAAGCCATCCGTCAGGTCGACAGTGTGACGGCGGGCCTGCGCCTGAGCGGGCCGGTGCAGTCGCCCCAGACGGAGGTCTTCTCCAATCCCGACATGCCGCAGTCCGACGCCCTGAGTTACCTGATTCTTGGGCGCCCGCCCCAAAGCCAGGGTGACCGCGGAGCCATGGACCGGGCGGCCCTGTCGCTGGGGCTAACCCAGGCCAGCAAACTGACCGGCAAGGTGGGCAACGAGTTGGGTATCCGTAATCTGGCGCTGGAAACCGAGGGCAGTGGTGATGCAACGTCCGTGGTGGCCAGCGGCTACCTGACCCAGGATCTGAGCGTGCGTTACGGCGTTGGTATCTTCGAGCCCATCACCACGGTGGCGCTGCGCTACGATTTGGGAAAATATTTCTACCTTGAGGCCGCCAGCGGGTTGGCCGCGTCCCTCGACATATTCTACACCCGGGACTTCTGAGCCATGGTGGCGCCAGGCCACCATGGGAAACGTACCCTGGCCTCAGTCCAGTTCGAACGTCACACTGACGGACGCCTCGATGTCCTGGGGCCCGACGCTGCTGACCGCGTCCTTGGTCATGCGGGCCTCCGCCATCATGACCGGAACCGGGCGATAGCCGCCGTTAACCGTCATGCTCTTCACCGCACCACAGGACTGGCCCAGTTTCGAGGCCACAAACGCGCACTGCGCCCGGGCGTTGTCGATGGCCTTCCCCAGGGCCTGCTGTTCCAGGGCTTCCTGGTTAGAGTGGAAAAACTGACGGGGATTGAGCTGGTATTCCAGGCCCAGGGCCTGGGCCTGCTCCAGCAGCGGGTTCAGCAGCTTGAGATCGTGCAGGGTAAAGCTGACGGTCTGGGAGGCAACCGCCACCTGGTGGTCGCTGCTGGATCCGTCCCGGGAAGGCACGGGCCGAGTGTACAGGCTTAGGCTGGCGTCGGTGTAATCCTCAAGCTGGTCCCGCCATTGAGCGGTTTTCTTGCGCCACGCCGACATCTGTTTGCGAACCTGCTCTGAGGCCGTGGCGGCGTCCGGGTTTTCCGCCGTCGCGCTGAAGGACAGCGTGGCGCTGTCGGGCTGATAGCGAACCGCGCCCTGGCCGGTCAGGCTGAGCTCACCGGCGCTGGCCACGGCGGGCACCAGAGCAATCGCCAGCATCAGGCCGGCAAGCAGCGGGCCGGCCTTCGAGGGCCGGCGGTTGTTCATCCGGGGGTGGGGGGCAGAAACACGGGGCATGCGGATCATGGCTGGTCTCCTTGGGCGCGTCGGTGATGAAGCTCACCGGTTATGGGTGCAGGTGGCCGCTCACCGGCCCGAAAGGCACGGGCGGCCTGGACAAAGACTCGGAACAGTCGGCGGTGGCCGGGATGATACAACAGGTATTCTGGGTGCCACTGCACGCCCACGAGCCACTGCGGACCGGTGCCCTCGAAGGCCTGAACGAAGCAGTCGTTGTCGACGGCCACCACCCGCAGGGCGCCGCCGAGTCGCTTGATGGCCTGGCTGTGAATGCGGTTGGCCCCAATGACGGGGGCATCCAGAATCCTTCCCAGCCGGCTGTCGGTGACCACGCGGACGGTCTGCAGTGGCAACAGCAAGGGCCTGTGGCGCGTGTTTACCCGAAGCGGTGTGACGTTCTGGCACAGGCTGCCACCGCGGAAGACGTTAACAAACTGGGCGCCCCGGCAAATCCCCAGTACCGGCAGGCACTGGCTGCTGGCGGCCTCCAGCAGTTGCTGGTCGGTGGTGTCCCGGGACAGGTCATAGTTTGCCTTGACGGTGGGCTGCTGCCCGTAGCGTGCCGGGTGCACGTGGGTACCGCCGGCCAGGACCAGGCCATCCAACCCGTCGACGCTACGACCCGGCCCCGGCCGCAGGTAACGGACGCGCGCCCCCTGCAGACGCAGTGCCAGTCCAATCAGCCGGTGGGCAATCGATCGACGCCGGGGAACGCTCACGCCAATCGTGACCCCATGGGGGTTGAAACCGGGTTCAGACATAGCCACGGGCATCCAGCCAGCTCTGCACTTCTTCGCGCCACCGGTGGGTCAGGTTGTGAAAGCTGAACGCGCGGCTGCCCCGGTAGGCTTCCCGCAGTTCCGCCAGGTGTTCGGCCCGATTGGCGATCTGCTCGAGCATTACCCAGTCGTTCCAGACCGTGGAAAAGTGCCAGTCGGGATTGCCAATGTCGCAATCCGGCAGCCGGTAGTGCAGGGTGGGTCGGGTCTTGATGCGCGGGTCCTCAACGTAGGTTTCCAGCAGCGGCCTGTCCAGATGGGCAAACAGTGGCAACAGATCAAGCGCGCGGTTGCGGGTGGGGTTGAACCGGAGATAGTCCCGCATGAGGGTCTCCTGGTCCGGCGCGTAATCGTCGGCCATGAGCAGGTCGACGTACTCGTTGTCCCAGGGCTCGATGTAGGTGGTGAACTTGCGGCTGATGTCCAACTGGTGCCGGTGGCGGAGCCAATCGTACAGGCCGGCAAAGGCCTGCAGGTAGCGAACCAGGGTCTCCGGCTTCAGGTCCGGCAATTCGGGGTTCAGCTGCAGGCCAAACGCGAAATAGATGGCCTCCCGGCTACCCTGGGCGCCGGCCAGGTGGAGCTCGTCCACCAGGGCCTCGATTTCGTGCAGGCGCGAGAGGGGTACCGGCGGGCTGACCACCTCAAGCGGTACGATCTTCTCCGCGGCGGCGTCAATGACATCCATGGCCTGGCTGCCAAGGTCTCGCAGGGAGCGGGGCAGACGCTCGTCGGCCAGGTCCAGTTCCTTTATCGGATCAGAGTCCAGCTCAATCACAAACGGGCCCAGGTCTGTGTCAACTTCGGACACGTATCGGGCGGTCTCATGGGCCGGGGCGTCAAGCAGGGATGACACCTTGTTGACCAGCGCCTCGTAGCTGAGGCCGGACAGCTCAATCTCAACGCCCACGCGGCGCTCATCTCCGGAGCGGTCTTGCCCCGGGGTGGTCCGCCGCACATCGGGCATGGCCAGTGTCTCGGTGCTTCCCATCGTCAGGATTCCTTTGCGGTCGTTGAGCGCACACCTTAACACAGACGGTCTCCGGCCGGCCTGACCGCTCAATGACAAAATCGTTGGGCTGCCTTTACACTGGATAAAACACTGTATATAGTCCAGATACTGTATAAACAAACAGGCAAGTTGAGCCGGCTGAATAGTCAGGTTGCGAGCGCAACGGCGAGGATACGCGAATGAAACTGACCGCAAGGCAATCCCAGGTGCTGGATATCATCCGGCGTTACATCGACGAGACCGGTTATCCGCCGACCCGGGCGGAAATCGCCAGCGAGCTGGGGTTCCGGTCCGCCAATGCGGCGGAAGAGCACCTGCGGGCACTGGCCCGCAAAGGCGCCATTGAGATGGTGCCGGGTGCCAGCCGGGGCATTCGCCTGCCGGACGCGGAGCCCGACCTTGGTCTGCCGGTCATCGGCCAGGTGGCGGCTGGCAGCCCGATCCTCGCCCAGGAACACATTGAGGACCACTGCACCCTTCAGGCGGATTTCTTCTCGCCGTCCGCGGACTATCTGTTGCGGGTTCGGGGTATGAGCATGAAGGACATCGGCATCCTCGACGGTGATCTGCTCGCGGTGCATCGCACCCAGGACGTTCACAACGGTCAGGTGGTGGTGGCACGGGTCGGCGAAGAGGTCACCGTCAAACGCTTCCGGCGTGAGGGCACGAAAGTGTACCTGATTGCCGAGAACGAGGAATTTGCCCCGATCGAAGTGGACCTGTCGGAGCAGGAACTGTTCATTGAGGGGTTGGGCGTCGGCGTTATCCGGCGCTCCGAACTCCACTGATGTCAACGATCCAGCACGCACGCGGGTGAGATATGGAACAGCTGAGCTTCAATCAGAATCTGGCGTACCAACCTCAAGTGAGGGCAGCGGGTTTCCCAGCGAGTCCGGCCCATTCGGCCCACCCGGCGGAGCCAGGCAGTCTCCGGCGTCGGGCGGTGCTGCGCACGGAGTCGGCGCGGGCCGATGAGGCAGTGGGCAATGTCACGGAGATTATTCTCCCGGCCGGACAGGTAGAGAACTTCCAGCTGCTGTTGCCCATGTTGACCCAGCTAAATCAGGAGAAACGCTGGTTGGCCTGGATTGATCCACCGGCGGCTCTGGTCAGCAAATGGCAGAAGATGCACGGGATTGTGGCGGGTGAGCTGCTGATTCTGCGATCAACTGCCGAGCATCCGGCGACAGAGCTGGCTGAGCGGGCGCTCAGGGCCGGAACTTGCCACGCCGTGGTGCTGTGGACCGATCGGCCGGGCCGGGCCACGCTGAAAGCGCTTCAAGCGGCTTCCGCCGAAGGGCGTAGCCACGGTGTCGTGCTTCGCCAGCGATAACGGCCGTCGGACGCCCCGCCGGCGCTGACTCAGTGCAGGGTGTAGGTCGGTTCGGCGTCCCAGCTGTCGAGATCGTCGTCTTCCCAATCAATATCGTGGGTCACATTGCCAACGGCTTCGATGCCGGCGGCAATCATGGCCTTGGCGACCTGGATGTCCCGGTCCTCCATCATTTCCCGGGCTTCTTCGGAAAACGAGATTTTCACCAGGGGAGCGCTGTCGTCATCAATCCGACGGAGCGCGTAGTCGCCGTTGCTCAGTTGTACGATTTCATAAAACGAGGGTGACATTCAGTAAACCTGTGTGCTGGGAAAATTTCACATACGTTCTTGCCGGTTCCCACATCCACGCCGGGTTCGACGTGCGTGGCAAGTGTCGGATACCGGCCTCACCACTCACCGTGACGTTCACTCAGCTCGTCCGCGAACGCTTTCAGCGCCTTGAGTGTCTCCAACAGTGCCGCCTCTGAACGGTCCGGGCCCGTCTCCCGGGCAACGGCAATGATGTTATCCGCTGACACGGTTTTTCGGGCGGCCGGTGGGTGGCTTTGGCCGTGTTCAAGCTGGTCGAGGTGATGCCACCAGCTGCCTGGCGTTCGGGCCAGTTCTACGAGCTGTTCTACGTCCGGATTGCCATCTCCGGTCAGCGTCCTGATTTCATCCAGGCTGACGGGTTCGGCGTGCCGTTGCTGGTACAGGCGCGCAATCATGGTCAGTAGCAGCCGTCGGGCCCTGAGTATCAGTTCGATTGCCCCTTGCCGGCAGGCTTCCCCTGCCAATGCCCCCGATGCATCCGCGTCAACCTGGCTGGTGGCTTGGCTGCTGCGGATCAGCAGCGCCCGTGCCAGGGCCAGCTTTTGCGACAGCAACGAATGCCAGGAATCGCTCATGATGGGCTCAACACTCCAAGGGGTTAGGCCAAGAGGATAAGGCCGGTCAGCGCGGATGGCCCCGGCGCTCACCAATGTCCGTTCACGTAACGGCTCAGTATAACCGATTCCTCCGTTAATTTCTGCCCCTCCGGATCTGGCGCTCCGGGCTTGTCAAAAAAAGATACAAACAATCGATTGAAACAAGCGTTTGAATCTGGCAAAAAGCCTCAGCCGATCAACTAATGCGAGGTAACGCACATGGGAATCCGGTTCTTGGCCATCGCCATTCTGGTAGGGCTCGTCACGTCCGCTCCGGCTTTTGCAAAAGTCAGCGCTGAACAGGCGGCGCGGCTGGGGAAAGACCTCACGCCGGTGGGCGCCGAGCGCGCGGGTAACGCCTCGGGCAGCATCCCGGCCTGGGACGGCGGGCTGAGTGAGCCACCGTCGGGCTGGCAACCCGGGCAGGTGGAGGTGAACCCGTTCCCAAAGGATCAGCCACTGTTCGTGATTACCCAAGACAACCAAGCACTCTACAAGGCGCACCTCACGGACGGCCAGTCGGCCATGCTCGAGGCCTACGGCCCGGACTTCGTGATGCCGGTATACCAGACGCGCCGTACCGCCGCCTTCCCCCCGGCGGTGTATGAGAAATCGGTGGAGAACGCCACTCAGGCCGAGCTGTTGGAAAACGGCAACGGCGTGCGCAACACCATTATGACCAGCCCGTTCCCGATTCCGAAAAACGGCCTTGAGGTGATCTGGAACCATATCCTGAGGTACCGCGGCCAGGAAGTGGCGTTTCGCAGCGCGTCGGCCACGCCCCAGGTGGATGGCAGTTTCAATCCGGTGGTCAACGACTACGAGTATTTCTTCGCCTACAGCAAGACCGGCGCCCGCCTTGCGGACATCGACAACAAGATCTTCTATCTGAAAACCAACACTGTGGCGCCGTCCAATCTGGCCGGCACCATCACCCTGGTGCATGAAACCCTTGATCAGATTCGTTCGCCCCGCTTGGCGTGGCGGTATGACGCCGGCTCCCGCCGCTTGCGCCGGTCGCCGAACCTGGCTTACGAGACCGATCTGCCGAACGCATCGTCCCTGCGCACGGTCGATCAGAAGGACATGTACAACGGCGCGCCCAACCAGTACGACTGGACGCTCCTGGGCAAGCGTGAACTCTACGTGCCATACAATGCCTACAAGCTGCATGACGCGGGCGTAACGCCGGCGGACATCCTGCGCCCCGGACACCTCAATCCGGCGCTGACCCGATACGAGCTGCACCGGGTCTGGGTGGTGGAAGCCACGCTGCGGACGGGCATCAGCCACGTCTACCACCGCCGGGTGTTCTACCTGGATGAAGACAGCTGGCAGATCCTGGCGTCGGAAGCCTACGACAGCGAAGGCCACCTCTGGCGGGTGTCTGAGGCCCACAACATCACCTACTACGGTGAGCCGGTGTTCTGGACGACCCTGGAGGCCACCTACGATCTGAAGGCCCGACGCTACTACGTCGATGGTCTGGACAACGGTTATCCGGCTTACGATTTCAACCCCGGATTCCGCCGCAACGAATTCACCGCGGCGGCTGCGCGCCGGGCGGCCCGTCGATAGGTCATGCCGTTCGCTGTGGGGCAGGGTGGTCCGCGCTTGTCGCACCGCCCAGCCCCTGCCATCATGTCCCCAGGCACGTTGATGGAGGCCCGCAATGACCCCGCAAACGACACCCCTTGACCAGCTTGATTCCCTGCTGGCGCAGCTTGATCAGGCTCTGGTGGAACAGGACTGGAGCGCGCTCTCCCGGTTGAACGCCCAGGTACAGCCCCGGGTCGCTGGCGTCATGACGGCCCTTGCCGCCGGCGACCTGGACGCTACCGTCGTGCGCGAGCGCCTCGAACAGTTGCAGCGGTTTGTGGGCATGGCCAGTGAACAGGCCACCGATGCCCGGGCGGAGGCCGAGCAGGCGCTGAAAGGCGTGAACCGCAATCGCAGTGCTGCCCGGGCTTACCACGATATTTCGTCGAACCGGCCGCGGTAGCGTCATAAAATTGACTCGCGGCGATCAAGCGTCTTAAATACCGCACAAATTCCCCAAGAGATTCGCGAGAATGTCTCAAAATAACAAAGTGCTGGTGTTGAGCCAGGATGAGGCCAGGCGCCGGGACATGTTGACTATCCTCGAATTCCTCGGTGAGGAAGAGGTGGTCGCCGGCGACGACGCGTTGTCGCTGCTGGAGGCCGCCGGACAGGACGCCGGGCACGCCGCCACGCTGTCGGTGGCTATCGTGAATGGGGAAGAGGACGGCGCCGAAGCCATGGTGGCGCAAGTGTGTGGCGTCAGCGACGGTATTCCGGTGCTGCTGGTGGGTGATCCGTCGCTGGCCGGGCTCTCCGAAGAACACGGCCGCCGGGTCATTGCCCGGCTGCACTGGCCCCTCAACTACACCAAGTTTATTGACTCCCTCTATCGCGCGCAGGTCTACCGGGACCAGTTTGACCGCTCCCGGGGACGAGCCCAACAGCGCGGCGTTCAGCTGTTTCGCAGCCTGGTGGGCACCAGCCGCAAGGTCCAGCAGGTGCGCCAGCTAATGGAGCAGGTGGCGGACAAAGACGTCAGTGTGCTGATTACCGGCGAGTCCGGCACCGGCAAGGAAGTGGTTGCCCGTAACCTGCACTACCATTCCACCCGCCGGGACAAGCCCTTTGTGCCCGTCAACTGTGGCGCCATTCCCGCCGAGCTGCTGGAGAGCGAGCTGTTCGGCCACGAAAAGGGCGCCTTTACCGGCGCGATTACAGCCCGGGTGGGGCGTTTCGAAATGGCCGAAGGCGGCACCCTGTTCCTGGATGAAATCGGGGATATGCCCCTGAACATGCAGGTGAAGATCCTTCGGGTGCTGCAGGAGCGAACCTTCGAGCGGGTGGGCAGCAACCGGACACAGACCGCCGATGTCCGGATCATCGCGGCGACCCACAAGAACCTGGAAACGATGATTGAATCGGGCAATTTCCGGGAAGACCTGTACTACCGCCTGAACGTCTTTCCCATAGAGATGCCGGCGTTGCGGGAGCGGGTGGAGGACATCCCGCTCCTGATCAACGAGCTCATTGCCCGCATGGAAAAGGAAAAGCGGGGCTCCCTGCGCCTGAACTCCGCAGCCATCATGAGCCTGTGCCGTCACGACTGGCCTGGCAATGTTCGGGAGCTTGCGAACCTGGTGGAGCGTCTGGCGATCATGCACCCCTATGGCGTGATTGGCGTGCAGGAGTTGCCGAAGAAGTTCCGTTACGTGGACGATCTGGACGAGAACCGCTCGGTTGAGGATTCCGGCATGCCCTCCATGGTGCCCGGGCTGGTGGGCCTGGACGCGCCGGCGCTGCTGCCGGTCAATGGCCTTGACCTGAAGGATTACCTGGCCAATCTGGAGCGTCAACTTATCCAGCAGGCCCTCGATGAAGCCGGCGGCGTCGTGGCCAGGGCCGCTGAGAAGCTGCGTATCCGGCGCACCACCCTGGTGGAAAAAGTGCGCAAGTACGGTCTCCGGGAAGAGACCGAGGAGTCCTGAGGGCGCCCCGGGCGCCCGATCCCGTCCGACGGAATTCCGTCACCTGTCCGCGGCTGGTTCCCGTTATGTATTGAAATACATACAAAAACGGGACTTGGCATAAACCTCGCTTTAGCTCATCCACACGAATGACCCAACCACCCGGAGTCCCGGGGCGTCAGGAGAGTGAGGGATGAGTCAGCCACAATACGTTCTGGCCGCCAAGGCAAATGCCGCGGCCGACGCGAATCACAAGGTGACCGCGCTGTTTCCGGAGCACGACGATGAAGCCGTGGATTCCGCCCTCCGTCTGTTCAACCAGATGTCCCAGCAGATAACGGACTCCTACCGGACCCTCGAATCCCGGGTGAACCAGCTGTCCGGCAAACTCAACCTGGAATCCCAGCAACGTCAGCAGGAGCTTGAGGAAAAGGAGCGGCTGGCGGATCGCCTGTCCACACTGCTCACGGCGCTGCCCGCCGGGGTGGTGGTGCTGGACAGCCAGGGTGTGGTCAGCCAGAGCAATCCGGCGGCGGTCTTGCTGTTGGGTGAGCCACTCGAGGGTGAACGCTGGGTGGACGTCATCCACCGCTGCTTTGCGCCCCGGCGGGACGATGGCCACGAGGTATCCCTGAAAGACGGACGCCGGGTGTCCATTGAGATCCGCACCATGGAAAACCAGCCTGGACAGCTGATTCTGCTGACCGATCTCACCGAGACCCGCCAGCTTCAGTCCCAGCTTGCCCATGCCCAACGGTTGTCCGAGATGGGTCGCATGGTGGCCTCCCTGGCCCACCAGATCCGCACGCCGCTGTCGGCCGCCATTCTCTACGGTGGCCACCTCAGTGAGCCGACCCTGGACGAGGAAATGCGCCAGCGCTGTGCAGCCCGCCTGATGTCCCGGCTGACGCATCTGGAGCAGCAGGTTCGGGACATGCTGATCTTTGCCCGGGGCGAGACCCGTCTGGCCGAAGCCCTGCCCGCCGAGGCTCTGGTAACCGCACTGCGTGCCGCGGTTGAAGGCCTGCGTCTGGCGACGGGGGTGTCCGTCAGTCTGGAGAGCCAGCTATCGGCGGGGGCCACTCTGATGTGCAACCGGGAGGCGCTGGTGGGCGCCTTCATGAATCTCATCAACAACAGTCTGGAGGCCGGCGCCACCAATGTGTCGGTTGCCGTTGCCGGCCAGGCCGGCGAGCTGCAGGTGCAGGTTCGTGATAACGGCCCTGGCTTTGCCCAGGCAGACGCCGCCCGCCTGATGGAAGCCTTCTACACCACGAAGTCCCACGGCACGGGGCTTGGCCTGGCGGTGGTGCAGGCGGTGACCAAGGCCCATCAGGGGCAGTTTTCCATTGCAGCGGGGCAGGAAGGCGGGGCCGTGGCCACGCTGCGCCTGCCCCTGTTGAACCGACAGAGCTGATCGGAGGCATCCATGGCGAAGGCCCAGATTCTGATAGTTGAAGACGACCACGATCTTCGCGAGGCGCTGGTGACGACGCTGGAGCTGGCGCGCTTTCGCGTTCGCGAAGCGGAGAACGGGGCGCAGGCGCTGGCGCGGCTGGCGGAAGCGCCCGTGGACTTGGTGGTCAGCGACGTTAACATGCCCGGTATGTCCGGGCATGAGCTACTTGACGAGGTGCAGCGCAGTTACCCGGGGCTCCCGATGATGCTGATCACCGCCTACGGCCAGATCAGCCATGCCGTGTCGGCCATGCAGGCCGGGGCCATCGATTATCTGGTCAAACCGTTTGAGCCCCAGGTTCTGGTGGACGCGGTTTCCCGGGTAGTGGGGGGCAGCAAGCCCAAATCCGGCGATCAGCCGGTGGCGGAAGACCCGATCAGCAAGCGCCTGTTTCAATTGGCCAGCAAAGTCGCCCAGTCCGATTCCACGGTGATGATCTCCGGAGAGAGCGGCACCGGCAAAGAGGTGCTGGCCCGTTACATACACCAGCAGTCGCCCCGCGCCGGCCAGCCTTTTGTGGCCATCAACTGTGCGGCGATTCCCGAGAATATGCTCGAAGCCATCCTGTTTGGCCACGAGAAGGGCGCGTTCACCGGCGCCGTGGCCTCCGCCCCCGGCAAGTTTGAGCAAGCCAACGGCGGCACATTGCTGCTGGACGAGATTTCCGAAATGGAGTTGGGCCTGCAATCAAAACTGCTAAGGGTGTTGCAGGAGCGCGAAGTCGAGCGGGTCGGTGGTCGCAAGACCATTTCCCTGGACGTCCGGGTGGTGGCCACCACCAACCGGGACCTGGCGGATTACGTCCGGGAAGGCAAGTTCCGGGAGGACCTGTACTATCGACTCACGGTGTTCCCGATGCACTGGCAGCCCCTCCGCGAGCGACCCCTGGACGTCCTGCCTCTGGCGCAGTTCCTGCTGCGCAAGCACTGCCAGAAAATGAAGCTGGCGGGCATTACGTTTGCGCCGGATGCCCGCCAGGCCCTGACCACTCATCGTTGGCCGGGCAACGTCCGGGAACTGGATAACGCGATTCAGCGGGCTCTGGTGCTGCACCAGGGTAACGTGATTCACGCCGGCGACCTGTGCCTGGAGCTGGGCATTTCCGGACGGGAGCCGGTGGTCGCGCCAGCGGGCCTGCCGTCCATGGCGCCGCCAGCACCGTCGGTGCCATTGGATGCCGCCGTATCGGAAGCCGGGGAGGCGGATTTCCTGGTGCCAGAGACCCCGGAAGAAGTCCAGGCGCTGGCCGCTTCTCTGGGTGATGATCTGAAACAGCAGGAGTTCCGTATTATTATCCAGACGTTGAAGAGAGAGCGCGGACGTCGCAATCGCGCGGCTGAACAGCTGGGCATCAGCCCTCGGACCCTTCGATACAAGCTGGCTCAGATGCGCGACGCCGGGATCGATCTTGACGCCGAACTCGCGATGGCGTGAGGCATTTCGATTCTACTCCTTTTCAAGGCACCCATAGGGTGCCTTTTTTTATGCCCGCCGTTTGAAGTGTTGAACCGTTGCCCTTGTCAAAAAACCGTTGCGCCTGCGCGTGTCGCCCATGAGCTCTTCATTAATCACATGAAATCTTTGGTAAAAATCAGCCTGGCCTGAGTTTTGCTTTTGCTCACCCAGACGGCCCGGAGCGCGACAGGGCGCCGGCAAGACAGGGCGAGGAGAGATCATGGTACAGCGAGCCGACATCAACAGCGTGTTGTCCGAAATCCGCAACCTGCGGTCCCAGATGGTGCAGAATCAGCGCATTGAGCAGGACAGCATGGCCCCGGGACGGATCGACCGCCCCCGGCAGGCCCAGGAAACCCAGGAAACGCCGAGTTTTGGTGATCTCCTCGGGCGCGCCGTGAACCACGTCAACGATCTCCAGAACAACGCCAGTGAGCTGCGGACCGCCTATGAAATGGGCGATCCAAGCGTGGACATCACCCGGGTGATGATTGCCTCGCAGAAATCCTCGGTTTCCTTCGAAGCCCTGACCCAGGTTCGCAACCGGGTGGTCAAGGCGTACGAAGACATCATGAACATGCCGATCTGATAACGGAGCCACGACATGGCCAGCGTACCGGCGGAAGCCAACCAGACCAATGCCCCCGCAGCCCTCGACAACGAGGCGCCGGAAAGCCGTAGCGCGCTGCTTGCGGGGTTTGGTCGCCTGCACCTGCTGCGCCAGGTGGGCCTCATGGTGGGCCTCGCGGCCAGCGTCGCCCTGGGCGTTGCGGTGGTGCTCTGGGCCCAGGAACCCAACTATCAGCCGGTGGTGGGTGACCTGTCGTCCTACAACCCGCAGGACGTCACCACGATTCTCGATAAGGCTGGTATCGACTACAAAATGGACCCCCGAACCAGCGCGCTGCTGGTGCCCTCGGATCAGGTTTACGAGGCCCGGCTGAAGCTGGCGGCGGAAGGGGTTACGGACCAGAAGGCCCTGGGCTACGAGCTGTTGGACCAGGAGCAGGGCCTGGGCACCTCCCAGTTCATGGAAACCATCAGCTACCGTCGCAGCCTGGAAGGCGAACTGGCCCGCACCATCGGTGCAATGCGCGGTGTTCGCAGCGCCCGGGTGCACCTGGCCATTCCGGAACGTTCGGTATTCATCCGGGACGCCCGAGCGCCGTCTGCGTCCGTGTTTCTCGATGTGTTTGCCGGCCGGCGTCTGGGAGACGAGCAGATTGCCGCCGTCGTGAACCTGGTGGCCGGCAGCGTCCCGATGATGAACAAGGACGGCGTCACCGTTGTGGATCAGAACGGCAATCTGCTCACCGGCGAAGACAGCCACAGTGCGGGTGACCAGTTGAAAGACCAATACGACTATACCCGGAAGGTCGAGGAGCGCCTGAGCCAGAGGGTGGCATCGCTGATCGGGCCCATCGTGGGCGACGGCCGCTTCCGGACCGAAGTCTCGGCAGACCTGGATTTTGCCGCCAACGAGCAGGCCCAGGAACTGTTCAACCCGGATCAGCAGGCTATCCGCAGCGAGCGCGAGCTCACCGAGCGGAACAGCGGCAGCGGCGGCGCCCAGGGTATCCCCGGCGCGCTCTCCAACCAGCCGCCGGGCAACGCAACGGTACCCCAGCAGACCAACGCAAACACTGGCCAGCAGAACGCCCAGGGACAGCAGGCCGGCCAGAATGGCCAGGCCCAAACCCCTCAGACACCGGTGAATGAGCGCCGGGAGGCGACCCGCAACTATGAGATTGACCGCACGGTAAGCTATCGACGGGGCGAATGGGGCGCCGTCAAGCGGGTGACCGTGGCGCTGGCGGTGGACGACATGAAAGTGGTCGACCCGAATACCGGCGCCGTGAGCTACCAGCCGTGGCCGGAACAGGAACTGCAGCGCCTGAACATGCTGGTCCGGGACGCCGTGGGGTATTCCGCGGCCCGGGGCGACAGCGTTACCGTCATGAACACCGCGTTTGCGCCGGAAACCGAAGTGGCGGTGGACGCGCCCGCGTTCTGGGAGCAGCCGTGGTTCTGGGACCTGATGAAGCAGGTACTGGCCGGCCTGGTGATCCTGATTCTGGTGCTGGGCCTGCTGCGGCCCACCCTCAAGACGCTGTCCGGCGGCGGTCGCCGTAGCGCGGAATCCGATGGCATGGGTGATGGCGACGACCTCGCCAGCCTGGGCAGCGACAGCGCCCTGCGAGAGGCCATGTCGTCCGGGGATGAACTGCTTTTGCCGGGCGCTACGGACAGCTATGATAGGCAGTTGAATGCATTGAAAGGCCTGATTGCGGAGGACCCGGCCCGGGTCGCCCAGGTCATGCGCCAATGGGTGAACGTCGATGACTGACCAAGCCGCTCCCGGGGGCGAAGCCCCGAAAAAGCTCCAGCGCAAGATTCCCCGCGTTGAACAGGCTGCGATCCTGCTTATGTCCCTTGGGGAGGCGGACGCCGCCCAGGTGCTCAAGCACATGGGCCCGAAGGAAGTGCAGCGGGTCGGCGTGGCCATGGCCCAGATGAAGGACGTCACCAAAGACGAAGTCACCTTCGTGCTCGACCAGTTCGTCGACGCTGTTGGCGGCCAGACCGGCCTGGGCGTGGGCAACGACGACTACATCCGCGCCATGCTCACTCAGGCCCTGGGGGACGACAAAGCCGCCAGCCTGATCGACCGCATCCTGATCGGGGGCAACACTACCGGCCTGGACACCCTCAAGTGGATGGAACCCAGGGCGGTGGGTGACATCATCCGCTACGAGCACCCGCAGATTCAGGCCATCGTCATTTCCTATCTCGATCCGGACCAGGCCGCGGAAATCCTGGCTACCCTGGATGAAAAGGTTCGCCTCGACGTCATGATGCGGGTCGCCTCACTGGAGAGCATCCAGCCCCAGGCCCTGCAGGAACTGAACGACATCCTGGAGAAGCAGTTCTCCGGCGGCGCCGCTTCCCAGACCAGCCGCATTGGCGGCGTCAAGCGGGCGGCGGACATCATGAACTTCATGGACCGCTCCATCGAGGGCGGTCTGATGGACTCCATCAAGGACATGGACCCGGATCTGGCGTCCACCATCGAAGACCTCATGTTTGTCTTCGATAATCTCCGGGAAGTGGACGACCGGGGCATCCAGGCGCTGCTTCGGGAAGTCTCCTCCGAAGTGTTGGTGGTGGCCCTCAAGGGCGCCGAGGATGGCGTCAAGGACAAGATCTTCAAGAACATGTCCAAGCGGGCGGGCGAGCTGCTTCAGGATGACCTCGAAGCGAAGGGCCCGGTGCGGGTCAGCGAAGTCGAGGCCGCCCAGAAGGATATCATCACCATTGCCCGCCGCATGGCCGAGGCCGGTGAAATCACCCTCAGCGGTGCCGGCGAAGAAATGATGTAATGAGCAACTCCCCCAAGATCCCGCAACGCATTCCCAAGGAGCAGCTGACCGCGTACGAACGCTGGGAGCTGCCCCTGCTTGACGCCGACGGCAACGAGCGTCCCCGGGAGGAAGAGCGGGATGTGCGTCCGCTGACCGCCGCTGACCTGAACGAGATTCGCCAGGCGGCCCGGGAAGATGGGTTTCAGGAGGGCCGGGAAGCCGGCTACCGCGAGGGCCACGCGGAAGGGTATCAGCAGGGCCACCAGGAAGGGCTGGCCGCCGGGCAGGAGGAAGGCCGTGCTGAGGGCCAGGCCCGGGGCGAGGCCGACACCCGGGAGCGGGTCGACGCGACCCTCGAACGCCTTGAGGCGATGATGGGGGAACTGGTGCATCCGGTGGCTCGGCATCGGGACGAGCTGGAAGCCGCGCTGGTGCACCTGACCGCCTCACTGGCCCGAGCCGTGCTGTTCCGGGAGCTCACCATCGACAGCAGCCAGATCCGGGATGTCGTCCGCAAAGCTCTGGCGGCGTTGCCGTCCACCGCCGAGGCGGTACGCATCCACGTTCATCCGGACGATCTCGAGCCGGTGCGGGAAGTGGCTGACCGTCTGGAATCCGCCGCCACGGTGGTGGAGGACGATAGCCTGCTCCCCGGCGGCTGCCGGGTCGAATCCCGCCACAGCCTGGTGGATTACACCGTGGAAAAACGCTTCCAGAAAGTCATCCAGCGGATGCTGGACGATACCCTGAGCGCCGAACCTGGTGACGTCGGAGAAGGTGCGGCCACCACCCTCAGCGATTTTCATCGGGATTTGCTTGCGGAAGCGCCCGCCGAGAGCCCGATCGACAGAGCCGACGACAGAACCTTCGACACCGAAGACAGGGACAACGGCGATGACCAGCCCCCTGGCTGAGCGCCTGGGGCGGCTAGCCTCGGCAATCGACGCTGATCCGGCGCCGGAGCTTTCTGGTCGCCTGACCCGCATGGTCGGCCTGACCCTCGAGTGCGTGGGTTGTCCCATGGTGGTGGGCGACCGCTGTGAAATCCAGGGGCAGGGCAGCAACAGCGTGGAAGCCGAGGTGGTGGGGTTCGAGGACGAGCGCGTCTACCTGATGCCGCTCACCGCCATTGACGGTTTGCGCCCCGGTGCCCGGGTGGTGCCCCTGTCCGCCGCCAGTCGGGTGCCGGTGGGGCCACACATGCTTGGCCGGGTGCTCAACGGCAGTGGTGAACCCCTCGACGGTCGTGGCCCGCTGCAGGCGGAAGCCCGGGTGCCGCTCACCGGCGACATCATCAACCCCCTGAACCGCGCCCCGGTCCGCCAGCCATTGGACGTGGGCATCCGCGCCATCAACGCCTTGCTGACCGTTGGCCAGGGCCAGCGCCTGGGCCTGTTCGCGGGCAGCGGCGTGGGCAAGAGTATGTTGCTGGGCATGATGACCCGGTTCACCGACGCCGACATCACCGTGGTTGGCCTGGTGGGCGAGCGGGGCCGTGAGGTGAAGGAGTTCATTGAGGATATCCTCGGTGACGAAGGGCTTGCCCGTTCCGTGGTGGTGGCCTCGCCGGCGGACGATTCCCCCCTGATGCGCCTGCGGGCCGCGATGCTCACCACCCGCATTGCCGAGTATTACCGGGACCAGGGCAAGCGGGTACTGCTGCTGATGGATTCCCTGACCCGCTACGCCCAGGCCCAGCGGGAGATCGCCCTGGCCGTAGGCGAACCTCCGGCCACCAAGGGCTACCCGCCCTCGGTGTTTGCCAAGCTGCCCCAACTGGTGGAACGAACGGGCAACGGCCGCCCCGGCGGTGGCTCCATTACGGCGTTCTACACGGTGCTGACCGAGGGGGATGACCAGCAGGACCCCATCGCCGACGCGGCCCGGGCGATCCTGGACGGCCACATTGTCCTGTCCAGGCGCCTGGCCGAAGAGGGGCATTATCCGGCCATCGACGTGGAGGCCTCGGTCAGCCGGGTGATGCCACAGGTCGCGGATGCCGAGCATTTTTCCCGGGCGCAGCGCTTCAAGCAGGTGTATTCCCGTTACCAGCAGGCTCGGGACCTGATCAGCGTGGGCGCCTACGTAAAGGGTTCGGATGCGGAAACCGACTTCGCCATCCAGCACATGCCCGACATGCGCCAGTTTCTTCAGCAGGGCCTGAACGAACGGGCGCCTATGGGCGACAGCGTGGAGCAGTTGCTGGCGGTGGTGCCCGAGCGCCGGTCCCCGGAGCGCCGCCGGGACGCCGTACCCAACCCGCGCCAGGATAGCCGCTGATGCGCCGGTCCGAGCGCCTGAAAGTGGTGCTCGCGGTGGAGGAACGCCGGGAGCAGGAGGCCCTTGAACAGATGGCCGAGGCCCGGCGTCAGGTGGATGATCAGCAGGCCCGGCTGGAGGAACTGAACCGCTATCAGGCCGAATACCGCGAACAGATGCGGGCCGGCCGTCAGGGCCCCGTCGCGGTCACCCGTCTGCAGGCTTGGCAGGCGTTCTCGGCACAGCTCGACCAGGTGATCCGTCAGCAGGAACAGCAGTTGGCCCAGGTGCGCCGTGTTTTTGACAGCCGTCGGGACGCCTGGCGGGCGGCCTGGGAGCGGCGCCGCGGCATGGAGAACTACATCGACACCTGCCGCCGCCAGGAAGACCAGGAACAGTCGGCCCGGGAGCAGAAGCTGGCGGACGAAGCTGCCGGCCGCGCGTTTGCGCGACGCCGACGGTAACACGTCATTGGTCGCCAACGGGGATTGAGCGCCGGATGCCTGCCCTGCGGCCGGCAAATTTTACAGGCTGGTCTATCCTTCAGGGAGCAGGAAAGCTCGGACCCCCGGAGGTATACCCCATGGCGATTGAAACCCGCGTGACCGATGACGGTGACACCCTGGTTATCTGCATCGAAGGCCGCTTTGATTTCAGCACCCATCAGGCGTTCCGGGACGCCTACGAGCAGGGTAATGCCGGCGTGACCCGTTACCGGATTGATCTGGCCGACGCCACCTACCTGGACAGTTCTGCCCTGGGCATGTTGCTGTTACTCCGGGACTACGCCGGTGGCGACAGTGCGCGCATCTCCATCGAAAACTGCAACCGGGACGTGCGTCGGATCCTGTCCATTTCCAACTTTGAACAGCTGTTTGCCATCCAGTGAGCTTGCCCCCTCTGCGGATTCTGATTGCCGAGGACAGCACCTCGGATCGCAGCATCCTGCGCCGCATGCTGATACGGCTCGGGCACGAGGTGATTGAGGCGGCGGACGGCGTTGCCGCCGTGGCGGCGTTTCAGGAGACCACCCCGGATATTGTGCTGCTGGACGCCCTGATGCCGCGGATGGATGGCATGGAGGCGGCTCGGCGGATGCGAGCACTGGCGGGCGAGCGCCTCGTGCCGCTGATTTTTCTCACGTCCCTGACCGATGCCGCCGACCTGGCTCGCTGCCTTGACGCTGGCGGCGACGACTTCCTCACCAAGCCTTACAACCGGGTGATCATTGACGCCAAGCTGAACGCCTTCCGCCGGATGCAGCGGATGCACGACACCCTCTCCGAGCAGCGGGATCTGATCCACGCCCGTAACCAGCAGCTGGTGGACGAGCAGGCGGTGGCCAAGCAAGTGTTCGACAACGTCGCCCACTCTGGCTGCCTGGACGCGCCGAACATTCACTACCACGCCTCGCCCCAGTCGATTTTCAACGGCGATGTCCTGTTCGCCACGCCCCGGCCCGACGGCGGGCTGGTGGTGTTCCTCGGCGATTTCACCGGCCACGGCCTGCCGGCGGCCATTGGCGCCATGCCGGTGGCGGAAATATTCTATGGCATGGCCGGCAAGGGATTCGGCGGCGCCGAGATCCTGCGGGAAATGAACCAGAAGCTGTGCCGTATTCTGCCGACCGGGCGCTTCTGTTGCGGCGCCATGATTGAGGTGGACTTCAAGGCTGGCCAGGTGCGGGCCTGGAACGGGGGCTTGCCGGACGGCTGGGTGCTCGGTGGTGGTCGGACGCCGCAGCCGATCCGCTCCCGGTTCCTGCCGCTGGGTATTCTGCCCGCGGACCGCTTTGACGGTGAGATGGAGGCCCTGCGAGTGCGCCCGGGCGATCAGGTACTGCTGATGACCGACGGCGTGCTGGATTGCGTGGATGACGCGGGGAACGTTTTCGGGGAGGCTGGTGTGCGCGAGGCCCTGGCTGACAAAGAGGGACCTCCGTTCGAACGACTCCTGGCGGCGGCGAGCGGATTCAGCGCGGATGCGGCGTCGTCCGATGATCTGACCCTGTTTGCCCTGGACGTCACCGACGACGCCGGTTGGACGCGGGGCCTGGCGGATACGGTGGGGCCGTCGGCCCTGACCGGGCCCCTGGACTGGCGCTGTGAATACGAATTGCAGGGCCAGAGCCTGGCGGATTTCAACCCGCTGCCGCTGCTGCTGCACCTGTGCCTGGAAGTCCCGGGATTAAGGCCCTCCAGCGGCGAGATCTATACGCTGCTCTCGGAAATGTACAACAACGCGCTGGAACACGGCATACTGGGGCTGCCCTCTCATTGGAAGCGCAATCCGGATGGCTTCGGCCATTACTACGCTGAGCGACAGCGCCGGCTTCAAAGCGTGGGTAACCACCGGGTGCGGTTTGCGCTCCAGCATGAAGGCACGGCGCAGGGCGGCCGGCTCAGGATTGCCTGCGAGGACAGTGGCGAGGGCTTCGACGTCGCCGCGGTTCTTGGCAGCCTGAGTGATGACGGCCGCGTCAGCGAGCCCGCCTACGCCGGGCGCGGGCTGCTGCTGCTGAAACGATTGACCACTGACCTGTCTTTTCACCAGAACGGCAATCGCGTGGAGATTGTGTATGACTGGAAGCACACCTGAATCCGACGCCGACCACCTGGACAACGACGCCCTCGCCGAACTCCAGGACGTTATGGAAGACGAGTTCGAGCTTCTGATACGCACCTTTGTGACCGATTCCAGAGAGCGCATTCATACCCTTCGCCAGGCCCTGGCCGATGCAGACGCCGATGCCCTGGCCAAAGCGGCGCATTCGTTCAAGGGCAGCAGCATCAACATCGGGGCGCCAAAGCTGGGTGCTCTGTGCCTGGCGTTGGAACGGGCCGGAAAAGCCGGCGAACTCTCTGGCGCTGCCGACCGCATCGACGGGATTGACGCTGAATTTGCCATTGTGGTGGCCGAACTGGAAACCCTCATGGCCCGCTGACGCCGTTCCCGGCCTTATGGCCTGGCACCGGTTTTGCAAAGCTGACGTGACACCCGGATTTTCACGCCAGTGCGCGCAAAAAGCGGCAAGAGGTTGCCATGCCATCATCGGTTCTACCCCAGGTCCTGATGCCCGATCAGGCCTCTGACAAGCGTCCGGCCCCACGAGCCGGGTCCCCCGCCGACGTCCATCGGACACCGGATCAGGACAGCCGGTTTGACGTCGTGTCCCGCGCCGAACAGCAGCGCCTTGAGGCCAGGCAGCAGGAGGCACGTCAGCAGGAAAGCCGCCAACAGACCTCCCGGCTCGAAGCCCGGCAACAGGAAAACCGGCAACAGGATGCCCGGCAGCACCAGGCCCATCTCGACGATCGGCGCCAGCAGGCGGACCAGGCTCAGGAGCGTCGGCAGGCGAAACAGGCAGACGACAAGTCGTGCAAGGATGTGGCTGAACCGCCGGCGTCCGCTGACGACACCAAGGCCGACACCGCCGCTAACACCCCATCAGACGCCGACGGACAACCGGGCAAGCCGGGGAAGGCCGATAAGGCGGATGAATCCGAGGCGACGGCAGCCAATCCTTCAGCGGCGCCTGACGATGCGGAGCAGACCGATGTTGAAGGCGCCGTCAGCATTACTTTTGCAGACCTGCGGGCACTGCTGAAACCGGCAGCGCCGGCCGCAACTCCGGTCCAGGGCGCTCCGGGCAGCGCCGGGCCGGTGCCAGCGGCGGGTGGCACGTTTGCCGCCGCCACTCTGCCGGGGCTGGCCGGCCTGGTCGGTGGCCCGGCGGGCCTGGCAGTGCAGGGCAAAGGCGGAACGGCGGCCGGCATGGGCCTTGGGCCCCTGCTTGGCGCTGTGCTGGCCGGTGACGGCAAAGAGCCCGGGGATCGCGGTGCGCTGACCGGCGGTCTGCGTTTCCAGGGCGCGCTGGAGCTGGCGGGCCAGACCCTGAATGGCCAGGCCCAGAGCGCCACCCCGCTCCAGGCCCGCACGGATGCCCCGGCGGCGCAGGCAACGCCGCTTCGTAGCTACGCCACCAGCGTGGATGTGCCCGTCGGACAGGCCGACTGGGGCGATAAGGTGATGGGCAAGCTGAGTTGGCTCACCGCCAAGAACCTGTCTACCGCGGAAATTCACCTGACGCCGCCGGACATGGGCCCGATGGACGTCAAGGTGCGGATGCACAACGACCAGGCCACCATCACCGTGCACACGGCCAACCCCGTGGTTCGGGATCAGTTGGAAGGAAGCGCCCACCGTCTCCGTGACATGCTGTCCGATCAGGGGTTGTCACTGGCGCAGTTTGATGTGTCTGACCAGCCCGGCCAGCAGGCCGGCCGTGAGCAGGGCGGTGACGGGCAGGGCAGTGGCACCGCCTCGGGCCCGGGACTGGCGGATGCCGCCACCGATGGCGACGAGACAGCGGGTGGCCAGCTGGATCTGAGCTGGAAGGGCGAAGTTGACGTTTTTGCCTGAAGGGTTGCCTGAACGGTCGAAAGAGGGCTTTGCCCATCGACTTCGGCGACGCTAAACTGCGGGTTCACGGGGCGGGTTCCATGATTCATGGCCCGCCCTTTGCATTCAGTTCTGTAGCGACCCGGAATCGGGCCGTCACCGACGGATTTCTGGCAAAGCGACGACTATGGCTGACAACAACGCTCCGCAGGGGGCGCCTGCCAAAAAAGGCAAACTGAAACTGATTCTGCTGGTTGTGCTGGGCGTGCTCCTGGCCATCGGCCTGTCGGTGGCCGGCACCGTCTGGTTCCTCGGCGGCGGCCTGCCCGGGTCCGATGACCACGCCGAGACGGCCAGTGAAGAACCGGCGTTCGTGCCGGCCTCCTACGTGGACATTGAAAAACCGCTGATTACCACCGTGCAGGCAAACGGCAGCCAGCATTACGCCCAGGTGTTCGTGTCGTTGCAGGCCACCGATCCCAAGGCGATTGAGGCAGCCAAACTGCACCTGCCGCTGATCCGCAGCCGGCTGGTGACGACGCTCTCGGGCAGTGATTTCATGACCCTGCAAACGCCGGATGGCCGGCAGGGCCTGGTGGATGCCATGCTGGCAACGGTCAACAAGACCCTGGAGCAGGAAGGCGAGCCCGATGTGGACGCCGTGCTGTTCCGAAATTTCGTGGTGCAGTAGCTACCCAGTCACGGGGCGGGAAAACCTATGCAGGACTTGCTGTCACAGGACGAAATCGATGCGCTGCTCCACGGGGTGGACGACGGCGACATCGATACCTATGAGGAATCCGATGACACCGGGGTCAAGAACTACGATCTGGCGAGCCAGGACCGTATCGTTCGCGGCCGCATGCCCACCCTGGAGATGATCAACGAACGGTTCGCCCGGTATACCCGTATCAGCCTGTTCAACCTTCTCCGCCGCAACGCCGACGTTTCCACCGGCGGCGTCCAGATCATGAAGTTCGGCGAATACGTTCACACCCTGTATGTGCCCACCAGTCTCAACCTGTGCAAGGTCCGGCCCCTGCGGGGCACCTCGCTGTTCGTTCTGGACGCCAAGCTGGTGTTCAAGCTGGTGGACAACTTTTTCGGTGGCGAAGGCCGCCACGCCAAGATCGAAGGCCGTGAGTTCACCCCCACCGAGACCCGCATCGTCCAGATGGTGTTGAACCAGGTGTTCCACGACATGGCCGAGGCCTGGCACGCGGTGCTCAAGGTCGATTTCGAGTACCTCAGCTCCGAGGTCAACCCGGCCATGGCCAACATCGTGAGCCCGAGCGAAGTGGTGGTGATCAGCACGTTCCACATCGAGCTGGACGGCGGCGGCGGTGAGCTGCACTTCGCCCTGCCGTATTCCATGATCGAACCGATCCGGGACGTGCTCGACGCGGGCGTTCAGAGCGACATCGACGACGTGGACGAGCGCTGGGTCAACGCGCTGCAGGAAGACATCAAAGACGTGAACGTCCCCATCAACGCGGACGTGTGCCGGCGCCGGGTGTCCCTGCGGGAAGTGGCGCAGTTCAAGGCGGGCGACATCATTCCGGTGGAGGTTCCCGAGTTCCTGACGGTCACCGCCAACGGCATCCCGATCTACAAGGCGACGTTGGGCACCCGCGACGGAAAGCTCGCGCTACGGATACACGACAAGGCAGCACTGCCGAAGGTCAAGAAACAACTGAAGGTGGGTCGACATGGCTGACGAAAACAAGAAAGACGGGCAGGACATGAGCGAGGACGAAAAACTCGCGGCGGAATGGGAAGCGGCCATGGAAGAGTCCGGTGACGGCGACAGCGTTGGAGAGGACGACTGGGCCGCGGCGATGGCGGAAGCGGGGGAAGACGGCGGCAGCGACGATGATGTGCGCACCGCGCCGATGGAGGAGTTCACGGGCTCGTCGGGCGCCCAGGGCGCCGGCGCCCCGGACCTGGATGTGATTCTCGACATCCCGGTCACCATCTCCATGGAGGTGGGGAATACCCAGATCCCCATTCGTAATCTGTTGCAATTGAACCAGGGCTCGGTGATCGAGCTGGACCGGCTGGCGGGCGAGCCCCTGGATGTCCTGGTCAACGGCACCCTGATTGCCCATGGCGAGGTGGTGATGGTGAACGAAAAGTTCGGCATCCGCCTCACCGATGTCATCAGCCCCGGTGAGCGCATCAAGCGGCTGCAGAAATGAACCCGGAGACCGGCACCTCGACGGCGGGTTCCATCGGCACCCTGGTCAGCCTGGGCCTGGGGCTGGTGGCCGTGGTGGCCCTGATCTACGGCTGCGCCTGGCTGGTCCGGCGCATGAGCGGCATGTCTGGCGGCAACAGCGGCGCCATACGGGTGGTCTCGGTGTTGGCCATTGGCGCCCGGGAGCGCCTGGCCCTGGTGGAGGTGGGCGGCCAACAGATTCTCCTGGGCATTACACCGTCCGCCATTCGTACCCTGCACGTGTTTGACGAGCCGGTGGTGAATGCCGGCGATGCCGCGAACAGCGATTTTGCCCGGCGCCTGCAGGGGCTGATCGGTAAATCCTGGAAACCCTCGGACAAGGACCCCGCCGACTCATGACGTCCCGTGGCCTGTTTCGCATCCTGACCGCGTTCTTGCTGCTCATGCCGGTCCTGGCGCAAGCCGCGCCCGGCATTCCCGCACTGACGGTGACCCCCGGCGAAAACGGCAACCAGGAATATTCGGTCACCCTGCAGGTGCTGGCGCTGATGACGGCGCTGACGTTCCTGCCGGCCATGCTGATGATGATGACCTGCTTCACCCGCATCATCGTGGTGTTTGCCATCCTGCGCCAGGCCATCGGCCTGCAGTCCACACCGTCCAACCAGATTCTGATGGGCCTGGCCCTGTTCCTGAGCATTTTCATCATGAAGCCGGTGCTGGAACAGGTGAACGAGACCGCCCTGCAACCGTACCTTCAGGAGCAGGTGACCTCACTGGAGGCGGTCAAGCTGGCCAGCGAGCCGTTCCGCAAGTTCATGCTGGCCCAGACCCGGGAAGACGATTTGGGCCTGTTCATGCGCATGGCGGACGAAAAGGCGGCGACCCCGGAGGACGTCTCGTTCTGGGTGTTGATGCCGGCGTTCGTCACCAGTGAGCTGAAAACCGCCTTCCAGATCGGCTTTATCCTGTTCATTCCGTTCCTGGTGATCGACATGGTCGTCGCCAGCGTGCTGATGGCCATGGGGATGATGATGCTGTCGCCGATCATCATCTCGCTGCCGTTCAAGATCATGCTGTTCGTGCTGGTGGACGGGTGGTCCCTGATCATGGGCACCCTGGCCGCCAGCTACGGGCTATAGCACCGTAAGGAGATTGCGCCCATGACACCGCAAACCGTGATCGACATCCTCCGGGAAGCGCTCTGGATGATCGTGCTGCTGTCCACGGTGATCATCGGGCCGGGCCTGGTGGTTGGTCTGGTGGTCAGCACTTTCCAGGCCGCCACTCAGATTAACGAGCAGACCCTGAGCTTCCTGCCCCGGCTGCTGGTGACGTTGATCGTGATCATCGTGGCCGGGCCCTGGATGCTGGGCCAGCTGCTGGATCACGCCCACCGCCTGATTTCCAGCATTCCCTACCTGATCGGCTGATCCCATGGTCCCGACGGAGATCAGCGCGGACCTGATCGGCCAATGGGTGGGCCACTACCTCTGGCCCCTGTTCCGGGTGGCCAGCTTCCTGATGGTGGTGCCCATCTTCGGCACCCAGCTGGTGCCGGCCCGGGTCCGGCTGGGGCTCGCGCTGCTGATTACCGTGCTGGTGGTGCCGCTGATTCCCCAGGCGCCCCAGGTGGACGCGCTGACCGCGGACGCCGTGGTGATCACCCTCCAGCAGATCCTCATTGGCGTCGGGATGGGCTTTGCCGTGACCGCGCTCTGGCAGCTGTTCGTGGTGGCCGGGCAGATGATTGCCATGCAGATGGGCCTGGGCTTTGCGTCCATGGTGGACCCCGCCAACGGCGTCAGCGTGCCGGTGCTGGCGCAAATCTATACCATCACGATCACGCTGTTGTTTCTGGCCATGAACGGCCATCTGGTGATGCTTGAGGTGTTCGTGGAAAGTTTCCGGACGCTGCCGATTGGCCTGGATGGCCTGGGGCAGGCTGGTGTCTGGGCCCTGGCGCACCGAGTCAGCTGGATGTTCATGGCGGCCATGCTGCTGGCGCTGCCGGCGGTCACCGCGGTGCTGATCGTCAACATTTCCTTTGGTGTGATGACCCGGGCCGCGCCGCAGATGAACATCTTCGCCCTGGGCTTTCCGATTGGCCTGATTTTTGGATTGTTTGCCATCTGGGTGCTGCAAGCCAATTTTTTGCCACACTTCGAGCAGTACACCCGCGACACCTTTGATTTCATGCGCCAGCTGCAGGGCATTCCCTGACGCTGGCCCGCTGACGCCGGACCGGACGCGCCATGGCTGAAGAGAACGACAACAGTCAGGAAAAAACCGAAGAAGCCACGCCCCGACGCCTGGAGAAAGCCCGGGAGGAGGGGCAGACGGCCCGTTCCAAGGAGCTGGCCACGATGGCCGTGCTGATGGCGGGCGCGGGTGGCCTGCTGATGTTCGGCGGGCATCTCGGCGCAGCGCTCGAAGCGATCATGAAGGATAACTTTGTGTTGGAGCGGGCCACCATTTTCGACACCCGGGAAATGAGCCTGCAACTGATGGCGGCCGCCAAGACCGCCGCGCTGGCCCTGGCGCCGGTCCTGGCGGTGTTGTTGGTGGCCGCCATTGCCGGTTCTGTGAGTATCGGCGGCCTGCTGTTCAGCGGCAAGGCCATCGCCCCCAAGTTCAGCCGCATGAACCCCATCAAGGGCCTGGGCCGGATGTTTTCCACGCGCTCCCTGGTGGAACTGGTCAAGGCCATCGCCAAGGTTCTGGTGGTGCTGGCTGTGGCTGTCCTGATCCTGCACGCCCGCACCGAGGATTTGCTCAACATTGCCGAGGAATCGGCCCGCCCAGCCATGGAACACGTGCTGTGGACTCTGGGCTGGAGCTTTTTCCTGTTGTCCGCGGCCACTATCCTGATTGCCCTGGTGGACGTACCGTTCCAGATCTACGATCACCAGAAAAAACTGAAGATGACCAAGCAGGAGGTCAAGGACGAGTATAAGGACACCGAAGGGAAGCCGGAGGTGAAGGGCAAAATCCGCCAGTTGCAGCGGGAAATGGCCCAGCGGCGAATGATGGCCGACGTGCCCACGGCAGACGTGGTCATCACCAACCCAAGCCACTATGCGGTGGCGCTGAAATACGATCAGAAGCGCATGGCGGCGCCGGTGGTGGTCGCCAAGGGCGCCGACCAGATTGCGTTCAAGATCATGGAAATCGCCCGGGAACACAAGGTGGAAGTGCTGCGGACACCGCCGCTGACCCGGGCGGTGTACCACAACACGGACATCGGCGAGGAAATCCCGGACGGCTTGTATATGGCCATCGCCCAGGTGCTCGCCTACGTGTTCCAGCTCCGGCAGTTCCGCAAGGGCCACGCCGCCAAGCCCGGTATGCCGGACTTCCCGATTCCGCCGGACCTGCGGCGCGACCTCTGATCGCTGCGCCGGCAGTCACCGCCGCCCGTCACTGCCCGGCACGAGCGGCGGTGTCAGGGCTCGCCGTATCACTGGGCGGCGGACTGCTCGTTCTCTGCTTCGTGAATGGCGTGGCCCCAGGCTTCCCGGCTGCCGGGCAGGATCAGGTTGAGCACGATGGCGGCGACTGCACACAAGGCAATACCCTCCAGGTGCCCCAGCACCATGCCGCCAATGCCGAACACCAGTGTCACGCCCACGATCACCAGGTTCCGTGACTGGGACAGGTCCACCTGGTGGCGGATCAGGGTGTTCAGACCGACCACCGCAATGGAGCCGAACAGCAGGCACAGGATGCCGCCCATCACCGGTGTCGGAATGGTCTGCAGGGCCGCACCGAACTTGCCAATAAAGGCCAGTACGATGGCCACGATGGCCGCCCACCACATGATCTTTGGATTGAAGTTGCGAGTGAGCATCACCGCGCCGGTGACTTCCGAGTAGGTGGTGTTGGGCGGCCCGCCGAACAGCGCCGCCGCGCTGGTGGCCAGGCCGTCGCCGAGCAGGGTGCGGTGCAGGCCGGGCTTCTGCAGGTAATTCTTGCCGGTGACGTTACCGATGGCCAGGATGTCGCCGATGTGCTCGATGGCCGGGGCGATGGCCACCGGAATCATGAACAGCACCGCGCCCCAGCTGAATTCCGGCGCCACGAAGGCCGGCATGGCGAACCAGGGCGCCTCCACAATCGGGGTCACGTCCACAATCCCGACGAGGGCGGAGATCACGTATCCCACCACCACGCCGACCATGATGGGGATCAGCCGGAACAGGCCCTTGGCCCACACCGACATCACGATGGTGACCGCCAGAGAGGTCATGGCAATCCACAGCGCGGTATCCCGGGGGAACAGCTGGCTGGAGCCGTCGCCGGTCTGGCCGGAGGCCATGTGCACGGCCACCGGCGCCAGGCCCAGGCCAATGGTCATGATCACCGGGGCAATCACCACGGGCGGCAGCAGGTGACGCAGGAAACCGGTGCCCTTTAGGCGTACCAGGCCGCTGAGGATGACGTAGAGGATGCCCGCCGCCATCAGGCCGCCGAGGGTTTCCTCCAGGCCGAACTTGCCCTTGGCGGCGATCACCGGGGCGATGAAGGCGAAGGACGACGCCAGGAAAATCGGCACCTGGCCGCCGGTGACAATGTGAAAAATCAGCGTGCCGAGGCCGGCGGTGAACAGGGCGACGTTTGGGTCCAGGCCCGTGATCAGGGGCATTAGCACCAGCGCGCCGAAGGCCACCAGCAGCATCTGGGCACCGGCAATCACCTGCTTCCAGACCGGCTCCTGGCCGACGGAGGCGTGAGGGGTAGTCTGCATGCTTATACGTCCTTCTGCTTGGTGCCGAAAATCTTGTCGCCCGCATCGCCCAGGCCTGGAAGGATGTACCCCTTCTCGTTCAGTCGCTCGTCAACGGACGCGGTGTAAATGGAAACGTCGGGGTGCTTGTCCAGAACCCGCTGGATGCCTTCCGGCGCGGCCACCAGCACCAGCGCGCGAATTTCCGTGCTGCCGGCCTTCTTCAGCAGGTCGATGGTGGAGATCATCGAGCCCCCGGTGGCCAGCATCGGGTCCACGATCAGCGCCATGCGCTGGTCCAGTTCGCCCACCAGTTTTTCCAGATAGGTGCTGGCCTCCAGGGTTTCTTCGTTGCGGATCTGGCCAACCACACTCACCCGGGCCACCGGGATCAGGCTCAGCACGCCGTCCAGCATGCCCAGACCGGCCCGCAGAATGGGAACGATGGTGATTTTCTTGCCGTGGATCTGCTCGACGGTGACCGGCCCGGCCCAGCCGTCAATGGTGTGTTCCTGCAGGGTGAAGTCCTTGGTGGCTTCGTAAGTCAGCAGGGCGCCGACTTCCTGGGCCAGTTCCCGAAAATTCTTGGTGCTGATGTCGGCGCGGCGCATCAGCCCGAGCTTGTGCCGGATCAGGGGGTGTTTCACCTCGTGGATGGGCATGGGATCACCTGTGTCTCTGGATGGGTGGGTCGGGGTTTGCCCGGCGGCCTGGGCCGGGCACCCGGTAAATGGCGCAAGGATACCGCATCTGGCGCCGGCCGTCAGGCGCATGGGGCGACGCCCCGGGCCGCCCGGGTGACGCTCTTGCACGCACTGGTACGGATCTTGCGAGAGACCGACAGCAGCGGCGCCCGGCGCCGGAATCCTGACCCTGAACCATTACCGGCCAATCGCCCGCCAGACCACGCCTGGCGGGATGCGCCCAGCGGAGACCGACTGACCCATGGATCGAGCGCTCGTCCTCAACAACGTCAAAACCCTGACGCGGGGCAATCTCGGCGTTCCGCTCATGCTCATGGGCCTGCTGGGCATGATGATCCTGCCGGTGCCGGCGTTCCTGCTGGACGTGTTTTTTACCTTCAACATTACCCTGTCCATCGTCATCCTCCTGGTGTGCGTCTATTCGATGCGGCCGATGGAGTTCGCCTCCTTCCCCACGGTGCTGTTGGTGGCCACGCTGCTGCGCCTGGCGCTGAACGTGGCGTCCACCCGGGTGGTGCTGCTCGAAGGGCACGAGGGCGGGGACGCCGCCGGTAAGGTGATCCAGTCGTTCGGCGAAGTGTTGATCGGGGGCAACTACGCCGTTGGCCTGGTGGTGTTCGCCATTCTCATGATCATCAACTTCATGGTGGTCACCAAGGGCGCGGGCCGGGTCTCGGAAGTCAGCGCCCGGTTTACCCTGGACGCCATGCCGGGCAAACAGATGTCCATTGATGCGGACCTGAACGCCGGTCTGATCGATCAGGATGAGGCCAAGGCCCGGCGCTCGGAAATCGCCCAGGAGGCGGATTTCTACGGCTCCATGGACGGTGCCTCCAAGTTTGTGAAGGGCGACGCCATCGCCGGCCTTCTGATCCTGGTGATCAACATCATTGGCGGCGTCGCCATCGGCATGCTTCAGCACGATCTGACGTTCGGGCTGGCCATGCAGCGTTACGCGCTGCTCACCATTGGTGATGGCCTGGTGGCGCAGATTCCGTCGCTGCTGCTGTCCACCGCCGCCGCCATCATGGTCACCCGGGTCACCACCAGCCAGGAACTGGGCAGCCAGATCCTGGAGCAGATGTTCAACGCCCCCAAGGCGCTGGCCATCGCCGCTGGCATCCTGATTCTGCTGGGCCTGATCCCCGGTATGCCGCATCTGGCGTTCCTTGGGCTGGGTGGCATTGCCGCCGGGGCGGCCTGGTTCATCTGGACCCGGAGCCAGCAGACGGTCGAAGAAGGTGAGGCGTTCCCCCGCCGGACGGGCACCGGCGGGCCGGGCCGCGAACTGGCCCCGGGAGATGCCGGGGCCGATGGCCGGCAACTGCCCGCTCCGGCTGGGGAGACCCGGGAGCTGGGCTGGGACGACGTGGCCACGGTGGACATCGTCGGCCTGGAGGTGGGGTATCGCCTGATTCCCCTGGTGGACAAGTCCCAGGGTGGCCAGTTGCTCAGCCGCATCAAGGGCGTTCGCAAGAAGTTGTCCCAGGACCTAGGCTTTCTGATGCCTTCGGTGCACATCCGGGACAACCTTGACCTGATGCCCAACGTCTACCGCATCACTCTGATGGGCGTGACCCTGGCCGAGGCGGAGATCCATCCAGACCGGGAACTGGCCATCGATCCGGGCCAGGTGTTTGGCAAGATCGAGGGCATTGAGGGCAAGGACCCGGCCTTTGGTCTGGACGCCTGCTGGATTGAGCCGGATCGAAAGGATCAGGCCCAGACCCTGGGTTACACCGTGGTGGATGCCAGCACGGTGGTGGCGACCCACCTGAACCAGATCCTGCAGAAGCACGCCCACGAGCTGATCGGCCACGAGGAAGCCCAGAAATGGCTGGACCAGCTGGAGAAACTGTCGCCGAAGCTGGCGGAGGAGCTGGTACCCACCACCATCTCCATCAGCCTGCTGCTGAAGGTGCTGCAGAACCTGCTCAAGGAAGAGGTGCCGGTGCGCGACATGCGTTCCATTGCCGAAGCCATCGTCAACGTCCACCCCCGCAGCCAGGACCCGAAAGTGCTGACGACGGTGGCCCGACAGGCCCTGCGGCGGATGATCGTCCAGAGCCTGTGCGGCAGCGACCAGGAAATCCCGGTGATCACCCTGGATCCGGACCTGGAACAGTTGTTGCTTAAGTCTGTTCAGCAGAGTCAACAATCCGGCGGTCAGGACGACATCGGGCTGGTGCTGGAGCCGAATATGGTGGAAAAACTCCAGCGCTCCCTGCAGGACAGCGTGCAGCGACAGGAAATGCTCGGCAAACCGGCCATCCTGCTGGTTTCCGGGCCGCTGCGGCCGGTGCTGGCGCGGTTCGCCAGCTACGGAGTGGAGCGGCTGCACGTGCTGTCTTACCAGGAAATACCGGACAACAAACAGGTCACGATTGTGGCGTCGGTGGGCCAGTAACGGCCACAGGCGCCTGAGCGGCGGGCATCCGTTGCCGCGTCGAGGGAGGCAAAGGTATGAAAGTTAAACGTTTTTTCGCCAAGACCATGGCCGAGGCCCTGAAGCAGGTGAGCCAGGACATGGGGCCGGACGCCGTGATTCTCTCGAACCGCCGGGTCGACGGTGGCGTCGAAATCGTGACGGCACTGGACTACGACGAAAACATGGCGCGCCAACGCCTGGGGGACAAAGCCGCCGAGGCCAGCAACGGCTCCCGTCTGGCAGAGCTTCAGGCCGAGCAGCACCGGCAGCTGGAGGACGAACTCGCCCGCTCCCGGGCACGCATTCGGGACGTCCGGGAAGCGCGGGCCCAGGCCGGTGCCCGGGGTGGTGCTGGATTGGATGAATCGGCAATGGCCGATGCCTTTGGCCCCGAACTGGCCGAGCCAGCGACGATGCCCGCGGCGTCCGCCGGTTACGCCGACGAGCTCGCCCAGATGCGGGCGGAGCTGCGCTCCCTGCGTGATCTGGTGCGTGGTGGCGGTGAGCCGGAAGCCCCGGTCCAGGCGCCGGCCAGCAACGCGGTTCAGCAGCGCCTGGGCGAGCGGCTGCAGGAGTTCGGCCTGGGCGTCGACCTGGCCGGTTCCCTGGCCCGTCGGCACAAGGGCGGACGGCTGGATGAGGGCTGGAAACAATCCCTGAAGATGCTGGCGGCGGGCGTTCGCACCGGCCGTACCGACTGGCTCGACGAAGGCGGAGTCTATGCGCTCGTCGGCCCCACGGGCTCCGGTAAAACCACCACCATCGGCAAGCTGGCCGCCCGCTACGTGCTGCGTCATGGCCCGGACTCCATTGCCCTGGTGACCACGGACCGCTTCCGGATCGCCGCCCACGAGCAGTTGTTCGTTTTCGGCCGTATCCTGAACGTGCCGGTTCGAGTGGTGGACGACAGCCATTCCCTCGATGACATCCTGGACGAACTGTCGGATCGGCACCTCGTATTGATCGACACCGCCGGCCTGACCAGCGGCGACCAGGGCTACCAGCAGCAACTGGCGGAGCTCGCCCGCAGCCGGCATGGGGTTCGGACTCACCTGGTCGTTGCCGCCACCAGCCAGCCGCGCATCATGAAATCCGTCTGGCATTGCTATAAGATGGCAAAGCTTGCCGGCTGTGTGTTGACCAAGCTCGATGAAGCCCTGACCCTGGGCGAATCCCTCGGCTTCGTCATGGAAACCAGCCTCCCGGTTGCCTGGTACACCAATGGCCAACGCATTCCGGAAGATCTGCACCCGGCCGAGGCCATTCCGCTGGTGCGGCTGGCGGTTGAACGACTGAAAACGGTACAGGCATCCGAGGCGGCTGCACGGGGCGCCTGAGCCGGTGACAACTCCGGGCCCGCCGGGCCACAGGACTAGAGACAGACTATGAGCAAAGCACATCCGGTTCAGGTGATCGCGGTTACCGGAGGCAAGGGCGGCGTTGGCAAGAGCAATGTCTCGGTCAACCTCGGCATTGCCCTGGCCCAGAAAGGCCGCCGGGTCGTCCTGCTGGACGCCGACCTGGGGCTGGCCAACATTGACGTTCTGCTCGGCATCACCGCCAACCGCAACCTGCAGGATGTGCTGTCCGGGGAGTGCGACCTTCGGGACGTGCTGGTCAATGGTCCGGGTGGGATCAAAATCGTGCCGGCCTCCTCCGGTACCCAGCGCATGACCCAGCTCAGCGCCATGGAACACGCTGGCCTGATCAACGCCTTCAGCGAACTCGGCGACCAGATCGATGTGCTGATTGTGGACACCGCCGCGGGTATCTCCGAGTCGGTCGTGTCGTTTCTGCGGGCGTCCCAGGAACTGCTGCTGGTGGTGTGCGATGAGCCCACATCCATCACCGACGCCTACGCCCTGATCAAACTGATGAATCGGGACTACGGCACCAACCGGTTCCGCATCCTGGCCAACCAGGTGGCGAACGACCAGGAAGGCCGCCACCTGTTCGAAAAGCTCACGCGAGTGACCGACCGGTTCCTGGAAGTCGCGCTACAATATGTCGGTATCGTTCCTTACGACGAGGCCGTCAAAAAAGCCGTCCAACGGCAACGGGCCGTGCTTGATGCCTATCCTCGGGCCAAGGCGTCGCTGGCCATCAAGGCGTTGGCCGATAAGGTTGACAGCTGGCCACTGCCGTCGTCCCCCCGCGGGCATCTTGAATTTTTTGTGGAGCGGCTCGTCGAAGTCTGAATCGAATCCAGCCAAGCCCCAAAAATAATGGATAGATGACATTGGCGAAACACCTGGGAATGTACCAACAGACGCTGTCGGCCAGGCCCTCTGAACTGGTCGAGACGCACGCCCCGCTGGTCAAGAAAATTGCCCTGCACCTGCTGGCCCGCTTGCCGGCCTCCGTGCAGCTCGAAGACCTTATGCAGGCCGGCATGATTGGCCTGCTCGAGGCGGCCCAGCGTTACACCTCCACTCGCGGAGCCAGCTTCGAAACCTACGCCGGCATCCGCATCCGCGGCGCCATGGTGGACGAAATCCGCAAAGGTGACTGGGTGCCCCGGTCTGTTCACCGCAATTCCCGCCGCATTGCCCAGGCCATCAAGGCCGTGGAAGACCGGCTCGGCCGGGAAGCCCAGGACGCCGAAGTGGCCGAGGAACTGGGCATGGATCTCGCGGAGTATCATTCCTCCCTGTCCGACGCCAACGGCGGACGACTTTTTAGCCTCGATGAGCTCAATGAATCCGGCGAGCTGCCGATAGACCACACAGACGATGACGACAATCCCCTGGACGGGCTGTCCGAAGACGCCTTCCGTCGCAGCCTGGCGCAGGCTATCGACGAACTGCCGGAGCGGGAAAAGCTGGTTCTGAGCCTGTACTACCAGGAAGAGCTGAACCTGAAGGAGATTGGTGCGGTGATCGGGGTCAGCGAGAGCCGGGTCAGTCAGATTCACAGCCAGGCCGCCCATCGGTTGCGAGGCCGTCTGGCGGACTGGCACGGCTAGGCGCCCGGCGCAAGACGATGTCCTGACGGTGTTTTTTGGTAACCGGCGCTTTACAACCGGGCCAAACGACTGACAATAGACCATTCATCCGGGCGGTGCCGGCGATGCAGGCACACAGGTCGAACGAATTCCGGGAGCAACCAACGGGAGGTCCCTTTGGACAAGAACATGAAAATCCTCATCGTGGACGACTTTTCGACGATGAGACGGATCATCAAGAACCTGCTGCGTGACCTCGGGTTCACCAACACCGACGAGGCCGACGACGGCAACACCGCGCTGCCGATGCTCAGGAGCGGCAAATACGATTTCCTGGTGACCGACTGGAACATGCCCGGTATGTCCGGATTCGACCTGCTCAAGGCGGTTCGGGCGGACGAGAATCTGAAGAACCTGCCGGTGCTGATGGTGACCGCCGAGGCCAAGCGGGACCAGATCGTCGCCGCCGCCCAGGCCGGCGTGAACGGCTACGTGGTCAAGCCGTTCACCGCCGCGGTGCTCAAGGAGAAGATTGAAAAGATCTTCGAACGCATTCAATAACCAGAGGTCGGATGGCTCTCATGAGCGACAGCAAGAAGAACCATCAGGGCCTCGATCCGGAGGTGACGGAAACCCTGGAGCGCCAGGCGGCGGAGCTGGCCGAGAGCGTGCAGGCGGGCGACTACGCCCGGTCCATGGCGCTGATCAACGAGCTCAGCGAAGTGCGGGATCAGAGCCTGTACCGCGAGGTGGGCCGGCTTACCCGCAGCCTCCACGAGGCCATCCGCAACTTCCAGATCGACCCGCGCAACGCCGAGCAGCAGGAAGCCCTGTCCAAGATGTCCGACGCCTCGGACCGGCTGGAATACGTGGTGAAAATGACCGGCCAGGCCGCCAACCGCACCATGGATCTGGTGGAGGACGCCATGCCCCGGGCCCACGCCATGCGGGACGAGGCCGTGGCCCTGAAAGACGAGTGGGTTCGCCTGCGCCGGCGGGAGATGGCGCCGGCTGAATTCCGGGAACTGTATGGCCGCATTGACCGGTTTTTTGACAGCCTGTCCGGCGATGCCGACGCCATTTACAACAATCTCTCGGAAATCCTCCTCGCCCAGGACTTCCAGGACCTGACAGGCCAGGTGATCCAGAAAGTGACCGCCCTGGTGAAAGAGGTGGAAGAACACCTGCTGGGCCTGGTGGTCATGGCCAGCCACGTCGACCAGCTCACCGGTACCGTGCACGAGCTGGAAGAGAAAAAGGAATCCGCCGAGCAGGGCGTTGGCCCGCAGATCAAGGCGGCAGAGCGGGAAGATGTGGTGTCTGGGCAGGACGACGTTGACGACCTGTTGTCCAGTCTCGGTTTTTGACGAAAGAGGGTAGTCCATGGCGCTCGATGCCGATGAAGAGATTCTCCAGGACTTCCTGGTGGAAGCCGGTGAAATTCTCGAGAAACTGTCTGAGCAGCTGGTTGATCTGGAACAGCATCCGGATGACGGCGATCTCCTGAACGCCATCTTCCGGGGCTTTCACACGGTCAAGGGCGGTGCGGGCTTCCTGCAGCTGGACGCGCTTGTGAACTGCTGTCACTCCGCGGAGAATGTGTTCGATATCCTGCGCAACCGCAAGCGCCGGGTCGATGCCGAGCTGATGGACGTGGTGCTCGAGGCGCTGGACTACGTCAACACCATGTTCGACGAGGTGCGCAACCGGGAAGAGCCGACGCCGGCCCCGGACGCCCTGATTCACGCCCTGGATGCCCTGGCCCAGCCGGCCGACAGCGCGACGGCGGCGGCCCCCGAACCGGAAGCTGAAACGGCGAGTCACAGCGACGGTGACATCACCGACGATGAATTCGAGCAGTTGCTGGACGCCCTCAGTGACGGCAAGCAGGGCGGCGATGACGCCCCGACGGAACCCGCCGGTACACCGGCCGCCGGTGGCGACGATGAAATCACCGACGACGAGTTCGAGAAACTGTTGGACCAGTTGCATGGCAAGGGCCAATTTTCCGGCGCGACGGCGGTAGGTGAGGATCCTGCCGAAGCGGCTAAAGCACCGGAGCCGGTCGCTGACGGCGGCACCGCCGGCGGCGATCTGATCACCGACGACGAATTTGAAAAGCTGTTGGACGACCTCCACGGTAAGGGCGGCGGCCCCTCCGCCACCGGCGCGGGCCCGGCGACCCCGGCGGATACCTCCCCGCAGCGGAAGCCCACGGCGTCTTCGCCGCCCGCAGACAGCCCGCCTCCCGCGGCCGAGAAGTCCCGCCCGGCGGCACCCGCCCGGGACGCCGCCCCTGCGGCAGAAACCACGGTACGGGTGGACACCAAACGTCTCGACGACATCATGAATATGGTCGGCGAGCTGGTGCTGGTCCGTAACCGCCTGCAGCGACTGGGCGCTGCCAGCGAAGACGAGCACATGCACAAAGCCGTGGCGAACCTGGATGTGGTCACCACCGATCTCCAGTCTGCGGTCATGCAGACCCGGATGCAGCCGATCAAGAAGGTGTTTGGCCGGTTCCCCCGGGTGGTGCGCGATCTGGCCCGGAACCTGAATAAAGAAATCAACCTGGTCATGCACGGGGAAGACACGGATCTGGACAAGAACCTGGTCGAGGCCCTGTCGGATCCGCTGGTTCACCTGGTTCGGAATTCCGTTGACCACGGCATTGAGCTGCCGAGCGTGCGGGAAAAGGCCGGCAAGCCTCGGGCCGGCACCGTGACCCTGTCCGCCGAGCAGGAGGGGGATCACATCCTGCTGGTGATCGAAGACGACGGCGGCGGCATGGACCCGAACAAACTGCGCCAGAAGGCGGTGGAAAAAGGCTTGCTGGATCAGGATGCGGCAGACCGGCTGACCAACAACGAATGCTTCAACCTGATCTTTGCCGCCGGCTTCTCCACCAAGGAGCAGATATCCGACGTGTCTGGCCGAGGGGTCGGCATGGACGTCGTCAAAACCAAGATCAGCCAGCTCAACGGCCAGATCAACATTGTCTCCGAGGTGGGCAAGGGCACCAAGATCCTGATCAAGGTGCCGCTGACCCTGGCCATCATGCCGACGCTGATGATCATGCTTGGGGACCAGTCGTTCGCACTGCCGCTGGTGAACGTGGTGGAAATTTTCCACCTGGATCTGACCAAGACCAACATCGTCGATGGCCGAGAGTGCATCGTGGTCCGCGAGAAGGTGTTCCCGCTGTTCCACATCAAGCGCTGGCTGGTGCGCAGTGCCGGTGAAGCGGAGCCCGAGAACGCCCACGTGGTGATTGTGGCCATGGGCACCAAGCAGGTGGGCTTTGTGGTGGACCAGTTGGTGGGCCAGGAAGAGGTGGTGATCAAACCCCTGGGCCGTGCGCTCCAGGGCACCCCTGGCATGGCCGGTGCCACCATCACCGGGGACGGCCGCATCGCGCTGATCATTGATGTTCCCAGCCTGCTTCAGCACTACGGTTAACACAGACAGGATTGACGGACCCGGCCTGGCCGATGGGGCGTTGGGCCGGTTGCCAGGAGAAAGGAATGACGGTATCCGTCCTGATAGTTGATGATTCCGGGTTTTTCCGGAAACGCCTGACAGAAATTCTGTCTGCGTCCGGCAAGATCCGGGTGGTGGGGGCGGCCTCCAACGGCCGCGAAGGCGTCGAGATGGCGGAAAAACTGCGTCCGGACGTCATCACCATGGATTACGAAATGCCGGTGATGGACGGCATCACCGCGGTCCGGGAAATCCTCCGTCGCCGGCCGGTGCCGGTGTTGATGTTCTCGTCACTGACCTACGAGGGCGCCCGGGTGACCCTGGATGCCCTGGAAGCCGGTGCGGTGGACTTCCTGCCCAAGAACTTTGAGGAAATCGCTCGAAGCTTCAGCCAGTTGCAAACCATTCTGGTGCAGCGGGTGCTGGATGTGGCCGGCAGCCGGCCGGGGGGCGGGGGCGCCAGTTCCTCGGCCCCGCGCAGCCCTTCGCCGGCGCCCGAGCCTCGGCCTCCGCTTGGCCACAACGCCGCCGGCTCTTCCCGCCCGGAGCCGGCTCGGCCGGAATCGGCCCGCCGGCCGCCGGCCACGCCCCGGCCGGAAAGCCCCGCACCCACCGCTGATGTCCCGAGACGCAGCCCGTCCCGGGCGCCGCGGCACTACAGCGTGGTGGCCATTGGCACCTCCACCGGTGGCCCGGTGGCCCTGCAGCGGGTGTTGACGGCGCTGCCGGCGTCCTTCGCCGCCCCCATCGTTCTGGTGCAGCACATGCCGGCCAGTTTCACTCCCGCGTTTGCCGAGCGACTGAACAAGCTCTGTCGCATTGAGGTGCGCCAGGCGGAGGACGGCGACGTGCTCCGCCCCGGCCTGGCTCTGCTGGCGCCGGGCGGCAAGCAGATGATGATAGAAAACCGCAGCGGCCAGGCCCGGGTGCGGATTCTTCCGGGGGATGAGCGCCTGAACTACAAACCGTGCGTGGACGTGACCTTCGGCTCCCTGGCCCGGAGTTTCCCGGGCAAAACCCTGGGGGTGATCCTGACCGGCATGGGCGCCGACGGCCGGGAGGGCTGTCGGATGATGAAGCAGACCGGCTCGGAAATCTGGTCCCAGGATGAAAAGACGTCGGTAATCTACGGCATGCCGATGGCGGTCGCCAAGGCCGGCCTGACCGACAGTGTGTTGCCCCTGGATGACATTGGCCCCCGCCTGGCGGAAGGGGTGAATTGATGGATCTGCTCAGCCTGCTCGGAATTGTGCTGGGCTTTGCCGCCATCCTGGGTGGAAATTTCCTGGAGGGCGGTGCGGTTGAGTCGCTGTTCAACGGCTCCGCCCTGCTCATCGTGGTCGGGGGCACGGTCGCCGCGACCATCCTGCAGACCTCCTGGCAGACCCTCAAGCGCGCCATGATCCAGGCCCGCTGGGTCTTTGTGCCGCCGTTTGTCAGCCTGGAAGACGGTATTGGCAAGGTCATCGACTGGAGCGTGAAGGCCCGCAAGCAGGGTCTGCTGGGCCTTGAGACCCTGGCAGAGCGGGAGCCCGAGCGGTTTGCCCGTAAAGGCCTGCAGTTGCTGGTGGACGGCGCCGAAACCGACACCATCCGGGGCATCATGGAAGTGGAACTGGAAACCCGGGAACAGCGGGATCTGGAATCCGCCCGGGTGTTCGAGGCCATGGGTGGGTATTCGCCGACCATCGGCATCATTGGTGCGGTCATGGGCCTGATCCAGGTGATGACCAATCTGGAGGACCCGCAAACCCTCGGTGGCGGTATCGCCACGGCGTTTGTGGCCACCATCTACGGCGTCGCCCTGGCCAACCTGCTGTTCTTTCCCATGGCCAACAAGCTGCGGGGCATTGTCCGGGACCGGACCCGCTATGAGGACATGATGATCGATGGGCTCATTGCCATCGCGGAAGGGGAAAATCCCAAATCCATCGAGCTGCGCCTGCGGGGCTTTTTGCGCTAGGCGCAGACCTGACGCACAGCAGACGGACCAGAGCGACGTGGAGACAGCATGCGGCGACGCCGGCAACCCCAGGACGACCTGCACAACAAAGAGCGCTGGCTGATCTCCTACGCGGACTTCATCACGCTGCTGTTCGCGTTCTTCGTGGTCATGTACTCCATTTCTTCCATTAACGAAGGCAAGTACAAGGTGCTCTCGGAGACCCTGAACGGCGTGTTCAACGCGCCCCAGCGCTCCCTGGAGCCGATCGCCGTCGGACAGAACCCCGGGCAGAGCGCGCCCGAGGCCACGGACACCATCACCACGCCGCCGGCGGTCACCGAGCCGGCGACCGCTGAAGAGCAGCGGGCCCGCAGTGCTGAACTCCAGACCATGGCCAATGAGCTGTCCCAGGAGTTCGATCAGTTGATCCGTCAGGGCGTTGTGAGCGTTGAAACCAGCGATGCCTGGATCGAACTGAACCTGCCCAACAGCCTGCTGTTCGGCAGCGGCGACGCGGAACCCCATTACGATGCCTTTGAGCTGGTGGAGAAGATTGCCACGGTGCTCAAGGGGCGTGACAATGCTGTAAAAGTGGAAGGCTTTACCGACAACGAGCCCATCCAGACCGCTCGCTTCCCCTCCAACTGGGAGCTCTCCAGCGCCCGCGCCGCCGCCGTGGTTCGCATGCTGGTGCGAGAAGGGGTTGAGCCGGAGCGGCTGGCAGCGGTGGGCTACGGCCAGTACCAGCCGGTGGCCAGGAACGACACCGACAAGGGGCGCCGGGAAAATCGCCGAGTGGTGCTGCTGATCTCCCGGGACGCCAACGTCCGGGGTGCCGTGCGCTAGTGGCGGGTGGTTGCCCGGCGCGCGCTGGCACGAATCCTGTATTGAGTCCCGTCCGGGAACGAGCGACGGCAAGGGCTTGCCGTTGCAACCTATTCAAGTTGTCGTTGGGGTAGCCGATAACCGGCTTACAGGCCAGTGAGGCCAGCACCGGCGGGATTGGAGAAACACGTGCGAATCTGGGCAGTCGCAAATCAGAAAGGTGGTGTGGGCAAAACGACGTCCGTGGTTACCCTGGGCGGACTTCTGGCCCAGCGCGGGCACCGGGTGCTGGTGATGGATCTGGATCCCCACGGCTCACTGACCAGCTGGTTTGGCCACGATCCGGACACCCTGGCCCACAGCGTGTTCGACCTGTTCCAGCATCAGGGCAAGGTGCCCGATGGCCTGCCGGCGCAACTGATTGTCGACACCAACTGCCCTGGCCTGTCCCTGATTCCCGCCAGCACCGCCCTGGCCACCCTGGAGCGGCGTATGGTGGGCGTTGAGGGCATGGGGCTTATTATCTCCCGGGCCCTGGCCCAGCTCTGGGACGATTTTGACTACGTGCTGCTCGACAACACCCCGTCCCTCGGTGTTCTGATGGTCAACGCTCTGGCCGCCGCCCAGCACCTGATCATCCCGGTGCAGACGGAGTTTCTCGCCATCAAGGGCCTGGAGCGCATGTTGCACACCCTGCAGATGATCATGCGTTCCCAAAAGAACGAACTGCCGTACACGATCGTGCCGACGCTCTACGATCGGCGTACGCAGGCTTCCGTGAAAAGCCTGAATCTGCTGCGCAAGACCTACAGCGACAGACTCTGGCGCTTTGCCATTCCGGTGGACACCAAGTTCCGCGACGCCAGCCAGGCGGGCCAGGTGCCCTCGTCGCTGGACGCCGAGACCCACGGCGTCCGGGCCTACAACAGCCTGCTGGATGACCTGCTGGCGCGCACCGGTGCGGGCAAGGCTGGCGCGAGTAAGGGCATCCGCCATGGCTGACCGGTTTACCAAGACGCCCATCGGCCCGGCGACGCAACTGGCGGACCCGGAAGCGGCGCTCGCCAGTTACCTCGACGACCTGCTGCACACGGCCACGGAAACCGCGCTTGACGACACGTTGGCGGCGCCGGAGCCGGACGTGCCGACGCCAACGGCCTCAAAGCTCGCGCCAGAGGCGGAACCGAAAGCCGAATCGGCGCCGGCGGCTGTGGCCGTCAAAAAGCCGACAGCGTCTGCGCCACCGGTCATGGCGCCTGCCAAACCGGCGGTTGTCGCTCCCAAGCCTGCGGCTGTGCCGACCGAGCCCGTGCCGGTCGCCATTGAGGCGAGCCGCCCGGCCGAGCCCGCCGAACCGGCGCCGCCGGCCCGACCGGACTGGTCCGAGGCGCCCTTTGAATGCCTGATATTCACCGTGGCCGGCCTGCAGTTGGCCGTGCCGCTGGTCCTGCTTGGGGCCATCCACCGCATTGAGGACGACGACATCCGCCCGATTCCCGGCAGCCCGCGCTGGTACATGGGGATCCGGCCGGACGAGGTCCAGAACCTGCGGGTGGTGGACACCGCCGAGTGGATCATGGCGGGACGGGTCCCGGACAACGCCCGGGAGCGCTACCGGTTTGTGATTCGGCTGGATAACAGCGAATGGGGCCTGGCCTGTGACGACGTGGCTCAGTCCTTTACCTTGAAGCCGGAGCAGGTGCGCTGGCGAACCGCCCGCAGCAAGCGGCCCTGGCTGGCCGGGACCGTGGTGGAGCAGATGTGCGCCTTGATTGACGTGCGCGCCATGGCGGACCTGCTGGTGCGAGCGGAGCGGGAACATCATCTCGACCTGAGCTGACCCGCCGCCGTTACTGATTGAAACCGAGCCAGGCTGGCACGGTTTGTGCCCGTGACTATAGTATTGGGCACCGACGATGGAATTTTGACGATCAGGTTGCCCGCCGGGCAGCCCATGAGGAGAACACACTATGGCATCCCCGAGCGGACAGAAGCATCAGGCCCACGACGATCAGGTCCTGCAGTATGTGACCTTCAAGCTGGATGACGAAACCTACGGGATCAACGTCATGCAGATCCAGGAGGTCCTGCGGTACACCGAGATCGCCCCGGTTCCGGGTGCACCGGATTACGTCCTGGGCATCATCAACCTGCGGGGCAACGTGGTTACCGTCATCGACACCCGCCGCCGGTTCGGCCTGATGGACGCGGAAGTGACCGACGCCACCCGGATTGTGGTGATGGAGTCCGCCAACCAGGTGATGGGTATCCTGGTGGATTCCGTGGCCGAGGTGGTGTATCTGAAGTCGAGCGAAATTGAGACGGCGCCCAACGTGGGGAACGAGGAAAGCGCCAAGTTCATCCAGGGCGTGTGCAACAAGAACGGCGAACTCATCATTCTGGTGGAGTTCGACAAAATGCTGTCGGAAGACGAGTGGGCGGAGGTCGCCTCCCTGTAACGTCGCGGATTCAATCTCCGGGAACCAGGGGCTGGCAACGTCCACCGCCGCAACCGCTCAGCGGATCGCAATACGGGAGACGTTTGTCATGGTCAGTGAAGTGCTTGAATACCTGCCCTGGGGCCTGTCTGTGCTGGCGTTTACGCTGCTGTTTGTTCAGGGCGTCAGCCAGCGCCGTCAGCTCCAGCTCTTGCAGCGCGCCACCAAGGAACGCTGCGATACCCTCGGGCGTGAACTGCACGCCACCACCAGCGGCAGCCTGGGCATCGGCCAGCGCCTGGTGACCTGTGAACGCCAGCTCCATGACTTGCGCGCCACCCTCGATGAAATGCGCCAGAACGATCCGCTGCGGATCTCCTACGATGAAGCGTCTCGCCTGGTGGACCTGGGCGCGGACATCGACGACCTGATGAACACCTGCGGCATCTCCCGGCCCGAGGCGGAACTGGTCTCGGCCCTGCGTCGGCGTCAGGTGGCCTGATCGTCGTCGAATGGCGTTCGCCCCTGGATGTGAAAGGCGAACGCCAGAATCTCCGCAATCACCCGGTACAGCGTTTCCGGGATTTCCTCGTTCAGTGACAGGCGGGCCAGGGTGGCCGCCAGCTCCGGGTTTTCATACAGAGGGACACCGTGATCCCGGGCGATCCGGACAATCTCCTCCGCCAGCCCATGGGTGCCCGTGGCCGCCACCGTCGGCGCCCGGTCGCCGTCGTAGCGCAGCGCCACGGCGGCGGTGGTGGGTTTCTGTGCGTGGTCTTTGTCGCTCATAGTGCTCATGCCCGGGTATCCACCAGCCGGTGTTCCAGCCGGGTTTCGGGGCCCTTGGGCAGCCCCAGCCGGGATTCCAGGCCGGTTACCTCCAGGCCAAGATCCACAAGACTTCGCCGCAGCAGGGGCAACTGCTCGTTGACCCGCCGCAGGGTACTGTGACGCGCGGCCCATACCTGGGCGCCCACGGAGGTGGCGCTCAGGGACACGTCAAAATGCATCGGACCGGCGTCGTCCAGGTCGATTCTCAACGCCAGTCGCCATTCGCTGACGGCCTTGCGAGCCTTGGCCGAGGCGCCGTTCTTGTCGGAGTCGTACTGCTCCAGCCGGAGCTGCGCGGTGCGCGGTTCCTGCTGGGCGTTTACCCAGGGCAACTCCAGCAGCACCGTGGCCGTGGGTGCGGTGTTGTCACCGCCCGCCCTGGCCGTGAGCACCTGGCTGTGCAACTGGTTCACGCTGATCCGGTTGAGCATGCCCGCCAGCAGTTTGAGGGTCTGGCCCACGGTGGTGCTGTCTCCGTCCTGGGGCGCTGCCGTAGCCGTCTGGGTGAGCGGGAACTGCAGCGGCGCCGAAAGCAAGTCCGGGCTCTGGGCCGGCACAATCCGGGTAAACGCGCTGGTGGGCTGTCCCTGGCTATCGAGCAGGGCGGTGATGGCCCGCATCAACGCCAGCTTGAGATCCGCCGGCGGCAATTCGGGCGCCCGCGTCAGCCGGTGTTCGGCAAACAGCCCGCTGTCGGAAAGCCACTGGCGGATGCGCGTCGGTGCGGTGTCCGAGCGTCCGGCCCCCGGTTGCAGCACCGCCGGCGACGGTGCCCGGGACAGCACCTCGGCCAGTGCCTGCCGAGCCGCTTCTGGCAGGGGTCTGGGCGGCGTCATGGAGGGCAACTGCCCCGGCGACGGGTCAGGCCGAATGCCGGTACTGAGCGCCCGGGCCAGGGCCTGAAGCCCGCTGCCCAGGCTTTGCTGCCAGGGCAACTTCTGGATCAGCGCTCGGGACAGCATGGCCTCCGGCGGTTCCGCCAGCCGGCCCACCAGGCGCAGTTCGTTGCCGGCACGCATCACGGTCAGCCAGTCATTGGCTTTCAGGGCGGCGCCGTCGGGCAGGTTGCCGGGCGCCTGGACCTGAAGCGGTCGGTTGCGCAGTTCCAACAGCAGCTCCGGCGCGGCATCCTTGCGGTTCAGCACGTCCACGACGCGGGCGAGGGCAGTCTCGCCGTCTCGCAGGCGCAGCTGGTCCAGCGCCTGTCGGGCGGCGTCCGGCACGGACGAGCCCGCGGTCGCCGGGTCAGTGGCTGCGCCGGGGCGGGTCTGGCCGGTTGCCGGCAGGGACGAGCCCGCTCGGGGAGGCTGGGTGGGCGACGATGTCGGAATAGGGCCGGGTAGCTTCATGGTCCCATGATGATACCGGGCGCGGTAATCCGCAATTGCTTTGGCTATACTGGCGCCAGCGGGTTGCCCATGCCTGCGGCGGTCCGACGGGCCCTGCCTGGCCCATGCGGTTCAACGCACCCTCCATCGTTACTGAGGCCCAGATGACCGAGCCCCTGCTACAGACCGTTGATCTGAGCTGTGAACGCCAGGGGCGGCCACTGTTCCGCCCGCTGTCGCTGGGGATTCGTCCAGGCTCGATGACGCGGATCGAGGGACTCAACGGCGCGGGCAAGACGACGCTCCTGAGGACCCTGGCCGGCCTGGACGAACCGGCCGCCGGCACCGTGCTCTGGTCCGGCCGGCCCCGGCTGGCGAATGACGAAGCGACGCGGCGGAATGTGCTTTACCTGGGCCACCAGCCCGGCATCAAACCCCTGCTAACCCCCCTGGAAAACCTTCGCGCCTTGATGGCAGGCCGTCAGACCGTGCCTGATGCCGCTCTGATGCAGGCCCTGGCGGGCACCGGTCTGGCGGGCCTGGAGCGAATGCCCGCCCGGCTGCTGTCCGAGGGACAGCAGCGGCGGATCGCTCTGGCTCGTCTGCTGCTGGCCGATGAGCCCCTCTGGCTGCTTGATGAAGTGTTCACCGCCCTGGATGCGGACGGCGTGTCGGCACTGGAGCGGTTGCTGCAGGACCGGGCCGCCGAGGGCGGCGCCGTGGTGGTGACCAGCCATCACGGCCTTGACTGGCCGGGCCTGAACCGTGTGCGGCTGGCGGGTGCTGCCGAACGGTTGCCGGAGCGCAAACCGGCCCCGGAGCCAACGCCGGCGCCTCCCGTGGCGGTGAATCTGCGTCGACCGAACACGGTGGGCCCGCTGATGGCTATGGCGGACACCTGCCGGCGAGATCTTTGCCTTGCCCTGCGTCAACCGGCGGATCTGCTGACGCCGCTATTGTTCTTTGTCATGGTGGTCACTCTGTTCCCGTTGGCCATCGGGCCGGAACTGTCATTTCTCCGTGATGTTGGGCCGGGTATCCTATGGGTATCGGCGCTGCTCTCCGTGCTGTTGTCTGTGGACCATCTGTTTCGGCACGATGCCGCGGACGGGTCGCTGGAGCAGTGGGTGCTGCAGCCCCAGCCGCTGTATCTGCTGGTACTGGCCCGTGTCCTCGGGCACTGGGTGCTGGGCGGTTTGCCACTGGTGCTGCTGGCGCCGCTGCTGGGAACTCTGCTGGGGCTCTCCGGTCAGGCACTGGGAGCGCTGTGCCTGACACTGCTGTTGGGCACACCGATACTGAGCCTGATCGGTGCCATCGGTGCCGCGTTGACCCTTGGCCTGCGGGGCGGGGGCTTGCTGCTGGCGCTGCTGGTGATGCCGCTTTACGTGCCCGTGCTGATTTTTGGTACCGGCACGGTGCTGGCGGCCCAGGCCGGCGTGCCGGTGACCGGTCAACTGGCGCTCATGGGGGCGGGCCTGGTGATGGCGGTCACGTTGGCTCCGTTTGCCTGCGCCGCCGCGCTGCGCATCACCCTGTCTGGCCGGTGACGCCCCATGAACAGAAACACCATCCTGAAACAGGAAAGAGACCGCATGTGGTCAACGCTGCACAGGCTCGGTTCGCCTCAGGGATTCAGTCGGTTCGCCGATCGCTGGACGCCCTGGTTGCTGTTGTCCGGCACCGCACTGCTGCTTGCCGGCCTGGTGTGGGGGTTGGCTTTTGCGCCACCGGACGGCCGCCAGGGCGAGAGCTACCGGATTCTGTTCGTGCACGTGCCAAGCGCGTTTCTGGCGGAATCCATCTACGTGATGATGGCGATCTCGGGGCTCGCCCTGCTGGTCTGGCGCGTCAAGCTGGCCGCGCTGTTCACCCGCGCCGTCGCCCCCGTGGGCCTGGCGATGACGTTCCTGGCGCTGCTGACCGGCGCGATTTGGGGCCGCCCCACCTGGGGCACCTGGTGGGTCTGGGACGCCCGCATTACCTCGATGCTGATTCTGCTGTTCCTGTACGCCGGTGTCCTGGCCCTGGATCGGGCGTTCGAGGACGAGCGCACCGGCGCACGGGCGGTCGCCGTTCTGTCGCTGGTGGGCGTCATCAACATTCCCATCATCAAGTATTCGGTCGACTGGTGGTACACCCTGCACCAGGGCGCCACGTTCACCCTGACCCAGCGGCCGGAGATGCCGCCCTCCATGTGGCTGCCGCTGTTACTGGCGGTGCTGGGTCTGTATCTGATCTTTGGCGGTCTGGCGTGCCTGCGCCTTCAGACTGCCATCTTCTGGCGGGAACGGCGCACCCGCTGGGTCTCGCAGCGTCTGGGCATGGCCAGCCGTGACCCGGAAGGAGGCCGCCATGGCGTTTGAATCCTTCGAGGCCTTTCTGGCCATGGGGGGGCGGGGCGTCTACGTCTGGTCCAGTTACGGGGCGTTTGCGGTAATCCTGGTCACGCTGGTGCTGCAGTCCGTGGTGGCGCGCCGGGCGGTCATGCGCGGTTTGCGCCAGCGGCCGTCGACCGATCAGGCCAGTGGGACCCCTGTGGCACCGGCCCGCTTCGAACGAGTGGCGTGGCCGGGCCGGGAATCCCGTTCTGACGAACGTGATACCGGCGGGAGCGTCTGACATGCACGCGCTGAGAAAAAAGCGGCTGTCCGTGGTGCTGTTCCTGCTGGCGGGGGTTGCCTTGGCGGTGGCGCTGACCGCCTACGCCCTGCGGCAGAACATCAACCTGTTCTACGACCCAAGCCAGATTGCCGCCGGTGAAGCCCCGGTGGGCGCCCGCATCCGGGCCGGCGGCATGGTGGAGAGCGGATCGGTGGTGCGGGATCCGGACAGCCTGACCGTGCGTTTCCGGGTTACTGATTTTCAGGCGACGGTGCCGGTGGAGTACACCGGTATCCTGCCGGACCTGTTCGCCGAAGGGCAGGGTGTGGTTGCCCTGGGGCGCCTGGCGCCGGACGGGCGGTTTGTGGCCGACGAGGTGCTGGCAAAGCACGATGAAAAGTACATGCCGCCGGAGGTGGCGGGGGCTCTTAAATCACCATCCGCACAGCGGGAAGGGAAGGAGTAGGAATGTACCCGGAGCTGGGGCAGATGTCGCTGATTCTCGCGCTGTTGCTGGCGGTCTTGCTGGCGCTGGTGCCCATGGCCGGCGCGGTTACCGGGCGCCCGGCATTGCAGGCGTTTGCCCGGCCCCTGGCCGCCGGCGTGTTTGTGTTTATCGCGCTGGCGTTCGTCCTGCTGGTGCACGCCTTCGTGACCGACGATTTCTCCGTGTCCTATGTGGCCCAGAACAGCAACCGGGCGCTACCGTGGTACTACAAAGCCAGTGCCGCCTGGGGTGGGCACGAGGGCTCGCTGTTGCTGTGGGTGCTCATCCTGGCGGGCTGGATGCTGGCGGTGGCGCGCTTCAGCCGGGGCCTGCCCCTGGCGATGGTGGCCCGGGTTCTTTCCATCCTTGGCCTGGTAGCCGTGGGGTTCCTGCTGTTTACCCTGATGACGTCCAACCCCTTTGACCGGGCGCTGCCCCAGGTACCTACCGACGGCGCCGATCTGAACCCGCTGCTCCAGGACATCGGGCTGATTCTCCATCCGCCCATGCTGTACATGGGGTATGTTGGCTTTTCGGTGGCCTTTGCTTTTGCCCTGTCGGCGCTCATCAGCGGCCGCCTCGACGCCGCCTGGGCGCGCTGGTCCCGGCCCTGGACCACCGTCGCCTGGGTGTTCCTGTCCATCGGCATCGCGCTCGGCAGCTGGTGGGCCTATTACGAGCTGGGCTGGGGGGGCTGGTGGTTCTGGGACCCGGTGGAAAACGCCTCTTTGCTGCCCTGGCTTGCGGGTACCGCGCTCATGCATTCTCTGGCCGCCACGGAGAAGCGGGGCGTGTTCAAGAGCTGGACGGTACTGCTGGCCATTGTGGCGTTCTCACTCAGCCTGCTGGGCACCTTCATGGTCCGTTCCGGGGTGTTGACGTCCGTGCACGCCTTCGCCTCGGACCCGGAGCGGGGCCGCTTCCTGCTGGGCTTGCTGGCACTGACTGTGCTGGGCAGCCTGGCGCTCTACGCCGCCCGGGCGCCGGTCGTGAAGGCAACCTCGGGGTACACGGGGCTTTCCCGGGAGATTTTCCTGCTGGCCAACAACGTGCTGCTGGTGGCGGCCACGGCGCTGGTGGCGGTGGGCACGCTCTACCCGCTGGTGCTGGATTACCTGGGCCTGGGCAAGGTCTCCGTGGGCGAGCCGTTTTTCAACACCACCTTCACCCCGCTGGCCCTGGCCACCGGCCTGCTCATGGGCGCCGGTATGTTCTCCCACTGGAAGCGTACCGACGGCGGCTGGCTGGCCCGGCAACTGCTCTGGCCGCTGGCCATCAGCCTGCTGTCCGCTGCGGCCGTGTCAGTGGGTGCCGGCGGCTTCCGGCCGTGGGTATTCGCAGGCGTGGTGGTCGCGGCGTGGATCGTGGTGGCCATCGTACGGGACCTCTGGCATCGTTCCGCCTCTCGCCGCGGCCGGTTGCACGGCCTGCGCCGGGTGGGGCGCAGCTACTGGGGGATGGTGCTCGGCCACCTGGGTGTGGCGGTGACCATGCTCGGTGTGACCATCGTCACCGGCTTTGGTGAGGCCAGGGACGTGCGCATGGCGCCCGGTGATGCGGTGGCCCTGTCCGGCTACTCCCTCCGCTTTGGCGAGGTGGTGACTGCCGCTGGCCCCAACTACGACGCCGACCGGGCCACCGTTACCATCACCCGGGCCGGGTCCGATGCCGTGGTGGCCGTGCTGCACCCGGAAAAACGCCGGTATCGGGCCGGCGGTCAGCTACTCACCGAAGCCGCCATGGACGCCGGCCCGTTCCGGGATCTGTTTGTGGCCCTCGCTGAACCCCTCGGCAACGGGGCTTGGGCGGTGCGTATCCAGTTCAAGCCCCTGGTCCGCTGGGTCTGGCTCGGGGCCGTGCTGATGGCCCTCGGGGGCCTGCTGGCAGTGTCGGATCGGCGCTACCGGGTGGCCATGCCGACCGCTGAACGGGCTTACGAACCGCCCGTGTCCGCCCCCCGTGTTTCCAACAACCAAGGAGCGTCATGAAGCGCAGTCTGCTGTTTATTCCGTTACTGCTGGCCATTGCCCTGGGACTGGTGCTGTATTTTGGTCTCGGCACCGACAAGAGCCAGCGGCCGTCCGCTCTGGTGGGCGACCCGGTGCCTCCGTTCAACCTGCCGGGGCTGGCAGACCCCGGGCAGCGCTACACCGAGGCGATGTTCCAGGGGCAGATCACCCTGCTGAACGTCTGGGGTACCTGGTGCCCGGCCTGCCGCCATGAACACCCCTATCTGGTGACCCTTGCCCGGAATCTGGCCGGGGAGCAGGGCCTACCCGTTCGTCTGGTCGGTATGAATTACAAGGATACCCGGGATGCTGCCCAGGCGTGGCTGCGGGATCTGGGCAATCCCTATCAGCAGGTGGTGTTTGACGCCGACGGCACCCTCGGGTTTGATCTTGGGGTCTACGGTGCCCCGGAGACGTTTGTGATTGATGCAGATGGGGTTATTCGCTATCGCCACGTGGGTATTGTGAACGAACAGGTGTGGGCGGAGACGCTCAAGCCCCTGATCCAGACACTGAAGGCCGGATCGTGACGGCGGGCCTTGCTCAGCCGACCGGCCGGGGCAACGGGCGTCTGGCGCTGTTGCTGTGCCTGGCTCTGACCGCTCTTGCGAGCCCCGTGGCGGCGGCCTCAGCCGACGCACAGGCTCAGGCGGGTACCGCGGATCTTTACCCGTTCCCCTCGGCCGCCGAGCAGGCCCGCTTTCAGGCGCTGTTGTCCGAGCTGCGCTGCCCCATGTGTGAAAACCAGACCATTGCCGACTCCGGTGCGCCCATCGCCGCGGATATGCGGGACCGGGTGTACCGGATGATGCAGGACGGCGCCAGTGACGACGCGATCGTGACCGCGCTGGCTCAGCGATTCGGAGATTATGTGCGTTACCGGCCGGTGTTTGATGCCAGCACGGCGTTGCTCTGGCTGACGCCGATCCTGGCGGTGCTGATTGGCGCCGTGGCCATTGCACTGATGGTACGCCAGCGGCGACGAGCCGGGGCGGTACCCGACGTCCTGACCGAGCAGCAACGGGCCCGGGCAGATCGGCTGCTGACGGCGGCTTCCGCACGCCGGCGTTCCGGTGGGGACGGGGCATGAACAGCGGGTTCTGGTTGCTCGTGGCGCTGATGGTGGCGCTGGCCCTGGCGTTTGTGTTTTATCCGCTGGCGGCCTGGCGCCGTCAGCGCCGCGCCATGCAGGCGCAGAAAGCCGACCCCGATAGCCCAGGGGCCAGCGCTGGGCCAGGCACCGACACTGTCCGGCAGGCAAACCTGGCCGCTTACCGCTCCCGCCTGGCGGAGCTGGACGAGGAACGCGCCAGCGGTCGCCTTTCGGTCACGGACTATCAGACCCTACGGGACGAGCTGGCGGCTGCGCTTTTGGAAGACGTAGACGGGGCAGGGGCCGGATCGGCTCCGCCGGATTCCGCCGGGGGAAAAAACGACGGCCGCAAGGCCGCGCTGGCGGTGGCATTTGCGGTGCTGCTGGTGCTGCCGGTGGCGGCCATCACGCTCTACGAGCGCTGGGGCGGGCTGGACCGGATTGAGCAGGCCAACGCGCTGGCGGCCTTGGCCTCCGGCGACGGTAGCCAGGCCGACCGCATTGAGGCCATGGTCGCCGGTTTGCGGGCCCGTCTGACCTCAGGGAAGGATACGTCCCCGGACGGCTGGGCCATGCTGGGGCGCAGCTACATGCAGTTGCAGCGGTATGAAGATGCCGCCTGGGCCTACCGGCAGCTGGCACAACGGGTCTCGGAGAGTGATCAGGCACAACCACGTGCAGAAGCGGCGGCCTATGGTCTGGCGGCCCAGGCGTTGTTTTTCACCAGCGAGGGTCGCCTGACCGGGGAGATCGCCGGGCTGATCCGGCAAGCCCGGGCGCTCAATCCGGACGACATTAATGCGCTGGGTCTGCTGGGCCTGAACGCTTTCGGCGAGGAACGCTACGACGACGCCATCCGTTACTGGCAGCGCATTCTCGAGGTGGCGCCGGACCACCCTCAGATCCAGACCATTCGGGCGGGCATAGAGGAGGCGCGGCGCCGTCAGTCGGCGCCTCCGTTAACGCCCTGACAGGGTGTCAGGGTACAGCGGCGGGAGGGCGTCCGTCCGGCGCTGCCCGTCTGAACGTTGCCGAAGCGCCTCAAGGGCGCTGACCAGTGCCGTCAGATCCGGCCCCGGTGCCTCAGCCGGATTGGCGGCGAAGCGCCGGGCCTGCAGCCGCTGCATCTGTTCACGGACCACGGTATCCCCCGCCAGGGTCAGGGCGTCGTCCAGCGTCTGCACGCTGCGTCCCGGGTGACGTGCCCGGAGCCAACGGATCAGGGCGGCCGGAGCCTCCGCTGACCCGGCACGGACCGCCGTCATCAACGCGTCAAACTGTTCCTTTTCCCGGGCATCTTTCGGCGCGATCTGACCGGTTAGCGTGGCCCGGCTCGCCCGACGGCTCAGATACCAGGCCACCAGCGTTGCCAACCAGGCCAGGCCCAGAGCCAGGCTGATCCACAGCCAGTAGCCAGCGCTGTGGCCGCCGCTTTCGGTGGCGGCCTCGGGCGTTTGGTTTGTCGGGGGCTGCGCGCTGTCCGGCGGCGTTGTGCCGCTGTCACTCCCTGCGGGTGACGGGGATGCGGCCGCCTGGGGGGCCGCCGCCACCGTCAGTGTCCGGGAGGGAATCACCGCGACTTTCTCCGAGTCTGTGGTGGTGTCCCACCAGGGAATCCGGATTTCCGGCAGGGTGTGGTTGCCCGGGGTCACCGGCACCAGGGCCGAGGTTTCGGTCAGGGTACCGGTCAGCCCGTCCCGCTGTTTGTCGGTGTTGCGCTCGGGTTGGTCCGGGTAGGCCTTCAGACCGTCTGGCGCGCTGTCCGGCAGCGGTGGCAGGGTTTCAGCCGGCAGGCCCCGGGCGGTCAGGGTCAGGGTGCGGGTCAGGTTGTCGCCCACCGCTACCTGCCCGTTGTCTGGCAGGCCGCTGTCCGCAAGGGTGAGCGATTCGGCCGGCAGCCAGGTGTCGCCGGAGAAGCTGTCCGGCACGTCCTTGACGGTAAAGGTGAAGAAGTTTTCGCGGTCCCGCAGAAATTTGAGCCGGCCTTCCGGGGTGCGGGCCTGCCCCTCAAACCGGATGGGGGCCAGGTCCAGTTCCCCCGGCTTCTGGGGAAACAGCGCATAGCGGCGCTCCACCACCTGATAGCGCACGCCGTCCCGGTAGCGGGTGTACTCACTCTGCTTGCCCAGCGGCTCTACAACGGTATCCGGGTCGCTCGGTTCAGAGAGTTCGCCCCGGATCAGGTTGCCAGTGAAAAAGAGCTTGATGGTGAGGGTCAGCTGTTCCTGAACGTACACCTCGTTCTTGTCCGCGGACAGCTCGATAAAGCTGTCCCGGGGCGCGCCGTTGCCCGTTGTGGCCGGGGGCGGCCCGTCCTTCACCTCGATGGTGACCGGCGCGGAGGTGGCGCCTTTGAACGTCAGCGCAGGAATCGTGAGTGTCCCGGTGCGGGTGGGCGCGAGCTGGTAGGTCCAGGTAATGTTGCCGACCGTCTCGCCGTTGACGGTTTGCACGCTGTACCGCTGGTTTTTCGCCAGCACCTTGAAGTCCGGGGACACCTTGTCGATGTCCGGAGCCGGCAGGTCGGACAGGTTCAGATCAAACAGGTCGGTCAGGCTCAGGTCCAGCTTCATGCTGCCTTTTACTGTCAGGGTCAGAACATCGCCGTCGTACAGCTGCGTCCGGTCCGGCTCCACGGTCAGGGTGTCCGTGCCTTTAGCCAGCGCCGGGGCGGCCAACGCGAGCAGTACGCCGAAGCCGGCCAGCAGTGCCAGGAAGCGGTTTACCATGGTGTGTCACCTTCGTCTGAGGGTGTCTGTTGTTGTTCATACTGCTGGAGAAACTTGCGTCGCAGCAGCCCGCCGGGATCGTCCGGAATCCGCCGCAGCCACTGCTCCTGGCCCTGGCTCAGCGGAGTCGGTGAGGTGTCGCCGGGCGCCGGTGACGCCGCCTTTCCGGGCGGTTCGCCCGAGCCGTTGTTGCCATCCTGAGCGTCGCCGTTTTGCGGCTGCTGGTCTCCGGTGCGGTCGTTTGGCTGACCGTTGCCATGGGCGTTGTTCTGTCCCTGCCCGTCCTGGGCAGACTGGGACTGGCCGTTCTGCGAGCCAGGCGTGTTGTTGCTCTGCGAGTCCCCGCCCTGCTGACCGCGGTTGCCGTTCCCGGTCTGGCCGCCCTGGTCCTGGCCACTCTTATTCTGCCCGTTCTGCGAACCCTGATTGTTGCGGTTGTTCTGGTTTCCCGAGCTTCCTGACCCCTGGGACGAATTACCTTTCTGGTTCTGCTGTTGCTCCAGCAGTTTTTTTACCAACGCGCGATTGGCGGCGGCGTCTTTAAAATCCGGGTTCGCCTGAAGGGCGTCGTCGTAGGCGCGAAGGGCCTCCCGCAGCTTGCCGGCCCGGGCCAGGGCATTGCCCCGGTTGTAGTCGGCCTGAGCCCCTGGCACCTGGTCAAATAACTTGGCGGCCTGCTCGTACTGGCCGCTGCGATAGAGCGCTGACGCCCGCCAGTCCGGCTCGTCCAGCTCCTGCGCGGCCTGCTCCGGGTCCTTTTGAATGAGTGCCGGCGCACGCTGGTCCTCCCGCTGCCACAGGTCGTCCCAACTGGCGGCACTGGCCGGCCGGGGCGCCAGTGGCATTAAGGCGATCAGCAGCAGGGCCAGGGTGGCAAAGCCGCCCCGGCGCCAGGCCAGCAACACCAGGGGAATCACCAGCCAGAGCAGCCAATAACCATCATCCTGCCAGCGCTGGACGGTGCGTTGATCGGTTTTGTCGTCGTCGGTGGCCTTGCTGTCGGTGGCAGAGACGTTGTCCAGGCCGAGGGCGTGAATGTCACGGCCGTCCAGGGTCAGCGAGGCGCTGCCACCGCCGGTCTCTGCGGCCAGTTCGGCGAGGCCTTCCGGGTCCGCCTTTGTGATCACGATCTTACCGTCATCGTCACGGATAAATCCGTTCCGGGGCAACGGCATGGGGCCGCCGGCCCGGGTGCCGACGGCGATCGTGCTGAGGGTATAGGGGGTGTCTGCCAGGAGGTCGTCAATCCGGCTGGCGTAGCGCGGCGCCACCTGGTCGGTCAGCAGGAGAATCCGGCCACGGCCCGGCGCGCCCTGACGGAGCAAGCGAACGGCTTCGGCAACGCCCAGGTCGGCGCGGTTGCCCTGGGCCGGCATGATGACCGGGTCCAGCACGTCCAGCAGGGATTCAATGGTGCGAGTGTCGTCGGTCAGGGGCGTCACGACGTGGCTGTCGGCGGCGTAAACCACCAACGCGTTCAGACCGTCCGGGCGGGCCGCGAGAATGTCCCGGATCTTGCGCCGGGCCCGGGTGAGCCGATCCGGCTGCGCGTCCGTGGCCAGCATCGACAGGGACAGATCCAGCACCATGACCAGGCTATCGCTGGTGTGACGCAGCGGTGTTGGTGCCTTGCGCCAGGCCGGCCCCGCCAGCGCTACCGAGACGACCACCAGCGCCGCAATCAGCGGCAGCAAGGGCGAACGTTGCCCGGGCTGCTTTTGCCCGGACGGGCGGATCAGGGGAGTCAGAAGCGCGGCAGGAATCCATCGCCCCCAACCACTGTCTGAGCGCCCTGCGCGTCGAACCACGAACACCAGCAGGGGTGCGGCCAGCATCAGCAGCAGCCAGAGCGGACGGAGAAAATGCAGGTCAGCCATGGGAGGGGTCTCCAACCGGCCGCCGGTGCCGGAACGCGGACACCAGCCAGATTGCCAGGACGAGCCCCGCAGCCAGTCCGGCGGGCGCCCAGAACAGGTCAGTGACGGGTCGGTAGAAGCGACCTTCTTGCTCAATGGGCTCGAGCTGGTCAATGGTGCCGTAGATGGTGTTGAGTTCGTTCAGGTCGCGGGCCCGGAAATACTGCCCACCGGTGGCTTCCGCCATGTGGGTGAGGAGCGCCTCGTCCAGGTCCCGGGACGGATTGACGGTGCGGGAGCCAAGGAACCCCCGCTGGATCATGGAATCGGCACCAATGCCGATGGTGTACAGCCTGACACCGGCCGCGGCCGCAATGTCGGTGGCCTTGTCCGGCGGCAGCTCGCCGGCGGTGTTGGCGCCGTCGGTCAGCAGAATCACCACCCTCTGATCCTGGGGGCGTTCCCTCAGGCGTTTGACCGCCAGCCCGATGGCGTCGCCGATGGCGGTGGCGCGGCCGGCCATGCCCACGCCGGCTTCCTGCATCAGGGTGCGGACGGTGGCCACGTCGAAGGTCAGGGGCGCCTGCACGTATGGCTCGCTACCAAACAGGATCAGGCCCAGACGGTCGCCTTCACGGCGGGTAATGAAGTCGTCCAGCACATGCTTGACCGCCTGCAGGCGATTGATGCTCTGGCCCCGGAGCGACATGTCCTGTTCGTTCATGGACGGTGAGATGTCCACCACCAGCATCAGGTCCCGGCCCGTCATGGGCAGGCGGACTTCGTCACCGAGCCACTGGGGACGTGCGATGGCGAGAACAAGCAGTAGCCACAGCAGCAGCAACAGGCCCCGGTACCAGCGGGGGCTGGCGTTGCCCTCGCTGCGCACCCCCGGCAGGCCGGCCAGCCAGTGGCCGGTGGGCAGCACCGGCGCGTCCACCGGGGCTCGCCGGCGACGGCGCAGGAACCAGGGCAGGATCAGAAAAGCCAGCGCCCAGGGATAAGCCAGAGTCAGCATGTCTGTGCCTCCAGCCAGCGATGCGCAAACGCCAGCGCCTGCCAGGGGGGAAGGGTGGAAGCCGGGCGCCAGCAGGCGCGTACCAGCTCCAGCGCCGTGGTTTCATCGGCGTCGGCATCGTCCGCAGTGGCTAGCAGAAAACGGGCCCAGGCGTCGCCGGTCAGTGCCTCCGGATGCTGCCCGGGATGACAGTGCCGGGCGACCTGCTTAAGCAGCGTGTTCAGATCGACAAACCAGGCCGGCGACGGTTCCGCGCGCTGTTCCAGGCGCTCCAGGGCCGTCCGGGCCTCCCGGCGCCAGCGGCGACGGCGATGCCGGCGAACCAGGAAAACCGCCAGGGCGGCGACGGCGGTGAGGATGACGATGGCGAGCACCCACCAGCCGGGTGCCGGCGGCCAGAGGCCTCCGGTGGCCGGCAGGTGGATATCCCTCAGCTGGGCGAGCGGGTCCTGGCCGTTCATCCGATGCGTCCCCGCTGGCCCAATAGGGGCTGAAGGGTCGCGGCCGGGCTGTCGGCGGTGGTGACCACGGCCACCGGCACCCCGGCGCGGCGGAAGCAGGCCGCCAATCGGGCTTCGTGCTCGTCCACTTTGCGCTGCCAGGCCGCCTTGAACCGCGGGTCCCCGGCATCGAACCAGACCGGTCCGTTCTGGCCGGCTACTGCAAACCGTCCCCGATCCGGGAGCGATTCCTCCAGCGGATCCTGGACGCGCAACGCCGTGACCTGGTTGTGCCGGGCCAGCGCCCCGAGCAGCGTGCCGGTGGCGTCGGTCACACTCAGGAAATCACTGATCACGAACACCCGGCCGCCGGTGTGCGCGACCCGGCGGGCTTCCTGAAGTACGGTGTCGAGGGTCAGCGGCGGCTCGGTTCCTGGCCGGCTGTCCGCGTCCGAGCGCTGGAACTGGGCGAGGGCATCAAGGAGTCGAAGCACCGATTTCTTGCGCCGGGCCGGGCGTTGTACGTCCATGCCGTGTTCATTGAAAACGATGCCGCCCACCTGGTCGCCGGACCAGAGCGCCAGCCACGCCAGAATGGCCGCCGCCTGGGCGCAACGCACCTGCTTGTAGGCGCCGGTGCTGGCGAAAAACAGGGATGGGCCCAGGTCACACAGCAGCAGCACCGGGCGTTCCCGCTCTTCCTCGTAGATCTTGGTGTGGGGGGACTGACGGCGGGCGGTGACCCGCCAGTCGATGCTGCGAATGTCGTCACCGGGCTGGTACTGCCGGACTTCGGAAAACACCATGCCTCGGCCCCGGCGGCTCGAACGCTGCAGGCCGGCCTGGCGGCTGCGCACCGGCCGCGCGGCGGGCAGGGTGAGGGCCCGGGCGTCGGCCTGCAGGCGGATCAGCTCCGGCAGGCTGGTACGGATCAGCGGTTCGGTTGCGTTCATGGGGCCTGGCACGGGTAAGGGTGACTGGTACAGGATGTCAGGGCATGGCCGGCGCTCACGCAGCAACGGGCACCCGGTCCAGCAGCCGCTGGATCACGGCATCGGCAGTGACGCCTTCAGCCTCTGCTTCAAAGGTCAGCAGAATGCGGTGTCGGAGTACGTCGTAGGCCATGGCCCGGACGTCCTCGGGCGTGACGTAATCTCGGCCATCCAGCCACGCCGCGGCCCGGGCGCAGCGGTCCAGGGCAATGGTGCCCCGGGGGCTGGCGCCGAACGCGGTCCAGCGGGCCAGTTCCGGATCCAGGCTGGCGGCGTCACGGGTGGCCAGAACCAGCGCCAGCAGGTAAGTCTCCACCGACTCGGCCATGTACACGTCGGCCACGGCGTTCCGGGCCTCAAACACCTGGTCCGGGCTGATCCGAACGCTGGCGGCGGGGGCGCCCTGCCGATAATCGTTGCGGGCCAGTTGCAGGATGGCGCGCTCCGCTTCGGGGGAGGGGTAGCTAATGACCACGTGCATCAGAAAGCGATCGAGTTGGGCTTCCGGCAGCGGGTAGGTGCCTTCCTGCTCGATCGGGTTCTGGGTCGCCATCACCATGAACAGGCGGTCCAGGGGGAAGGTCCGCAGGCCCACGCTGACCTGCCGTTCGCCCATGGCCTCCAGCAACGCGGACTGCACCTTGGCCGGCGCCCGGTTGATTTCGTCGGCCAGGACCAGGTTGTGAAAAATGGGGCCCTTCTGGAAATCGAACTGTCCGGTTTCCGGACGGTAGATCTCGCTGCCGGTGACGTCGGAGGGCAGCAGGTCGGGGGTAAACTGGATGCGGTGGAAATTACCTACTAGGTGGTCGGCCAGAGCCTTGATGGCGGTGGTCTTGGCCAGTCCTGGCGCGCCTTCCACGAGCAAATGGCCATCGGCGAGAAGCGCAATCAGGAGGCGATCAACGAGCTTTTCCTGCCCAATAATCCGATTGGCTAACTGAGACCGGAGTTCGGTGAACGTATGCTGTAACGGCATTGGGTTCGACATTGACATTGGATTCGACAGCCCCCTTGTCCGATGTCTTCTCGGAAACGTGCGTTGCGTAAGTAGATGCCGCAGTTTTGGCGCGCGGCCGGCAAAAATCAAGGGTTTGACTATGCTTATGTGACGACACGTCGATTACGTTTATTTCATACAGACCAGAGGTAACACATGAACGCGCTGACTGTGGCCAGCAAGGAACAGTTTTTTGAGCATCTGGCGGAGGCCTTTGCCCGCAAAATCGCAAAGACGGAAGCAAAGAACATCGGCGAGTTTGCCAAGCAACATTACGCGCACATCCCCCTTGAAGAACTGGTCAGTCGACGATTTCAGGATACCTACGGCGCCATCCTCGCGGCCTGGCAGTTTCTGCAGAAGCGGGCCCCGGACCAGACCCCCGTGTCCGTGTTCAACCCGGATCTGGAAAGCGATGGCTGGCAGTCCACCCACACCGTCGTGTTTATCCTCCATCCGAACATTCCGTTCCTGATCGACTCCCTGCGCATTGCCATCAACCAGCGCGAGATTGGCACCCATTCCATCCAGCATTCGATCCTGCGGGTCGAGCGGGACGCCGGGGGCAAACTCAAGAAACTGTTCTCCACCAAAAAGGGCGGTACCAACGCCCAGTACGAAGCCTTTATCGCCCTGGAAATTGACCGTCACAGCGATCCAGCCGAGCTTCGTGAAATTGAAGAGGTCCTGCAGGCCGTCCTGCACGAAGTTCGTATCGCGGTGTCCGATTTCGGCGGCATCATCGAGAAGGTCAACGCCATCGCCGAGGAACTCGATGACATTGCCGCCGGGATCAGCCCGGAAACCCGGGACGAGGCCAAGGCGTTCCTGTCGTGGCTGGTGTCGGACCACTTCACCTTCCTGGGGTACGACGAATACGATTTTGCCGAGGACAAGAAAGGCCTGCTGGTTCAGCGGGTACCGGATTCCGAGCGGGGGATTTTGCGGGTCAACAACGAACGTCCGGAGCGGGTTCGTCTGGACGAGCTGCCCCAGCGCACTCGCCATGAGATGACCCGGACCGACGACATTCTGATTTTTGCCAAGTCTGCGCAGCGCTCCCGCGTTCACCGCCCCGCGTACCCGGACTACATTGCCGTGAAAAAATTCGACAAGGACGGCAACGTGGTGGGCGAGCGCCGTTTCCTCGGTCTGTATACGTCCCGGGTTTACAACGAGCGGCCGGACGAGATTCCCCTGTTGCGCCGCAAGTTTGCCAAGGTCATGAAGGATTCCGGGTTCCTGCGGGACGATTACGCCGGCAAGGAGCTGGAACAGATCCTGACCCTGTACCCCCGGGACGAGCTGTTCCAGATTGAATCCGACGAACTGCTGAAGGTGGCCAAGAATATCCTGTACATCCAGGAGCGCCGCCGCATCGAGCTGTTCATGCGCGAAGACGTGTACGGCCAGTTTGTCACCTGCCTGGCGTTTTTCCCCCGGGATATCTACAACACCGAACTGCGGCTGAGGGTGGAGCAGGTGCTGCTGGAGCGGCTGGAGGCCGAGGACATCGAGTTTGTCACCCACTTCTCCGAGTCCGTGCTGGCGCGGGTGCAGTTCACCATCCGGGTGCCCCAGGTGGAAAACCGGCAGCTGCCGGTGGCCGAGATCCGCGAGCAGGTTATTGAGCTGGCCCAGTCCTGGCGGGACGGCCTCTACGATGCCCTCAGTGAAGCCTACGGTGAGGAGCGGGGCAACGAACTGTTCCGCATCTGGGGCAGCGGATTCCCGGCCAGTTACACCGAATTCTTCTCACCGCGCCGGGCCGGGATCGACCTGGAACACATTGCCGAGGCCGCCGCGGAAGACGATCTGGCGATGAGCTTCTACCGGGCTCTTGAGGAAGACGAGAACACCCTCCACTTCAAGCTGTTCAACCCGGATGAACCGTTGCCCCTGTCGGATGTGATGCCGATTTTCGACAACCTGGGTTTCCGGGTCCTGGGGGAGCACCCGTTTGAAGTGGCCGACCGGCACGGCAAGTCGGTGTGGATTCACGATTTCAAGCTGCAGGCCCACAGCGGCGAGGCGGTGGACATTCACCGCATCCGTCCGATTTTCGAAGATCTGTTCCGGCGAGTGTGGCACGGCCAGGCCGAGAACGATGCCTTCAACCGGCTGATGCTCTCCTCCTACATGAACTGGCGGGAGATCGCGCTGCTGCGCACCTACGCGCGATACATGCGCCAGATCCGTTTTTCCAACAGCCAGACGTTTATTTCCAACACACTGGTCAACCACGTTCACCTCGCCCGGTTGCTGTTGGACACCTTCCAGGTCAAGTTCGACCCGGACCGTTACCAGAGCGCCGGTAAGAGCGAGGCCGCCCAGCAGAAGCTGGAGCTGGAGTTCAACGCTGGTCTGGACGATGTGGACAATCTCAGCGAGGACCGGGTGCTGCGCCTATACCTGGAGCTGATCCAGGCGACCCTGCGCACCAACTACTACCAACTGGGCGCCGAGGGCCGTCACAAGCCCTACATCAGCGTGAAATTTGACCCGCACCAGATTCCGGACATGCCGCTGCCGATGCCCATGTTCGAGATCTTCGTGTATTCCCCCCGGGTGGAGGGGGTGCACCTGCGGGGTGGCAAGGTCGCCCGTGGGGGCCTCCGGTGGTCCGACCGCTTTGAGGACTACCGCACCGAGATCCTCGGGCTGGTCAAGGCCCAGCAGGTGAAGAACGCGGTAATCGTGCCCGTGGGCGCCAAGGGGGGCTTCGTGGCCAAGCAGTTGCCGGACCCCTCGGACCGGGAGGCGTTCCAGGCGGAAGGCATCGAGGCCTACAAAACCTTCATTCGCGGCCTGCTGGACATCACCGACAACCTGGTGGACAGCGGCATAGAGCCGCCGGAGCGGGTGATCCGCCATGACGAGGACGATCACTACCTGGTGGTGGCGGCGGACAAGGGGACCGCGACCTTCTCGGACATCGCCAACGGTCTGGCGGAAGAGTATGGCTTCTGGATGGGGGACGCGTTTGCCTCCGGCGGCAGCCACGGCTACGACCACAAGAAAATGGGCATCACCGCCCGGGGCGCCTGGGTGTCCGTTGAGCGCCATTTCCGTGAAATGGGCATCAACCCGGCCCTGGACGAGTTTACCGCCATCGGCATTGGCGACATGGGCGGCGACGTGTTTGGCAACGGCATGCTCAGCTCGGAAAAAATGAAACTGGTGGCGGCATTCAACCACGTTCACATTTTTGTCGACCCGACGCCGGACCCGGAGGCCAGCTACAAGGAGCGCAAGCGGCTGTTCGAGTTGCCCCGCTCATCGTGGACCGACTACAACGCCAAGCTCATCTCCAAGGGTGGCGGTGTGTTCAACCGCAGCGCCAAGTCCATCCCGGTCAGCCCGGAAATGAAGAAACTGCTGGGCATAAAGGCCGATCGCGTGCCGCCGAACATGTTGATCAGCCACATCCTGCGGGCCCAGGTGGACCTGCTGTGGGTTGGCGGCATTGGCACCTACGTGAAGGCCAGCTCCGAGAGTCATGCGGATGTGGGCGACAAGGCGAACGACGGTCTGCGCATCAATGGCGACGAGCTTCGCTGCAAGGTGGTGGGTGAGGGCGGCAACCTCGGCCTGACGCAGCTTGGCCGGATTGACTACGCCCTCAAAGGCGGCCGCCTGAACACGGACTTCATCGATAACTCCGGCGGGGTCGACTGTTCCGACCACGAAGTGAACATGAAGATCCTGCTGAACCGGGCGGTGGCCATGGGCGACCTCACCGGCAAGCAGCGCAACGTCATGCTCGAGGAGATGACCGACGACGTGGGCACCCTGGTGCTCAAGAACAACTACCGCCAGACCCAGGCCATCAGCATCGCCAGTGAGGATGCTGGCCCCCGTCTGGAGGAGTACCGCCGGCTGATCAGCCATTTCGAAAGTGAAGGCAAGCTGAACCGGGCCCTGGAATTCCTGCCGGACGATGAAACCCTGAGCGAGCGCAAGCTCCGCAAGCAGGGGCTGACCCGCCCGGAGCTGTCCATCCTGATTTGCTACATCAAGGGCGACCTCAAACAGACCCTGCTGGACAGCGCCCTGCCGGATGAGCCGTCGCTGGCCAGCGAGATGTACAAGGTGTTTCCCCGGGCGCTGACCCAGAAATTCTCCAGCGAGCTGGGCGAGCACCAGTTGCGCCGGGAAATCATCGCCACCCAGATTGCCAACGACATGGTGAACCACATGGGGATCACCTTTGTCGACCGGCTGAACCAGTCCACCGGCGCGGACCCCGCGTCCATTGCGCTGGCGTGGATTATCGCCCGGGATGTGTTCCGCATCGACAACTGGTGGGACCGGATTGAGGCCCTGGATTTCCACGTGCCCGCCAGCCTGCAGATGGAACTGATGCAGGATCTGATGCGTCTGATGCGCCGTGCTGTGCGCTGGCTGCTGCGTAATCGCCGCGCGGAACTGAACGTGCGCAGCCACATGGAGCGCTTTGCCGACAGCGTCTGGGCGATTACCGCCAACCTGCCGGATTACCTCGGCGAACACGCCCTGCAAAGTTGGCAGGCCCGGCACGATGAGCTGGTGGAGAAAGGCCTGCCCAGCGAGCTGGCGTCGGTCATGGCCGGTACCGGTTACCTGTATTCGTCCCTGGGCATCATCGAGGCCCGTGAGGCGGTGGACATGCCGCTGAAGACGGTCGCCAACCTCTACTACGATTTGGGCGAGCGGCTTGACCTGAACTGGTTCGCCAACGCCATCGCCCGGCTTCAGCCGGCGTCGCACTGGCAGGCCCTGGCCCGGGAAAGCTTCCGGGAGGATCTGGAATGGCAGCAGCGGGCACTGACCACCGGCGTGCTTCGTCTGGCGAAATCCCCCGATGACGTAGCCGGTTGTGTGGCCCAGTGGCAGGAGCGGCACCAGCCGATGATTGATCGCTGGAAGTCGATGCTGGGCGAGTTCAAAGGCGTGCGGGAGCCCGAATACGCCATGTTCTCGGTGGCCCTGCGGGAGCTGCTGGATCTGGCCCAGAGCACCATGCATCAGACCGCCGAATCGTCCGCCGCCGAGACGGTAGCGGAGAGCTAAGACCAACCGGGACTTGCGCCGAAAGGCGGATTCACGTTCAATTTCACTGAATTGAACAAGGGAGTGAGCGTCATGGGGCAGTTGGATCATCTTCTGGACAAGAACCGGGCCTGGGCCGATGGCATCAAGGCGGAGGATCCCCGGTTCTTCGATCGGCTTGCCAATCAGCAGGCGCCGGAATACCTGTGGATCGGCTGTGCCGACAGTCGGGTTCCGGCGAACCAGATTGTGGATCTGCTGCCCGGTGAGCTGTTTGTGCACCGGAACGTGGCCAACGTGGTGGTTCACACGGACTTCAACTGTCTGTCGGTGCTGCAGTTTGCGGTGGAAGTGCTGAAGGTGAAGCACATCCTGGTGGTTGGCCACTACGGCTGCGGTGGCGTCCGGGCGGCGCTCATGCGCGAGGGCTCAGGCCTGATCACCAACTGGCTGCGCCACATCCAGGATGTGGAGCGTCGCCATCAGGCGGTGCTCGACGCCATCGCCAATCCCCAGGACCGGGTGGATCGCCTGTGCGAGCTGAATGTGCTGGAGCAGGTGGACCACGTGTGCGAGAACAGCATCGTCCAGGATGCCTGGCGCCGAGGCCAGCCGCTGACCGTGCATGGGTTTGTGTACGACGTGGCCGACGGCCTGCTGCGGGATCTTGGCCTGTCCATCTCCTCCGAAGACGAGCGTCAGCCGGTGCTGGCCCAGTCGGTGGATGAGCTGGTGGCCCGGCCGGTCCGCTCGGGCCGGGTGCGCAAGCTGCCAGAACACTCATGAGTAGTGCGGGCCGCCCAGGGGGGCGGCACGTCTGATGTCCGAACTCCCCAACTCCCACCATGCCCTGATCCGTAACCTGAGCGCCCTGCGCGGCCGTGTTGCTGTGCTCGGGGTTCAGGACGCCCGCTTGCTGCCCGCACTCGCCGGTGTCGACGCCGGCCTGGCCATGACCGACCAGGCCGGCGTTCATGACGCGCTCCGGGCTGCGGCCGGCGAGGCGCGCGTCTGGCAAACGGCCTTTGGTTATGACGACGTCGGCCTGGCAACGGCGGCCTGGGACACGGTGGTGGTGTTTCTGCCGAAGGCCCGTGCCGAACTGGACCTGCGCCTGGCCCTGGCGGCCTCGTTGGCGGCGTCGGGCGCTCGGCTTATGCTGATCGGCGAAAAGCGCGAAGGTATCGCCGGCGCCATCAAGCAGCTCCGGGCCTTCGCGCCGGATGCGGCCAAGCTGGACAGCGCCCGGCACTGTCAGGTCTGGGTCGCGTCCGCGCCTGCCAGCCCCTCGCCGTTTCAGGTGGACGATTGGTTGCAATGGGACACGGTGGCCCGCCCGGCGGCCCCTGAGGAGGGCTTCGTCGTGGCGGGCCTGCCCGGAGTATTCAGCCTTGGTCGGTTGGACGAGGGCACGGCGCTGCTGCTGGATTCGCTGGCGAAATTCCCGCTGTTGGCCGGGCCGACGCTGGATTTCGCCTGCGGTGCCGGGGTGATCGGCGCCTGGCTGCATCGCCATGAACAGGCCCGGGGCATGTCACCCCGCCCCGTCGATGGCCTGGACGTTCAGGCCCAGGCGGTGTTCTGCGCCCGGCAGACCTATCAGCGACACGGCGTGAGCGGCGAGCTGCTCGCTGCCGATGGGCTGGACGGGCTGGCCGCCCGCCGTCGGTGGTCCGCCGTGGTCACCAACCCACCGTTCCACACCGGCGTGAAAACCGACCTGTCCATGAGCGAACGTTTCCTGGCGTCGGTGCGCTCGCACCTGGCACCCGGTGGCGAGCTGCGAGTGGTGGCCAACGCCTTCCTGCCCTATGAAGCCGCCCTGCAACAGCAGTTTGGCCAGGTTGAACGGCTGCTGGAAACCCGGAAATTCATCGTGTACCGGGCGTTCCGCCGCCGCTAGGCCGGTTACCGGGACGAAAAAAAGCCCCTGGGGTAGAGGGGCGAAGGGTGAATTGCATGAACGCCTTCAAGGTAGAACCATTTTCTAGAGTAATCAGCCTAAAACCGAACAAGCGTTCGACTCTCGCCCAGGGATGCCTGAAATGACAAGTGATGTGCTGCAAACGCCGACCGGTGGCCTGCGTCTGCGACGGCCCACGGCGGGCCGGGGATTGCGGGCCTGGGATGCGGCGGACGAACAACTGCTGGACGCCGCCGGGACGACCCTCGCTGAGCGCCCGGGCGCCCGGGTGCTGGTGGTGGACGATCAGTTCGGTGCGCTGAGCCTCGGGTTGGCGGCCAACCCACTGACCGTGGTGGCCGACAGCGCCACACTGCCGGGCGCTCTGGCGCTGAACGGCGACCCCTCGGGCCGGCCCGTGGCCAACTGGCTGTCGCCGCCGGACGGGCCATTCGACCTGGTGGTGCTTCGCATTCCGCGCCAGGCGGACTATCTGGCTTGGCTTCTGCGCTGGGTCAACGGTGTGCTGGCGGAGGGTGGCCGGTTGATCGCCGGAGGCATGATCAAACACCTGCCGGATCACAGCGTGGCGGTGTTCGCTGACGCGGTGGAAACGGAAGCCGTACTGCCGGCCCGCAAGAAAGCGCGGGTGGTGATCTGTCGGGCGGGACGGGCGCAACTGGTCGACTGGGCGGAGGCCTGGAAGGGCTATCAAACCGCTGAGGGCCTTCAGCTGATGGCGTTGCCAGCGGTGTTCGCCCGCCAGCGCCTGGACATCGGCACCCGCCTGTTGCTGCCCCACGTGGCCCGCACGGTGGCGGAGCTGCCCGAGGGCGGCCGCGTGCTGGATCTGGCCTGCGGTAACGGGGTGCTCGGAGTGACGGCGTTGCACGAACGCCCGGATCTGGCCGTTACCTTCAGCGACGTGTCAAGCCAGGCGGTGGCCAGCGCCCGTTACAACGTGGTTGGGGCCATGCCCGACGTAAGGGCTGAGTTCCACCATGCGGACGGCATCCGGCCGGACGCCGGGAACTTCGACCGGATTCTGCTGAATCCGCCGTTCCATGAGGGTGGGGTAGTGGGCGATCACCTCGCCCAGAAGCTCTTTCGGGCGGCGGCGAGGCACCTGGCGCCCGGGGGCCGGCTGCTGATAGTGGGCAATCGCCACCTCGGCTACCACCGGACGCTGGGGCAGGTGTTCCGGCAGGTACGTCAGTTGGACGCCGATCCCAAATTCGTGGTGTTCGAGGCCGGCCGGTCATAACCGAGGCGAGCCAGGGTATCGACGATGGTCTGGGTCTGGCTGTCGATTTCGATGTTGACCCGGTCCCCCACCTGCACCTGGCCGAAAGTGGTGACCCGCAGGGTTTCCGGTATCAGGTGCACGTTAAACCGGTTGCCCCGGACTTCACCGATGGTCAGGCTGGCGCCGTTGATCGCCACGTAGCCTTTATCGAACAGGTAGCGGGGCCAGTCGCCGGGCACCTCGAACCAGATCGTGACGTTGTTTTCCGGGCGTTCAATGTCAACGACGGTGGCGGTGGTGTGCACATGGCCGGACAGCAGATGGCCGCCAATTTCGTCGCCGATGCGGGCGGCCCGCTCGAAGTTGACGGTGTCGCCCGGCGTAAGATCGCCCAGGGTAGTCAGGCGCAGGGTTTCCTGCATGGCGTCAAACAGCAGCACGTTGCCGTCCTGCCGGGTCACGGTCAGGCAGGTGCCGTTGATGGCCACCGAGGCGCCAACGCTGACCTGCTGGACCTGTTGCTGGGGGAAGGCCAACGCCAGCGTAGAAAGGCCCGGGCGAGCATCCACCCGCTCGAGGGTGGCCAGACCCTGAACAATGCCTGTAAACATAGTGAAACCTCTGGGTAACGGATGGGTCCCAGAGGATAGCGGCACCGCCGTTGGATTGCCAACCGGGCGCTGGGTTGCCCGCCGCGCAGCGGATTACCACCGGCGCCGGGTCCCACGGCGCTCAAGGATGGGCGGGCGCCGCCGATAGCCTCTCAAGGACCCCTCACGACCAGAGACCCCGTTACTATGGCCGAACATCCCACACCCCGCGAGCCGGTGCTCAGGCCGGGACGCGCAGCAGACCCGGCATCGGAGGGGCCCGCCGCGCCCGTGTCAGAGCAGGCCGGTGTGCGTCCCGCACCGGGAAGCACGGCCGGGTCGGTAACCGAGGCCGGGGTTGCCCGCGCGGTAACCGACGATGTTCGCGACGGTGCGCCACAGGGCGGGAGCGAGGGTGAAGCCGGGGGAGAGAGCACCGACCAGGCCGGGCCGTCGACGGCCGCCATCGAGCAGGCCCTGGCCGAGTCCCGCCAACGCAAACTCAGACTCCAACTGCGCCAGTGCGACCGGGTGCTGCTGATGGATTTTACCGTACTCGCCATGGAGGGATGGCCTGACAACTACGCGCTGGCGGCAGCACGGCGCCGCCGGGACCTCTGGGTTCTGAGCGCACTGATCGCCGCCTCCCTTTTCCTGAGCGGCCTCACCAGCGTGGTCCCGGCCTGGCTGGCCGGCGGCGCTTTCGGCGCGTTCGTCATCATCCTGTTGATGGGGGTGCCGGTGATTCGCCGGGTCTACAGTCGCCAGCCGTCCTATCTGGACATTGTACTGACCCGTCAGCGGCTGCTCTCTGACGCCCGTAAACATGTGGCCCATCTGGAGGGCAAGGAGGGGCTGGTGTGGCAGTGTGCCGGCATGGCGGAGTTCAATCCGGCGTTGAGGCACCCCCGATTCAGCGACCTGGTGGCATTATCCGAACGGCGGGCGCTGGCCCGGAACCTGACCCGCCGGGAGCATGTCCGGCGCTATCTGATTTTCATGCTGGAGGCGGAGAAAGCCTACGGCCGGCTGCAGAGCGCATTTTTTGAAGGCAACCAGCGCGCCATCGACGAGGGCTGGCAGGAAGTGGCGGCGACGCCGGAGCCAAGAACTTGACAAGGTCATGCATCAAACGTATGTTTTAAACAGATGTTTGCTACCATTGCCAGAGGCATGACAACAACATGGCCCAGTCCGATACCGTCGACCGCATTCTCGACGCCGCTGAGGAACTGTTCGCCGAGCGCGGCTTCTCCGAAACGTCGCTGCGGATGATCACCAGTAAGGCTAAAGTAAATCTCGCGGCGGTCAATTACCATTTTGGCTCAAAGAACGCTCTGATTCACGCCGTCTTCGCGCGCTTCCTGACGCCGTTCTCCGGGACTCTGGAGCAGGCCTTTGACGAGCTTGAAGAGCGCTGTGAGGGCCAGCCCCCCACGCTGAATGATACCCTCTGGGCCCTGACCGAAAGCGCCGTACGCATGCCCCAGCGCAACGAGCGGGGCATTGCCATTTTCATGCGCCTGCTCGGGCTCGCCTACACCCAGTCCCAGGGGCACCTGCGAAAATTTTTGGAGCAGGAATACAGCCAGCCGTTCAGCCGGTTCATGCGATTGCTCAAGCAGGCGACCCCCCAGTTGTCCGCGGTGGATCGCTACTGGCGCATCCAGTTCATGCTCGGCGCCACGGCGTTCACCATGTCCAGTTCGGACGCTTTGCGGGACATTCTGCAGAACAAGACCGGCGTGGAAACCTCGGTTCAGGAGATTGCCCTGCGTCTGGTGCCGTTCCTGGCTGCCGGGATGCAGGCCGAGAAAACCATGCTCACACCACCCATCTACGGGAATTTCTCGGTTGCCTGAGTTTGTCTCGCTCGGTTAGGCTTCGCTTCTGGAATCTCAGAGCGGAGCCTGATTGGTTTGTCCTCCCCCCAACGCCCTGTCATTGATCGCCTGGTGATCTCGATCGCCCGGCAAATGCTGTTCGCCTATGGCGCGGACGGCGAGACAGTGGCGCAGTGGCCGGTCTCCACGGCCAGCGTCGGCGCCGGCGAAGAGAACGGCTCGGGTGCCACACCCCGGGGCGAGCACTACATCCGGGCCAAGATCGGCGCCGGCCAGCCGGAGAACACCGTATTCCGGGGCCGCCGGCCAACCGGTGAGCGTTATTCTCCGTCCTTGGCCCAGGCGTCGCCCGGCCGCGACTGGATACTCAGCCGAATCCTCTGGCTGTGCGGTCGTGAACCCGGACACAATCGGGGCGGTGACGTCGATACCTTCCGTCGCTATATCTACATCCACGGCACGCCGGACGCTGAACCCATGGGTGTGCCCCGCTCCCACGGTTGCATTCGCATGCGTAACCGGGACGTGATCGAGCTGTTCGATCAGGTCGCGCCCGGCACGCCCGTAACGATACTCGAGACCTGACCGGTGACTGACTGAGGAACGCCATGATCGGACGTATTCTGGGCACCCTGAACACCTGGATGCAGGACTTTGGCGTGCTGTCCCAGGGCTGGCGGGTGAGTCTGCTGATTTTTGCTCTGGTACTGGCGACCGCCGTGGTTGCCTATCTCGCCAGCCGTCTGGTCCGGGTGCTGGAAAACAAGTTCTCCCGCACCCGGAACGTCTGGGACGATGCGCTGCTGCATGCGGTCCGCGTGCCGCTGGTGGCGTTTGTCTGGTTACAGGGCGTGTATTGGGCGGCGGAGGTGGCTTACCACTTTTCCGAAGCCGAGATATTTACGGCCAATCGGAAAATCCTGGAAATCGGCTTCATCTGGGTCATCGTCTGGACCCTGCTGCGCCTGATCAAGGAGGTTGAGAAGGCTCTGGTGTCCCCGGTGAAGATGAAGACGCCGATGGACTACACCACGGTCAATGCGGTGAGCAAACTGTCCCGCGCCGTGGTGTTCATTACGGCTGCCCTGATCATGATGCAGACGCTGGGCTTCAGCATTTCCGGGGTGCTCGCCTTCGGCGGGGTGGGCGGTATCGCCGTCGGCTTTGCCGCCAAGGACCTGTTGGCCAACTTCTTTGGCGGCATGATCGTGCACCTGGACCGCCCATTCAAAGTGGGGGACTGGGTCCGCTCCCCGGATCGTGAGATCGAAGGTACCGTGGAGCACATCGGCTGGCGCATGACCACCATCCGCACCTTCGACAAGCGCCCTTTGTACGTGCCCAATGCCGCGTTCACCACGATTTCCGTGGAGAATCCCTCACGGATGCAGAACCGGCGTATCAATGAGATCGTCGGCATTCGCTACGCAGACGTCAGCGAAACGGCGGCCATTGTCTCGGACATCCGCCACATGCTGGAAAACCATGACGATATCGAGCCCAGCCAGACGCTGATCGTTAACCTGGTGGCGTTTAACCACTCGTCCCTGGACATCATGGTGTACACCTTCACCAAGACCACGGACTGGGTGACGTTCCAGCAGGTGAAGCAGGACGTGCTGCTGCGGATCAGCGACATTATCGAAACGCACGGCGCCGAGGTGGCGTTCCCGACCCGGACGTTGCACCTGCCGGACGGTCTGCAACTGACCCGCGGCGAGCGATCGGAACGCCTGGACCGTGAGGCCGATCGCGAGCCGGCAGCCAAACCCGAACAACCCCGATCCGGTGGCCGCGGCCCGGACCACCCGGAACATGAGGACGCAAGCGATGAATGACCAGACCCTCAGCCCCGTCGGCATCATTGGCGGTACCGGGCTGACCACGCTTTCCGGGCTGACCCTGGAGGGTGAGCGCACGGTAGACACCCCCTGGGGCGCGCCCTCGGCGCCGCTGGTATCCGGGACCCTGGGCCAGCAGTCGGTGTTGTTTCTGGCCCGCCACGGCCACCCACACCGGATTCCGCCCCATCAGGTCAACTACCGGGCCAATCTCAGGGCGCTTTACGATGCTGGCGTAAGGACCGTGGTTGGCGTAAACGCGGTAGGTGGCATTCACCCGGCCATGGGGCCGGCGCATGTGGTTATTCCCGACCAGATCATCGACTACACCTGGGGCCGGGCCAGCACCTTTTTCGAGGGTGAGCTGCAGGGCGTGACCCACATCGATTTTACCTGGCCTTACGACGAGGACGGTCGGCGCATCCTGATCGACTGCGCCCGTCAGGCCGGCGTGGCACATTCCGCCGAAGGGGTTTATGGCGCCACACAGGGACCGCGCCTGGAAACCGCGGCTGAGATCCGGCGTCTGGAGCGGGATGGCTGTGACATTGTGGGTATGACTGGCATGCCCGAGGCGGTACTGGCGGCGGAGCTGGGGATGCGTTACGTCTGCCTGGGGCTGGTGGTGAACTGGGCGGCCGGCAAGTCCGACCACATCATCACCATGGCCGAGATCGAGGCGGCCATTGATGAAGGCATGGCCGGCGTCAAGCGGATCCTCACGGACGCCGTGGCCGGCCTTGGGGCGCTCAGTCCTCGCCCACTTTCTTGAAGAAGATCAGTACGCCGATGGTGGGGGAGTCCAGGAAGTGGATTTCCTCGCTGCGCATGCGGCGATTCTCGTGGATCCAGGTGACCAGCTTGCGCTGCGGTGCCTGGTAGATCCCGTCGGACAGGGAAGGGGCGTCGTCCACGGTCCAGTGGTTCAGGTTCACGTCCACGTGCAGGTATCGTTTGCGGTCGATGGTGATCGTGCCCTCAACGGCCCGCTGGTTCAGTCCGTCCAGCCATGGGCCAACGCTGACCCGCAGCGGCGCTCCCTGGTAGTCCGGGGGGAATGCCTGGTACCAGCCCGCGCGCATCAGCACCCGATAGCGGCCGCTGGCCTCCAGGCGCTGGGCGGCGGCGTTCAGGGACAGCTCGTTGGCCGGCACCAGTTTCAGCGTGCTCCGGGCCTGACCGTCCTGGCTAACGGCCATCAGAGTTTCGGAAGTGTCCGGTGTGGCCGGCACTTCACGTCCGGCCATCTGCTCGGCGATGCCAGCGGGATCAACGATGCGCTCGAGGATCACGAATTCGGCCCGGTAGAAATCGTCCGGAACGTCCGCCGCTCCGCTCTGGCCCGAGGCCAGAAGCAGCACCACGAGGGCGATCGGGCGCAGGGCCCGGCGTTGAAGTAAAGCAGTGATCAGTCGCAAGGGTGTACTCCCGTTCTGCGCAGACTTCAGCCTTTGGGGCGTTGCTCCCGGGCCGTCAGCTGGTCCAGCATGGTTGAAATGCCGTCGAGTTTACCATCGGTGGAGTCGTCGTTCAGCTTGAATCGGAAGCTGTTGGCCCCCTCCAGCCGGAACTGGTCGGGAGCAGATTGCACCTTTTTAACCAGCACCAGTGGGTCCACCGGGGTGGAGGCGCCGAACTCGAGGCGCACCCATTCCCGCCCGGCGTCCACCTGGACGATGCCGAGGGCTTCGGCCCGCAGGCGCAGTTCGGCCTGGCGCATGAGGTTTTTCGCCGGCTGCGGTAACAATCCGAAGCGATCGATCATTTCCACCTGAAGTTCTTTTAATGCGTCCTTGTTGTCGACGCTGGAGATTCGCTTGTACAGCATAAGCCGGTTGTGGACATCCGGCAGGTAATCGTCCGGAATCAGCGCCGGAATCCGCAGGTTCATCTCGGTGCCGTGACTCAGGGGCAGGTCGGCGTTCGGCGTCCGGCCTTCGCGGATGGCCTTGACCGCCTCGTCCAACAGTTGCATGTAAAGCGTGAAACCGATGGTCTCGATCTGCCCGCTCTGTTCCTCCCCGAGCAGCTCACCGGCGCCCCGGATTTCCAGATCGTGGGTGGCCAGCATGAAGCCGGCCCCCAGGTCCTGGGCTTCGGCAATGGCCTCCAGGCGTTTTTTGGCGTCGGCGGTCATCGACTTGGGAGGCGGGGTCAGCAGATAGGCGTAAGCCTGGTGGTGCGACCGGCCAACCCGGCCCCGGAGCTGGTGCAACTGGGCCAGGCCGAATTTGTCGGCGCGCTCGATAATGATCGTATTGGCGCTCGGGATGTCGATGCCGGTTTCCACGATGGTGGTGCACACCAGCACGTTGAACCGTTTGTGGTAGAAATCCGACATGATCTGCTCAAGCTCGCGCTCGCGCATCTGGCCGTGGGCGACGCCAACGCGGGCCTCCGGGATCAGGCGGCGCAGGTCTTCGGCGGTTTTCTCGATGGTGGCGACGTCGTTGTGCAGGAAGTACACCTGACCGCCCCGCAGGATTTCCCGCAGGATGGCCTCCTTCACCATGGGCTCGTCCCGCTGTCGCACAAAGGTTTTCACCGACAGGCGTCGAGCCGGCGGGGTCGCAATGATGGACAGGTCCCGAAGATGGCCCATGGCCATGTTGAGGGTCCTGGGAATGGGCGTGGCGGTCAGCGTCAGCATGTCCACTTCCGCCCGAAGGGCCTTGAGCTTTTCCTTCTGCTGCACGCCGAACCGGTGCTCCTCATCAATGATCACCAGGCCCAGGTTCTTGAAGCGCAGGTCTCCCTGTAAAAGCTTATGGGTGCCAATCACGATATCGGCCCTGCCGGCTTCAATGGCGTCCATGGCTTTGCTGGTCTGCCCGGCGCTGCGGAACCGGCTGAGCAGCTCAACCTGAACCGGCGTTTCGGAAAACCGGTCCCGGAAGGATTCAAAGTGCTGCTGGGCCAGCAGGGTGGTGGGCACCAGCACTGCCACCTGCTTGCCGGACCAGGTCGCCAGAAACGCCGCTCGCATGGCCACTTCGGTCTTGCCGAAACCGACGTCGCCGCACACCAGGCGGTCCATTGGGCGCTCGCTGGTCATGTCTTCGAACACCGCCTGTATGGCCACTTCCTGGTCGGGGGTCTCCTCAAACGGGAAGCCGGCGGCGAAGGCCCGATAGGCCTCTTTGGGATCGTCAAACTGGAAACCCTTGCGGGCCTCCCGGCGGGCATAAATGTCCAGCAGCTCGGCGGCGGTATCGCGGATTTTCTCCAGGGCCTTTTGCTTGGCCTGACTCCAGCGCTCGTTGCCCAGTTTGTGCAGTGGCGCGTGTTCCGGATCGGTGCCAGCGTAGCGGGAAATCAGGTGCAGGCTGGATACCGGCACGTAGAGTTTGGCGCCGCCGGCGTATTCCAGGGTCAGGAACTCGTTGGACTCGCCACCGGCGCTGAGGGTTTCCAGGCCGAGGTAGCGACCAACACCGTGGTCGATGTGGACCACCGGCGCGCCAATGCGAAGTTCCGCCAGATCGCGGAAGCCGGCGTCGTCGGTCTCGGTGGCTTTGCCCCGGCGACGGCGTTGAAGCACCCGTTCACCGAAGAGCGCGGTTTCGGTGATCAGCGCGATGCCCTGGCCGGGCAGCACCAGACCTTGCTCCATGGGCGCGATGGTCATGCCCAGCTTGCAGTCCGTGTCGCTCAGGAAGCTGTGCCAGCCCTTCTGCGGTCCGGGTTTCAGGCCATGCTCCGCCAGGCTGTCCAGCAGAGCTTCCCGGCGGCCGGAGGATTCGGCACCGATCAGCACGCGCCCGTCAAAGCCGTCGAGGAACCGCTTGAGCCGGCCGGCCGGGTCCGCGGCCCGGCCATCCATGGCGATGTCGGGCAGGGCTTCAGTGTCGCAGGTGATGGCACCGGCACCGCTGGCGGCCTGATCCGTGACGGTAATCCGGGGAAACGCCTTGAGCTGGCTGAACAGCTCTTCAGGCTGCAGGAACAGGGCCGTTGGCGGGAGAATGGGCCTGAAGCGGTCGTGCCGACGGTCTTCATAGCGAGCCCGGGTGTCCGCACTGAAATGGTCTACCGAGTCGCTCAGCCCGTCCGCCGTGAATACCAGGGTGTCGCCCGGCAGGTAGTCAAACAGGGTCGCCGTGGCGTCGAAAAACAACGGCAGGTAGTACTCAATGCCCGGGGGTGTAATGCCGCTGCTGACGTCCCGGTAGATGGGGGCGTCCCGGTCGGCATTCGGGAATTGCTCGAACCAGCGGTTGCGGAAGCCGGAGCGGGCCTCCTTGTGCCAGGGAAACTCGTACGCCGGCAGCAGTTCGATGCGTTCGATGCGGTCGATGGAGCGCTGGGTGTCCGGATCGAAGGTGCGAAGGGTTTCGATCTCGTTGTCGAACAGGTCAATCCGGTAGGGCTGGCTGGCCCCCATGGGGAACAGGTCGAGGATGGCGCCTCGGACAGCGAACTCGCCGTGCTCGTAGACTGTATCGGCGTAACGATAGCCGGCCGCTTCCAGCTGCAGCCGCCAGGTGTCCAGGTCCAGGCGCTGGCCGACTTCCAGCAGCAGGGTATTGCCCTGCAGGTAGTCGACCGGCGGCAGCCGATGCATCAGTGTTCTCGCCGGCACCACCAGCAGGCCGTGGCGGACGCTGGGCAGCCGGTGCAGTGTGCGGATTCGACCGGAGATAATGTCCTGATGGGGCGAGAACAGATCGTAGGGCAGGGTTTCCCAATCCGGCAGGGTCAGCAGTTCCAGCCCATCATCGGTGACGGCGGCGCCGTCGTCGTCCTGGGGCAGCCCCAGGTAAAACCGCATGGCCTGTTCCAGCCGAATGGCGTCGGTGGTGCTGCGGGTGACCACCAGGGTCAGGCCGCCGAGACGGCGGGCGCTCTCGCAAATGGCGAGCGCGTCGCTGCTGCCGTGGAGGCCTCCCCAGGTTCGATGATCGGCGGCGCGCGACGGCAAGTCGGCGGCAAGCAGGGGGCCGGAGGGCAGGGGTGCGTGGCTCATGGTCGGTCGGATCCTCCTGATGGACGGTCTGTCAGGCGCGGTGCGGCCGGTTCTGGCGGCGGAAAGCGCGGTATTCTACACCCATTTGCCGACCGCCCGCATAAGTTGGATAATGTGCGCCCAAATTATTACTACTGTGTCTACCGAGGTCCCAACCGTGAGTCAGGAACAGATCAACCAGCACCTGTCCAAGTGGACAGACCGCGAGTCCACCGCCGAGGCGATGATCCCCGTCATCGGTCGTCTGTACCGCAAGAACAACGTGGTTACGTCCGTATACGGCCGTGCGATCATCAACCGCTCGGTGATCGACATCATCCGGGCGCATCGTTTCGTGCGCCAGATCGAGGACAGCGAGCTGTCCGTGCACGACACCCTGCCGATTCTGGAGGCGATGGATCAGTTGGAGCTGGGCCGCGCCCATGTGGACATTGGCAAGCTGGCGGTGAAGTTCAAATCCGAAGGTGGCGACCTGGTTGAGTTCCTCAAGCGCGAGATTGGCCCGATCGTCGGCCAGTACGCGGCCCAGTCCGAAGAGTACGCCCGTTGCGACACCAAGGACGTGGTGCTCTACGGCTTTGGCCGGATCGGCCGGCTGCTGGCCCGTATCCTGATTGAGAAGGCCGGCGGCGGTAACAACCTCCGTCTGCGGGCCATCGTGGTGCGCCAGGGCGGCGCCGAAAACGATCTGGAGAAGCGGGCCAGCCTGCTGCGCCGGGATTCGGTGCACGGCCCGTTCGACGGCACCATCACGGTGGATCAGGAAAAGTCGGCGCTGGTGGCCAACGGCAACTTTATCAAAGTGATTTACTCCGATGGCCCGGACAAGGTGGATTACACCCAGTACGGCATCAACAACGCCATCGTGATTGACAACACCGGTAAATGGCGCGACGAAGAGGGCCTGGGCCTGCACCTCAAGTCCAAGGGCGTCAGCCGCGTGATCCTCACCGCGCCGGGCAAGGGCAACATCAAGAACATCGTGTATGGCATCAACAACGGTGACATCACCGAGGACGACCGGATCCTGTCCGCGGCTTCCTGTACCACCAACGCCATCACGCCGGTGTTGAAGGCGATCTACGATGAGTACGGCATTGAAGACGGCCACGTCGAGACGGTGCATTCGTACACCAACGACCAGAACCTGATCGACAACTACCACAAGGGCAGTCGCCGTGGACGCAGCGCGCCCCTGAACATGGTGATCACCGAGACCGGCGCGGCCAAGGCCGTGGCCAAGGCGCTGCCGGAGCTGAAAGGCAAGCTCACCGGCAACGCCATCCGGGTGCCGACGCCGAACGTCTCCATGGCAATCCTGAACCTGAACCTGAACAAGGAAGTGACCGCCGAGTCGGTCAACGACTACCTGCGGGACATGGCGCTGCACTCCGAACTGCAGAAGCAGATCGACTTCGTCAACTCCCCGGAGGTGGTGTCCACCGACTTCGTGGGCTCCCGTCACGCCGGCATCGTCGATGCCCAGGCGACCATCGCCAACGGCAAGCGGCTGATCCTGTACGTGTGGTACGACAACGAGTTCGGCTACAGCGCGCAGGTGATCCGCTGCGTTAACCAGATGGCGGGTGTGACTTACCCGATCTTCCCGAAGCGCGCCCGGGACTGATCCGGCGGCTTTGGTCTGCAGGCCCGGCGATCCTGTCGCCGGGCCTGCGCGTTTCTGGCCGGCACCCTCGCCGGCACTCTCGCCGGTCATCCGTTTGGCGGCGTACCGTTGCTCGGCCCTCTCCGTTCCGCCTGGCGGTTTCCTCTCTCGTTGTGGCAACTTATTGACGCATCCGGCGCGACGCAGGTCACGCACTACCACCAACGTCGGTCCCAATCTGGTGGAAATACCATTACGTAGTCTCTATAATTGGCGCGATTTTGGGTATGTCTGGCATGCCGTTTCTCACCACTTTCCTGCATCAGACGTGGGTGTTCAGCAACTGCGCAACCGTCTGATTATCAAGGTTTTTGCCGAGCTGGCGCGAGCCATCAGGAAACCTGGGCCACGGGTGTCGGGCGTTACGAATTCTTGAACGAGTTTCTGATGACTGGACGAGGCTAATGATCAAAATCAAAAAAGGCCTGGATCTTCCCATCAGCGGCGCTCCCGAACAGACCATCTCCGACGGCAAGCCGGTACGCCACGTGGCGCTCATCGGTTTTGATTACAACGGCATGAAGCCGACGATGGCTGTCAAGGAAGGGGACCGTGTCAAGCGCGGGTCGCTGCTGTTCACGGATAAGAAGACCGAAGGCGTGCGTTATACCTCACCGGCAGCCGGTGTGGTGAAGGAAATCAACCGGGGCGAGCGTCGCGTGTTTCAATCCATCGTGATTGAAATTGACGGTGATGAGGCCGAAACCTTTGCCCGTTACGGGGCAGACGACTTCCCGAATCTGGAACGTCAGCAGGTGGTCGACAACCTGGTCGAATCCGGTTTGTGGACGGCGCTGCGCACCCGCCCGTTCAGCAAGGTGCCTGCCATCGATTCGGCACCCCATTCCATATTCGTCTCCGTGATGGATACCAACCCCTTGGCGGCGGACCCGGTGGTCATTCTCCGGGAAAACGGCGAAGCCTTCGAGCGGGGCCTGCAGATTCTCTCCCGCCTGACCGAGGGCAAGGTGTTCGTGGCCGGCAAGCCGGGCTCCAACCTGCCGGTGCCCGCGTCGGATCGCATCGAGGTGGCCCAGTTTGACGGCGTTCACCCGGCTGGCAACGTCGGCACCCACATCCATCACCTGGACCCGGTGTCGGCCAGCAAGACCGTCTGGTCGGTTGGTTACCAGGACGTCGTCGATATGGCCCGCCTGTTCGAGACCGGTGAGCTGCCGGTTGAGCGGGTGATTGCCGTCGGCGGTCCCAAAGCGTCCAACCCCCGCCTGGTGCGGACCCGGATCGGCGCGAGCCTGACGGAACTTCTGGACGGCGAGGTTGCCACAGATTCGGATGTCCGAATCATTTCGGGCTCGGTGTTCGGTGGGCGTCGGGCGGAAGGGCCCTGTGCCTACCTGGGGCGCTTTGCTAACCAGGTGTCACTGCTGGAGGAAGGCACGAAGCGCGAGTTCATGGGCTGGCTGTCGCCGGGCGCCAACAAGTTCTCCGTGCTCAATATCTATCTGTCCAAGCTGGCCGGTGGCAAGCGGTTCAACTTTACCACCACCACCAACGGCAGTGAGCGGGCCATGGTGCCGGTCGGTGCGTATGAACAGGTGATGCCCCTGGACATCCTGCCGACCCAGTTGCTGCGGTCGCTGATTGTGGGCGACACCGAAATGGCACAGAAGCTGGGTGCGCTGGAGCTGGATGAAGAAGATCTGGCGCTGTGCACGTTTGTGTGCCCGGGCAAATACGAATACGGTCCGATTCTCCGCGAGAACCTGACCCGAATCGAGATCGAGGGCTAACGCGATGGCTATCAGACAGTTTCTCGACGGAATCGAGCATCACTTCGACAAGGGCGGTAAGTACGAGCGCTGGTACGCGCTGTACGAGGCCGTAGACACCATTTTCTACACCCCGGGCAAGGTCACCACCGGCACGGCGCACGTGCGGGACGGTGTGGACCTCAAACGCATCATGATCACCGTGTGGTTGTGTACGTTCCCGGCGATGTTCTTCGGTATGTGGAACATCGGCTACCAGGCCAACAGCTTCCTTGCGGCCAACCCGAATGCGATGATTGCCGACGGCGGTCTCCGGGCGGCGTTTATCCAGGCGCTGGCAGTGACCGGCTCCGGCGCGGGTGTGTGGGACAATTTCATTTACGGCCTGTCCTACTTCGTGCCGGTGTACTTCGTCACCTTTGTGGTCGGCGGCTTCTGGGAGGTGCTGTTTGCCACCGTGCGCAAGCACGAGGTCAACGAGGGCTTCTTCGTCACGTCCGTGCTGTTTGCGCTGATCTGCCCGCCGACCGTGCCGCTTTGGCAAGTGGCTTTGGGCATCACCTTCGGTGTGGTGATCGGTAAGGAAGTGTTCGGTGGTACCGGCAAGAACTTCCTGAACCCGGCACTGACCGGCCGCGCCTTCCTGTATTTCGCCTACCCGGCGCAGATGTCCGGCGATACCGTCTGGACCGCCGTTGACGGCTTCAGCGGCGCCACGTCCCTGAGCTGGGCGGCCTCCGGCGGCGTTCAGGCGCTGCAGGATCACATTGGCTGGATGCACGCGTTCCTGGGCTCCATCCAGGGCTCCATGGGTGAGACATCCACCCTTGCGGTCCTGATCGGCGGCATCATCCTGCTGGTGATGAAGATCGCCTCCTACCGCATCGTCGGTGGCGTGTTGATCGGCATGATTGCCACCTCCCTGATGTTCAACGTGATTGGTTCTGACACCAACCCGATGTTTGCCGTGCCGGCCTACTGGCATCTGGTGATGGGTGGATTTGCCTTTGGCATGATGTTTATGGCGACCGACCCGGTGTCCGCCTCCATGACCAACACTGGTCGCTGGTGCTTCGGTATCCTGGTCGGCGTTATGACGGTGCTGATCCGAGTGGTGAACCCGGCGTTCCCCGAAGGCATCATGCTGGCGATTCTGTTCGGTAACCTGTTTGCGCCGTTGATCGATCATTTTGTGGTGCAGGCCAACATCAAACGGAGGCTCGCCCGTGGCTAAAGCAAAGGAATCCGTTTTCAGAACGGTTGTGGTTGCGCTGGTGCTGAGCGTGGTGTTCTCCGTGGTGGTGTCGACCGCCGCCGTCGCACTGCGCCCGGCCCAGATCAAGAACCAGAACCTGAACATCAAGACCAATATCCTGGCGGCGGCCGACATGCTGCCGGCGGGTGCCAGCTCCCAGCAGATCGAGGACCTGTTCTCGAAATTCGAGGTCAAGCTGGTGGATCTGGACAGCGGTGAGTATGTCCAGCCGGATGCCGTTGGCGTGAATGATCCGATGAAGTACGACATGTACAAGGCCGCCTCCAACCCGAAGCTGTCCATCGACATTCCTCAGGATCAGGACAAGGCGGGTATCGGCCGTCGGCCGAACGTCGCTAAGGTGTTTGTCCTGCGTGATGACAGCGGTGAGCTGAAGAAGGTGGTGCTGCCGATCAGCGGTTATGGCCTGTGGTCCACCCTTTACGGCTTCGTGTCCCTGCGCGGCGACGCGAATACGATTGAAGGTCTCGGCTTTTACCAGCAGGGGGAAACCCCGGGCCTGGGCGGCGAGGTGGACAATCCCCGCTGGAAAGCCCAATGGCAAGGCAAAGTGGTGTACGGTGAGGACATGACCGAGCCGGAAATCCGTCTGGTCAAGGGTGGTGTCAGCGCCGATGCCAAAGGTAAGGAACACAAGGTGGATGCGCTGTCCGGGGCGACGCTCACCAGCCGCGGCGTCGAAAACCTGGTCAACTACTGGCTGGGTGACCGTGGGTTTGCCACCTATCTCAAACACCTGCGTCAAGGGGAGGTCTGATCATGGCCGGTGCATCTGCCAAACAGGTTCTCTTCGAACCGATTTTCAGCAACAACCCGATCGCCCTTCAGATTCTGGGCATCTGCTCCGCTCTGGCGGTAACGTCGAGTCTGAGCGTGACCATCGTCATGTGTATCTCGGTGACGCTGGTGACGGCGTTCTCGAGCATGGCGGTTTCCCTGATCCGGAACCAGATTCCCGGCAGCATCCGGATCATCGTCCAGATGACCATCATTGCGTCCCTCGTTATCGTGGTGGACCAGTTGCTGCGGGCCTACGCCTACGAAATCAGCAAGCAGCTGTCTGTGTTCGTTGGCCTGATCATCACCAACTGCATCGTGATGGGGCGCGCCGAGGGCTTCGCCATGCAGAACGGCCCGGTGCTGAGCTTCCTCGACGGCATTGGTAACGGTCTGGGCTATTCCGTGCTGCTGCTGTTCGTGGGCTTCTGGCGCGAGCTGTTCGGCTCCGGCTCCCTGTTCGGCATCGACATCCTGACCACCGTCAACAACGGCGGCTGGTACGTGCCCAACGGCCTGCTGCTGCTGCCGCCGAGTGCGTTCTTTATCATTGGTCTGACCATCTGGGCGCTGCGCACCTGGAAGCCGGAGCAGGTTGAAGAAGCGGACTACAAACTCTCTGCCCATAAAGTGTCGGAGGCGTTCTGATGGAACATTATCTGAGCCTGCTCGTCAAAGCCGTGTTCATCGAGAACATGGCGCTGGCCTTCTTCCTGGGCATGTGTACCTTCATCGCCATCTCCAAAAAGATGGAAGCGGCGATTGGCCTGGGCATTGCGGTGGTCGCCGTACTGACCATCACCGTGCCCATCAACAACCTGATCTACAACCACGTGCTGCGTGAAGGCGCGCTGGCGTGGGCCGGGCTGCCGGACGTGGATCTGAGCTTCCTGGGCCTGATCACTTACATCGGCGTTATCGCGGCGATCGTCCAGATCATGGAGATGATTCTCGACAAGTACATTCCGGCGCTCTACGCCGCGCTCGGGGTGTTCCTGCCGCTGATCACGGTGAACTGCGCGATTATGGGCGCGGCCCTGTTCATGGTGGAGCGCGACTACGATTTCGGTGAGAGCGTGGTGTTCGGTTTTGGTTCCGGCCTTGGCTGGGCCCTGGCGATTGTGGCGCTGGCCGGCATCCGCGAGAAGCTCAAGTACAGCGACGTGCCCCCGGGGCTTCGCGGTCTGGGCATCACGTTTATCACGGTCGGGCTGATGTCCCTGGGCTTCATGTCCTTTTCGGGCATTTCCCTCTAACGCACCCGGTGATTCGGAACAACGATAAGGCGAGATCATGAGTACACAAATCATACTCGGCGTGATCATGTTCACCGTGATCGTTCTGGCGCTGGTCGCGATTATCCTCGCGGCCCGTTCCAGGCTGGTCAGCACCGGTGACGTGACCATCGAAATCAATGACGACCCTGAGCACACCGTCAAGACCAGTGCCGGCGGCAAACTGCTCGGCACCCTGGCCAACAGTGGTATCTACCTGTCCTCCGCTTGCGGTGGCGGTGGCAGCTGCGCCCAGTGCAAGTGCAAGGTGTTCGAGGGCGGTGGCTCCATGCTGCCGACGGAGAAAGCCCACTTCACCAACCGGGAAGAGAAGGAAGGCTGGCGCCTGTCCTGCCAGGTTCCGGTGAAGCAGGACATGAAAATCGAAGTGCCCGAGGAGTTCTTCGGCGTTAAGAAGTGGGAATGCGAAGTGGTGTCCAACCATAACGTGGCCACCTTCATCAAGGAACTGGTGCTGAAGCTGCCGGAAGGCGAGGAAGTGGCGTTCCGGGCGGGCGGTTACGTCCAGCTGGAATGCCCGCCGTACGACATCGCGTTCAAGGACTTCAACATCGAAGACAAGTTCCACGAAGACTGGGACAAGCACGACATCTGGCGCTACAAGGCGATCAACAAGGAAGAGACCATCCGGGCCTATTCCATGGCGAATTACCCGGAAGAGAAGGGCGTGCTCAAGTTTAACATCCGGATTGCGACGCCGCCCCCGGGCACCGACTACCCGCCGGGGATCATGTCCAGCTACGTGTTCAATCTGAAGCCGGGCGACAAGGTGACCGTGATGGGGCCGTTTGGTGAGTTCTTCGCCAAGAAGACCGACGCTGAAATGGTCTTCATTGGCGGTGGTGCCGGCATGGCGCCCATGCGCTCACACATCTTTGACCAGCTCAAGCGGCTCAACTCCAAGCGCAAGATCAGCTTCTGGTACGGCGCCCGTTCCGTCCGGGAAATGTTCTACGTGGAGGATTTCGATCAGCTGGCCAAGGAGAACGACAACTTCGAGTGGCACGTGGCCCTGTCCGACCCGCAGCCGGACGACGATTGGAGTGGCCCCACCGGGTTCATCCACAACGTGCTGTATGAAAACTACCTCAAGGATCATCCGGCGCCCGAGGACTGCGAGTTCTACATGTGCGGGCCGCCCATCATGAACGCGTCCGTGATCAAGATGCTCAAAGACCTTGGTGTGGAAGACGAGAACATCATGCTGGACGACTTCGGAGGATAATCAGACCCCATGTCATCGCGCATGATACGGCCCGCCAGGGCAGCACTGGCCAGCGCACTGTTCGCGCTGGTCCTTGCGGCCCTGGCGGGCTGCTCGTTTAAGCCCGAGAAAGAAATCTGGGAGATTTCCGGCGGTATTTTTGGTACCACCTACCACATCAGCGTGGTGATGGCGGATGATCAGGATCGCCTGAAAGCGCTTTCCGAGGGTATTGAAAAGGCCATGCACGACGTTGATATGGCCATGTCGACCTACAAGCCGGATTCCGAGCTCTCCCGTTTCAACAGTCTCGCCGATCAGACCCAGTGGGTGCCCGTTTCCGACGCCCTGTATACGGTGCTGGACAAGTCCCTGGAAGTGTCACGCCTGACCAACGGGGCCTTTGACATCACCGTGGGTCCTTTGGTCAACCTGTGGGGGTTCGGCCCGGAAGCGCGGCCAGAGCAGGTGCCGGACCCGAATGAACTGGCGCAGCGCCTCGCCGAGGTGGGTTATGAAAAGCTCCACCTGAGGGCTGACCCGCCGGCGGTGCGTGCCGACTCCAAGCTGTACCTGGACCTATCCGCCATTGCCAAGGGCTTTGGTGTGGACACGGTGGCGCGCTATCTGGAGAAAGAAGGCATTCAGGATTATCTGGTGGAGATCGGGGGCGAGGTCAGGGTTCACGGCAATAAGCCCGGTGGCGACGCCTGGCATCTGGCGGTAGAGCAGCCGGTGGAGGGTGCCCGCCAGGTCAATCGCGTGGTGGCGCTGACGGACCACGCCATGGCGACGTCCGGCGACTATCGTAACTATTACGAATCGAATGGGCAGCGCTATTCCCATACCATCAACCCTGAGACCGGCCGTCCGATCACCCACAATCTGGCGTCGGTCAGCGTGGTGGCGGACGATTGCATGACGGCTGATGCACTCGCGACGGGTTTTAACGTCATGGGGTGGGAGAAGGCCAGCGAATTGGCCACCCGGAACAACATTCCGGCCTATTTTATTGTTCGTGAACAGGACGGGTTTGAAACGCACGAAACGCCGGCGTTCTCGTCCTTCGTTATTCAATAGACTCCGGAAAGGAGGGCATTATGGGTACGTTTCTGCTTGCTCTGGGTATCGTCGTGTTCCTGGTGGCGGCGATGTCCGTGGGGGTGATTTTTGGGCGCAAGCCGATCAGCGGCACGTGCGGCGGCATCGGCGCGCTGGGGCTGGGCACCGCCTGTGAAATCTGCGGCGGCAACCGCCAGAAATGCGAAGAGGCCAACGAGACCGGCGCGGCTGGCGAAAACCTGGCCTACGACGCGACCCGGCCCCGTCAGGAGTGATTGCCGTTGGAGGGCTGCCGGAGGGCGGTCCCTGACGGCTGACAGCGTTTTTACAGACCGAATCAAGGAGTAACGGTAAGCATGGCGGAGCATCATTACGACGTGGTAGTCATCGGCGCCGGCCCGGCAGGTGAGGGCGCGGCCATGAACGCGACCAAGCACGGCAAGCGGGTCGCGATCATTGAAGACAAGCCCACGGTCGGCGGCAACTGCACCCACTGGGGGACCATTCCCTCCAAGGCGCTGCGCCACTCCGTCAAACAGATCATCACGTTCAACACGAACCAGATGTTCCGGGACATTGGGGAGCCCCGCTGGTTCTCGTTTCCCCGGGTGCTTCAGAATGCCCAGAAGGTCATTGGCAAGCAGGTCAAGCTGCGCACCCAGTTCTACGCCCGCAACCGGGTGGACCTGATCAGCGGCCGGGCCGCGTTCCTGGACCGTAACCGCCTGGAAGTCCGGGGTAACAAGGCCGTTGAAACCCTGCGGTTCAAGCAGGCGATCATCGCCACCGGTTCCCGGCCTTACCTGCCGCCGGACGTAGATTTTCGCCATCACCGTATCTACAACTCGGACACCATCCTGGGACTGTCCCATACGCCGCGAACGCTGATCATTTACGGCGCGGGCGTCATCGGCTCCGAGTACGCATCCATCTTTGCCGGGCTCGGGGTCAAGGTGGACCTGATCAACCCCGGCAGCCGTCTGCTGACGTTCCTGGACGATGAAATCTCGGACGCCCTGAGTTACCACCTGCGCAACAACGGGGTGCTGGTGCGCCACAATGAAGAGTACGAGTCCGTGGTGGGGGATGACCATGGCGTCGTGCTGTCGCTTCAGTCCGGCAAGAAGATCCGGGCGGACGCCTTCCTCTGGTGCAACGGCCGCAGCGGCAACACCGACAATCTGGGTCTGGAGAACGTCGGCCTGGTGCCGAACGGTCGCGGCCAGCTGGCGGTGGATGAGCATTACCGCACCGAGGTTGAGAACCTCTACGCCGTTGGTGATGTCATCGGCTGGCCGAGCCTGGCCAGTGCCGCCTATGACCAGGGCCGGTCCGCCTCGTCCGACATCGTTCACGACGACTACTTCCGGTTTGTCTCCGACGTGCCGACCGGCATCTATACGATTCCGGAGATCAGTTCGGTGGGCAAGACAGAGCGGGAACTCACCGAAGCCAAGGTGCCCTACGAAGTGGGCCAGGCCTTCTTCAAGGACCTGGCCCGGGCGCAGATCACCGGTGAAGCGGTAGGCATGCTGAAAATCCTGTTCCACCGGGAAACCCGTGAGATTCTGGGCATTCACTGCTTCGGTGACCAGGCAGCGGAGATCGTGCACATTGGGCAGGCCATCATGAACCAGCCCGGCGAGGCGAACTCGCTGAACTACTTCATCAACACCACGTTCAACTACCCCACCATGGCTGAGGCCTACCGCGTAGCGGCGTTGAACGGCCTTAACCGCATTTTCTGACCGGTCGGATGGGTCAGGCGTGCCCGGAGTCCGTGCCTGGCTCAAGCCGCTGCAGTTCTTCCGGCGCCTGCTCGGAGGGCTCGGGTTCTCTGCTGGGCAGGGCCAGGCCGGCTCTGGCCCGGTTATCGAAGAATATCCGGGCGCTGGTGGGGTAATCGGTGATCACGCTGTCAACACCCATCGCCGCCAGTTGCAACATGTCCTGAATACGGTTAACGGTCCACGTGGACACGTGCATGTCCTTGCGGTGCGCGGCCGCAACCATCTCCGGTTTCAGAATCTTCCAGTTAACGCAGAAATACTCGCAGCCCAGCCGGGTCGCCAGGTTTACCGGTGACGGGAACCGGCGCTCGGCAACCAGGCCCAGCCGGATACGCTTGTCCCGTCGGCGTATTTCCTTGAGGAACCAAGTGTCCGAAGAGGTTACTGCAACGCGCTGGTAGAGCGCTCGCCGCTGGATAATCTCAGTCAGTCGGTTGCAGAGCACGTTGAGCCGCTGCCGATCGTCCTTTTTCACTTCCAGCTGCAGGTGCTCCAGATCGTCGAATTGATCGAGCAGTTGTTCCAGCGTGGGGATGCCCACCGGCCGCGGCCAGGAAGAGGTGTTCCGGCGCGCATCCATGGCCGCCAGTTCGGCCGCAGTGTAGTTGCAGACGCCGCCCTTGAGGCCGGTGGTCCGATCCACCGTCAGGTCGTGGACCAGCACCGGTATGCCGTCTTTGGACAGCACCAGATCCAGCTCAAAGTGACGAATGCCGTGCCGGTAGGCGTGGATAAAGCCCGGCAGGGTGTTTTCCGGGGCTTCGCCCTTGGCGCCCCGATGTCCGTAGACGATCATTCCTTGTTAGCTTCCTTGGCACGTTGATACAGGGCCTGGCGCTTTTTCCAGGTGTCGTGGCACAGGCGGACGTCTTCAAGAAACGCCGGTAGTTCGTCCATCAGAAGGGCCTGTGGGCCATCCACCAGGGCTTTTTCCGGCTTCGGATGGAAATCCACCAGTACCATGTTGGCGCCGGCGATGACGCCCTGGGCGGTGGCATGAACCACGTCCAGCATGCCGTCCGGTGCCCGGTCCCGGCTGCCCACCGAGTGGGACGGGTCCACGCACACCGGCATGCGGGTCAGCCGCTTGACGGTGGGCACATGGGCGAAGTCCACCATGTTCCGATGGGGCTGGCCCGCTTCGGTTTTCATCCCGCGCAGGCAGAAAATCACGTTGGCATTGCCCTCGCTGGCCAGATATTCAGCGGCATTCAAAGACTCGTTCAGGGTGATCCCGAAGCCCCGTTTCAGCAGCACCGGGTAGGTGCTTTGCCGGCCAATGGCCTTGAGCAGCTCAAAGTTCTGGGTGTTGCGGGTGCCCACCTGCAGCATCACGCCGGTGGGCCGGCCAAGGCGCTCCAGGCAGGTATCGATCTCCTCGATGTGGCTCTCGTGGGTGATCTCCATGGCGATCACCCGGATGCCGTGCTTGCCGGCCTTTTCGAACACCCAGGGCAGGCAGCCCTTGCCGTGGCCCTGGAACGAGTAGGGGTTGGTGCGAGGCTTGTAGGCGCCCATACGGGTGCACACCTCGCCGTTGTCCTCCAGCGCTTTCATCATCATCTCGACGTGCTCGGGCACGTCCACCGCGCACAGGCCGGCAAAGATGTTCAGATTCTGCTGATCGAAGGTCACGCCGTTATAGGTAAACCCGTTCTGGCGTCGGTCGTCCCGGTGGCGGCCCAGAATCCGGTAGTCCTCGGAAATGCGAACCGCACGCTCGACCGCGGGCAGGGCTTCGATCTCTTCCTTGTCCAGGGACTTTGTGTCCCCCAGCAGGTAGATTTCGGTCAGCCGCTGGCTGGTGCCCTGAACCTCGTGAACCCGTACCGTGACGCCCGGCAGGTTCTCAAGATAATCCAGGGTGATGCGATACGCCTCGCTGTCCAGGGGCGTGTTCGGGTGAAGAATGGCGAGCATGGTATCTCCTTGAATCAGCGCGCGGCGTCTGCCCGGAGCCGAGCCTGCATGTACTCCCTGTGATTAAGATGCAGCAGGTCGGCCATGCGGCGAATAAGGTGTTCCTCGTACTTGTCGATGCGGCCGTCGGCGAAGGCCACCCGCCAGATGTTCTCCAGCAGCACCTGCTTGGCGTCCTGATCGAACCGGTCGTTGATCAGACCGGTGAACTCGTAGAGGGAGGTTGCGTCGTCCGCTTGAGCCAGGGCTTCGTCAAGAATGCGCCGGGCATCCGGTTCCGGCACACCGAGAGTACTGACGGCATAGCGAACGATGGTGTCCAGTTCCCGTTCGTCCTGATCCCGGTCGATCCGTGAGAGCTGGACCATCAGGGCCGTGCTGGCCACGGCGAGGTCGTCGGGGCCTGGGGGCTGGCGCTCGTCCGTGGGGCCGGACAGCAGTTGTTTCAGGAAGTCGATCATGTTGGGCGTGATCCTGTGGCGTTAAGGTTACGCCGCCCTGGCCAGTGCCCGTACCTGGTTTTCCAGCGTGATCTGATCCGCCGCGAATCGGCGGATGCCGTCGGCCAGCTTCTCAGTGGCCATGGCGTCTTCGTTGGATTCCCAGCGGAACCGGGCTTCGTCCATCGGGCCAAAGCGGTCCTGGGTGCTGGCGGTCTCCGGTGCCAGCCGGCGGGCAAGCTCGCCGTGGTTGTCCTCAAGCTCCTGCAGCAGCGCCGGGCTGATGGTCAGCTTGTCGCACCCGGCGAGCATTTCAATCTCGCCCCGGTTGCGGAAGCTGGCGCCCATGACCACGGTGTTGTACCCGTTGGCCTTGTAGTAATTGTAGATGCGGGATACTGACTGTACACCCGGATCCTCCGCTGGCTCAAACCGATCCCGGCCGCTGTTGGCCAGATGCCAGTCGAGGATGCGGCCCACAAACGGCGAAATCAGGAAAGCGCCGGCCTGGGCGCACGCAACGGCCTGCGCGAAAGAAAACAGCAGGGTAAGGTTGCAGCGGATGCCTTCTTTCTCCAACTGCTCCGCCGCGCGGATGCCTTCCCAGGTGGACGCCACTTTGATCAGCACCCGGCCGGTATCCACGCCGAGGTCGTCGTAAAACTCGACCATCCGGCGGGCTCGGGCGATGGTGGCGGCGGTATCGAACGACAGGCGGGCGTCCACCTCGGTGGACACCAGCCCGGGGATGCGGTTCAGGATTTCCTGGCCGGCCAGCACCGCAAGCCGGTCCGTGGCCAGGCCCAGCTGCTCGTCGCTGGAGCCGCCGGCGGCGTGGGCGAAGGCCACGGCCTTATCCAGCATCGGCCGGTACGCCTCTGAGGCGGCGGCTTTAAGCAGCAAAGACGGGTTGGTGGTGGCGTCTTCCGGCCGCCAGCGGGCAATGGCGTCCAGGTCGCCGGTGTCTGCCACCACGGTGGTCATCGCTTTGAGTTGGTCGAGCTTGCTGGTCATTCGTCCTGTCGTCCCGGTTGTTGTGATGTGCCTGGGCCGCCTGATCCCGGCAGCCGGTGTTTTGCCTACAATAGCGGGCCGTTCTGACAGGAACAAGACAACCTTTGGACAGGTTCGGCTGGGCCACGTACGTAGGGCAGCGACGGCCACGAAAGGCGCGCGACAGAGGGACGATCGCGGGAGACCTGAGAACGCAACGTCAGATGGCCAGACGCTCCGGCGCGGCCGACGCATCGGCGCCGTCTGAATCCAGTTCCGGCACCTTGGCCAGCGCCTGCTCCAGTACTTCCACCCCGGCCCCCGGCTTGTGCGCGTTCTCGCTGATGTGCCGGCGGAACTGACGGCCGCCGGGCTGACCGTGAAACAGCCCCATCACATGGCGTGACATGTGGGTGAGGTAAATCCCGCGGTCCAGCTCGGATTGAATGAACGGAAGCAGCGCCCTCAATGCATCATGGCGACTGAGCGCCGGCGCCGGCTCGCCGAAAAACGCCGCATCCACACCGGCCAGCAGCCAGGGGTTGTGGTAGGCCTCCCGGCCCAGCATCACGCCGTCCGTATGGGCCAGATGCTCACGGCACTCATCAAAGGTCTTGATGCCACCGTTGATAATGATTTCCAGGTGGGGATAACGCGCCTTGAGCGCGTAGACCCAGTCGTACTTGAGCGGTGGAATCTCCCGGTTTTCCTTCGGGCTCAGGCCGTCCAGAATGGCAATGCGCGCGTGCACGATGAACGTGGTGCAGCCAGCCGCCGCCACGGTTTCAATAAACTCGCACAGCTCGTCCCAGGATTCCCGGCCGTCAATGCCGATGCGGTGTTTTACCGTCACCGGCAGGGACGTTGCTTCCTTCATCGCCGCCACGCCCTCGGCCACCTTCTGGGGGTGCCCCATCAGGCAGGCGCCGATCAGGTTGTTCTGAACCCGGTCACTGGGGCAGCCCACATTCAGGTTGACTTCATCAAACCCGAACTGCTCCGCCAAGCGCGCACAATGAGCCAGCTCCCCGGCATCGCTGCCACCCAGCTGCAACGCCAGCGGGTATTCGAACGCATCGTGCCGCAGAAACCGCTCGGTATCCCCGTGAATCAAAGCGCCCGAGGTAACCATCTCGGTGTACAGCAGCGCCCGCTTGCTGAGAATACGCGCAAGGTACCGGAAGTGCGGAGTCGTCCAGTCCATCATGGGAGCGACGCAGAAGCGGCGGGAAGGGCTGTTGGAGATCGGCTCCGAGATTCCGAAATCCTTGGAGTGTGCGGTTTGGGTTTCCGGTGAAGGCATGGGTACCAGCGTTTACATTTCTTTAAGTGTGCCGCCCAGGTTAACTCTCGTTTAAGGCAGAAAACGAAAGAGCAATGGAGTTGCTTATCTATGGAGGCTCGAAGCTGATAACAGGATACCAAAAAATGGGGTATAGGGTCTTCTTCTAGACTGGGGAGCGCGCTATTCGTCAAACCTGACTAAAACCAGGGGTTCTGTTGACTCGTCTCTCAGTGATGCCATGTATTCGGGCCCGGAAATGCGCTTTCGATCTAATGCTTCAATCAAAAAGGGCTGCGTAGCGGCAGCGTCCGTAATATCTCGAAGGGCGGTGACGATATTCTGGTCACCAACTGGCTTTCCCATCGGGGTAGCGGCGATGTTGCCGCCAGGTTGTCGGTGGGATATTCGCCGCTTTTGTCCGAGATCGTATGGTGTTACGTCATCGAACAACTCTGCGTAAGATCCTGCAACAGCGGTCGCACTAAAATGAGCTGAGTCGTATTCGTTGGCGAGTATGTAGGATTCCAGCCTGGCATTATCACAGAGCAGAAGCGCGCTGGTTAATTGCGTGAATAGCTGCTCATCGAAGGTATTCTGCTGGAGTTGGTATTCGATGTGCCCTCGGACGCCGCTCCTTAGCTCACTGAGCCTTGACGCCGCGTTGATCAGAACGCCTTTGGGGTCGGATAGGCGTTTACTCGCCTCAATACCTTCAAGAACGCCGCGGATTCCATTCAAGTCTCGGTAGAGTTGGTTTAGGTACAACTGCGCAAAGTTTCTGTCCATCGTTTGTGAAAGCTCCTCGACCGTCTTCTCGATACGAGTGAGCTTTTTGTTCACTATTGCAAATCCAGCAACAGTGACACCCATTCCGACGAGCCCCACGCCCAGGTTTGCGTATTGAAGTATCTGCAAACCTTCCACCATTCGCTTCAAGCCGGCGAGTTGCGCGTTTGCGACGAGGGAAGATGCGGTGTTCAGTACGTTAAACGGCGAACCGATCAGCGAGCCTACGAGTTGTTGTCCCATTCCTGTTTGCTGCATATGGGCCACGATTCTACCCGAACTGGTGTCTTTTATGATCGCGCCGACGCGCTGAAGTACTCCGGCATCGACAAGAGGTTGTAGACGCAGAGGGACCTCAAAAATATATTTCTCAAGCATGCTTAAGGTCTTCCAGTAACAACAGTGACATCGCTCGAATGTGCCCTTGTAATGCTGAGCATAAAGACGGCGGGTTGGACGATGGCGCGAAGACGGCCATTCGGATGAACACGCTGGCCGCATCTTTGGATTTTTTCACGGCTTTCTCTTTGTATTTTGAAATCCGGGAACCACCAAAAACGGCCATCGTACCCAATACCGCCGCGCCACTAAGGGCGATCGGCCAGCTTATAACGGTCGCTCCTAACAGACCCAGTCCCCATCCGGCTGACTGCACGGACATTGATGCCACAGCAGGTATTCCGAATAGCGCAGCACCAGCCGTTCCGGTCGCAAATCCTAGTTCGACGGAGTTCATTGCCGAAGTATCTTCGCCCGACCAGTCTGAGAATTCACCCTCAAAGCAGAGTTCAGGGTGATCAAGTGTACGCAGCTCCTTTTTCGCAGAAGCGATGATTTCATGGGCCTGTGCGTTTCTCCAACGATCAAAAACCGGCCCCAATTGCTGCTCCGCAAATGCTTTCGCTTTGAATGTCTCGGTAAACGAAATTGTCTCAATGCGCGCATTGATGACAGCCGTGATTGCCGGTGTGCGATCTCTCAGCTCAATCGGAATCTTGATTAGCCATGTGTCCCGCCAATCAAGAATCTGTCGTTTAAGGACGAGCTTGTCGACATCGGTTAGGACTGGTTGGGAGGTGGTGGTTACACTCGTCGAGGACATGGTACCGGCCGCTGCTTCTGATTTTCGAAAAGTGTAGCCGATAATAGCAGTGACAAGTGTGCACAGGATTCCAGAGTTTGGTGCAAAGACATGAGGCTTGCTGAGGAGGAATTTCTGTTACGGACGTTTTGGGGTCGAAGGCTGGCCCTCTTGGATTTCTGTCCTGTTTTTCGACCACAGCGGATACGGAATCCCCGCCAGCCGGTTGATCACAAACGCCTGAGCCAGCAGCAGTAACACGCCCGCCATTAGCACCGGCAACTGGGCCGGATTCGGCATGAGACCCAGCGATACGATCAGTGCCGTTGCGCCGGCCGGCGGGTGGGCCACCCGCAAAATCACCATCAGGCTGCTGGTCAGCCCCAGGGACAATCCTGCCGCCCCGACGCGCGCCATATCTACTCCTGTCGAGAAAGCAGAGGGGTGGTCTGCCAGGCCAAAGGCGTACAGGCTCAGCAAACCGATAATGGCGCCTATCAGATGCCCGCAGAGCGTGTTGCGCGGCGACGCAGGCTCGGCAAGGGGCACGTAGAAGAGGATAAACGCGGTGGCGCCCAGCGACGGGAAAATGAACGCTTCCTGGGTAGCCAGCGCGACCAACGATACCAGGGCAATGCTGATGGTGCCGTTCACAAAATTGAACGCCGCCATCACCGTATTTCGGCTGTACCGGCTGGCGAGGCGCTCAATGTGAAGGGCTCGGGTAAGGCCCCTGGCCAGTTGCCAGCGAAGCTGTTCGTTCCGTTGTCCCATGGGCCGGTTACCGCGCAGAAGGGTGTGGAAAAGGGCGCGCGATGATAGTCGGGGTGGCAGGGCGCGGCAAACCGGGAATTTCGATGTAAGTTAGGCGTTTAGTCAATAACGTCGCCAAATCGCGCAGCCAGATGCGCGGTCTGTCTTACCCGCCCAGATCGTTAAGCCACTCCGCCACCAGCTCTCCCGCACCGATCTCCCGACAGCCGCTGGCATTCTGTCCGCACCACAGTGGGGAAAAGTCGTCCGTGTCACAGGCTTCGGCAGCGGCGCGCAGTGGACCGATCGCGTTGGTCGCCAGGGGAAATGCGGGTGCGAGGTCGCTCATAGGCCCCATCTCCCGCAGCAGGCGGTTCATGATGCCGCGGGCCGGGCCGCCGGAGAACAGGTTGGTTAGAACGGTGTGGTTTGCACGAGAGCTCTTCAGGGCGGCCCGGTGCAGGGGGCGTGTGGTCGCCTCCGGGCACAGCAGAAACGCGGTTCCGATTTGTGCGGCAACGGCGCCAAGGGCCAGAGCGGCTTTGATGCCCTGTGCGTCAGCAATGCCGCCAGCGGCGATAACTGGTGTTGTCACGGCATTGGCGATCTGTGGCAGCAGGGCGAAGGTGCCGAGCTGGGTGGTCATGTCCCGGGTCAGGAAAATGCCCCGGTGGCCGCCCGCTTCAAGACCCTGGGCGATGATGGCGTCGGCGCCGTTCTGTTCCAGCCAGCGGGCCTCCTCCACGGTGGTTGCGGTGGATAGTACAGTGGCGCCTGCTCGCTTTACCCGATCCAGCAGGGCCGGCTCGGGCAGGCCAAAGTGGAAGCTGACGACGGCCGGCCGAAACGCTTCGACAATGTCAGCAGTTTCTTCGTTAAAGGGCATTCGGCCGGGTCCATCCGGAATGCGGCTCGGGTCGATGCCAAATTCCTGATAGTACGGAGTCAGCGCCGTGCGCCATGCGGTCTCACGCTGGCCATCGTGAGCCGGCGGGGTGTGGGCGAAGAAATTGAGGTTATAGGGGGCGGTGGTCTTTGCGGTGAGCGCTTCGAGTTCCCTGATCAGCGCATCGGGGCCGAGCATGGCGCAGGGCAGCGAGCCGAGACCTCCAGCGTTGCAGACGGCAGCCGCCAACTGATGGTCCTGCACGCCGGCCATGGGCGCCTGAATGATGGGCCTGTCGATACCCAGAAGCGTGTTTAGTCGGTCGGTCTGCGAGACGTTCATGGGCGTTGCCGGTCCTCCGCGTGATCTTGGCCGGCGGGGACGTCGCCAATGGGCGACCTGGCCGGCAGGGTGCGTGTTGCCATCCTAGAAGATGACCGGCCATAAAAAAAGGCAGCCGAAGCTGCCTTTTTTAACGAATCGGGCTGTGGTTACAGGCCGACAACGTTCTCCGCCTGGGGACCTTTCTGGCCCTGGGTCACGGTGAACTCGACCTGCTGGCCTTCTGCCAGGGTCTTGAAACCGCTGCCGGTGATGGCGCTGTAGTGAACGAAGACGTCCGGGCCGCTTTCGCGGGTAATGAAGCCGAAGCCTTTGGATTCGTTAAAGAATTTTACGGTGCCGGTTACGGTAGACATGGAATGCTTCCTGTATTGATCGATATGTGCGGTGCGTCAGCTAGCCAGCGTTCTGCCCGCGGGATGAGAGAAACAAAAAACGCACGTAATCAATAACAGGACGTTGCACTACTGAAAGGAACAGCCACGCGTCGTATTAATGAAGACTGGTTAAATCTTTCCAACGGACCTGACTGTACCTTTTTCCCCGGGTTTTGCCCAGCACTTTCGTATAAGCAATGGTACCTGCTTCCCACGCTCCGCTATTCCCCTGCGTGGCTCACCGTTTTCCCCGGCGCGCCGTCCTGCAGACGCTGGCGGATGGCGGGCGGCAGCGGCGTTTTTTCAAGCGTGGCGGCCTGGACCATCACATAGGTGATGGTGGCATCCGCCAGAAACTGGCCGTCGGGGTGTCGATGGAACGCGAGGTGGAAGGCGAACGAGCTGTTGCCGAGGTGCCCCGGCTCAATGCGGGCCTCAACCACGTCGTCAAAGCGCGCTGGCGCCTTCCAGTTCAGGTTCAGGCCAACGACCTGGAAATCCAGGCCCTGGGCCAGCAGATTCTGGTAGCTGCCGAACACCGCCCGGATGTATTCGTTGGTGGCAATGTCCACGAAATCGGCGTAGCGGGCGTTGAAGGCCACGCCCTGGGCGTCGCATTCGCCGTAGCGTACTCGGAAGCGATAGCGAAAGGGGGGCATGAATCGGGCTCCTGGTTGTCGGGGACAGCAGGGGGCTGGCGTCACTGGGCAGCTCTGGCCTGCTGCAGAATACGCGCGGTGTTACCCCTGTCGTGCATGGCGCGCAGGACCTCGGCCAGCGCCGGGGCCAGATTGGCGTGGCGTCGATTGACGTAATGGTACAGGGAGAAAGCGGTTACCGGCTCGGAAATGCGATGAAGACCCTGCCACTGGGGATTGTGAAGCGGTGAAATACCCTCGACATCGGCCACGAGGATCAGATCCACCCGCCCCCACTCAAGTAACCTCCTGAGTTGGCGGAAATCGTCGGCCAACAACGGTTCCATGTTCAGTGATGCAGCGGCCTGCTCGGCCAGGATGACGCCCCGGCGAATGCCGACCCGGAGCGGACGACCCTCTGGCTTGGGCAACGTATCGGCGCCGGTTTCCAGGACAACGGCGTATAGAAAGCCGGCGAGCAAGGGATAGCCCACCGGGATCAGGTTGGGGTAGTCCGCCGCCACCGACTCCACCCGGAACAGATCGCCATCGAGCTCGCCGGAGTTCGCCAGCCGCAAGGCCCGGTTGGAGGGCGCTGTGTAGGTGCTCATGGTTATGCCAAGCTGCTGATACGCGGTGGTCATAATAGCGACAGCGGCCCGTGTCACCGGAATGTCGTCAATCACGGCAATACGAACCGCGGCGGGCACCTCGGGCGCTGGCGTTTCAACACCGTCGGCGGCTTGCACCTGGGGTGCGCCGGTGACCATGAGCAGCGTCAGCAGAATAATGGGGATCATGAACGCGGAAGTCTCCTCTCCGGGGCCTTTCGTCCGGGTCTTTCGTAGGGTACCGCCATAAACCGGAACTGTCTGCCCGGATTGGCGGAAGAAACCCCTGGGGATGTCCTGAAGGTCAACGCCGGGGTAGAGGGTTCGCGCTACGCTGGCGCTTATCGTTATGGGAGATAGGTGTATGGCACAGCCCACGAAGGGGGCGTCTGGCCGGCCACAGGTGTTCATCACCGGCGGCGCCAGTGGTATTGGCTTTGAGCTGGCGAGGACGTACCTGCAGGACGGGTGGGGCGTTACGCTGCTGGATATACAGCCGGCGGAACCCGCGTTGGCGACCCTCAGGTCGGTGGTCCCGGATGCGGCCGTGCGCGCCTTCGCCATGGATGTGACGCAAGCGGAGACTGTGCGGGCGACGTTTGATGAAGCGGCGCTGACAGCGCGGCCGGACCTGGTGGTTCACTGTGCGGGCATTTGCCAGGCCGCCGCGTTCGAAGACATTACCGATGCGGCCTACACCCGGATGATTACCGTCAATCTGCTGGGCTCCCGAAACGTGGCGCTGGCGGCGTCGGCGCATCTATCGCAAGGCGGCCAATTCGTGCTGGTGGCGTCCATGGCGGGGCTGGTGGGTTGCTATGGCTACACCGGGTACTGCGCCTCGAAATACGGCGTGGTTGGCCTGGCGGAGGTGCTTCGGATCGAGTGGGCGCCCCGGGGAATTGCTGTGTCCGTGGTGTGCCCGCCGGAAGTAGAGACGCCGATGGTGGTGGCCGAGCGCCAGAGCCGCCCGGCCCAGACCGCCACCCTGAAGCTGATGGCTGGGACTTTGCCGGTTGACTACGCGGTATCCCGCATCCGTGCCGGTATCGACCGGCGGCGGTTTCTCATCATTCCAGGCGTCCGCGCCCGATTGCTCTGGGGCCTGAACAAACTTTTGCCCGGAGCGCTTACCCGGCATCTGGCCGATGCCATGGTGCGCAGAAGCCACTGAGAGACAGGCCGGACGCTCGGGGCAAGCCCCGGGGTTACTTCTTTTCCGGAAACAGGGCGCTCTGATCGGCCAACAGCACCCGGTTACGGCCTTCGCGCTTTGCCCGGTAGAGGGTCTTGTCCGCGGCGGCGAGTAAACGACGGGTGGTTGGTGCTAGCCCCTGCCAGCCGATCACGCCGGCGCTGAGGGTGACATCGAAGACGTCTCCGGTGTCGCTCCTGAAGGTTTCCTTTTCCATCCGTTCCCTCAGATCGTTCACGACTTGCACGGCATCTTCTGTAAGGGTGTGGGGCATCAGGATGAAAAACTCTTCGCCCCCGGTTCGGGCGAGTAGGTCGGTCCGCCGGATGCGCGACTTGAGCAGATCGGCAATCTGGCGCAGCACCCGGTCCCCGGTGGGATGGCCGTGGCTGTCGTTGATGGATTTGAAGAAGTCGATATCGATGGAGGCGAGCGCGTAGTTGCCGCCGTACCGCGCGCTTTCGGATGTCATCTCATCCAGCCGGGCGAGCATATGGCGTCGATTGTACAGCCCGGTCAGTTCATCGGTGACGGACAGGTGCTCCAAACGCTGTTCCAGGCGTTTCTGTTCGTCGATGTTGATGACCATGCCGTGCCAGGTAACGGTGCCCTCGGGGCTGCGCTCGGGCTTGGCAATGCCCCGCATCCAGTGCATGCCATCGGCCGTCACCACCCGGTAGTCACAGCTCCACTCGGTCAGGTCGACCCGTGAGGTCTCGATGGAGGCCTGTACCCGGGCCAGATCGTCCCGGTGGATGGTATTGAACACCAGGTCCGGATCAGCCTGGACGGCGCTCGGGGGGAAGCCGTAGAACTCGACCGTCTTCTGGCTGACGTAGCCAAAATAATACCGGCCGTCGGGTTCCATGATGAACGAGTAGATAATCCCTGGCAGGGACGCAGACAGCTGGATCAACTGGTGTTCGGTTTCCTTGGCGTCGGTGACGTCCAGGTGGGTGCCGAACATCCACCGGCCCTCCGGGCTGTCGGCGCTGCCCATCAGCCGGGCCCGGGAGTGAACGTAACGCCAACTGCCGTCCTTGTGGCGCATCCGAACCACGCACTCGAACCGATCCGCCTGGCCCTTGAGGCAGCTCACCAGGCCGGTCCGGGCGATGTCCCGGTCGTCCGGATGGCAGAGGTCGTGCCAGGTCCTTGAGGTGACGGGCTGAAGGTCTTCCAGGGTGTAGCCAAGCTGCTGGGCCCAGCGCTCATCGAGAATGACGTCCCCCGTGTCCGGGTTCCATTCCCAGGTGCCTGCTCCAGTGCCATAAAGGATGGCCTGGAGTTTCAGTTCAGGGCTTAGGCCCATAGCCCCTGTCCATGTGTGCTCATGTTGCCGAGGGTGTCCCGCTGCGTGTCCTTTCTCAAGACGATAGCCGGGCCACCGGATTTGAGCAACTGTTCTTATGCTGTGAATGACGACAGGTCCGGGACGGGTTGGCCACCGTCGGCGGGAGGGGTAAGCTTAGCCGCCTATCTTGGGAGCGGATGCCATGGCAGTGATGGTTCAGGCGCTGGTGCCTGTGTTTGTATTGATCCTACTGGGTCACCTGTTTCGGCGGTGGGGATTTCCCGGCGGTGATTTCTGGCCGCGGGCCGAACGGTTTACCTATTACGTGCTGTTTCCGGCCATGCTGGTGTTCAAGCTCGGCCAGGCGCGCCTGCCGCCGTCCGCCTACGCCGACATTGCCCTGCTGATCGGCGTCATGCTGCTGGCCATGACCGTGGCGCTGGTGGCCGCCCAGTGTGTCTGGCGCTGGTCCGGGCCGGTGTTTTCGTCGGTCTACCAAGGGGCGATACGCTTCAATTCGTACGTCGGGCTTGCCGCCGGAGGGATGCTGCTGGGGGACGACGGCCTGTCCCTCACCGCCATTGCCGTCGCGGTGATGGTGCCCCTGCTGAACCTCCTGTGCATCCTTATGTTCAGCCTGACGGCCGGGCGGGACCGGATACAATTGTCCCGGGTGCTTTGGGCCATCGTCACCAATCCGCTGATTGTGGGGTCGCTGCTCGGCGTTGTCTGGAGCTATTTCCAGATTGGTTTCCACCCGCTTCTGGCGGGCATTCTGCAACCGCTGAGCAACCTGGCCCTCCCGATGGGTCTGATGACGGTCGGCGCCGGGCTGGAACTGGCGGCGCTTCGGGGCGCCACCGCGCCGTTTCTGGTGGCGTCGGCGCTCAAGCTCATCGGCTTCCCGCTGATCGCCGCCGGCCTCGCCGCTCTGCTGGGAGTGGAGGGGCTGCTGGTGCAGGTGGTGGTGCTTCTGGCGGCGCTGCCGACCGCCACCTCCGCCTACATTCTGGCCCGCCAGCTGGGGGGGGATGCGCCCCTGATGGCGGGCATTATCAGCGGCCAGACCCTGCTCGCCATGCTGACCATTCCGTTAATGCTCAGCCTGCTCTGGTAGGCAGGCCAGAACCGCGTCGGCAATGGATTTCTGGAAGACCAGGTAGCCGTTCGCCGTGTCCGGCGCCTCCGTGGCCAGTGGATCCCAGTGACTCTGGATCACCGGCAGTCCGTCGGTGACCGCGTGCCACCAGCGGGGATTAAACTGGGGCTCGGTGAGCAGGCATGGATGCCGGGTGCTGGCCAGCTGCGATCGAATCTCGGCGACGTGTCGGGCGCCGGGGGACAGTTCGGGGTTGAGGGTGAGCACGCCGGCCAGGCTCAGCTGGTAGTGCCGGGCAAAGCCGACAAACGCGGTGTGGTAGGCAAACAGCGATACGTCATTCACCGGGCGAAGGGCTTGGCGGAGGGCGTCGTCCTGTTGCTTCAGCGCTTCAGAAAAGGCGGAAAAACGCTGTTCAAGCACGGCGGGGTCCTGATCGGGCAGGGCGGCCAGCGTCCGGCGGATGTCGCCCGCCATCGACAGTGCCCGGGTCGGATCGACCCAGAGATGCGGGTCCGTGCCGTCCTCTTCGCCGTCTTCCGTGGCCTCTTTCTCGTCATGGCCGTCGTGAGCGTGGTCCTCCAGGTCCGGCGCCAGGGTCAGCACCCGGGCGGACAGCGCCCCCTGGTCCAGCACCGGGCGCAGAAATGCCTCCAACCCAGGCCCCACCCAGACCACCAGATCCGCGCCCGCGAGTGCCTGGCGCTGTGACGGTTTGAGGGCGTAGGTGTGGGGGCTTTGGCCAGGCGGCACCAGCGTGGTGATCCGGGTTCCCTCAGGGGCAACTGCGCGAACCAGCAGGGCCAGCGGTTTGATCGAGGTAACCACCTCCAACGGTGGAGCTGCGGACACGCCGGGAGCAACGGCCGTGGTCATCAAAGCGAGCGCGACGAGACCGGCACGCAGGGTGGAGCGTTTGAACATGGGGATCACCGTCTGAAAACTGGAACGTTATAATATAACAAAAATAGGGGAGCGCAAGAGCGTCCGGGGGCGGCCGTGCGATCTCTACGCCGATTGCTCCACGTCGGGGCGAGGTTCCGTGCCTTGGCCAGGGCTAATGCCCCGGCTGTCCCTTATGCGAATTGCCGGCGACCCCGTTATAATGGCGGCCTTTTCCGGGACGATGATGCCCGGCCGCCGTTTTACGTCCTCCAATTTCAGGAAAGCGTTATGACCGTACGTACTCGCATCGCGCCGTCACCGACCGGTGATCCCCACGTTGGCACCGCCTACGTTGCCCTGTTCAACCTGTGTTTTGCCCGCCAGCACGGCGGCCAGTTCATTCTGCGCATCGAGGACACCGACCAGGCCCGGAGTACGGCCGAGTCTGAGCAGGATATCCTCCGGGCGCTGCGCTGGCTGGGCCTGGACTGGGACGAAGGCCCGGACGTGGGTGGCCCCCACGGGCCGTATCGGCAGTCCGAGCGTAAGGGCATGTACCGCCAGTACGCGGAAGACCTGGTGACGGCTGGCCACGCCTTCTACTGTTTCCGCACGCCGGAAGAACTGGACGCCATTCGCGAGGAGCGTAAGGCCGCCGGCCTGAACCCCGGCATCAAAGGCGATCTGGAACTGCCCGCGGAGGAGGTGGCCCGCCGGCTGGACGCGGGCGAACCCTACGTGATCCGCATGAAAGTGCCGGAAGACGGTGTGTGCGAGATTGATGACATGCTCCGGGGCATCATTGAAATTGACTGGGCCCAGGTCGACTGTCAGATCCTGCTCAAGTCCGACGGCATGCCCACCTACCACCTGGCCAACGTGGTGGACGACCACCTCATGGGGATTACCCATGTGCTGCGGGGCGAGGAGTGGATCAACTCGGCGCCCAAGCACAAGCTGCTGTATCAGTACTTCGGCTGGGACATGCCGCAGCTTTGCCACCTGCCGCTGTTGCGTAACCCGGACAAGAGCAAGCTGTCCAAGCGCAAGAACCCCACCAGCATCACCTTCTACGAGCGCATGGGTTTCCTGCCCGAGGCGGTGACCAACTACCTGGGCCGGATGGGCTGGTCGATGCCCGACGAGCGGGAGAAGTTTACCCTTGACGAGATGATCGGCCAGTTCGACATCCAGCGGGTGTCCCTGGGCGGACCGGTGTTTGACGTGGAAAAGCTGCGCTGGCTGAACGGCCAGTGGCTCCGGGAAGATCTGTCGGAAGCGCAGTTCATGGAGCGGCTGCGGCAGTGGTGGTTCAACGAGGACGCCCTCAAAGCGCTGGTGCCCCACGTCCAGGGGCGCGCTGAGGTGTTCTCGGACGTTGCGCCCATGGCCCAGTTCATGTTCTCCGGCATGCTCAACCTGACGCCGGAAGACTTCCGGCACAACAAGCTGGATGAGGACACCGTCAAGCGGGTTCTGCAGTTCACCCTATGGAAGCTGGAAGCCCAGCGGCACTGGACCAAGGACAACGTGTTTGCCGATGTGAAAGGCCTGGCCAAGGCCATGGGGCTCAAAATGGGGGATTTCATGTTCGCCATTTTCGTGGCCATTGCCGGCACCCCCAATTCCTGGTCGGTGATGGACTCCATGGCGCTGCTGGGCCCGGACATGACCCGGGCGCGCCTGCGCCATGCGCTGACCGTTATGGGCGGCTTTTCCAAGAAAGAGACCAAGAAAGTCGAGAAAGCCTTCGCCGAACTGGTCGCTGAATAAACAGTTTGGTGGCGAAGTAAACGATCTGGACAGGGAGGTTCAGAAAACGGAAAAAAATGCGTTTTACCTGTTGACGCCCCCGGGGCCGATCCTTAATATACGCAGCCGTTGAGGGGCCATAGCTCAGCTGGGAGAGCGCAACACTGGCAGTGTTGAGGTCAGCGGTTCGATCCCGCTTGGCTCCACCAATTTCTAGTCCCCTTCGTCTAGTGGCCTAGGACTCCGCCCTTTCACGGCGGCAACAGGGGTTCGAACCCCCTAGGGGACGCCAATTTGATGCCACGGTCTAGTCCACCGGGGTATCAGCAAAGAAACCGCCTTCGGGCGGTTTTTTTGTGTCTGCAAGAAAGGGGTCAGATGAAAAAGGGGTCAGATGAATTTTCATCTGACCCCGGTTTTAACGTCTGCCCAACGTCACCGCTCCGCAATCGCCCCCTTGCCCACGCCCTCATACGCCTTCACGCGGATACGGTCGTCCGGGTAGGCGCGCTTCAGTTCGTCCGCGATGTGGGCGGCGATCAGCTCCACGGTGGTGTCGGTGTTCATCAGGTACACCCGGCTCTCCGGCAGTGTGAGGGTAAACTCGCCCTGGTTGGCCTCGTACTCGAAGGTCACGTGCGTGCGGCCATCGGCGCCGGTTTCGCGGCGCACCACGTCCTCTTCGGACCCCACGTAGATATCCTTCCACCGCTCGGCCCAGCGTTGCTCTTCGGCGCTGTCCCGCAGACCGTTCCGGTCAATGCGGATGGGGGAACGGTGGCCGTGGGCAATGCGCTGGCAGTTGCCAAGGTGCTTTTTCAGGCCGTGCACGTAGTGGTAGTACGGGCCGTCGATGTGTTCCGCGCGCAGCTCAATGGCAATGCCGGTGACGTTCGCGGGCAGCACCGTTTTGAGTTCCTGCTGGAGCAGGGCGGCGACGGCGGCCGGTTCGACCGCGGGTGCGGACAGCCAGACCACCGCCTCGTCCGGCGAGCGGTGCACAATGCGGCCGCCGTCGGTCAGCGCCCAGGTAAAGGTGTCCGGGCGGTCGTCGTGCCAGTGCAGCCCTTCGTAGCCCCGGGGAATCACCAGTCGGTGGTCAACCCGCTCGTCGATGACGCGCTTGATGGTGCGTTTGACGTTGCTGAAATCGAACACCATGCCCTGTTCGTCCAACTCACCAGAGAGCACCACGTCCACAATCCAGCTTTCGCCCACCAGACCCCGGGCCGGGTCCAGGTAGGCAAAATCGATCACAGTCAGGTTGTCGACGAACAGGTGGTCCATGGAGGTTCCGGGCGGGTAGGCTGAATGTTGGGGCGGATTCTAGCAAAAATCCGCCCCAACGGCAGCGGTCCGGGAGCCGGGTAGGGGTTATCCGAAGAGCCCGGACAGCCAGGCTATACCTACGCTGAAAACACCAAGGCTGACGGCCAGCGCGATGGTGTAGGTGCGGGCGTTGGCGCTGCTCTGACGGGCGACAAACTGGTCGATGGTGCGCTGGGCGATGTCTTCGGCGGTTTCCCGGGAGATCTCGTGGGCCTGCTGGATGGCTTCGGACTGAAGCGTCTGCCAGAACTCGGTGTCGATGGTCTGAACGCTGGTGATGTGGTCTTTCAGTTCCGCCATGTGATCGGCGGTGAAGCCGGAGTTCTTTTTCAGTTCCCGAGTGACGTTAGCCAGTTCCCGGCTGAGGCTCAAGTTGACCTCGGCGGCCACCTCGTCCCGAAGATTACGGGTGCGGGATTCCACGGTCTCGGTGAGAGCGGCCAGGCGCTCCTCAATCACGACTTCCTGTCGGCTGCGGCTCTCGTCCAGGGCGCGTTTTAGATGATCGAACTGTTCATCAAACAGATCGCTGAGCAGTTCGTGCAGCCGATTGTTGATGTGGGTTTTGACCGCAGAGCGCGCAATCTGCTCGATCAGATCGGAGGTGAGCGGAACCACACTGGGGGACGGGCCCGCCGCCGGTGCGGCCGTTTGGCCATGGGGCTCGTGGGCGGCATCCGAGGGTTCCCCACCGTCTTCGTGCCCATGCTTTGGCGAGAGGTGCACGGCGCCCTCGTGGCTGAACGGCAGGTCGCCGTCGTCGTCCCACGTGTCCCCGTCGTTCAGCTCCAGGGGCGCCACCGGCAGTTGGCCGTGCTCCACGTCGCTGGCCAGCTGTTCCAGCACCATGGCCAGGCCCTCGGTGTGGGCCGGCTTGGTAAGTATGTTGTACACCCCGAAGTTCCGGGCCTCCTCGACAAAGCTGGAGGACTTCCGGGAGGTGCACATGATGATGGGAATGGCGGCCGTGTCGGGGTTGCGCTTGATGGCCTTGGTGGCCTCCACGCCGTTCATGCCAGGCATCAGGTGATCCATGAAAATCACGTCCGGCCGCTGGTTCTGGCTCAGGAAGTCGAGGGCTTCTTCCGCCGATCCCGCCATGTTCACCGTCATGTCCCGGCCTTCGAGCAGCTTGCTGAGCGCGAACCGGGCCACCTTGGAGTCGTCCACCAGAAGTGCTTTCTTGATTGTCATGTCACTACCTCATCCTGAATGCTGTGTGCGGTGTCCAGATCCCGCCTCCGGCGGCTGGTCGGCGGTGATTACCAGCCTTCCAGCTCGGGACATTGGGTGGCCCGATAGCTCTTGTCCCGGTAACACACCCCGGGTTCCGTGGTCCGTGCGGTGAAAATTTCCCCGGCGGGGGTGGTCAGCGTGACCTGTCCGAACGGCTTGCCGTTGCGGAAAGTGGCCTCGATGCTGCTGCCGTTCGGGTTCTGGAGGATGCCCTTGCCGTGGAAGGCGCCCTCGATGAACTGCCCCTCGTAGCGCTTGCCGTCGGCGAACACTTCCACACCGTCGCCGTTGAACTGGCCGTCGGCAAATTCGCCCTCGTAGGTGCGCCCGTCCGGGTAGGTCAGGGTGCCTTTGCCGTGGAAGCGGCCGTTGCGGAAGCTGCCGACGTACATCTGGCCGTCTGGCCCCCGCCAGACCCCTTCACCCTGTTGCTTGCCCTGCGCCCAGTGGCCGTCGTAACGGCTGCCGTCGCCGTACCAGGCGGTGCCTTCGCCCTGGAACTGGCCATCGACAAAATGGCCTTTGTAACGCAGGCCGCTGTCGTCCTCGTAGGTGCCATCACCGGTGCGCACGCCACCCACCCAGGTGCCGTTCCGGTAGTTGACGCTGGTGTACTCCACCAGTTCGCCGGTGACTGCCCGCCGGTCGCCGGCGGCCAGGGTGATGGTCTGCTCCCAGGGCCGGTAGCCGTCTTTTGCGATGGTGACCTGATAGGTGCCCGGCTTCAGGGTGAGATCCAACCGGGTTGGGCCGTAATCCTTGCCGTTGATGGTCACACTGTCGTCGTAGACGTTCGACCGGAGCACGAGTTCGCCGGTGGTGGGGGGCGCTGGTTTGGGAGCCGGAGCGGGGGAGCGGGTATCCGTTACCCCGGCCTGGGCCTTGGCCGCCACGTCAGACGGTGCCGGTGCGGGCAGCGTAAACGGCGTGGCGATGGGGGTGTCCGCCGTGTTGCTCAAGCGATCCGCCGATGCTGAGGCGTCCGGCTTTGTCATCTTTGGCGCTGCGGCGCTGACCTGCTCGCCGGGAGTGCCCTCGGAAGCCGGGTTGGCGGAGCCGGTCGGTGCCACGCCGACAGGGTCTTCAGCCCGGGTCTGGGGCGCGGCTTTCGGAGCCTCCGGCGAGGGCGGCGAGGCCGGCGCCTCAGTGGCCAGGGCTAGCCGGGGCGCTTGCCCATCCGGTGTGATGGACGCGAAACCGGCCGTGACCAGCAGCATCAGTGCCAGCGCGTTGATGAACAGAAGCGGCCTGAAATCGACCATGAAGGAACCCCTTAATCCTTAATTCCGACGGCGTGGGTACCTTTTCATCTTAACCAGTGCGTGCAACCGTATGTAACAGAAAGTCACCGGACTTTGCAGGAATGCCGGTCAAATCACAGTTTGTCCGGAAGCCTGTCATGGTTGCGCTGTTCCCAGGCGCGCATGTACACATCGGCTTCGTATTCGTAGGGGGAGCGGAACGGGGTCAGGACAAAATCGAACACCAGGAAGAACAGGCCGATGGACGCCCAGGCAATAGCCAGCGTGCTCATTTTGGTGGCCTGCACTTCAGGGTTGGCGTTGACAAAGGACTGCAGCAGGGGAATGAGATCCGAGGCCATCACCACCGGGTTGAAGCTGGACATCACGAAGGGTAGCCAGACAGCGATGGCCACCGGGAAAAACCCGAACGACCAGAGCACCCGGCGAAGCAGGTAAAGGCCCACTTCCCGCCAGAACTTCTGCCGGATGTCGGGGCGCTTGCGCAGTGTCTCCAGGTAGCGACGGCGCTCGGCCCAGTAGGCGGCAACGTCGGGAGCATCGGCGGGTAATTCCGGTGGTGTCGGGTGTTCGTTGGCCATGTCCTGGGCGCTACCTTATAACTGCGGGACGGTGCATGATAATCGAAACGACGTGTTACCCTACAACTCTCCATTGAGCTAAACGACAGGATAGATTGAATGGCCGCAGCGAGCGAGAACGTTACCCATCCGGCTTTTGAGAAACTTCGCAGTCATCGGATCGGCACGCTGAACCTGGAGGTTGAAGAATACCGGCACCGCAAGACCGGCGCCCGACACCTTCACCTGGCCGCCGACAACGACGAAAACGTGTTTTTTGTGGCCCTGCGCACCTTCCCGATGGATTCCACCGGCGTGGCCCACATTCTTGAGCACACTGCCTTGTGCGGCAGCGAGCGTTACCCGGTGCGGGATCCGTTCTTCATGATGATCCGGCGTTCCCTCAACACCTTCATGAATGCCTTCACCAGCAGCGACTGGACGGCTTATCCGTTTGCCAGCACCAACCGCAAGGACTTTGACAACCTGCTGTCGGTGTACCTCGATTCGGTCTTTTTCTCCCGCCTGGACCCGCTGGATTTTGCCCAGGAAGGCCACCGCCTGGAGTTCGACAAGCCGGACGACCCGTCCACCGATCTGGTCTATCGCGGCGTGGTGTACAACGAGATGAAGGGCGCCATGAGCTCGCCCACCTCGCAGCTGTGGCAGAACCTGAGCAGCCATCTGTTCCCGACGACGACCTACCACTATAACAGCGGCGGCGAGCCGGACCACATTGTGGACCTGAGCTACGACGATCTGCTGAAGTTCTACCGCCATCACTATCACCCGAGCAACGCCATCTTTGCCACCTACGGCAACATTCCGGTCCGGGAACACCACGGGCAGTTTGAATCCAGGGTGCTCAACCGCTTTGACGCGCTGACGGTCGACCTGCCGGTGCGGGATGAAAAACGCCTGTTCTCGCCGATCCGGGTGGAGCAGGGCTACGGTGTGAACGAGGGCGAGGGCACCGAGCGCAAAACCCACATCGTGATGGGCTGGCTTCTGGGCCACAGCTTTGACCTGCTTGAAAACATGGAAGGCCAACTGCTCTCGGCGGTGCTGCTGGAAAACAGCGCCTCGCCCCTGATGCGGGCGTTGGAAACCACCGACCTCGGCCACGCGCCGTCGCCCATGTGCGGGCTGGAGGATTCCAACCGGGAGATGACCTTTGTCTGCGGTATTGAGGGCAGCGAGCCGGAACATGAGCAGGCCCTCGAGACGCTGATCGAGCATACGCTGCAGCAGGTGGTGGATGACGGCGTCAGCCAGGACCGGCTGGAAGCCATCCTGCACCAGCTCGAGCTGCACCAGCGGGAAATTGCCGGTGACCAGTTCCCCTACGGCCTGCAACTGATCATGAGCGCCATTGCCCCGATGGTGCACGGTGGCGATCCGGTGGAGCTGCTGGATCTGGAGCCCGTACTGGCCACGCTCCGGGAGAAAATCCAGGATCCCCGATACGTGCCGGAGCTGATCCGCCGCAAGTTGCTGGACAACCCCCATCGGGTGACGCTGACCCTGCGCCCGGATGAAAAGCTCGAATCCCGCCGCCAGAAGGCCATCAAGGACGCATTGGCTCGTCGCAAGGCCACCCTCAGCGACGACGAAATCCGCCAGATTGTGGAGCGGGCCCAGGCGCTGGAAGAGCGCCAGATGCGCAAGGACGACGACAGCATTCTGCCCAAGGTAGACCTGTCCGACGTGCCCCTGCAGCGACCAGAACCGGAGGCTCAGGTGCACGAGGCGATCGCCACCACGGCCTATGCCCGTGGCACCAACGGCCTGGTGTATGAGCAGGTGGTGATGCCGGTACCGACCCTCACGGAGGATGAGCTGACGCTCCTGCCTTACTACACCGCACTGATCTCCGAGGTCGGCTGTGGTGAACTGGACTACCTGCAGATGCAGGACCGCATTTCCGCCGAGACCGGTGGTATCGGCGCCGGCTTCAGCGCCAAGGGCCGGATCGATGACGTTCAGGACGTGTCCGGTTATCTGATCTTCAATGGCAAGGCCCTGGCCCGGAATCGGAACAAATTGACCCGCCTGCTCAAGGATGTGGTGAACGGCATCCGGTTTGACGAAACAGGACGCATTCGGGAAATCATCGCCCAGATCCGGGCCCGTCGCGTGCAGTCGGTCACCGGCAACGGCCACGCCCTGGCCATGGGTGCGGCGGCTCAGGGCCTGAGTGCCGGCGCCTGGCTCACCTTCCGCCTTGGCGGCCTGGCGGGCATTCGCGAGACCAAGGCGCTCGATGAAGCGCTGGCGGATCCGGCGGCGCTGTCGGCGTTCTGCGAACGACTGGCGGCCCTGCACGACCGCATTCGCCGGCAGCAGCGGGAATTCCTGGTGATTGGCGAGCAGGAGCACCTGCCGGCCATGGTGGGCGATCTGGCCGACCACTGGCGGGACGTGCCGGCGGACACCGCGGACACCTGGCGGATGGCGCCGGTGGAATACCGCACCCGGGAAGCCTGGCTGACCTCCACCCAGGTGAACTTCTGCGGCCGCGCTTATCCCACCGTGCCGGTGGATCATCCGGACGCGGCGGCCCTGACCGTCTTGGGCGGCTTCCTACGCAACGGCTACCTGCACCGGGCGATTCGGGAGAAGGGCGGTGCGTACGGCGGCGGGGCTGGGCAGGACAGCGTCAACGGCGTGTTCCGTTTCTTCTCTTACCGCGATCCGCGGCTTGCGGAGACGCTCGAGGACTTTGACAACGCCCTGGACTGGCTCCAGGAAACCGATCACGAGTATCAGGAGCTGGAAGAAGCCATTCTGGGCGTGGTGGGCCAGATGGATCGGCCGCGCTCTCCCGCGGGTGCCGCGCGCCATGCCTTCCACAACCGCCTGTTCGGGCGCTCGCCAGAACAGCAGGGCCGGTTCCGGGAGCGGGTGCTGAAGGTAACGGTGGACGATCTCAAGCGGGTGGCGGCCACCTGGCTGAAGCCCGAACTGGCCAGCACCGCCGTGGTCACCAACCCGGAGAACCGGGCGCTGGTCGACGGTCTCGGTCTGGCCATCCAGGAGCTTTAACCGGCCCCGGGAACAGGGGCCTCAGCGGTGGCGCTTGAGGCCCGTGGCTACCATGATCCGGGTGGAAATTTCCTCCACCGAGTAGGCGGTGGTGTTCAGGTAGGGAATGCGCTCTCGTCGGTACATCAACTCGATTTCCTCGATCTCATGCATGCACTGCTGGATGGAGGAATAGCGGGAGTTGGGCCGCCGCTCATTACGTATGGTGGCCAGGCGCTCCGGCTCGATGGTCAGCCCGAACAGCTTCTCCCGGTGAGGGCGCAGAGCCGCCGGCATCTGCTGGTCGGCCAGGTCTTCCTCGGTGATCGGGTAGTTGGCGGCCTTGATGCCGTATTGCAAGGCCAGGTACAGGCAGGTGGGCGTTTTGCCGCTGCGGGACGCGCCAATCAGGATCAAATCGGCTTCGTCGTAGTAGCGGGTGCGGGCGCCGTCGTCGTTATCCAGGGCAAAATTGACGGCGTTGATCCGCCGCTCGTAGCTACCGGCGTTGCTGATGGCGTGGCTCTTACCCACCGAGTAGGACGACGACGACTGCAGTTCCTGCTCCAGCGGGCTCAGGAAAGTGCCGAAAATGTCGATCATGAAGCCGTCCGCCTCGGAGACGATGGCCCGAACATCGTTGTTGACGATGGTGTCGAACACCAGCGGCCGCCCCCCGTCGATCTCCGCCGCTTTGTTGATGCGGGCCACCAGGTCCCGGGCTTTGTCCTCGTCGTCGATGTAGGGCACGGTTACCCGCTCGAAATCGATCTTCTCGAACTGGGCCAGCAGGGCGTGGCCGAGGGCCTCGGCGGTCAGGCCGGTGCCGTCGGAAATGAAGAAAGCAGTACGTCTCATGCGTGTAAAATCCGCTCCGGAGTGTGTGGCCTCAAGGGCTGCCCGTTTGAGTGCAAGGCTCCCTAGGTAATTTCCACGGGTTAAAGTATCATACACGCCAAGTTTCAGACTCCGCAGTGGATATTCCCCGGTTGTGTCGACCCGTACCGATAAGCCGCTTCCACTGCCAGCCGCACCGACTCAAGGGAGACGCGTTTTGCAAGATTACATCCTCTGGTTTGACCATCTCGGAATGTCTGATGTCGACCGGGTAGGCGGGAAAAACGCCTCCCTGGGGGAAATGATCAGCAACCTCGCCAACGCCGGCGTCACGGTTCCGGGTGGTTTTGCCACGACGGCTCACGCCTACCGTGAGTTTCTCGCAACCGATGGCCTGAAGGATCGCATTGATCAGGCGCTGGATGCGCTGGACGTGAACGACGTCAACGAGCTGGCCCGCGTGGGCGCCCACATTCGCCAGTCGATCATCGATACCCCGTTCCCGGAAGTGCTCGACAAAGCCCTGCGGGAGGCGTTTGCCGCCCTGCAGAACGGCAACGAATCCATGGCCGTGGCCGTGCGTTCTTCCGCCACCGCCGAAGACCTGCCGGACGCCTCCTTTGCCGGCCAGCAGGAAACCTTCCTGAACGTGGTGGGCCTGGAGCAGGTTCGCCGCTCGGTGAAAGAGGTGTTTGCCTCCCTGTTCAATGACCGGGCCATCTCGTACCGCGTTCACCACGGCTTTGATCACAAGCATGTGGCCCTGTCCGCCGGTATCCAGAAAATGGTGCGCAGCGAAACCGCCGCCAGCGGCGTGATGTTCACCCTGGACACCGAATCCGGCTTCCGGGACGTGGTGTTCATCACCGCCTCCTATGGCCTGGGCGAAACGGTCGTGCAGGGTGCGGTCAACCCCGACGAGTTCTACGTGCACAAGCCGACCCTGCAGGCCGACCGGCCGGCGGTGCTGCGCCGTAACTTGGGCAGCAAGGCCATCAAGATGGTGTACAACACCAACCCGGACGCCGACGAGTTCGTTGAAACCGTCAAGGTACCCCACGAGGACCGTGACCGTTTCTCCATCACCGATGCGGAAGTCGAGGAACTGGCCCGCCAGGCCATGATCATCGAAAAACACTACGATCGTCCGATGGACATCGAGTGGGCCAAAGACGGCGACGACGGCCGCATCTACATCGTTCAGGCACGCCCGGAAACGGTGAAGAGCCGCGCGTCCGCCAACGTGATGGAACGCTACCTGCTGAAAGAAACCGGCAACGTGCTGGTGGAAGGCCGCAGCATCGGCCACAAGATCGGCAGCGGCCCGGTGAAGATCATCACCAGCATCAATGAGATGGACCGGGTTCAGCCCGGTGACGTGCTGGTGACCGACATGACCGACCCGGACTGGGAGCCGATCATGAAGCGGGCCTCTGCCATTGTCACCGATCGGGGCGGCCGGACCTGCCACGCGGCCATCATCGCCCGTGAGCTCGGCATCCCGGCGGTGGTCGGCTGTGGCGACGCCACCGAGCTGCTCAAGGACGGCCAGGAAGTGACGGTCTCCTGCGCCGAGGGCGACACCGGCATGATCTACGAGGGTGCCCTGGACTTTGAGCTGCGGGAGAACACCGTCGATTCCATGCCCAACATCCCGTTCAAGATCATGATGAACGTGGGCAACCCGGACCGGGCGTTCGATTTCCAGTCCCTGCCCAACGAAGGTGTTGGCCTGGCTCGCCTCGAGTTCATCATCAACCGGATGATCGGCGTGCACCCCAAGGCACTGCTGAACTTCGAGAACCTGCCGCGGGACGTGCGCCAGACGGTGGAGAAGCGCTGCTCCGGCTACGCCTCACCGGTGGATTTCTACGTGGACAAACTGGTGGAGGGCATCTCCACCCTGGCCGCCGCGTTTGCGCCCAAGAAGGTCATCGTTCGCCTGTCGGACTTCAAGTCCAATGAGTACGCCAACCTGATCGGCGGTACCCTGTACGAGCCGGACGAGGAAAACCCGATGCTCGGCTTCCGGGGCGCTTCCCGTTACATCTCCGAGACCTTCCGGGACTGCTTCGAGCTGGAGTGCCGTGCGCTCAAACGGGTGCGCAACGAGATGGGCCTGACCAACGTGGAAGTCATGGTGCCGTTCGTGCGCACCGTGGGTGAAGCGGAGCAGGTGGTGAACCTGCTGGCGGAGAACGGTCTGAAGCGGGGCGAAAACGGCCTGCGGGTGATCATGATGTGCGAGCTGCCGGCCAACGCGATTCTTGCCGACCAGTTCCTCGAGCACTTCGACGGCTTCTCCATCGGCTCCAACGATCTGACCCAGCTGACCCTGGGGCTGGACCGGGATTCCGGCATCATTGCCCACCTGTTTGACGAACGGAATGACGCGGTCAAGGCGCTGCTGTCCAACGCCATCCAGGCGTGCAAGAAGGCCAACAAGTACATCGGTATTTGTGGCCAGGGGCCGTCGGATCATCCGGACCTGGCCAAGTGGCTGATGGATCAGGGCATCGATTCCGTGTCCCTGAACCCGGATTCCGTACTGGATACCTGGTTCTTCCTGGCGGACGAGAAAATCGACTGAGGCGGCGCCAAAGCGCCGCAGCGGGATGCGAACTCACTGGATGATAGGAGACACAAAGTGAGCAAGATTGTGACACCGGACCTGTGCGACGATTTTCCGGAGGTGAAAGTCGTGGAGCCGGGCTTCAACAACTACGGCGGTATCCGGCAGTTCGGCGGTGAGATCGTCACCGTGAAGTGCTTTGAGGACAACTCCGTGGTGAAGGAGCAGGTAGCGCAGCCGGGTAACGGCCGGGTCATGGTTGTGGACGGCGGCGGCTCCAAGCGCAACGCGTTGCTGGGCGACATGCTGGCGGAAAAGGCCGCCGAAAGCGGCTGGGCCGGCCTGATCATCTACGGTTGCATCCGCGACGTTGACGAGATCGGCCAGACCCAGCTCGGCGTGCAGGCCCTGGCCACCGTGCCCCGGAAAACCGAGAAGCGGGGCATTGGCGATCTGAACGTTCCGGTGACCTTCCACGGCGTGACCTTTCAGCCAGGGCACTACGTTTACGCGGACAACAACGGCATCATCGTGTCCGAGAAACCCCTGGTCTGAACGGCTGCTGATACACAAAAAACGGGCGCCCCTTTCGGGCCGCCCGTTTTTTGTTCAAGAGCTCGAGAACGTCGTCCTGGGCCCGGACAGGCCTTACTGGAGGACTTCCTGGATGTTGGTGCCCACCAGAAAGCCGTCGCCCTCCGGTTCGCAGCGAACCACCTCGCAAACGGCCTCCAACGGCGGGAACTGGTCGCTGGCGGGTTTCAGGCGGGTCCGGAGTTCCTCGCCTACCGACAAAGCCTCGGTGACATACAGCTGCATCCCTGCGGCGCTCAGATCCCGGCAAATGGCGGAGAATGTCCGGCCTGAGCCATCGGTCACGTCGATCGGACTGTTGACCTGCATGCGGTGAAAATCGCGCTTTTCCGAATAATCCTTCATTGTGTCACGCCCAGTTGTCGGCTTTTCGGGTCGGCTTCAACATCGGAATCACCAGCGCCAGCAGCACGCCACCGAACACCAGGCCGGCACCCAGCAGCATGAAGTCAGACTCCTTGCTCGCCTCCAGCCGTTCTTTCTCGGCCGTCAGCACTTCCAGGTCGTTCTTGAGCTTCTGGTTTTCCTGGCTCAGTTCCTGGTTCCGCCTTTCCAGGTTCAGCGAGTTGGAGGCAACGTCCTTGATGTGCCGGAGCTCCTGCTGCAGATCGGCCGTGCGATCCGACAGGCTGGACTCCGAGGATTGCAGTTGGTCCCGCTCGTCGGTGACCTTGGCCAACTGACTGCGTGCCTCGTCCAGCGCTTTCTTGGTGTCTTCCAGCTCCGAGCTTACCCGCTTCAGCCGGTCAGCGGCAATGGGCTGGTCAGACAGGTACTGGGATGCGACCCAGCCCTCGGTGCCTTTCGGCGTACGCACCTTGGTGTAATTCTCGCCGGTATCCAGTACTTGCAGCGCGGTGCCACTGGGCAGGGCGTTTTCAATGATGCGATACTGTGTACCCGCGCCGGAGCGCACCGGTAAGTAGAGTTTGTCATCGACCCAGACGGTACGGGCCTGGGCGGCCTCGATGCCCGAGACGATCAGGAGAAGGGCGATGAGCAGTCGAAATGGCGTCACGGATGTCGTTCCCTGGTTGGACGTTGGCTGGATCGTTGCAACGCCGCAATTCTGTCATAGATGACCGGCCAATCAAGCTGGCCACCATTACAATAAGCTCATGGATTCCGCGCCGGCCCGCTCAGGGCAGCACCACCTTGAAGGGCTTTACGGTGACCTTTGCGTAAACGCCTGCATCCACGTAGGGATCGGCATCCGCCCAGTTCTGCGCGGCCTCGAGGGAATCAAATTCGGCCACCACGAGGCTGCCGGTAAATCCGGCTTCGCCCGGGTCGGGGGAGTCGATGGCCGGGTGCGGGCCGGCCAGCAGCAGGCGGCCTTCGGACTTCAGGGCCTCCAGTCGTTCCAGGTGTGCGGGCCGAGCGCTTTTGCGGTGCGGCAGGCTATTGTCGACGTCCTCGCTGATGATGGCGTAATACATGAAAAGTCTCCTCAGTGATTGATGTGTGACTATAACCCAAGGCGATTTGTTGTGCATAAACCGGATCTTTGCGTTGACCTTCACTGCCACAGCACCGCCTCGGACGGTGTGCTGTCTCCTGCCGAGCTGTTGGCTCGAGCGGCCGAACGGGGCGTGACCCACCTGGCGTTGACCGATCACGATACCCTGGCGGGTTTGGCGGAGGCCCGGCAAGCCGCCCAGGACTGCGGGGTGCATCTGATCAACGGTATTGAGCTGTCCTGCCAGTGGCGTCAGCACACCATCCACGTGGTCGGGCTGGACGTCCGGGATGACGATGCGCCATTTCTCGCACGGGTAACGCAGCAAACCGAAAACCGCTGGGCCAGGGCCCGGCTGATTGCCGACCGGCTGGAGCGCCTGAAGGTGCCGGACCTGGTGGACCGGGCCACGGCGCAGGCCGGTGGTTCCGTGCCCGGGCGTCCCCATTTTGCGGCGGCGCTGGTGGAGGCCGGTGCGGTGAAAAGCCCGGCCCAGGCGTTCAAACGCCACCTTGGCGCCGGCAAGCCCGGCGATGTGAGGGCGTTCTGGCCGCCGTTGGAGGACGTGGTGGCCTGGATTCTGGAGGCCGGTGGCGTGCCGGTGCTGGCCCATCCGAGGAAATACAAGATGACCGCTACCCGGCTGAGGGATCTGGTCCGAGACTTTCAGGAGGCCGGTGGTCAGGGCCTGGAGGTGATGACCTCTGGTCAATCGCCGGCGGACCTGTCGTTCCTGGCGGACCTGTGTGAAAAACGGGGCTTGTGGGCGTCCCAGGGCAGTGATTTTCATTTCCCGGGTGCGCCCTGGTGTGAGCTGGGGCAGGGTATGGGCCAGGCCCTGAGACTGCCAGACCGGCTGGAGCCGGTCTGGCGGCACTTTCGCGCGCCTGTGGTTCAACCGGGTGGCTGAGCCGTCGAGCTACTAACGCCCGGGATCACTCGGGCGCGTGGAACAACAGGTAGAGGTCTGTCACGGTGTCCGGAATGGCATCGGCCATCTGCCGGGACAGCTTCTCGCTGTTGCGCACCTTCTGGAAGTCCTCATCGTCGAACAGGCCGGACAGCGTCAGCATCGGCAGTAGCAGGTCAGCGGTGTCTTCTTCGCTGGCCGCTTCCAGCCATTCGTTTTCGTGCTCCAGGAAAGTATCGACGAACCCGGCGCACCAGTTCTCCAGCGCGTTCATCGGGTCGCCGTCTTCCGGCTCCGGCAGTTCCAGCGACTGACCCATGTCCAGCGCGTGGGTCATGTCGGACGCCAGCTTCTCAACGCAGCGGCTGAACACCTCGGGCACGCCCCCTGAGGGCAAGTCGTCGGTGCCGGTCGCGAGGCGGAAAACCGCCTCGACGTCCAGGCTGACCGGCCCTACGACGCTGGCACATACGACACCGTGCAAGCCAAAGAAGTCCAGGGCGTCATCGCCCCAGGGCTCGGCAAACAGGATGTCTTCCAGCGCTTCAATCTCTTGATTGGTCAGCATGGATTAGTGGCCTCCGGCCTTTCCGGCGTCTTCGGCCGCACGCTGGCGACGACGCACTTCACGGGGATCGTTGTAGGCCCGGCCCGGCGTTACCGGCAGGTCCAGCTCTGGCTTGCCGCTTTCACCAATGAAGACCTTGGGGGCCTCCGGCGCTTTCGGTTCCGGGGCCTTTGGTGCCGGCTCGGCCGGCTTCTGGGCTTCCGGTTTGGGCGCGTCCTGAGACGGCTCCGCGGTTGCCTTGGCGTCGCCCGCCGGCTTTTGCGCGGCCGTGGGCTTCTCCGGAGCCGCCGGCTTTGCGGCTGGCTCTTTGCTGGCCTTGGCCTGGGTCTCGAGTGGCTCGGGCTTGTCGGCGGGCTTGGCCGCCGCATCCGGCTTGGGCTCGGATACCGGCTTGGCGTCAGCGTCTGCCTTGGGCGCCTTTGCGGGCTTGTCGGCGGTGGCTGGCTTTGGCGCCGCCTCGGTTCTGGCGACCGCCTCGGACTCGGCCGCTGCGCCTGGCTTGGCGCTGGTGCCGGCCGCGGCTACCGCGCCAGTGTTGCCAGCGGCGGGTTTGGTTTCCGCCTCAGGCTTGTCAGCTTTTTCACCTTTTTCGGCGCTTTCAGCCGCAGTCGGCTTCGGCTCGGCGTCGGGCTTCTCAGCCGCCTCAGGCTGGCCTTTCGGCTCGGACTTGGCGGCAGGCTGTGGCTTGGCGGTGTCCGCCGCTTTCTCCAGAGACGCCGGCTTGGCCTCAGAGTCTGGCTTGCCAGCGGTGTCCTGCTTGGCGGGCGCCTGGGGCTTCTCAGCGGCCTCTGAGTTGGCGGTGGCTTCCGGCTTGGTGGTCTGCGCCGTCTCGGCCTTCGCCGGCTTGTCCGCTTTGTCGCCGTTTACGGACTCCGGCTGAGTGTCCTTCTGATGCTTTTCATTGCGGGACGCTTTGCGGTCTTCCGGTGTTGAGGCCGGGGTCTCCGACGGTGAGCCATCCCGGTTGCGGGAACGACGGGGCTTGCGCGGCCTATCCTCACCACCGGCCTTCGCCTGGGGCGCCGGTTGAGACGTCGCCTGTTCTTCGTTCGCGCTGTCCTTGCGTTCCCGGTTATCCCGGTTGTCGGACGGGTCTCGGTTGGACGAGCGGTTGCGGCCACGGCCACGACGGTTCTCACCGCCGCGGTTGTCGCCGCTGCGAGCGTCGTTGCCGCGATTGTCGCCGCTCCGGTTGTCGTTGCCACGGGTATCAGCGCCTTTGTCGGAGCGGTCGCCGCTCTGGTCGGCGTTGCGGTTATCCCGGCTCCGATTGTCCGCGTTGCGGTCGCCGCCACGGGCGTTGCCCCGCTCCTGGCTCTGGTTGCGGCCCCGGCCCCGGTTGCGACCGTCGTCGCTGCGGTTCTGGCCACTGCCCTGGCGACGGTCGTTGCCGGTGCGCTTGTCGCCGTCGGCCTTCTGGTCATCACGGGCGACGCGGGTCTTGCGGCGATCCTGGCGGCCCTGGTTGCGACGGTCGTCGCGGGTGGGGCGCTGTGTGGATTCAGCCGCCGCGTTGCCGTCGTCGTCGCCATTAAAGAAACAGGCGATCTTGCGGCCAATGCGTCGCAGCAGACCGTCTTCCTGGGCAGCCTGGCTTTCGGTCTGCGAGGCCTGGACCGGTGAGGTGGCCGGCGTCGGTGCTGGCGCGGCCGGACGAATGGCCTTCACAGCGGCCTCCTGACGCACCGGCTTCTCCGCCGCGGGCATCTCAAAGGTTTCTTCTTCGCGGTTGTACTCTTCAGCCACCTGATGACTGGAAATGTGTTCGGCCGCCGTTTCGTCCTGGCGCATCCGGATCACTTCGAAGTGCGGGGTTTCCATGTGCGGAACCGGGACCACCACCACGGCGACTTCCTGGTCGGCCTCGATGTCCGCCAGCTGCTTGCGCTTCTCGTTCAACAGGAAGGTTGCGACGGAGACCGGCACAATGGCACGGACTTCGGCGGTCTTTTCCTTGGAGGATTCTTCGTAGATCAGGCGCATGATGCTCAGCGCCAGGGACTCGATGCCCCGGATGGTGCCCTGGCCTTCACAGCGGGGGCAGACTTCGCTGCGGGTTTCGCCGAGGGACGGGCGCAGGCGCTGACGGGACATTTCCAGCAGGCCAAAACGGGAGATCTTGCCAACCTGTACCCGGGCGCGGTCCAGTTCCAGCGCTTCGCGCATCTTCTGTTCCACTTCCCGCTGGTGCTTGGCCGGGGTCATGTCGATGAAGTCGATGACGATCAGGCCGCCCATGTCCCGCAGGCGCAGCTGGCGGGCGATTTCTTCGGCCGCTTCCAGGTTGGTCTGCAGGGCGGTTTCTTCGATGTCATGGCCCTTGGTGGCCCGGGAGGAGTTGATGTCGATGGACACCAGGGCCTCGGTCGGGTCAATCACAATGGAGCCGCCAGAGGGCAGCTTCACTTCCCGCTGGAACGCGGTCTCGATCTGGCCTTCGATCTGGTACCGGCTGAACAGGGGGATCTCGTCCTTGTACAGCTTGATCTTGTTCTCGAAGGACGGCATGACGGCGCGAACGAAGCTCAAGACGTCCTCGTAGACGTTTTCAGCGTCGATCAGCACCTCGCCGATGTCCTGGCGGAGGTAATCGCGGACCGCCCGGATGATGACGTTGCTTTCCTGGTGGATCAGGAACGGCGCTTTGCGCTCACCGGCGGCCTGGGTGATGGCTTCCCAGAACTGCACGAGGTAATCGAGGTCCCACTGGAGTTCTTCGGAAGTCCGGCCAATACCGGCGGTGCGAACAATGATGCCCATGGACTTCGGCACCTGGACATCGTTCATGGCGTCCTTGAGCTGGGCGCGCTCGTCACCCTCGATTCGGCGGGAGATGCCGCCGGCTCTCGGATTGTTCGGCATCAGCACCAGGTAACGGCCAGCCAGGGAGATAAACGTGGTGAGGGCGGCGCCCTTGTTGCCGCGTTCTTCCTTGTCGACCTGGACAATCACTTCCTGGCCTTCGGCGAGCACATCCTTGATGTTGATCTTGCCTTCGATCTGGCCGGGGGATTTACGGAAGTACTCCCGGGCGACTTCCTTCAGGGGCAGGAAGCCGTGGCGCTCGGCGCCAAAGTCCACAAAGGCGGCCTCAAGGCTGGGTTCTACCCGGGTGATACGGCCTTTGTAGATGTTGGCTTTTTTCTGCTCGCGGGAGCTGGATTCGATATCGAGGTCGAACAGGCGCTGGCCATCGACCAGGGCGACGCGCAACTCTTCAGGGTGAGTTGCATTGATCAGCATTCTTTTCATGGAAGGAATGGGTTCCTGTCGTTTGATGTTGACAGAAAACCTCAGGGCGTTCGCATCTGCGAAGCGGAACGTGCGTGCCGCGGGCCCGATAGGATCAGGGCGACCGGCGGCCAGACCGAATCAGACCCTTATGGGGTGTGATGTCGTGGGTTCTGTACCACCGCCGACGGTTCGACTGCCACAGGGCAGGGAAGAGTCGATTAGGGTAGATGTCTGTTGACGCATGTTGTCCAAATTCTGGTTCACACAGGTCCTGGGTCTCACGTCGTATTGGTTAGCTGACGGCCCGGCCTTGCGTGCGATGGATTCTTCGCGATGTCGCCCGACGGTTTTCCGGTCGGTTTTACCTTGCTTCTTGTGCCGTCTTCCGGGGCTCTGGGCGGTCGCTCAGGGACTCGCCCGGCGCGGGCCGGAAGCTGGCGTTGCGCCGATGGCCGCGGTAATCCGGGGCGTCGGCGTTCAAACTCTCTGATAGTGTCGGTATACTTCTGCCGCTCCGGCTTCTGGCTAGAGTGGGCCAGGCCGTAGACAAACGGCAAAGCATGCCGGAATATAACAGCAATGTGGCAGGCGTTCAATCACCCTGGGCGCCGCCCCTCAGGAAGGTTCATGACATCAAGGCCTGCGCGCAGATCACCGTCCCCTTCTTCCTCACGTCCGTCCGTTCGCCAGGGGGTTCGCCTGGTGTCGGTCGACGCCGATAACGATGGCCAGCGGCTCGACAATTTCCTGATGGCCCAGCTTCGTGACGTGCCCCGCAGCATTATCTACCGCATCGTCCGCAAGGGTGAGGTGCGCATCAATAAAGGGCGGGCACGTCCGGATACCCGCTTGCGCGCCGGCGATCAGGTGCGCATTCCGCCCGTGGTGCGCAAGGAGCAGAAGCCAGAGGTGCGACCCGGCAGCCGCGTTCAGAGCGTTATGGAAGACGCCGTGGTGTTCGAGAACGACGAGCTGTTGGTGGTGAACAAGCCCTCCGGCATTGCCGTGCACGGCGGCAGCGGTCTGAGCTTTGGCCTGATCGAGGTGTTGCGGGCGGCCCGGCCGGCGACGCGCTTCCTGGAGTTGGTGCATCGGCTGGATCGGGATACCTCCGGCCTGGTCATGATCGCCAAGAAGCGCTCGGCACTGAGGTTTCTCCAGGATGAGCTACGCCAGAAGCGCATCACCAAGGTCTACCACACGCTGGTCGTGGGGGGCTGGCCCGCCGGGGTTGCCCAGGTGGACGAGCCCCTGTTGCGTTACGACATGCCGAACGGCGAGCGCCGGGTGCGGGTGGATGCCGCCGGTAAGGCCTCGCTGACTCGGTTCCGGGTGCTGCAGGCCTATCAGGGCTACACGCTGATGGAGGCGTCGCCGGTAACCGGTCGCACCCATCAGATCCGGGTGCACGCCGCCTTTGCCGGCCATCCGATTGCCGGCGACGACAAATACCTGGACGACGCCGGGCAGAAGGCGTTCCGGGCCCTGGGTGGCCAGCGCCTGATGCTTCACGCCCGGGCGCTGACGTTCCGGCTGCCCGGAAGCGAGACGCCCATGACCCTTGAAGCCCCGTATGATGAAGCGTACCAACGTGTCCTCCGGTTACTTGAGGCACGACAGCTGGAGCAGAGTGAATGAATGTAAAGGTAGTCATCTTTGACTGGGACGGCACCCTCGTGGATTCCGTCGAACATATTGCCGACAGCCTGCACCAGGCGGCCACCGACCTCGGGTTTCCCGAACTCGAGCGCGAAGCCTACCGGGACATCATCGGGTTGGGGATGGTGGAAGCGCTGGAGAAGCTGTATCCGGGCATCTCCAGGGACCGTATGAACGCCATCCGCGAAGGCTACGCCCGCTATTTTTTCAGCAAGGTCACCACGCCCCAGAACGTGTTTGATGGCATGGCCCGGGTGCTGGCAGATCTGCGCAGCAGCGGCCGCCGTTGTTCGGTGGCCACCGGGAAGAGCCGGCGGGGGCTGGCGAAGGCGCTTGACACCAGCGGGCTCGGGGTTCATTTCGATATTACCCGTTGCGCCGATGAGACCCGCTCCAAGCCGGACCCGCTGATGCTGGAGGAAATCCTCGATTTCTACCGGATTGATCCGTCTGAGGCGGTGATGATCGGCGATACCCGATACGATCTGGACATGGCCCGCCGTATCGGCATGCCGTCCATTGGCGTGGAATGGGGCGTACACAAGCGTGACGTGCTGTCGGCCTACGAGCCGGCGGCCGTCGTCTCGACGGTGCCGGAGCTGAGGGAAGTACTGGGCGTCTGATCGCCGGGCCCGAACGTAAGATCACGGACACAGCGACACAGGGATAAAGAAAAGGAGCGCAGGGCATGAGCGATTGGGATTCGGACAAGCCGGCCGCCTGGGATGACGAACCGGCAGCCCGCCCGAATAAGCCGCAGGGCGAGGCCTCCAGGCCGCCGGGCACCGGGCGGGAATGGAAGCTGATTGAGAAGCTGGTGATGTCGCTGCAGGCCGAGCAGCGCCGCAGCCGCCGTTGGGGCATCTTTTTCAAAGTGCTGACCTTCGGCTACCTGTTTGCCCTGCTGTTCCTGATTCGCACGCCCCTGGAAACGGGCCTGGAGCAGGCGTCCGCCGGGCCGCACACCGCCGTCATTGACGTCAACGGCCCAATTGCGGCGGACGAACTGGCCAGCGCGGACAACCTGATCGATTCGCTGCGTAAGGCGTTTGACGATGAGCAGGCGAGGGGCGTCATCCTGCGCATCAATAGCCCGGGGGGAAGCCCGGTGCAGGCCGGTTACGTGTACGATGAAATCCGTCGTCTCCGGGCGTTGCACCCGGACAAGAAGGTCTACGCGGTGATTTCCGACATCGGCGCGTCCGGTGCTTACTACATTGCCTCCGCCGCCGACCAGATCTACGCCAACCGCGCCAGCCTGGTGGGGTCCATCGGGGTGATCGCCAGCGGCTTCGGCTTTACCGGGCTGATGGACAAGCTGGGCGTGGACCGCCGGCTGTACACCGCGGGTGAGAACAAGGCCTTCCTGGACGCCTTCTCGCCGGAGAAGCCTGAGGAGGTGCAGTTCTGGCAGTCGGTCCTCAAGAACACCCACAAGCAGTTCATTGATGCCGTGAAAGCCGGCCGAGGTGATCGCCTGGCGGACGATCCGAAGCTGTTCAGTGGCCTGGTGTGGAGCGGGGATCAGGCCCAGACGCTGGGGCTGATTGACGGCCTTGGCAGCGCCTCCAGTGTGGCCCGGGACGTGATTGGCGCCAAAGAGCTGGTGGATTACAGCCACCGGAAGTCCGCGCTCGAAGGCTGGATCGATCGGCTTGGGGTGTCGTTTGGTGAGGGCTTTGCCGGCCATCTGCTGGAATCCCGCTTGAGCCTCCAGTAACGGTCGTGATCCCCTGATCAGTCCAGTGGGTTGCAGTCCCACTGACGGAGCATGTCGATCAGCGCGATCACCGGTAGCCCGATCAGGCTGTTGGGATCGCGGCCTTCCAGTCGCTCGAACAGGGCGATGCCCAGCCCCTCCATTTTAAAGCTGCCGGCGCAGTCGTAGGGCTGCTCCCGGCGCAGGTACCGATCAATCTCCTGGTCCGTCAGGGTGCGGAAGTGAGCGGTGAACGGTTCACAGTGGGTCAGCCGGCGACCGTCCGGGCGCGCCTCCAGCAGGCAGAGCCCGGTATGAAACGTGACCTGGCCGCCCTGACTGGCGGCCAGTTGCGCCCGCGCCCGCTCATGGCTGCCGGGTTTGCCCAGAAGCGTGCCGTCCGGCAGCGCCGCCACCTGGTCTGACCCAATGATCCATGCGTCTGGATAGCGATCGGCCAGGGCAGCGGCTTTGGTGCACGCCAGCCGGGTCGCCAGGATGTCAGGGCGTTCGCCGGGGAGGGGCGTTTCATCAATGTCCGGGCTGGCGCAGTCAAACGGCAGGCCCAGGCGCTCAAGCAGCGCTTTTCGGTAAGGGGACGACGAGGCGAGGACCAGGCGTTGGGTCATGGAGCACCGGTTGGAGTAGGGTGTATGGGAATAAACCCCTATTTCTAGCGCATTCCGGCCGCCGGAGGCAACGAAGTCTTTGACAGCGCAGGGCTGCGCCCCTAAAATTGCGCGCCTATGTCAAACCCGACACACCCGACGGTTCCGTCGAATGCCGAATTGCCCAAGTCGGTGAATCCTTACCGGCTTGCGGAGCAGAACGTGACACTGGAGGGAGAAGTTCCCCTGGCGGCGTTGTCTCGCTTCCGCGACGCGGTATTTGCGCTGGACGGCGGCGAGGTTTGCCAGGTCCGGCTGACGTTTGGCCGGGACCGCGAGCGGCGTTATCAGGTGGAAGGTACGCTTGATGCCCGGGTCACGGTCGAGTGCCAGCGCTGTATGGGGCCAATGCCGCATCCGTTGACATCCGAGTTCCGTCTAGGGCTGGTGATCAGCGATGAGCAGGCGCAACAGTTGCCCCGGGACCTTGAACCGTTCCTGACGGACGAAGACGCGGCCGATCTGTGGACGCTGGTGGAAGACGAGTTGTTGTTGATTCTTCCGCCGTTTCCCCTGCACGAGAGGTCCGAGTGTCCTGCTGGCGCGGATGTGGAGGCGCTGGAGGCCGAGGCGGCCAGTGCCGACGAGACACCCCCGGCGGAAAATCCGTTCAGCGTGCTGGCGGAACTGAAAAAGACGAAACATTGAGCGGTGCGCGCGGCCTTCGAGCGCGGGTGCCAGTTACGAACACACGTTTTTGATGACGTTTAACAGGTCAGGAGCAAAACCATGGCTGTACAGCAAAATCGCAAGACCCGTTCCAAGCGCGGCATGCGTCGTTCACACGACGCCCTGGGCGCGGCAACTTTGTCCACCGACGCAACCACCGGCGAAGTGCATCGTCGTCACCACGTGTCTCCGGACGGTTTCTACCGTGGCAAGCAGGTTGTCGAATCCCGGGACGAGTAAGTTCCGCTGTGACTGACCGCTGCCCGTGGCCAATGGAACTCCGGTGAACCCAATCACCATTGCCATTGACGCGATGAGCGGTGACCGCGGCCCGGAGATCGTGGTGCCAGCGGCGCTGCGCGCGGTTCGCGAAAACGAAGCCTTGAGTCTGATTCTGGTGGGTATCCGGAGTGAGCTCGAGGCTTTGTTGCGTGAGGGCCACGCCCGAATCCGGGTGGTTGAGGCGGCGGATGTGGTCCGGATGAACGAGCGCCCGTCCCACGCTCTCCGGCACAAGAAAAGCTCCTCCATGGCCGTCGCCCTGTCCCTGGTGCGCGACGGGGAGGCCCAGGGCTGCGTCAGCGCCGGCAACACCGGTGCACTGATGGCCTTCGGCCGCAGCATTATCCGGATGTATCCGGGCATTGAGCGTCCGGCCATCGCCAAACTCATTCCCTCTCTCCGGGGCCGGTGTCATGTGTTGGACCTCGGTGCCAACGTCGATTCCACAGCGGAGAACCTGTATCAGTACGCGCTCATGGGCTCTCTGATGGCCTCGGCCATCTGCAACCAGACCGAACCACGGGTGGCACTGCTGAACGTCGGGGAAGAGGAGATCAAGGGCAACGAGCAGGTTCGTCTGGCGTCCCACATGCTGGCCCAGTGCGAGACCCTGAACTACATCGGTTACGTGGAAGGCAGCGATCTGTTCCGGGACGTGGCCGACGTGGTGGTCTGTGACGGTTTCGTGGGGAACATCGCTCTGAAAACCGGCGAGGGCGTGGCCGGTCTGCTGATCGAACTGATGGAGCAGGCGTTCACTCGCACCCTCTATGGCCGGCTGGTGGGTATGCTGGCTCGCCCCATTATTGGGCGCTTGCTGCAGTTGATGGACCCGTCCCGTCACAACGGCGCCAGTCTGTTGGGGTTGCAGGGCGTGGTGATTAAAAGCCACGGCAACGCCAACGAGCGGGCGATGCTGGCGGCGATCCGCCAGGCGGTCACCGAGGTCAGTCTCGAAGTGCCCCGCCGTATCAACGAGCGCCTGGACGATCTGATGCTCTGAGGCGTGCCTTTCAGTGACCCCGGCCAAAGCCTGAACCCGGGTTCGGCCCGGTGTGAGACTAAAGTCTGTCGGTCCCCGCGGCGCGGGTCGCGGATAATGGGCCAGACTTGTACTATTGGCTAATCTTCCCGAACCCCTCATCGACGATAAGATTCGCGTTATGAAATCAGCCTTTATTTTTCCAGGACAAGGGTCCCAGGCGGTCGGCATGCTCCAGGGCGCCGGCGAGCACTGGCCTATCATCGCCAAGACCTTCGAAGAAGCGTCCAACGTCCTTGGTTACGATCTCTGGCATCTGTGCCAGAACGGGCCGGCCGAGGAGCTTAACCAGACCATGGTCACCCAGCCGGCCCTGCTGACCGCGAGCGTTGCGCTCTGGCGGCAGTGGAAAGTCTCCGGCGGTGTGTCCCCGGCGTTCGTCGCGGGGCACAGTCTGGGCGAATACAGCGCCTTGGTCGCGGCCGAGAGTCTGGACTTCATCGAGGCGGTCAAGCTCGTTCGCCTGCGCGGTGAGCTGATGCAGCAGGCCGTGCCGGTGGGTGAAGGGAAAATGGCCGCCATCCTGGGCCTGGATGATAGCGACGTGATCGCTGCCTGCGAGACTGCCGCCCAGGGTGACGTGGTGTCCGCCGTCAATTTCAATGCCCCCGGCCAGGTCGTCATTGCCGGTTCTGCCGCCGCAGTGGATCGCGCCATCGAAGCCTGCAAGGAAAAAGGCGCCCGCAAGGCCATGCCGCTGGCGGTCAGCGTTCCGTCCCACTGCGCGCTGATGAAGGGTGCGGCGGAAGAGCTGGCCGAGGCCCTCAACGACGTACGGTTTAACGATGCCGTCATCCCGGTGGTCCAGAATGTGCACGCCAAGGCCGAGACCGTGGCGGATACCTTGAAGGCGAACCTGCTCAAACAGCTGTATTCGCCGGTGCTTTGGACCGATTCGGTCCGTCTGCTGGTGAATGAGGGCGTGTCTTCGGCGGTGGAGTGCGGCCCCGGCAAAGTGCTGGCGGGCCTGATCAAGCGCATTGACCGTAGCCTGACGGTATACGGTATGGATGAACCGGAAGCCCTCGCCGCGGCCAAAGACGCCCTGGGCCAGGGCTGATCACAGGAGTTTGAGCATGTCTCTTGAAGGAAAAGTGGCGCTGGTGACTGGCGCGACCCGGGGTATCGGTAAAGCCATCGCCATGGCGCTGGCAAGCCAGGGCGTTGAGGTGGCCGGTACGGCCACCAGCGACGCGGGCGCCGAGGCCATCAGCCGGGCGTTCGACGAAGCCGGTCTGAAAGGTTACGGCCTGGTGATGAACGTATCCGACCCGGACAGCATCGACGCGGGCCTGAAGGCGGTCACCGAGCGTTCCGGCGCGCCCCTGATTCTGGTCAACAACGCAGGCATCACCCGTGACAACCTGCTGATGCGCTTGAAAGACGACGACTGGTCTGCGGTCATTGAGACCAACCTCTCCAGCGTCTACCGCACCAGCAAAGCCGTTTTGCGGGGCATGGCCAAGGCCAAGTGGGGTCGTATTATTAACATCAGCTCCGTCGTCGCTGGCATGGGCAACGCGGGCCAGGGCAACTACTGCGCGGCCAAGGCCGGTGTAGAGGGCTTCACCCGCAGTCTGGCCAAGGAGATGTCGAATCGGGGCATTACCGCGAACTGCGTGGCGCCGGGTTTTATCGACACGGATATGACCAAAAAGCTGGACGACCGTCAGCGGCAGTCTATGCTGGACATCATACCCGCCGGTCGCCTGGGTGAGCCTGAGGAAGTGGCGGCGGTGGTCGCCTTCCTGGCGTCTGAGGCGGCGGGCTACGTGACGGGTGAGACCATTCACGTAAACGGTGGCATGTACATGGGATAGGCCCCTGGGGGGCTTTTGCGCAACGCCTTGTGGCGCAACATGTTGGAATGAGTCCCTGCTTGTTTGCAGGTAGGGTTTACACTAAACTGGCAGCACTTGAGTTGCTTGGTTGACACACAAAGTGAGGACATTATGAGTACAGTTGAAGAGCGCGTGAAGAAGATCGTTTGTGAACAGTTGGGCGTTAAAGAGTCCGAAGTTCAGAACTCTTCTTCCTTCGTAGAGGATCTCGGCGCTGACTCACTGGACACTGTTGAGCTGGTTATGGCACTGGAAGAGGAATTTGAAACCGAGATTCCCGACGAAGAGGCCGAGAAGCTGGGCACTGTTCAGGACGCGATCGACTACATCGTCGCGCACACCTGATACTCGGCGACTGATTCTGTAAGCCAGGCAGTAAGAAAAGCCGTCCTTGCGAATGCTCGAAGGACGGCTTTTTTATTGCCTGTGAATCGGTCGTGGACGACTACCCAACACGCAAGGAACGACAGCATCAGGCAGGCGAGGATATGACGAAGCGACGGGTTGTGATCACGGGCATGGGCATGGTGTCCCCGGTAGGTAACGATGTGCCGACCGCCTGGCAGGCCATTCGGGACGGGCGCAGCGGGATCGGTATGATCGATCGGTTTGATGCCTCCGGCTACAACACTCGGATTGGCGGAGCCGTCCGGGACCTGGATCTGGACCAGTACCTCTCGACGAAGGACGCCCGCAAACTGGACGCCTTTATCCATTACGGGCTGGTTGCCGCCCAGCAGGCGGTGACCGACAGCGGGCTGAGTGACTGTGCGTCGCTGGACCATGACCGTGTCGGGGTGGCCATTGGCTCCGGCATCGGCGGGCTTGAGTACATCGAGAAGAACGTCATCCTCATGGAGCAGTCCGGCCCCCGCAAGGTGTCGCCGTTCTTCGTGCCCGCCTCGGTGGTTAACATGGTGGCCGGCAACACCGCGATCCGCTTTGGCTTTCGCGGCCCCAACATTTCCATCGTGACCGCCTGCACCACCGGCACCCACAATATCGGTTACGCCGCCCGCACCATCGCCTACGGCGATGCGGACGTCATGCTGGCCGGCGGTTCGGAAATGGCGACCACCCGCACCGGCGTCGCGGCCTTTTCCGCCGCCCGGGCGCTGTCCACCCGTAACGACGCGCCCGAACAGGCCAGCCGGCCCTGGGATCGTGACCGGGACGGGTTCGTACTGAGCGACGGCGCCGGGGTGCTGGTGCTGGAATCCCTGGAACATGCCCAGGCCCGGGGCGCCACCATTTACGGTGAAGTCGTCGGCTTTGGCATGAGCGACGACGCTCACCACATCACCGCGCCCCCGGAAAGCGGGGAGGGTGCCGCCCGGTCCATGGTCAATGCCATCCGGGATGCCGGGCTCACCCCCGGGGATATCGATTACATCAACGCCCATGGTACATCCACCCAGGTGGGTGACGTTGCCGAAGTGCGGGCGGTGAAATCGGTGTTCGGCCGCCACGCGGAAGCCCTGGCCATCAGCAGCACCAAGTCCATGACTGGCCACCTGTTGGGGGCGGCCGGGGCCGTGGAGGCGATCTTCTCGGTGCTGGCGCTGCGGGACGGTGTCCTGCCTCCCACGATCAATCTGGACCACCCGGATGAGGGGTGCGATCTGGATTTTGTGCCGCACCAGAGCCGGGCCGCCGATGTTCGGGTGGCGTTGTCGAACTCCTTCGGGTTCGGCGGTACCAACGGCACCCTGATTTTCCGCCGCTTCGAGGGTTGAATGCGGCCGCTGACCGTATTCTGGGCCGAAGAAGGTGGCCTGCCACCGGCGGACCGGGGGCTGGCCTACGGCGATGGCCTGTTCGAAACCATCCGCATGCGGGGCCGACAGGGAACCCTTCTGGGACGGCACCTGGCGAGGCTGGCGCGGGATGCCGGGCGACTGGGAATTCCTGTGGACGACCGGTCGCTGCGCCCGGTGGTGGCGGAGGCGGTGCGACGCTACGGTGACCGGCCGGAGCCCGGGGACTGGGTATTGAAACTGACCCTCACTCGGGGCGCCGGCGGCCGGGGCTATCGCCCGGACGCCGGGATGCGGCCGCACCTGCTGGTCAGCGCATCGCCGATGCCGCCGCTGCCGGCGCCGGGCGGGGTCAGCGTGGATTTTTCACCGGTACCCCTTGCCGTCAATCCGATGCTCGCCGGCATCAAATCCCTCAATCGCCTTGAGCAGGTGATGGCCGCCCGGGATCTAACCCCGGAGCTGTTTGAACTGATTCAGTCCAACGCCCAGGGTCAGTTGGTGGAAGGCACCCGGACCAATCTGCTGATCCGACGCGCCGACGGCTGGAAAACCCCGCCTGTGGCCAGCCTGGCGGTGGCCGGCGTGATGCGCCAATGGGTACTGGAACGTTTGAGGGCGCGGGGCGAGCCGGTGGCGGAGGTGCCTCTGGAGCTGGCAGACCTGATGGACGGCGACTGCCGGTGTTTTTATCTACTTAACAGCGTTCTGGGCGTGGTTCCGGTGGCCAGCGTGGCCGGGCATCATTTGCCTGTCGATGCCGGACTTGCGACAATCTGCGACCCGCTGGACACTTTGGAATAACGCGTTTGCTCAAGAAGTTACTGATACTCCTCGTCTGTGTTGCGGTGCTGGTGGCTGCCGGTACGGGCCTGTGGGCCTGGCAGGGCCTGCAAACCCTGAAGGCGCCGGTGGCGCTGACCGAACCCCTGCTGTTCAAGGTGCCCCACGGCGCGTCCTTCTCCGCCACCGCCCGGCGCATGGAAGACGAAGGCCTGGTGGCCGACAGCCTGTGGTTGCGCCTGTATGGCCGCGCCGTTCCGGAGCAGTCGCGGATCCGGGCGGGGGAGTACGAGTTCCAGCCAGGTATGTCGGCACTGGACATGGTGGCCTCGATGGTCCGGGGTGACGTCAAACAATGGCAAGTGCGGATTATCGAAGGCTGGACCTTCCACGACATGCGCGAGGCGCTGGCCCGGAGCGAGCACCTGGCCCATAAGACCCGCGACTGGACCGACGACGACATCATGAAGGCGGTGGGCGCCGAGGGCGAGCATCCGGAGGGCCGCTTTTTCCCGGATACCTACCTGTACACCGGCGGTGACACCGACCTGGACGTGCTGAAGCGGGCGTACCAGCGAATGTCGACAGTGCTGGCCGAGCAGTGGCAGAACCGCGCCGATGGGCTGCCCTACGAGACGCCTTATGAGGCCCTGATCATGGCGTCCATCGTTGAGCGGGAGACCGGTGTTCCGGAAGAGCGCAACGAGGTCGCCGGGGTGTTTGTGCGACGCCTGCAAAAGGGCATGCGCCTGCAGACCGATCCGACCGTCATTTACGGCATGGGCGATGACTATCAGGGCGGCATTACCCTGCGGGATCTGAAAACCTATACCCCCTATAACACCTATCGGATAAACGGCCTGCCACCCACACCCATTGCGTTACCCGGTAAGGGGGCGATTCACGCAGCTCTGCATCCGGATGATGGCAACGCCCTGTACTTTGTCGCCCGGGGGGACGGCACGCACCAGTTTTCCGCCACCTTGAAAGCGCATCAGCAAGCGGTTCGTCAGTTTCAACTGAACCGTCGGGACGACTACCGGTCGGCGCCACCGCCTGACACCACCAACACCGGAGAGGCTGCGCCGTGAGTAGGGGACGCTTTATCACCTTTGAGGGCACCGAAGGGGTGGGGAAGTCCACCCAGCTGGCCCAGGCCGAGCGCACGTTGACCGATCTGGGGGTGGATGTGCTGGTCACCCGGGAGCCGGGTGGAACCCCGCTGGCCGAAGATATCCGGGCCCTGCTGCTGACACCCCGTGACGAAGCCATGAACGACCTCACCGAGCTGCTCCTGGTGTTTGCCGCCCGGGCCCAACACCTGTACGGCCGTATTCTGCCGGCGATCGAGTCCGGCCGCTGGGTGCTCTGTGATCGCTTTACCGATGCCACCTTTGCCTACCAGGGCGGTGGCCGTGGCTTGTCCGCCGACCGCATCGCCCAACTGGAACAACTGGTTCAGGGCGATGTTCGGCCAGACCATGTGGTGCTGCTCGATGCGCCGGTGGATGTGGGCATGGCCCGGGCCCGCCACCGGGGCGCGCTGGACCGGTTTGAGCAGGAACGGGCCGAGTTCTTCCAGCGAGTGCGAGAGGCCTACCACGCCCGCGCCGCCGCCGCACCGGAACGCTATCACCGGGTTGATGCGTCCCGGACCTTGGCGGACGTCACCCGAGATGTGACCAGCCTGCTGACGTCCCTGGTGGCCGAGTCCCGATCGACCTGATTGGGCGACTTCGTGCATTTTTTGCCCAATTCTGCTTAACTTAACGGACATTCGCCTACACGATGCCCGTCGACATGCTTGACGCACGACTGCTGAAGTTGCCTCTGGCGTCCCACCAGCACCGCCACGAACACCACCAGATTGTGGTGGGCGTTCGGGGCGAGGCCGACCTCAGCGTTGACGGCACCAACGCCCACCTGGATACCTGGAAAGCCTGCCTGGTGCCTACCGAAGCTCGCCACGATTTCTGTGGCGATCCGGAAAACCATGTTCTGGTGATCAACCTGGACCCTTACGCGCCGCCACTGAACAGCCCGATGCACTCGGAATACGAGCGCTTGGCGCCGATGTTTGAACGGCCCCGGGTGGTCGCCCTCGACAGCCGTCTGCAGGCGATGGTGCAGTTTACCGCCCAGGAGTTCGATCGGTCGCCGGACAACCCTCATCTGCAGCGTCACTTGGCGGCTGGCCTGCTGCACTGCCTGGCCGGCCACTTGCGGGATGTGCCGGCGGTGGCCGGCCGGAGTGTGATCAACCCGGACATGATCCGTCGCTACGTGATGGAAAACCTGCACCGGCGGATTCGCGTGGAGGATCTCGCCGGCATTGCTTGCCTGAGCGTCAGCCGGTTCCACGAAATGTTCCGTGAAGTCACCGGCGTGACGCCGCACCAGTTTGTGATTGGCATCCGCATCGACCAGGCGGTCCAGTTGCTGTGCTCCACCCCGCTATCGGTGTCCGAAGTCAGCTATCGGACCGGCTTTTCCTCCCAGAGTGCCCTCACCAACGCGCTCCGCCAACACCGGGGTACCACTCCCTCCCGGCTTCGCCAGGCGGCCACAGGCGCCTGATGCTCGGCTCTTACGGGCAGGTCCGTAGGATTTTGAAAAAGAATCGTAGAAATTCGCAAGCCGGACATGCGTAGTAATACTAAGTTATACGCCAAGCAAGACTGCGCCCCGGATGCGGCGCAACTCGGATAAAAAGGACAACACTGGCTGCCGGGTATCGGAGCCGTCGAGGGGGCGTCATGTTTCAGGCCAGCCGGGCACTCGAGCCCGTATTTCAGGAGCAGTCCAGAACCTGGTTCTGGGATGCCCTGACGTCCAACTATGTCGTTGACGAAGCGGCCTACCTGAAAGAGCTGATTGCCCTGGCGGACAGTGACACCGCCGAGCAGCGAGCCATTACCGAAAGGGCCACCGGCCTGATTTCCCGTGTGCGGGCCCGCACCGATACCGTTCACACCATCGACGCCCTGCTGCAACAATACAGCCTGGACACCGAAGAAGGCGTCCTGCTGATGTGTCTGGCGGAGGCGCTGATGCGCATCCCGGACAAAGCCACTGCCGACGCGTTCATCGAAGACAAGCTGTCCATGGCGGACTGGCAGCGCTACGTTGGCCGTAGCGAGTCCACGCTGGTGAATGCCTCGACCTGGGGGTTGCTGCTCACCGGCCGGGTTATCCGCATGGACCGGCGACTGGATGGCTCCCCGTCCGGCATTTGGAAACGGCTGATCAAACGCAGCGGCGAGCCGGTGATCCGGAGCGCCCTGTACCGGGCCATGGGCATTCTTGGTGAGCAGTTCGTGCTCGGGCCCACCATCGGCGAGGCAATCGAGAACGGGCGTAGCCTCTGCCGCCGCGGATTCACCTATTCCTTTGACATGCTCGGCGAAGCGGCGCTGACGCGGGACGACGCCGAAGGCTACTTCCACCAGTACCTGAACGCCATCGATATCGTGGGCGCGGACCCACACTGTGGCCGCACGGTGCCTCGCCCGTCCGTGTCGGTAAAGCTGTCGGCCCTGCATCCCCGGTTTGACAGCACCCAGGAGTCGCGGGTTCTGGAGGAACTCGGGGAGACCTTACGACGGCTGGTGGCCCGGGGCCGAGAGCGCAACGTGGCCATCACCCTGGATGCGGAGGACATGGACAGCCTGGAGCTGGCCCTGAAGTTGTTTGAGCAGGTCTACGATGACGATATCTGCCGGGGCTGGAGCGGTTTTGGGCTGGCGGTTCAGGCCTATTCCAAGCGGGCGTTGCCGGCCCTGTGCTGGTTAAACCGGCTGGCCCGGGACCAGGGCGATGAGATTCCGGTCCGCCTGGTCAAAGGTGCCTACTGGGACAGCGAAATCAAGCGCAGCCAGCAGTTGGGTCTGGAAGAGTACCCGGTGTTTACCCGCAAGGAGGGCACCGACACGTCGTTCCAGGCGTGCCTCCGCTACCTGTTCAGCGATCACACCCGGGGCCGTCTGTACCCCCAACTGGCCAGTCATAATGCCCAGACCGTGGCGTCGGTGCTGGTTCTGGCCCGGGATCGGCGTCGGCCCTTTGAGCTGCAGCGCCTGCACGGCATGGGTGAGCCCCTGTACGAGCAGGTGCGGGACGGCGAAGACGTGCCGGTTCGGATCTACGCGCCGGTGGGGGCTCACAAGGAGCTGCTGCCTTATCTGATGCGGCGGCTCCTCGAGAACGGCGCCAATTCATCGTTCGTGCACCGCCTGGTGGATGCGGCGACACCGGTGGAGGCGCTGGTGCGCCACCCGGTCTGGGAGCTGCAAAAATACCCCAGCCTGCGTAACGACCGTATTCCGCGGCCGGTCGATTTGTACGGCGCTGAGCGCCGGAACGCGGCGGGTTTGAACCTCCGTGTGGACGTGCAGCGGTCGGCTCTGTTGCGGGCGCAGCACGCCTGGCGGGAGGCCAGCTGGCAGGCCAGCCCGGTTATCGAGGGCAGACCCCGGGCCGGAGGTGGCCAGCGGGCGCTGCATGCGCCCCAGGATGAAAAGCGCATCGTCGGCACCGTTAACCTGGCCGAGCCCGGGGATGTGATGGCGGCGTTGCACGCCGCGTCCGATGCCTTCCCCGCATGGAGCCGCCGGCCCGTGGCCGAACGGGCGGCCTACGTTGAAGCGCTGGCGGATCGGCTGGAAGCCCATCGCGATGAGCTGGTCGCCCTGTGCGGCCTCGAGGCCGGTAAGGCCCTGCCGGAGTCGGTGGAAGAGGTGCGCAAGGCCGTGGACTACTGCCGATATTACGCGGCCCAGGGCCGGGCGCGCCTGAGCAGCCCGATTGCGCTGCCCGGGCCAACCGGAGAAACCAACGAACTGACCTTGTCCGGGCGCGGCGTGTTTGCCTGCTTCAGCCCGGCCCATCCGCCGTTATCGGTGCTGATCGGCCAGATCACCGCCGCGCTGGTGGCGGGCAACACCGTACTGGTGCGGCCGGCGCTGCAGGCGTCCCTGACGGCCTTTCGCGCGTGCGAGTTGATGCGGGACGCCGGCGTGCCGGGCGAGGTGGTTCATCTGTTACCCGGTGAGGGCGACTCGATTGACGGCAATCTGTTTTTGGACCCCAGGCTTGCCGGCATTGCCTTCACCGGTTTTAACGACGAGGCCCAGGCGATCAACCTGGCGCTCGCCCAGCGGCAGGGCCCGATCATCCCGCTGCTGGCCCGTACGGGCGGCTGGAACGCCATGGTGGCCGACAGCAGCGCGCTGCCGGAGCAGGTGGTTCGGGATGCGGTGGCCGGGGCGTTTACCAGCGCCGGGCAGCGCCAGTCGTCGCTGCGGGTGCTCTACGTTCAGGCGGACGTGGCGGACCGGGTGGAAACGATGCTCGCCGGCGCCATCCGCGAACTGACGGTGGGTGACCCGCTCGCCCCGGCCACCGATGTGGGCCCGTTGGTGGACGGCCGCCGCTGTGCCCAGGTCCGGGCGGCGGTCGACCGCCTGGACCATAACGCCCGCTGCATTGCCCGGGCGCCCCTGCATAGCGGCCAGCAGAGCGGGTATTTTGTGGCGCCGGCGGCCTACGCGGTTGCCGACGGCATGCCCCTGGTGGATGCGGGCCCCGGCCCGATCCTGCAGGTGGTTCGCTACCCGGGCAACCGGCTGGAGCAGCTCATTGAGCGCATTCACCAGGCGCCGCGAGTGCAGACGCTGAGCATTCATACTCGCAGTGAGGCGACCGCCAGCTATATTGAACAGAGCGTTCGGGTCGGGAACTGCTATATCAACCGGCACCAGATTGGTGCGGTCGCCGGCGTTCAGCCATTTGGCTGCGGCGCGGGCGCCAAGAGTGGCGGGCCCCACTACCTGCAGGGTTTTGTTCAGGAACGGGCCAGAACCGTCAACACCACGGCGATGGGCGGCAACGCCTCCCTGCTGTCGCTGGGGGTTGAACGCATCCAGAGCGATGCCGCCTTTCACGGCGTCTGACCTCACCGGAAAACAGGAGAACGAGATAACAACAACGGGACGACGAAGACCAACAACGCAGAAGTGCTGATGACTGGCACGCGCGTGCGACAGGCCTGGACGGCAGAGCCTGAACAAGAAGAGCGGAATCTATCCCGACTCAACTAACCGGAGGAGCCTCATGGCTATAGGTGTTTGGATCAGTCTATTTCTCTACTTTGCACTCATGATTGGCATCGGGATTTACGCGATGCGCAAGTCCACGTCTTCCTCGGAAGACTATGTTCTTGGCGGGCGTAACCTGAGCCCGAAGGTAGCGGCACTGTCTGCCGGTGCCTCCGACATGAGTGGTTGGCTGCTGCTGGGTCTGCCCGGCGCGCTGTTTGTGACCGGCCTGGCGTCGGCCTGGATTGGTATCGGCCTGTTTGTGGGCGCGTTTGTGAACTGGATTGTCGTGGCCCCGCGCCTGCGCGAGCAGACCGAACGCTATGGCAACAGTCTCACCATCCCCGCGTTCCTCGCGAACCGATTCCCCAGTAAGGCCATGGCCCTGCGCATGGTATCGGCGATCATTATCGTGGTGTTCTTTGCGGTGTACACCGCCTCCGGCCTGGTGGCGGGCGGCAAGCTGTTCGAGAGCGCCTTCGCCGGTATCTTCAACTTTGGCGGCCTGAGCGACTATTCCGTAGGCATCTGGCTGACCCTCATCGTGGTTCTGGCTTACACCGTGGTGGGTGGCTTCCTGGCGGTCAGTCTGACCGACTTCTGCCAGGGTGTGATCATGATGCTGGCTCTGGTCATCATGCCGGCCGTGGTCCTCTGGGGCCCGGGTGGCGGTGGTTTCGCCCAGGCGTCTGAGACCCTTAACCAAGTGGATCCGAACCTGCTGTCCTGGACCCAGGGGGTCACCTTCCTTGGCTTCCTGTCGGCGGTCACCTGGGGCCTGGGTTACTTCGGCCAGCCCCACATCATCGTGCGGTTTATGGCGGTGCGTTCCGTCAAGGAAGTGGGGGCGGCCCGTAACATCGGCATGTCCTGGATGGCCATCTCTCTGATTGGTGCTATCTGTGTGGGCGTGTTCGGCCGTGCGTACGCGGTCCGTAACGGCCTGGACATCTCCGATCCCGAGACCATCTTCATCGTTCTGGCCGATATGCTGTTCCACCCGCTGATCACCGGCTTCCTGTACGCGGCGCTGCTGGCGGCGGTCATGAGCACCATCTCCAGCCAGTTGCTGGTGTCCTCGTCCTCCCTGACGGAAGACTTCTACCGGCTGTTCCTGCGCAAGGAAGCGACCGGCAAGGAGCTGGTGACCGTCGGCCGTATCTGCGTGCTGCTGGTAGGGATCATCGCGGCGTTCATCGCACGGGATCCGACGTCCCAGGTGCTCGGCCTGGTCAGTAACGCCTGGGCGGGCTTTGGTGCCGCGTTTGGCCCGCTGATCATCCTGAGCCTGACCTGGCCTCGGATGACCGGCTCCGGTGCGGTCGCGGGCCTGGTGGCCGGCGCTGTCACCGTCATTGTCTGGATCTCCATGGGCTGGGGCAGCAGCTTCATGGGTGGCGAAGGCATCTACGAGATCATCCCGGGCTTCATTGTCTCAGCCATCGCCATCTACGTGGTGAGCATGATGACCGAGACCCAGGGCGAGTATCAGCCGGTGGAGTGATCCTCGCTGTTGTCTCCGGACAACGACCGGATCAGGGGGTGCCTTCGGGCACCCCTTTTTTGTGTCGGGCCTGAGGCGCCCGGTGTTCGACCATGGTCTAGTTGGCCGGCCTGCGGGCTGGCGGCGGGGCCGTTCGCACGCTAAGGTTTCAAGGTTAAAATCCCTTCAAGAACAGACAATAAAATCAGGAGACAACGGATCATGAACAAGAATCGGTTTTCTCGCGCGGCCCTGGGGCTGGCCGCTGCCGCAGCGGTCTCATTGGCGCCGATGACGGCCCAGGCGGAAGGCAAGTACGTGATGGGCACCGCCACCACCGGCGGCACCTACTATCCGGTCGGCGTGGCGATTTCCACACTGATCAAAGTGAAGCTGGAGCCGACCCAGAACATTTCCCTCTCTGCCATCAGTTCCGCCGGGTCCGGTGAGAACCTCAAACTGATGGATGAGGGGCAGATCCAGTTCGGTATTCTCCAGGGGCTCTACGGCGCTTACGCCTGGAACGGTACCGGCCCGGTTCCGAAGGCGTACAAGAACCTGCGTTCGGTGTCCATGCTGTGGCAGAACGTGGAGCACTTCGTGATCCGCAAGGACCTGGCCAAGACCGGCACCATCAGCGACATGACCGATCTTTACGGTAAGAGCTTCTCCATCGGCGCCCGTAACTCCGGCACCGAGGGCTCCGGGCGGTTTATCCTGAGCCACGCGGGCATTGATCTGGACAAGCTTGACATGGCCTACCTCGGCTATGGCCCCAGCGCCGACGCCCTGCAGAACGGCAACATTGTGGGCATGAACATTCCGGCGGGCGTACCAGCGTCAGCGGTGACCCGGGCCTACGCCAACATGGGTGATGACATCACCACGCTGGATTTCACCCCGGAGCAACTGGCCAAGGTCAATAGCGATTTCGAGCTGTGGACGCCGTACGACATTCCGGCGGGCACCTACCCGAGCCAGGACAAGGTCATCCACACCATTGCCCAGCCCAACATCCTGGCGGTGCGGGACGATGTGTCCGAAGAGGACGTCTACCAGATCACCAAGACCATTTACGAAAACCTGCCGTTCCTGAACAACATCCACCCGGCCACCAAGGCCATGGCGCTGGAAAAGGCCATCGCCGGCCTGCCGATGCCGTTGCATCCGGGCGCAGCGCGGTTCTACAAGGAACAGGGCATCAGCATTCCTGACCGGTTGATTGCGAAGTAACCGTGGCGGAATCCGGAACCCACAGCGAATCCCTGGACAAGATTCGTGACGAAAGCAACAGCGAGGCGAGCGAGCGCCTGGATCACCGGCTCCTGGGGCCGGTGATCTTCTGGCTGGCGGTGGCCACCTCGCTGGTCCATCTCTACTTCAACACCTTATCGACCCTGTCGGAGCTGTGGACGTCCGCGCTGCACGTCGGCCTGTTCGGCCTGATCTGCACCCTCACGACGCCGATGGTCAAAACCGCGTCCCCCGGCGCCCAGCGATGGGTGCTTGGTGTGGATGTGGTGCTCGGCCTGCTGGCCCTGGGGTGTGCGTTCTATCTGATGCTGTTTGAAGACGCGCTCTACCAGCGCGGGTACACGTTCAACACGCCCGACTGGATTGTCTCCATCCTGGCGGTGGTGCTGGTGCTGGAGTTCGCCCGCCGGACCGTGGGCTGGTTTATCCCGGTGCTGTGTGTCATTGCACTGACCTACGTGGCCTGGTGGGGCCAGTACGTGGACGGCATCTTCAATTTCCCGGGCCTGAGCTGGGAAACGGTTCTTTATCGCGCCTACATCGGCGGGCAGGGGATGCTTGGCTCCATCGCCCGGATTTCCTGGACCTACGTGTTCATGTTCATTCTCTTCGGCGCCTTTCTGGTCAAGTCCGGGGCCGGGGAATTCATCATCGAGCTGGCCCGCTGTGCGGCGGGGCGCTTTGTTGGCGGGCCCGGCCTGGTGGCCGTGTTTGCCTCCGGCCTTATGGGCTCCGTATCCGGTTCCAGCGTGGCCAACACCGTATCGACCGGGGTGATTACGATCCCGCTGATGCGCAAGTCCGGCTTTCCGGCCCGGTTCGCGGCCGGCGTGGAAGCCGCCGCCTCCACCGGGGGGCAGCTGATGCCGCCGGTGATGGGCGCCGGGGCGTTCATCATGGCGTCCTACACACAGGTGTCCTACGTCACCATTATCGGCGTGGCAACGCTGCCGGCTCTGCTGTACTTCCTTTCGGTGGCTATGTTCGTGCGGGTGGAGGCCAAGCGCAGCAACGCGGTGTCCCTCAACGAAGAGGCGACGCCCAAGCTGGCGGAGGTGCTCAAGGGCGGATGGCATTTCCTGCTGCCGCTGGTGGTGCTGGTGGCGGCGCTGATCTACGGCTACACGCCCACCTACGCGGCGGGCATCGCCATTGCGTCGGTGATTGTTGCCTCCTGGCTGTCCGGCAACCCGATGGGCCTGCGGGACATTCTGGACGCCCTCGCCATGGGCGCCCGGAACATCGTGACCACGGCGATCCTGCTGATTACCGTTGGCCTGATCGTCATGGTGGTGTCCACGACAGGCATTGGTAATACCTTCTCCATCATGATTACCAACTGGGCCGGCGGCAGCCTGCTGGTCACCATTGTATTGGTGGCACTGGCGTCCCTGATTCTGGGCATGGGCCTGCCGGTGACCGCGGCCTACATCGTGCTGGCGACCCTGTCGGCCCCGGCGATCTATCAATTGATTGCCCACGGCCAACTGGTGGATCTGATCATGTCCGGCAACCTTCCGGAACAGGCCAAGGCCATCTTCATGCTGGCCACGCCCGACAAGGTGGGCCTGCTCAACGGCCCGGTGGACCATGCCACGGCGGTGGCCATGCTGGCGGCGGTCCCGGATACCTTCAGCAACCAGCTCCTGGAGCAGGCGCTGTCTCCGGCAACCCTGTCCATGGCGCTGGTGGCGGCTCACATGATCATCTTCTGGCTGTCCCAGGACTCCAACGTAACGCCACCGGTCTGCCTGACCGCCTTCGCCGCCGCCGCCATTGCCGGCACGCCGCAGATGCGCACGGGCTTTACTGCCTGGAAGCTGGCCAAGGGGCTGTACATCGTGCCATTGCTGTTTGCCTACTCGCCGCTGATCACCGGCGATATTCCTGAGATGCTCAGGGTGTTTTTCTTTGCCTTGTTCGGCATCTACGCCATCGTCGCTGGGCTGGAAGGCTATCTGGAGCACCCGCTCAATCCGCTGTTCCGGCTGCTGTCCCTGGCCGTGGGCCTGCTGATGCTGTGGCCCCACGGCCAGGTGCTGTTTGATTCCGCTGGCCTGGTGCTGTTTATCCTCCTGTTCCTCTGGAGCAGCCGGCAGGGGCGGCAGTCGCCCACCGTGGGCGGAGCGGCGGCCTGATGGACCTGAGCATGTCGTTGACGGATGTTCTGGCGCTGCTGGCCCTGGGGGGCGTAGCGGGTTTCATCAACGTGCTGTCCGCCGGCGGTTCCATGCTGACCCTGCCGCTGCTGATGTTCCTCGGGTTGCCGCCCCAGGTGGCCAACGGTACCAACCGGGTGGCCATTACCCTGCAGAGCGTTACCGCGGTGGGCGGCTTCCGCCGCATGGGGCACGGCAACCTCAAGGTCAGCTTGCTGTTGGCGGTACCGGCGATTCTGGGCTCCCTGCTGGGCGCCTGGCTGGCCACCGATGTGCCGGACGCGGTGTTCGAGGTGGTGCTGGTGCTGGCGATGGTGGGCGCCTCGGTGTTCATGCTTCTGCCTCAGCCAAGGCTGGACACCCGGCCACTGACGCCGGAACGACTGGGCCCGGTGGTCTATTTCGCCATGTTTCTGATCGGCCTGTACGGCGGGTTCATCCAGGTGGGGGTGGGCGCCCTGTTCATTGTGGTGCTGTACCGGATCCTGAAGATTGATCTGCCCCAGGTGAACGTGTTCAAGGTGGCTATCGTGCTGCTGTATACCCTGCCGGCGCTGCTGGTGTTTGCCCTGAACGATCAGGTGCGTTGGGGCATGGGGTTAACGCTGGCCCTGGGCAACATCACCGGGGCATTCCTGGCGGTGCGGGTGAACCTGAGCCCCCGGGGCGCCCAGTGGGTGAAGTGGCTGACGCTGACCATGGTGGCCGCCATCCTGTTGCGGCTGGTGCTTCACTGAGGGTATCGCTCACCCAAACAAAAACGCCGGCCCTGGGGCCGGCGTTTTTGTTTCCCCGGCCCAAAGGCCGGGGGCACCCGAAAGGGCAGGGCGGCGTCAGGCGACGCTCGCCTCTGCGGCCTTCTTGGTGTACTCCTCCATTTGATCGAAGTTGAGATACTTGTAGATCTCTTTCGACATGCTGTTGAGGTCCTTGGCGTACTCCATGTACTCGGCCGGGGTCGGCAGCTTACCGAGCACCGCACCCACCGCTGCGAGTTCGGCTGAGGTCAGGTACACGTTGGCGCCGTCGCCCAGACGGTTCGGGAAGTTACGGGTTGAGGTGGACAGCACCGTGCTCTTCGGAGCGACCCGCGCCTGGTTACCCATGCACAGGGAGCAGCCCGGCATCTCGGTGCGCACACCGGCGGTGCCGTAGGTGTTGAAGTAGCCTTCCTCCATCAGCTGCGCCTGGTCCATCTTGGTGGGCGGGGACATCCACAGACGGGTGCTCAGGGCGCCCTTGTGTTGCTCCAGCAGTTTGCCGGCGGCGCGGAAATGGCCGATGTTGGTCATGCAGGAGCCGATGAACACTTCGTCCACCTTGTCGCCGGCCACTTCGGACAGGAACTTGGCGTCGTCCGGATCGTTCGGGCAGCAGACGATCGGCTCCTTGATGTCCGCCAGATCGATCTCGATCACGTGGGCGTACTCGGCGTCCTTGTCGGCGCGCATCAGCTTCGGATCCTTCAGCCAGGCTTCCATCTGCTGGGCACGACGCTCCAGGGTACGGGCGTCGCCGTAACCCTCGGCGATCATCCAGCGCAGCATCACGATGTTGGAGCGCAGGTACTCGGCCACGGACTCTTCAGACAGGTTGATGGTGCAACCGGCGGCGGACCGCTCAGCGGAAGCGTCAGACAGCTCAAACGCCTGCTCGACGGTCAGGTGCTCGAGGCCTTCGATTTCCAGGATGCGGCCGGAGAATTCATTGATCTTGCCTTTCTTCTCAACGGTCAGCATGCCTTGCTTGATGCCGTACAGCGGGATCGCGTGGACCAGATCGCGCAGGGTGATGCCCGGCTGCATGTCGCCTTTGAAGCGAACCAGCACGGATTCCGGCATGTCCAGCGGCATTACGCCGGTGGCGGCGGCAAACGCAACCAGGCCGGAACCGGCCGGGAAGGAGATGCCCATGGGGAAACGGGTGTGGGAGTCACCACCGGTACCCACGGTGTCCGGAAGCAGCATGCGGTTCAGCCAGGAGTGAATGATGCCGTCGCCCGGGCGCAGGGAGACACCGCCACGGGTACGGATGAAGTCCGGCAGGGTGTGCTGCATTTCCACGTCAACCGGCTTGGGATACGCCGCGGTGTGGCAGAAGGACTGCATCACCAGGTCGGCCTGGAAGCCCAGACACGCCAGGTCTTTCAGCTCGTCCCGGGTCATCGGGCCGGTGGTGTCCTGGGAACCCACGGTGGTCATGTGCGGCTCGCAGTAGGTGCCCGGGCGAACGCCTTTGCCTTCGTCCAGGCCACACGCCTTGCCCACCATCTTCTGGGCCAGGGAGAAGCCCTTGGTGCCGGCTTCCGGATCCTTGGGCAGACGGAACAGGTCGGTGGCGCCCAGGCCCAGGGCCTTGCGGGCCTTGTTGGTGAGGCCGCGGCCGATGATCAGCGGAATGCGGCCGCCGGCCTGCACTTCGTCCAGGATCACGTCGGACTTGAACTTGAACTCGGAGATCACGTCGCCGGCTTCGTTGAGGATCTTGCCCTCGTAGGGACGGATCTCGATCACGTCGCCCATGTTCATGTTGTCGACCGGGGCTTCGAACACCAGGGCACCAGCGTCTTCCATGGTGTTGAAGAAGATCGGGGCCACTTTGTTGCCGATGCACACACCGCCGGCGCGCTTGTTGGGCACGCCCGGGATGTCTTCACCGAAGAACCACAGCACGGAGTTGGTGGCGGATTTCCGGGAAGAGCCGGTACCCACAACGTCGCCCACGAAGGCAACAGGAAGACCCTTGCTCTTGATCTCGTCGATCTGGCTCATCGGGCCAGTCACGCCGGGCTCTTCTGGCTTCAGGCCGTCACGCTCCATTTTATAGGCGGCGCGGGCGTGCAGGGGGATGTCCGGGCGGGACCAGGCGTCCGGGGCCGGGGACAGGTCGTCGGTGTTGGTTTCACCGGTGACCTTGAACACCACCATCTTGGTGCTCTCAGGCACTTTCTTGCGGCTGGTGAACCACTCACCGTTGGCCCAGGATTCCACCACGGACTTGGCCACGGCATTGCCCGCGTCCATCTTTTCCTTGACGTCGTTGAAGGCGTCAAACATCAGCAGGGTTTTCTTCAGCTGTTCACCGGCCAGCTCGGCCAGGTTGCTGTCGTCCAGCAGGGACACCAGGGTCTCGATGTTATAGCCGCCCTGCATCATGCCCAGCAGCTTCACCGCCCGCTCCTTGCTGACCAGCGGGGACGCTGCTTCGCCTTTGACAACGGCGCTCAGGAACGCGGCCTTTACGTAGGCGGCTTCGTCCACGCCCGGCGGAATGCGATTTTCCAGCAGGTACACCAGCGTTTCTTCTTCACCCGCCGGCGGGTTCTTCAGCAGTTCGACCAGTTCGGCGGTCTGTTCGGCGGTCAGGGGCTTGGGGGGAATACCCAGGGCTTCACGTTCGGCAACGTGCTCACGGTAGGCTTCTAACACGGTATGGACCCTCATCAGTTGGAATGCCCCGCGGATTGGGCGCTGGCCCGGCGGGAGCTTTTTTGGCGAAAAGGCCGAAGGAGCCTCTGAATAACGCCTCAAATCACTGACGAGGTTTCAGGATTTATTCAGAGACTCCTTGAACTGGCGCTGCATTCTATAGGAAAGCCCTTATAAAGTTAAGTTGGACAGTGGCGCTCGTCATCTGTTAGGGCGCGTCTGGCTTGGGTATACTGCGCCCCCGAACCGACAGCCCCGGAAATTCGTATGGGAGTGACTGTGCAAAAGACCGTGAGTGATCAGGACCCGGCACTGCCGCCCGCCATCGCCAGTGCCGTCCGTGACATTCAGGCCTTTTTGCCGTGCGCAACGCCTCAGGCGTGGATTGACGCAGCGCTGGCAAACCCGGCGCTGATGTTGATCGATCATGCCCACTGCGAGAAGAAAGCGGCCTCCACGGCCCTGAGCCTGATGTACCGGTACGTGGACAACCCCGATCTGCTGAATCGGATGTCCCGCCTGGCCCGGGAAGAGCTGAGGCATTTCGAGCAGGTGCTGGCGATTATGGCCCGGCGTGGGGTGCGCTACGGGCACCTCTCACCGTCCCGTTATGCCGCCGGCCTGCGGGCCCTGGTGCGGCCCGAAGACCCGGGTAGGCTGGTGGATGTGCTGGTTGTTGGCGCCATCATCGAGGCCCGCTCCTGCGAGCGGTTCGCCGCCCTGGCGCCCCATCTGGACGATGAGCTGTCTGGCTTTTACAACGGTCTGCTGAAATCCGAGGCCCGCCACTACAAGGACTACGTGACCCTGGCCGAGCAGGCCAACGGTGGCCCGGTGACGGATCGGCTGGACGCCTTTCTCGCGGCCGAGCGTGCACTGATCGAGCAGCCTGACGCCGAGTTCCGCTTTCACAGTGGCCCGCCCGAGGACCTACAGCGCCTGGCATAGGGCCATCCAGCGGTCGATACCGGCGCTCCGGTATTTCTGTTTGTGGAGAATAAAGTAGAACTGCCGGTCGAACGATCGGTGGGACGGGGCGGCCAGAGGCACCAGGCTGCCCCGGCGGAACGCGTCCGCGAGCACCACCTGGGACAGGCAGCCGATGCCGAGGCCAGCTTCCACGGCCCGTTTGATGGCTTCGGTGTGCTCCAGCTCGAGCAGGACGTTCAGGTCCGGCAGCAGCCCGTGCATGCCCCGTTCGAAGCTCTGCCGCGTGCCTGAACCCGGCTCCCGCATGATCCAGGTGGCGGCCCGGAGGTCGTCGTCGGTCAGGCTGCCTTTCGCGGCAAGCGGGTGATGGGGTGCGCAGAACACCTGGAGCCGGTCCTCGCGCCAGGGGATGACTTCCAGGTCCGTCGACTGCAATTCGCCCTCGATCAGGCCGATGTCGAGTTCAAATTCCCGGACCCGCTCGGCAATGGTCTGGGTGTTGGCGACTTCGAGGGACACCCGGGGCCGGGTAGGGGTATCCATGTATTGGGCCATCACACCCACGGCCAGATAGTTGCCGATGGTCAGGGTGGCACCCACCTTCAGGGCGCCCACTTCCGTGTGCCGGCTGAAGGCCTGTTCAAGTTCCTTCGCCTGGGCCAGCAGCGATTCGGCCTTGGGCCGGTATAGCCGCCCGAGTTCGTTCAGTTGCAGCCGCTTGCCGACCCGATCGAACAACTGGATATCGAACTGGCTTTCCAGTTCCTTGAGTGCGCTGCTGGCGGCGGACTGGGACATGGCCAAAGATTCCGCCGCCCGGGTGATGTTCTGGAAGTGGGCGGCGGCAAGGAACACTTCGAGCTGTCGGAAACTGTATTTCATAACGGGCCGTCTTAAATCGATTGTTCCGAATAAGGTTATGAGAATATCCCATTTCATCGATAGGTTAGTGATGGGATACACTTTACGCAATTAGACTTCCGATTCGTTTTTCCGTCTTGCAGGAGACCGTAGTCCATGAGCAACCTGATGAAGGAAACCGTCACCAGTGTCCACCACTGGAACGACACCCTGTTCAGCTTCAAGACCAGCCGTGATCCGGGTTTCCGCTTTAAGAACGGTCACTTCGTGATGATCGGACTGGAGACCGAAGGCAAGCCGCTGATGCGGGCCTACAGCATTGCCAGCGCCAACTATGAGGAAGAGCTCGAGTTCTTCTCCATCAAGGTGCCCGACGGCCCTCTGACTTCCCGCCTACAGAAAATCCAGCCAGGCGATCAGATCCTGCTCAGCAAAAAGCCCACGGGGACCCTGGTTCTGGATAACCTGCTGCCGGGTCGCAACCTGTGGCTGATCAGCACCGGCACCGGCCTGGCGCCGTTCATGAGTATTATCAAGGATCCGGAAGTGTACGAAGCGTTCGACCGGGTGATCCTGACCCACGGCGTCCGCTACGTGTCCGAACTGGCCTACCAGCAGGACATTGAGTCCCTGCCGGAGAACGAGTTCTTCGGGGAGATGGTCCAGGGCAAGCTGATGTACTACCCGACCGTGACCCGCGAGCCGTTCCGCAACCAGGGCCGGCTGACCGACGCCATGGAAACCGGCAAAATCAACAAAGACCTGGGTCTGCCTCGGTTTGACGTGGATCAGGACCGGTTCATGATCTGCGGCAGCCCGAGTATGCTCAAGGACACCTGTGCCATACTGGACAACATGGGATTCCGCGAAGCCCGCGGTGGCGACATGGGCCACTACGTGATCGAGCGCGCTTTTGTGGAGCAGTAGTCCGGGCCTAGCCTGGCCGGGGAACCGAACCGGCCACCCAAAAAACCCGCGGCCTGTCCGCGGGTTTTTTTGTGGCGGTTTCATGGAACCCTCACCAACGCATTCAGGACGCGCCGATGCCGACTTCTTCCTCCGAGCCTTCCCATGCCGACAACGCCGGGTCCCGCCGCGCCGACAGCGAAAGCGTGATGGCCACCATTCGGGCCCAGCAGGCACGGGGTCGGGGTGCCAGGCGGGCCCTGGCTGCTGGTCTGGTTCTGCTGGTGGCCGCCATCATCGGCTGGATGGTCTGGCCGGAATCCGCGCCCACCCGATGGCGGACGGAGACGGTGGGTCGGGGCGACATGCAACTGACGGCAACCGCCACCGGCAGCCTGGAGCCCAAAAGCGAGGTGTCCGTGGGCGCGGAGATTTCCGGGCTGGTCCAGCAGGTGCTGGTGGACGAAAACGACCCGGTCTCCATCGGGCAGGTGCTGGCCCGCTTTGATACGGATGAGCTTGAGGTAGCGCTGGAGCAGGCGGAGGCCCAGCTGGCGGTGGCCGAGGCGTCGGTGGATGAAGCGGCGGCCACGGTGGACGAGGCCGCGGCGGACGAGCGGCGCCAGACCCTCCTGCGGCAGCGGGGCACAGCGGCCCAGGCGGACCTGGACGCGGCGGTGGCGGCCCGCAAACGGGCGCAGGCGCAACTGGCGCTGTCCCGGGCGTCCGTCCGCCAGGCCCGGGCGACGGTATCCCAGGCCCGGACGCGCCTGGAGAAAGCGGTCATTACCTCGCCTATCAACGGCGTGGTTCTGAAGCGCGCCATTGGGCCGGGCACCACCGTGGCCGCCAGTTTCCAGACCCCGGAGCTGTTCCTGCTGGCGGAAGATCTCTCGGCCATGGAGCTGCACGTGTCCATGGACGAGGCCGATGTGGGGCTCGTGCATCCGGATCAGAGTGCGAGCTTTACGGTGGACGCCTGGCCCGGCCGGGCCTTTCCCGCCAAGGTATTGAAAGTGCACCTGTATCCCACGGTGGAGAACAACGTGGTGACCTACAACACGGTGCTGTCCGTGGACAACACGGACGGGCTGCTGTCATCACCGGAGCCACCGATGGCGAGTACACGGAGGTGACCGGCGGAGCGCTCAAGGAAGGCGATGCCGTGATTACCGGCGTGATGGGGTCGGCCGCCAAATGACGGCGCTGATCCGGTTGCAGGGCATTGCCCGCCGTTACGGCCGGGGCGATACGCTGGTTCGGGCTCTGGATGATGTCAGCCTTGGCATTGATGAAGGGGAGTTCGTGGCCATTATGGGGCCGTCCGGCTCCGGCAAATCCACCTGTATGAACCTGTTGGGGTGCCTGGACACGCCAACGGACGGCCAGTACTGGTTCCGGGACGTGGACGTCGGGCAACTGACCGCCGATGAATTGGCACTGCTGCGCCGCCATTTTCTCGGGTTTGTGTTCCAGAGCTTTAACCTGTTGCCCCGGGTGAGCGCGCTTCAGAACGTGGAACTGCCGCTGGTGTATCAGGGAGTGGCGCCGGCCGAGCGGCGCCGGCGGGCGCTGGCGGCACTGGCCACCGTCGGCCTGGAGGGCCGCGCCGGCGCGGCGCCCTCGGAGCTTTCTGGCGGCCAGCAGCAGCGGGTGGCCATTGCCCGTGCTCTGGTCTCGGAACCTCCGGTGCTGTTGGCCGACGAGCCTACCGGCAACCTGGACACGGTGATGTCCACGGACATCATGAATCGCCTCGTGCAGCTGCGCACGGAGCGGCAATTGACCATCATCATGGTGACCCACGAGCCGGACATCGCCCGTTACGCGGACCGGGTGCTGCTGTTCCGGGATGGCCGGCTGGTGGGCGACGGCCCTCCTGATCAGGTGATGGGATGAGGGCGGCCGATGTTTTGACGCTGGCTGGCCAGGCGATCCGGCGCAACACTCTCCGGTCGTTCCTGACCACCCTTGGGATTGTGATTGGCGTGGCCAGTGTGGTGACCATGGTTCAACTGGGGCAGTCCGCTACCCAGAGCGTGACCGAGCGCATTGCCAGCATCGGCTCGAACCTTCTGTTCGTGATTCCCGGCACCGCCCAGCGAGGGCCGGGCAACGTGCGCGCCACCGCCGAACCGTTTGATCTGGCCGATGCCCAGGCCCTGGCCCGTGACATCGCCGACGTCCGGGTGGCGCCGGCGCTGAACACCACGGTCACGGTGGTGGCCGGCAACGTCAACGACAGCGTGCCGGTGGTGGGCACCACCAACGGCTACTTTCCGGTACGTAACCACCCGTTGGCCTACGGCCGGGAATTTCAGCCCGGCGAGCTGGCCTCGGGGGCGGCGGTGTGCGTGATCGGCCAGACCCTGGTGGAGGACCTGTTCAGCGGTCGGGAGCCCTTGGGAGCCACCCTGCGGGTCCGGCCGTCGGCGTGCCAGGTGATCGGCGTGCTGTCTGAAAAAGGCGAGTCCATGGGGCAGGACCGGGACAAAATCGTCCTGATGCCAATCAAGGCGGTACAGCGGCGTCTGGTGGGCCAGCTGGATGTCGACGCTATCTACGTCTCGGCGCTGGTGGATGGCACCACCGGGCAGGTGCAGGGGCAGATTGAGTCGCTGCTTCGACAGCGGCGGCACATCTCAGCCGGGGCGCCGGATGATTTCTATGTCCGGGACACCCAGGACATCGCCGACGCCCTGGAAGGTACCACCCGGACCCTGACCCTGCTGCTGGGGGCCATTGCCACCGTCAGCCTGCTGGTGGGTGGCATCGGCATCGTGAACATCATGCTGGTGTCGGTCACCGAGCGTACCCGGGAAATTGGCATACGGCTGGCCATCGGCGCCCGGGCCCGGGATGTGCTGATGCAGTTCCTGGTGGAAGCGGTGGTGCTGTCCACCCTGGGTGGATTGGTGGGGCTGTTGGTGGGGCTCCTGGCCACGGTCGGCGCCACCTGGAAGCTGGATATGCCGCTGGTGCTTTCTCCGGCCATCATGGCGCTGGGGTTTGGTTTTTCCGTGGCCATCGGTATCGTGTTCGGGTTTGTGCCCGCCCGAAAGGCGGCCCGATTAAACCCGATTGATGCCCTGCGACATGAATGATGCTTTTCCGCTGAGCAGACTCCCCCCGGTGCCCATCGCCTGCGGCGTTGCGGGGCCGTTGCGTGCCCTCGTTCGCCCGCATCTGGCCGCTGTGCTTATGGTGCTGACGCTCCTCCTCACCGGCTGTGAGGGCGGCGACGACACCGCCAGTTCGGCCGCCGCCGCTCCAAAACTTGATCTGGACGCCGCTGAGTTGGCCTGGATTGGCGATCGCATCTTCCAGAACGAGTGCGCAGGACAGCGCTCTTGCCTGGTGCACTGGAACGTCGGTGAGGCGTTTCCGTCCCTCGGTATTGGCCATTTTATCTGGTATCCGGCGGGGGTGGAGGGGCGGTTCGTCGAGAGCTTTCCGCCGCTGATGCACTTTCTCCGGCAGCGCAACGTTACGCCGCCGGCCTGGCTCAACGGGCTGTCGCCGTTCGATGCCCCCTGGCCCGACCGGGCCGCGTTTCTGGCGGAGGACCCGTCACCCCGCACCGAGGCGTTACGGGCGTTCCTGTCCGAGACCCGAGGGCTGCAGGTGGCGTACATCTTCCAACGCACCCGGGAGGCCTTGGCACGGGTGCTGGCGGCGGCGCCGGCGGACCGTCGGGACCAGATGCGTCGACACCTGAGCGCGCTGGCAGCGACTCCCGGCGGCGCCTACGCGTTGCTCGATTACGTGAATTTCAAGGGCGAGGGGCTGGCTGAGTCAGAGCGTTATCAGGGGGAAGGCTGGGGCCTGCTGCAGGTGTTGCTGGCCATGCCTGAAAATGCTGGAGAAAGCGGGGTGGCAGAGGAGGGAAGCGCGCTTGCGGCCTTCCGGCAAGCCGCCGAGACAGTGCTGACCCGCCGGGCGCAGAACGCCGAGCGGGCCATTGAGCGGGAGCGCTGGCTGCCCGGCTGGCTGCACCGAATAGACACCTACCGGGAGCCGCCGACGCCGGGCTGACGCGTCAGCTTTCGGCTGGCGCCAGCGGGGCGTGCCGGAGATCCGGCGTTTCACCCGGGCGAACCACCAGCCACCACAGGTTCTGGTCCCAGTCACCCAGCACAATGCGGCGGGCGCTTTCCCCGTTGGCGGTAAGCGCATGAACCGCTGGCCGGTGGGTGTGGCCGTGGATCAACCGCTGGACGCCGTGGGCTTCCATCACCCGAACCACTTCCTCCGGAGTCACGTCCATAATCGCCTCCGCCTTGCCCTGGTTTTTCGCCATGGACAGGTCCCGAAGCTGGCGGGCCATCTGCTGCCGGTCTTTCAAGGGCCGGGCCAGGATCATCTGCTGCCACTGGGGGTTGCGCATGTTGGCCCGGAACTTCTGATACTCCACGTCCGCCGTGCACAGGCTATCGCCGTGCATCAGTAGGGTAGGGGTGCCGTACAGGTCGACCACGGTGGGATCGTCCATCAGCCGGGCGCCGGCCCGCTGGCAGAAATCCTCGCCGATCAGGAAATCCCGGTTGCCGTGCATCAGCACAATGTCCGTACCCGCGGCGTTCAGGCGGCGGAGGGCCTCGGCCACCCGCTCCTGCAGCGGGGTGCGTTCGTCATCACCAATCCAGGCCTCGAAGAAATCCCCGAGGATGTACAGGCGTTCAGCGCCCGGCGCGGTCTGATCAAGAAACCGGAAAAACGCGGCGGTGATGTCCGGCCGGGATTCCTCCAGGTGCAGATCGGAGATAAACAGCGTGGTCACGCGTCCTCCAGAACCTCGGCCTTCTCGATCACCACGTCCTCGGCGGGCACGTCCTGATGGCCGGCGCGCAGGGTGGTGCGCACGGCACGGATCTTGTTGACCGTCTCCATGCCATCAACCACCTTGCCGAACACGCAGTAGCCCCAGCCTTCCGCGTTCTTGGCGGTGTGGTCCAGGAAGCCGTTGTCCTGCACATTGATAAAGAACTGGGCGGTAGCGGAGTGCGGGTCCATGGTGCGGGCCATGGCGATGGTGCCGGTCATGTTGCTCAGGCCGTTATCGGCTTCGTTCTGGATCGCCTCGCGGGTCTTGCGGGGCGTCATGCCCGGCTCGAAGCCGCCGCCCTGAATCATGAAGTTGCTGATTACCCGGTGAAAGATCAGGCCGTCGTAGAAGCCGTCGCGCACGTACTGTTCAAAGTTGCGGGCGGTCTCCGGCGCCTTGTCATGGTCCAGTTCCAGTTTGATGTCACCGAAGTTGGTCTGCAGCAGAATCATCGAGGCTTCCTGTGTCGTAAGATTGAGAGTTCGGTTTGCTGGCCGTTATTGTACTCAAGAGTTTTCCCGGGTGCATGAGCCCGGCCGGGATTTGTGAGTATAATACGCGGTTTCTGAGCCACCCCCTGTCCAACAGAGAACGTATGAGCGCCGAGTCCAAGAAAGCCCACAATTTTATCCAGAGCCTGATTGAAGACGCCATCGCCAAGGGTGAGCACACCGGCAAGGTGGTGACCCGCTTTCCGCCGGAGCCGAACGGGTACCTGCACATCGGCCACGCCAAGTCGATCTGCCTGAACTTCGGCATTGCGCAAACCTTCGGCGGCGAGTGCAACCTGCGCTTCGACGACACCAATCCCGAGAAAGAGAATCAGGAGTACATCGACGCCATTCAGGCCGATGTGCGCTGGCTCGGGGGCGAGTGGGCCGGTGAGGTACGCTACGCCTCGGATTACTTCGACCAGCTGTACGCCTTCGCCGAGGAGCTGATCCAGAAGGGCAAGGCCTATGTGTGTGCGCTGAACGCCGAGCAGATGGCCGAGTACCGGGGCTCCCTGAAGGATCCGGGCCGGAACAGCCCCTACCGGGACCGCCCGGTGGAGGAGAACCTGCAACTGTTCCGGGACATGCGGGCGGGCAAGTACCAGAACGGTGAACTGGTGCTGCGGGCCAAGATTGACATGGCCTCGCCCAACATCAACCTGCGGGACCCGATTCTCTACCGCATCCGATACGCCGAGCACCACCAGACCGGCAACAAGTGGTGCATCTACCCGATGTACGATTTTACCCATCCGGTCTCGGACGCGCTTGAGGGCATCACCCACTCCCTGTGCACCCTGGAATTTGAGGACCACCGCCCGTTGTACGACTGGGTGCTGGACAACCTCTCGGTGCCCTGCCACCCGCGGCAGATCGAGTTTGCCCGGCTGAACCTGAACTATACGATTACCTCAAAGCGCAAGCTCAAGCGCCTGGTGGATGAAGGCCACGTTGACGGCTGGGACGACCCGCGCATGCCCACCATCTCCGGCATGCGCCGCCGGGGCTACACGCCGGAATCCATTCGCCAGTTCTGCGACATGATCGGCGTCAACAAGGCCGGCGGCACCGTGGACGTGGGCATGCTGGAGCACGCCATCCGGGAAGACCTGAACACCCGGGCGCCCCGGGCGATGTGCGTGATGCGGCCCATCAAGGTCACCCTGGTGAACTACCCCGAGGGCGAGAGCGAGACCCTGACCCTGCCGGTGCACCCGCAGGACCCGTCCATGGGCGAACGGCAGGTCACCTGGAGCCGGGAGCTGTACATTGACCGGGAAGACTTTGCGGACGAGCCGCCGAAGAAGTGGAAGCGGCTGGCGCCGGATCAGGCGGTACGCCTGCGGGGCGGTTACGTGATGACCTGCCGCGAGGTAATCCGCGATGCCGCGGGCGGGGTGGTCGAGCTGCGCTGCGAATACGATCCGGCCACCCTGGGTGTGAACCCGGAAGGCTACAAGCCCAACGGCGTGATCCACTGGGTTTCCGCCAGCGACAGCGTGGAGGCCGACATTCACCTGTACGACCGCCTGTTCAACCACGAATCTCCGGACAGCGACAAAGACGGGGATTTTGTGGACCACCTGAACCCGGATTCCCTGGTCGTGCTGTCCGGCGCCCGCGTGGAACCCAGCCTCGCCAAGCCGCGGCAGGACTTGCCCTACCAGTTCGAGCGGGAAGGCTATTTCTTCTGCGACCCGGCGCGCACCGAGGCCGCCGGACGGCCGGTGTTCAACCGCACTGTGACGCTCCGGGACTCCTGGGGTAACGGCGGCAAGGGGGGCAAATGATCCGCATCCACAACTCGCTGACCCGACAGAAGGAGGACTTCCGGCCCATCGAGCCGGGCAAGGTCCGGATGTACGTGTGCGGCATGACGGTGTACGACTACTGCCACCTGGGCCACGCCCGGGTGCTGGTGGCGTTTGATGTGGTATCCCGCTACCTTCGCCACCGGGGTTACGACGTGCACTACGTGCGCAACATCACCGACATCGACGACAAGATCCTGCGGCGGGCCGACGAAAACGGCGAAGTGTACACGGCGCTGACGGATCGCATGATCGATGCCATGCACGAGGACGAGGCCCGCCTGGGGGTGGCATCACCCACCGAAGAGCCGAGGGCCACCGGCTACATCGCCGAGATCCTCGAGATGATCAGTACGCTGATCGAGGGTGGCCACGCCTACGCGGCGGACAACGGCGATGTGTACTTTTCCGTGTCCTCGTTCGCCGATTACGGCAAACTCAGCAATAAGAAGCTGGAGGATCTGCTGGCGGGTGCCCGGGTGGATGTCCAGGAAGCCAAGCAGAGCCCGGCGGATTTCGCCCTGTGGAAAGCGGCCAAGCCCGGTGAGGTCAGCTGGCCGTCGCCCTGGGGTGACGGTCGGCCCGGCTGGCACATCGAATGTTCGGCCATGGCCACCCGCTGCCTGGGCGACACCTTCGACATCCACGGCGGCGGCCCGGACCTGCTGTTTCCCCATCACGAGAACGAAATTGCTCAGTCCGAGTGTGCCACCGGTCACCGGTTTGTGAACACCTGGATGCACGCGGGTGCCATTCGCGTCAACAAGGAGAAAATGTCCAAGTCCCTGGGCAATTTCTTTACCATCCGGGAGATCCTGGAACGCTATCCGGCCGAAGTCGTTCGCTATTTCCTGGTGTCCAGCCACTACCGCAGTCAGGTGGATTACTCAGAGGAAAACCTGGCCGAAGCGGGCCGCACCCTGAACCGGCTTTATCAGGCACTGAGGGGGGTGGAGGCCGCGGCCAGCAGTGACGTGGCCGAAACGGACTTTGATCGCCTGTTTCAGGAGCGGATGGACGACGATTTCAACACCGCCGGGGCCATAGCCGTGCTGCACGCGGTGGCCAACGAGATCAACCAGCAGCGCCGGGACGGCGATGATCGGGCGGCCCGGCAGACCGCCGCCGTCCTGATCCGCCTCGGCGGCGTTTTGGGCCTGCTGCAGCAGGACCCGGAAGCCTATTTCCAGGCGGACACCGGCGGTGAACTGACCGCCGATGACATTGAACAACAGATTCAGGCGCGGGCCGATGCCCGCAAGGCCCGGGACTTTGCGGAGGCGGACCGGATTCGGGACGCGCTGCTGGACCAGGGCATCGTATTGGACGATACCCGGGACGGCACAACCTGGCGCCGGGCGTAACGGGGCGGAGACTCCGACCAACCGCGACTTGCGGCTTGTGGGAATGACCTGATAGGTAAATTCCCGTATACTGCAGCGCTCAAAATTAGAACCGGGTACAACCCACTTGAGGCAGACAACGATGACAGAACGCGTACACATTGGCGGCATTCAGGTCGCGAAGAACCTCTACGATTTCATCAACAACGAGGCGATTCCGGGCACCGGCGTCGACCCGCAGGCTTTCTGGGCAGAGTTCGACAAGATCGTGAACGAGCTGGCCCCCCGCAACCGGGAACTGCTGGCCAAGCGTGATGCCATCCAGGAAAAACTGGACGGCTGGTACCGTGACCATAAGGGCCAGAAGCTGGACATGGCCGAATACAAGGCGTTCCTGAAGGACATCGGCTACCTGGTCGACGAGCCGGCGGACTTCAAAATCTCCACCGCCAATGTGGACCCGGAAGTGGCCACCATGGCCGGCCCCCAGCTGGTGGTGCCGATCATGAACGCCCGCTTCGCCCTGAACGCTGTTAATGCCCGCTGGGGCAGCCTGTACGACGCCCTGTACGGCACCGACGCGATCTCCGAAGCGGACGGCGCAGATAAGGGGCCGGGCTACAATCCTGTGCGCGGCGCCAAGGTCATCGAGTGGGCCCGCAACCTGCTGGACCGCTCTGCGCCCCTGGCCAGCGGCAGCCACAAAGATGCCGCCCTGTACTACGTGGATAACGGCAAGCTGGCGGTGAGGCTGCAGAACGGCGACGTCACCGGCCTGAAGGATCCGAGCGGCTTTGTTGGTTACACCGGCGCCGCCGATGCCCCCAATGGCGTGCTGCTGGTCAAGAACGGCATGCACTTTGAAATCCAGATCGATGCGTCCCATCCGATTGGCAAGGACGACGGCGCCCACGTCAAGGACGTGCTGCTGGAATCCGCCCTGACCACCATCATGGACTGCGAAGACTCCGTCGCCGCCGTGGACGCGGACGACAAGACCCTGGCCTACCGCAACTGGCTGGGCCTGATGAAAGGCGACCTGCAGGAAACCTTCGAGAAGGGCGGCAAGCCGATGACCCGTAAAATGCACGGGGATCGCCAGTACACCGCACCGGACGGCGGCGAACTTAGCCTGAAGGGCCGCAGCCTGATGTTCATCCGTAACGTTGGCCACCTGATGACCAACCCGGCCATCCTGCTCAAGGACGGCAGCGAAGTGCCCGAAGGGCTGCTGGACGGACTGGTGTCCTCACTGATCGCGATTCACGATCTGAAAGGCGACGGTCCGTTCCAGAACAGCACCCGCGGCTCCGTGTACATCGTGAAGCCCAAGCAGCACGGCCCGGAGGAAGTGGCGTTCACCAACGAGTTCTTTGGTCGGGTTGAAGACGCCCTGGGCCTGCCGCGCTACACCCTGAAGGTGGGCATCATGGACGAGGAACGTCGCACCACCGTCAACCTGAAGGCCTGTATCCACGCCGCCAAAGAGCGCGCGGTGTTCATCAACACCGGCTTCCTCGACCGCACCGGCGACGAAATGCACACCTCCATGGAAATGGGCCCGTTCATCCGCAAGGGCGAAATGAAGCAGGCCGCGTGGATCAACGCCTACGAGCAGTGGAACGTGGACATCGGCCTGGAAGTAGGGTTCTCCGGCGTTGCCCAGATCGGCAAAGGCATGTGGGCCATGCCGGATCTGATGGCCGCCATGCTCGAGGCCAAGATTGGCCATCCGAAGTCCGGCGCCAACACCGCGTGGGTTCCGTCCCCGACCGCCGCCACCCTGCACGCCACCCATTACCATCAGGTCAACGTGTTTGACGTGCAGAAGCAACTGGCCAGCCGCCAGCGGGCGTCCCTGGACGACATCCTGACCGTGCCGGTGATGGCAGACCCGTCCGCCCTGAGCGCCGACGACATCCAGCAGGAGCTGGATAACAATGCCCAGGGTATCCTCGGTTACGTGGTGCGCTGGGTCGACCAGGGTGTGGGCTGCTCCAAGGTTCCGGATATCAACAACGTCGGCCTGATGGAAGACCGCGCCACCCTGCGGATTTCCTCCCAACTGCTGACCAACTGGCTGCACCACGGCATCTGCTCCGAGGCGCAGATCATGGAGACCATGAAGCGCATGGCGGCCATCGTGGATCAGCAGAACGCTGGCGACGCCGATTACCGCAACATGGCGCCCAACTTTGATGACAGCGTTGCCTTCCAGGCCGCCTGTGATCTGGTGCTGAAGGGCCGCGAGCAGCCGAATGGCTACACCGAGCCGCTCCTGCACGCCTACCGTCAGAAGGCGAAAGCCAAGTACGGCCAGTAAGGCGTCAGCCTGAACCTCACTCCCGGTCACCTGGGGGTGAGGGATCGGATAAAAAAAACGGGGTCAGATGAGCTTTTTCATCTGACCCCGTTTTTTTATCTGGCTCCCGGGCTCCACCTGGTCCCCGGTCAAGCCGGGGCCAGATGCAGGCCCGCTACCTCACTCGTCCGCGTGCAACACGTCCGCCGCATACAGCGTGTTCTGCAGCAGCGTGGCGATGGTCATCGGGCCAACCCCGCCGGGCACAGGCGTGATGTAGGCGGCGCGCTCGGCGGCCGCGTCGAACGCCACGTCACCCTTGAGCTTGCCGTCCTCGGTGCGGTTGATGCCCACATCAATCACCGTGGCGCCGGGCTTGACCCACTCGCCCTTGATCAGCCCTGGTTTGCCCGCGGCGGCAATGAGAATGTCGGCGTCACCGACGAAACGGGCGAGGTCGTGGGTGAATCGGTGGCACACGGTGGTGGTTGCGCCCTTGAGCAGCAGTTCCATGGCCATGGGGCGGCCGACAATGTTGGAGGCGCCGACAATGACGGCGTGAGCCCCTTTGTAATCGGTGCCGATGCTGTCCAGCAGGGTGATCACCCCGGCCGGGGTGCACGGGCGAAGGGTCGGCATGCGCTGCATCAGGCGGCCAATGTTGTAGGGATGAAAGCCATCCACGTCCTTGTCGGGGCGGATCTTCAGCAGGATCGGATCGGCATCCAGAGGATCGGGCAGGGGAAGCTGCACCAGAATGCCGTCAACGGCGGGATTGTTGTTCAACTCTTCGACCAGCGCCTCGAGGGCGTCCTGGGAGGTGTCCGCCGGCAGGTCATAGGACAGGGACAGGATGCCGGCCTGTTCGCAGGCCTTGATCTTGTTGCCCACGTACACCTGAGAGGCGGGGTCGTTGCCCACCAGGACCACGGCCAAGCCCGGCGCCCGCAGGCCGTTTTGCCGACGGGCCTCGACACCGGCGGCGACCTGTTGCTTGACCTGGGCGGCAATCTCTTTTCCGTTGATCAGTTTGGCACTCATAGTTGTGTCTTGTCGGTTCGGGGTAGAAAATGAAGGGCACGGATTGTCTCATGGTTGGGCCGTGGCGCCAATTGGGCGGCCGGCCGGTTTTTCCAAATCCGTGTTGACGGGCACGGCCGGCGCCGGTAATATGCGCGCCAACTTTGCTGAGGCACTTGTTGTTCAGTGAGCGGGGTATAGCGCAGTCTGGTAGCGCGCCTGCTTTGGGAGCAGGATGTCGGGAGTTCGAATCTCTCTACCCCGACCATCTCTCTGGATAGCAGCTGGGCGATCTGTCGGGCGCCCGTAGCTCAGCTGGATAGAGCAACGGCCTTCTAAGCCGTGGGTCGCAGGTTCGAGTCCTGCCGGGCGCGCCAAATCGCCGGTCAGGGCATGTCGGGCCACCGCTCTTGGCAAAGTGAACGCAGTACCGGCCAGTCGTCGCATCGCGGCGGTACGAGGCCGCGCACCGACCGGTGCGAGCCAGATATGGTGGACGTAGCTCAGTTGGTAGAGCTCAGGATTGTGACTCCTGCGGTCGAGGGTTCGAACCCCTTCGTCCACCCCATTTTTCCCTTCCAGCGTTGGCCGGCCTGTTCATCAGGTGCTGCAGAACGTTATCTGATTGCCCGCGAGAGTGGCGGAACTGGTAGACGCGCTGGATTTAGGTTCCAGTGGGGCAACCCGTGAGAGTTCGAGTCTCTCCTCTCGCACCATTTCCTCCCTCGCCAGTCCTGAAGATGATTCTCTCGACCCCACAAAGCGTGATAAACTACCGGCTTTTAATTTTCCGCCCTCGCCTCGCGTGGCCGAGCGGGCCGGAGACTGGTAACGATTTCATCCACATACCGAACCTGTAATTTGAGGATCATCCATGCAAGTGTCCGTTGAAACGACCTCCAACATCGAGCGTCGCATGACGATTGGTGTGCCCGCCCAGGAAATCGACCAGGCGGTCCAGAAACGCCTGCAGGAAACCGCCCGGACCATCCGGCTGAACGGCTTCCGTCCTGGCAAGGTGCCGCTGAGCGTGGTCAAGCGTCGTTTCGGTGACAGCATCCGTCAGGAAATCGTGGGTGAGGTCATGCGTGACCACTACATCAAGGCATTGCAGGAGCAGGACATCAATCCGGCCGGCTGGCCGAGCTTTGAGCCGAAGACCATGGAAGAGGGCAAGGACCTGGAGTTCGTGGCCACCTTCGAAGTGCTGCCGGAGATCGAGCTGGGCGACCTGAGCAAGATCACCATTGAAAAGCCGGTGTCCGACGTCACCGACAAAGACATCGACACCATGATTGACAACCTTCGCCGCCAGCAGGCGACCATGAAGGAAGTCAAGCGCAAGTCCAAGAACAAGGACGTCGTCACCATCGATTTCGACGGCTTTGTCGACGGCGAAGCGTTCGAGGGCGGTTCTGCCAAAGAGCAGCGCCTGACCCTGGGTTCCGGGCAGATGATCCCGGGCTTCGAGAAGGGCATTGTTGGCGGCAAGGCCGGTGAAGAGCTGGAGATCGAGGTCACGTTCCCCGAGGACTACCACAACGAAGAGCTGGCCGGTAAACCCGCCACCTTCAAGATCACCATCCACAAAGTGGAAGAGCCCCAGCTGCCGGAGCTCGACGCCGAGTTCTTCCAGAAGTTTGGCATTGAGGCCGAAGACGAAGCCGGCTTCCGCGAGGAAGTGAAGAAGAACATGGAGCGTGAGCTCAAGCAGGCGGTGTCCAACAAGCTCAAGAACGACGTGGTTGATGGCCTGCTGGCCAACACCGAGCTGGACGTTCCGGCCTCCCTGGTGGACCAGGAGATTGATCGTCTCCGTCAGGACGCCGTTCAGCGCTTTGGTGGCCAGGTCGACTTCAAGCAGCTGCCCAAGGAAATCTTCGAAGAGCAGGCCAGCCGCCGTGTGAAGACCGGCCTGCTGTTCCAGGAAGTGGTCAAGCAGAACGATCTGAAGGCCGAGCCTGCCAAGGTGGATGAGAAGATCCAGGAGATCGCGTCTACCTACGAGCAACCGGATGAGGTCATTGCCCACTTCAGCAGCAACCCGGACCAGAAGGCCCAGGTGGAGTCCTCGGTCCTGGAAGACGCCGTGGTTGACCACGTGCTGGCCCAGGCCAAGGTCACCGAGAAGAAAATGAAGTACGAAGAGGCGGTAGCCGCCGGCCAGCCCCAGCGCTGAGTCCGGTAGCTCGCCCGGTACGCCGGCCCCCAGGGCCGGCCTGAACAACAGCCGGCACGTCCGGCTGTTTTCATCTGGGCAGACTGGTGGCACAGTATGGGCAGCATACGAAGGCGTAAATGCCCGATAACCGTGGCCGCACACGCCACACCCATTGTCCATAAGGAGTTCAGGCGCCGATGACGCACAAACCCATTGATGGCCCCGCGATGGTAACCAATTCCGGCCTGGTGCCGATGGTGATCGAGCAGACCGCTCGTGGTGAGCGTTCCTTTGATATCTATTCCCGTCTGCTGAAAGAGCGGGTGATTTTCATGGTGGGTCCGGTTGAGGACCACATGGCAAACCTGATTGTGGCCCAGCTTCTGTTCCTCGAGTCCGAGAACCCGGACAAGGACATCCACCTGTACATCAACAGTCCGGGTGGCTCCGTGTCCGCGGGTATGTCCATCTACGACACCATGCAGTTCATCAAGCCCGATGTGGCGACTCTGTGCGTGGGCCAGGCGGCAAGCATGGGCGCGTTCCTGCTGGCCGGCGGCGCCGAGGGCAAGCGGGCCTGCCTGCCGCACTCGCGGGTGATGATTCACCAACCGCTGGGTGGCTACCAGGGCCAGGCTGCGGATATCGAAATTCATACCCGTGAGATTCTGAAGATCCGGAACACCCTGAACTCGCTGCTGGCCCATCATACCGGCCAGGATATCGAAACCATCGCCCGGGATACCGATCGCGACAATTTCATGGATCCGGAGCAGGCCAAGGCCTATGGCCTGATCGATACCGTACTTGATAAGCGCGCGGCGAATACATAATACTGAAGTCATCGCATCATTCTTTGCCGACGTATGACTGGCAGTAACGTCGGCGGCTATCGAACAGAGGTAATTCAATGGCAGATGAAAGAAACGGCAGGAGCGACGATAACGGCAAGTTGCTCTACTGCTCGTTTTGTGGAAAGAGCCAGCATGAAGTCCGTAAGCTCATTGCAGGGCCCTCGGTGTTCATCTGCGACGAGTGCGTGGACCTGTGCAACGACATCATCCGGGAAGAGATTCAGGAAAGCGCACAGGAAGATGCTGGTGACCGCCTGCCGACCCCTGCCGAGATTCGCCATACCTTGGACGAGTACGTCATCGGCCAGGATCGTGCCAAAGTGGTGCTGTCGGTGGCGGTCTACAACCATTACAAGCGTCTTCGCTACGGCGAAGGCAAGAGCGACGTGGAGCTGGGCAAGAGCAACATCCTGCTGATTGGTCCCACCGGCAGCGGCAAGACGCTGCTGGCCGAGACCCTGGCGCGGATGCTGAACGTGCCATTCACCATCGCCGATGCCACCACCCTGACCGAAGCCGGTTACGTGGGTGAGGACGTTGAGAACATCATCCAGAAACTGCTGCAGAAGTGCGACTACGACGTCGACAAGGCCCAGCGCGGCATTGTTTACATCGACGAGATCGATAAGATCTCCCGAAAGTCGGACAACCCCTCCATCACCCGGGACGTGTCGGGCGAGGGCGTGCAGCAGGCGCTGCTCAAACTGATTGAAGGCACGGTGGCGTCGGTTCCGCCCCAGGGTGGTCGTAAACACCCGCAGCAGGAATTCCTGCAGGTGGACACCACCAACATGCTGTTTATCTGTGGTGGCGCTTTTGCCGGTCTGGAGAAGGTGATTCAACACCGGTCCGAGCGCAGTTCCATTGGCTTCTCGGCGACGGTCAAGAGCCAGGACGACAGCAAGCGTACCGGCGACATCATCAAGGACGTGGAAACCGAGGATCTGGTCAAGTTTGGCCTGATTCCCGAGTTCGTCGGCCGGCTGCCCGTGATCGCGACCCTCACCGAGCTGGACGAGGAAGCGCTGATCCAGATCCTGACCCAGCCCAAGAACGCCCTGACCAAGCAGTACCAGAAGCTGTTTGATATGGAAGGCGTCGAGCTGGACTTCCGGGAAGACGCTCTGCGAGCGGTTGCGCGCAAGGCGATGGAGCGGAAGACCGGTGCCCGGGGGCTGCGGTCGATCATGGAGGCGACCCTGCTCGACACCATGTATCAGATCCCGTCCGAGCACGACATCTCCAAGGTGGTTATTGATGAAAGCGTGATCAAGGGCGACTCCGAGCCGTTCAAGATCTACGCCAGTTCCGACCACGCCAAGGCGGTGCCCGAGGACTGACCGTCCCCGGTGCCGGCCAGCCCGGAGCGTGAAGGTGAACGAGGGGCGGCAACGCCCCTTTTTCTTGCCCGGATGTTTTTCCAGGGCCGGGCGGGTCATTCGCCGCTGGGCAATTGCAATTATGCTGGGCGCCCCAATGAAGGGTGTTATGCTCAAAGAAACATCGTCAGAGGAATTCCTATGACCCTTAAACCCGAAGAAACCACGCACGAATACCCGATGCTCCCGCTGCGGGATGTCGTGGTGTTTCCGCACATGGTGGTTCCGCTGTTCGTTGGCCGTGAGAAGTCGATCCAGGCACTCGAGGCCGCCATGGAGGGCAGCAAGGAAATCCTCCTGGTGGCGCAACGGGATGCCTCCACCGACGAGCCCCAGCCCGACGACCTGTTCGACATGGGCACCCTGGCCACCGTTCTGCAGATGCTCCGCCTTCCGGACGGCACCGTGAAGGTGCTGGTGGAGGGCAATGCGCGAGCGTCCATCACCGGTATGGCGGAGGGGGATTACCTGTCCGGTCACGCGGTGGTTCTTGACGAGGATGCGCTGCCAGAACGTGAAGAGACCGTTCTGGTGAAGACGCTGATGGACGAATTCGAGAAGTTCGTCAAGCTGTCCAAGAAAGTGCCGTCGGAAGTCTCCAATGCGCTGACCGGCATCGAACAGCTGGACCGGCTGGCGGACACCATGGCCGCCCATCTCGACATGCAGGTGCCGGAGAAGCAGGAACTGCTGGAAGCGCTGGACGTTCGCCAGCGCGTGGAGCTGTTGCTGGGCAAGCTGGACAGTGAGATTGATCTGATCGAGGTGGAAAAGCGCATCCGCGGCCGGGTCAAGAAGCAGATGGAGCGCAGCCAGCGCGAGTACTACCTCAACGAGCAGATGAAGGCCATCCAGAAGGAAATGGGCCAGCTCGGGGAGGGCGGCGGTGATTTCGAAGAGCTCGAGAAAAAGCTTGAGGAAGCCGGCCTGCCGGAAGAAGCCCGCAAGAAGACCGAGGCGGAGCTGAACAAACTGAAGATGATGTCGCCGATGTCTGCGGAAGCCACCGTGGTCCGTGGCTACATCGACTGGATGCTGGCGGTGCCCTGGAAGAAGCGCAGCCGTGTCCGCCACGACATCGAGAAAGCCCGGGAAATCCTGGACCAGGACCACTACGGGCTGGACGAGGTAAAAAAGCGCATTCTGGAATACCTCGCGGTCCAGAGCCGGGTCAAGAAGGTGAAAGGCCCGGTGCTGTGTCTGGTAGGACCGCCGGGTGTGGGCAAGACGTCCCTGGGGCAGTCCATCGCCAAGGCCACCAACCGCAAGTACACCCGCATGGCCCTCGGCGGCGTACGGGACGAAGCGGAGATTCGCGGTCATCGCAAGACCTACATTGGCGCGCTGCCGGGCAAGCTTCTGCAGAAGCTGTCAAAGGTGGGGGTTAAGAACCCGCTGTTCCTGTTCGACGAAATCGACAAGATGGGCATGGACCATCGCGGTGATCCGGCGTCGGCCTTGCTGGAGGTGTTGGATCCAGAACAGAACCACACCTTCAACGACCATTACCTGGAGGTCGACTACGACCTGTCCGATGTGATGTTCGTGTGCACGTCCAACTCCATGGACATTCCCCAGGCGCTGCTGGACCGGATGGAAATCATCCGCATTCCGGGCTACACCGAGGAGGAGAAGGTCAACATCGCCCTGCGCTACCTGCTGCCGAAGCAGCTCAAGGCCAACGGCCTGCGCAAGGGCGAGCTGAAGATCCCCGAAGAAACGGTTCGCGATCTGATCCGCTACTATACCCGGGAAGCGGGCGTGCGTGGTCTCGAGCGGGAAATTGCCAAGATCTGCCGTAAGGTGGTCCGCGAGCACGTTGAGGCGGGTGAGAAGGCGTCCGTTACCCTGACCCCGGACATGCTCGAGGACTACTCCGGGGTCAAGAAGTTCAAATACGGCCTGGCGGAGGAGAGCGACCAGATCGGCCAGGTGACCGGGCTGGCGTGGACCCAGGTGGGGGGCGAGCTGCTGACCATCGAGTGCGCGCTGACCCCGGGCAAGGGCCGCGTCGTCAAGACCGGCTCCCTCGGCGATGTCATGCAGGAGTCCATCCAGACGGCGCTGACGGTGGTTCGCAGCCGCGCAGCGGGGCTGGGCATTCCCAACGATTTCCACGAAAAGCACGACCTGCACATCCACGTGCCGGAAGGGGCCACCCCCAAGGATGGCCCGAGCGCGGGCATTGGTATGTGCACGGCGCTGGTGTCGGCGCTGACCCGGGTTCCGGTCCGGGCGGACGTTGCCATGACCGGGGAAATCACCCTTCGGGGCCGGGTGCTCGCCATTGGTGGTCTCAAGGAGAAGCTGCTGGCGGCCCACCGTGGGGGCATCAAAACCGTGCTGATTCCTGATGAAAACGTCCGTGATCTCAAAGAGATACCGGAGAACATCAAGGCATCACTGGAGATCCGCCCGGTCAAGTGGATTGATGAGGTTCTGGACCTGGCCCTGGCGTATCAGCCGGAGCCCCTGGCCGATGTGTCCTCCGGCGAACCCGGACCGGGGAAGACCCGGGATGAGGACGCCGATGGGGCAGAACGCATAAATACCCACTAATGACCCGTTGAGTTGTTGACACGCCGGAGAGCCCGTTGGTATAACTGTTTCGCCGTGAAGCAGCCTGTACCAAGGGCTCCCGCGCCGTACGAACCTATTCCGATCGCCGGTTAACAGCCGCTGGATCACCCGTTAACAGCGGAAAGGAATAAGAAGACAGAAGAATGGAATTCTCGGAACGCTTATGCGATAGTCGAGAACGTCCGCGAAAAACCAACCTATAACATCTTCAACCTGAAATCGAAGGGGTTTAGTGTGAACAAGTCCGAACTTATCGATGCAATTGCAGAGTCTGCTGATATCTCCAAAGCCGCCGCTGGCCGCGCTCTGGATGCCATGACGAACTCCATTACCGGCGCCCTGAAAAAAGGCGATCAAGTCACCCTGATCGGCTTTGGCACTTTCGCGGTCAAAGAGCGTGCCGCCCGCACCGGCCGTAACCCGCAGACTGGCGCGGAAATCAAGATTCCGGCCTCCAAAGTGCCTGGTTTCAAAGCAGGCAAGGCCCTGAAAGACGCCGTCAAGTAACGGTTCTTTCTGAGGCGGACTGCCCGAACGCAGGCCGCCGAGAAGAATTGAAGGCGCATTCCGGCAGGGTGCGCCTTTTTACGTTACGCGGGGCGCACGGCGCCGGTGACGTAAAGCACCTTCGCTCCAGCACCATTACCAGTCCACGCAACACCGCACGACCTTGACAGGGATTCGGACGAACCATGCTTCAAGATATTCGGGAAAACGCCCAGGGGACCATCGGCAAGATCATCATCGGCCTGCTGGTTATTGTCTTTGCCGTCTGGGGAATCGACGCGATCATCGGCGGCTTTTCCAGTGAGCCGGAAGTGGCTACCGTCAACGACCAGCCCATTACCGAGCAGGACTACCTCCGGGCGGTTCAGCTGGAGAAACAGCGGCGCCTCGCCCAGATGGAGAACGCGGATCCCTCCATGCTGAACGAAGACCAGATCCGCAAGGACGTGCTGGAGCAGATGGTCCGAGAGGCCACCCTGAAGCAGGACGCCGAGGCCCAGGGCCTGCAACTGTCCGATGCCGATATCGACGCCCTGATCACCCAGATGCCCCAGTTCCAGGACGACGGCAAGTTTAACGCCGACCGGTTTGTCGCCACGGTCCGCAACATGGGCATGGGCGTGGGCGAATTTCGAGGCATGCTGCGCAAGCAGTACGTCGTCAACCAGATTCGGGCCGGCATCGGCCAGAGTGGCATGGCCACCGAGGCTAACGCCACCGAGCTGTTGCAGATCCAGAACCAGACCCGGGACTTCCGGGTGCTGACTATCCCGGCGTCTGCGGTGGTGGATAACGTGTCGGTGACGGACGAGGACATCAAGGCGTACTACCAGGACCACACCGATCAGTTCATGCAGCCCGAGCAGGTGGATGCCGCTTACATTGCCCTCTCTGTCGGCGCTCTGGCGGACACGGTGGACGTATCGGACGACGAGGTGAAAGCCGCCTATGAGCAGAAGAAAAGCAGCCTGGTCCAGGAGGAGCGTCGCGCCGCTCACATCCTGATCAACGATGGCCCGGACGCTGAGGACACCATAAAGACCATTCAGAAGCGCCTTGCGGACGGCGAGTCCTTTGGCGATCTGGCGAAGGAATACTCCATTGATACCGCCACCGCCGACAAGGGCGGGGAGCTGGGTTACGCTGGCCGCGGCGTGTACGACCAGGACTTCGAGAACGCCCTGTTCGGGCTGAAGGAAGGCGAGGTGTCCGGGCCGGTCAAAACCCAGTTTGGTGTGCACCTGATCAAGCTGGAAGACATTCGCCGCAAAGATGCGCCGTCCCTTGACGAAATGAAGGACCAGCTGCGGGCCGAGATTGCCGGCAAAAAAGCGGCCGAGAAGTTTGCCGAAGTCCGCTCCAAGCTCGCGGATTCCGCCTACGCGGCGGACGATCTCGCCACGCCAGCCAAGGAGATGGGCCTGGAAGTTCGAGAGGTCAAGAACATCACTCGGGACGGCGGCCCCGCGCCGTTTGATCATCCGGGGCTGGTGCGCCAGCTGTTCTCCGACGACGTGCTCAATGGCGGCTACAACACTGAGCTGGTGGACGTGGGTGACAACCTCGCGGTGGTCGCCCGGGTGCGGGATCACCGGGAAGAGCGTCAGCGCTCTCTGGATGAAGTCAGCGCCGACATCCGTGACCGCCTGACCCTCGAGAAGACCCGTGAGGCCCTGGCCAGCCGGGCAGATAGCGTTATTGCCTCCCTGAAAGATGGAAAATCTGTCGAGGGAGACTGGGCCAGCTACAGCGATCAAGGCCGCAATGGCGCGGACATCCCGACACCGGTGGTCCAGACCGTGTTTTCCCTCGGCCGCCCGGAGGCGGGTCAGCCGGTGTATGGCAAGGCCGTTGCCGATGACGAGGCCCGTGTGGTCGAGCTGACCAAGGTCACCCCGGGCAAGGTCGACAAGGACAGCGAGGATTACAAGCGGCTGTATGATTTCCTGGCGCGCCTGGAAGGCCAGCGGGAGTATACCGCGTACCAGCAGTACCTCCGTGACCAGGCCCAGGTCGAGCGGAACTGAGAGGGCGCTGCCCAAACGGGGCACACCGCGCAGGAGAAGAAAGGGAGCCAGTGATGGCTCCTTTTTTTTGACGTCGGGTTTTATGACGTCGGGTCCCTGTGGTGCGCCTCAGAGGCTGAATACGGCGACGGATAGGCCCGGTACCGTCACCTCGGTACCGGTTGCCCCGGCGCTTGAGCCCGGTGAGGTGTCCAGGGCGACGGTGGGTGTGCCGGCCAGACCGTGGGACAGTGTCTGGGGCGCAGGCGAGCCATTGATGACCACCACCAGATCGCTTCGGGCGCCATCCAGATCCGCGAGCGATACGCCGTCACCGTCCTGGAGGTGGAAGGCGATTACGCCGGGAATCTGCCCGGGCCCGGTGTTCAGGAACGTCAGGCGATCTTCCACCGCCTGGGCGGTCTGTAGCCGGAACAGCGGGCTTTCGTGGCGCAACGCGAGAAGGGCGGAGACCTGGTCAACGGTGTAGGCAATGGCAGCCGGCGTCGGATCGGCGCTGCCGGCACTGGACGTAATCACCGATTCGATCAGCGGCCAGTTGGCGCCGTCCTTATCCTGCCGGGGCAGGCCGCGGTTCCAGGCGCTGCCCTGGGCGCTGAAATCAACGGCGTTGAACCAGTCTCCGGAATCGTAGCTGTCCCGCTCCATGGATTTGGAGCGCAGGAGTTCGGATCCCATCTGCAGGAACGGCACACCTTGACTCAGCAGCGGAATGGCCAGCGCGACCACCTGCCGCTGGGCACGCACCATGACCGTATCCGTGTAGGGCGCCTTGTACTGGTTGTTGTCCCACAGGGTCTGGTTGTCGTGCTTGGACACGTAATTGATCAGTTCCTGGGGATCCGCCGTGTAGCCAGCCGCCTGGCCGTTGTAATCAATATCGGACGCCCGCGTCACCGTGCCGTCGGCCGTGGTGAACGTGTAGTCTTTCAGACCGCCGGCGATACCCACGCGAATCCAGTCGGCCTGGGTCAGCAGGGTGTTGAGTTCGTCGGCGGAGCCGCTGTTCAGATCGTTCGGCGCGGTGTAAAGGCCGCTGGCAAAACCCTGGGTGCGGCGGATGGTGTCTTCACTGTCGAAGGGGCTGCCCCCGCGGACAGCGTCCCGGAGTCGGTCGTTGAACGAGCCGATGCCGGTCCCTGCCAGGTTGGCCTGGACGGCGTTCACGCCCCGAGCATTGTCTGCGACTTCGCCGAAGTTCCAGCCCTCCCCATAGAAATACGTGTCCGGGTCAATCGCCTGTACAGCGGCCAGGGCCTTCTCCATGTTGCCCAGCATGTGGTGGCCCATCAGGTCAAAGCGGAATCCGGAGATCTTGTAGGCGCGGGCCCAGGTCACCAGGGAATCGATCATCAGCTTTTCCATCATGGCGTGCTCCGAGGCGGTGTTCTCGCAGCAGGTGGATTGCTCCACCGCCCCGGTTTCCGGATTCAGACGGTGGTAGTAGCCCGGCACGATCTTGTCGAGCACGGACCGGTCCGCCAGCCCGGACGCGTTGGTGTGGTTGTAGACCACGTCCATCACGACGTTCAGGCCGAGCCCGGTCAGGCCTTTGACCATGTCCCGGAATTCCAGGATGCGGGCGGCGCCGTCCGCGTCACTGGCGTAGCTGCCTTCGGGCACGGTGTAGTGCACCGGGTCGTAGCCCCAGTTGAAGCTGTCCAGGCTTCGGAAGGTGCTGTACAGGGCCTGGGCATCGCCGCTCAGGGGATCGTAGCTGGTCAGTACGCTGCGTATCGTGTCACTGCTGCTGCACTGGTCCGCATAGGCTTCGGCGGCGGCGTCCGACAGGGCGCACAGCCTTGAGAACGGGTCGTCCAGGTCCACCCGCTGGGCCGGATCTTCATTGATAGTGGCTATGTCAAAGGCGGGTAGCAGGTGCAGGTGGGTAACGCCGGCGTCGGCCAGGGCCTTCAAGTGGGCAACGCTGTTCACCGAGCCGTCGGCGGGCAGTGTGAAGGCTTCGTACTTGCCTCGCTGTTCTGCCGGCACCGTCGTGTCGCCGGCGCTGAAATCCCGGATGTGGGTTTCATACACCACCACGTCTTCCGACGCCGCAACGCTTGGGGGCGTCAGGGTGTCCCAGCCAGACGGCTTCAGGTCGTTGTCGTCCAGGTTGACCACCTGAACATACTGGCCGTTGGTGGACAGGCTGAGGGCATACGGGTCCGACGCCATGGCGGTTTCCACCCGGCCGGTTTCCGGGTGATAGGCGGTAACCTCGTACTGATAGTACTGGCGGTCAAGCTCCGCGCGGCTGCCGGTGTAGCGCCAGACGCCCTGATCCTGGGTCATGGTGACCGGGAAGCCGGGCAGGGGCGCGTGGGTGGCCTGGTCAAACGCGTGCAGCCGCACCCGCTGGGCGGTAGGCGCCCAGACCGCAAAACGCACGTCGGCGCCGTCGACGGTGGCGCCGAGATCGCCGCTGTAGGCGTAGAGGTCGTCCAGTACGCCGGGAATCTGAACCTGGGTGGCGGTGACCAGTTCGCCGGCGCCATTAAACGCCAGGGCCACCAGCTGGCCCTTCAGCGCCTGTTTTATGGTGGCCGTATCCGCCTCCACGGTGTAGGCGTCCCAGCCGGCCAGGTGGGGGAATCGGCTGGCCAGCTCTGTGGGCAGCGTGGTCCGGCTCAGGGCGAGCGTCTGGCCGCCGGACACCTGGCCTGTAACGTCGATGCGGATATTGGCACCCGGGTCATAGCGCAGCTCCACACGGCTGAGGTTGCCGGTGTCCTTGAATACCAGCGTGGTGGCGTCCAGCCAGTGGGCGCTGGCACCGGTAATGGTGACGGCCTCCGCCTGCAGTGGGGTCGTGGACAGGTCGGCGCTGCCGCTCAGGGTGAACAGCCGCTGGCCGAGGGCATCGAACGACCAGCGGTGATCGGTACCACCGATGTCCTTGGTGTCGCCCTGGTGGACGATGAAGTTCAAGCAGTCGCCAGCCTCGCGCATGGGAATGCGGTAGTAGGCGCCGTAGGTGGCGCTGATGCCGTCCGGTTGCCGGGGTGCGCCCCAGTCAGTGGGGACATTGTCGGCCAGGCCGTCGCAGCCACCGGCGGTATCGTTCCAAAGGTGCAGTCCCCAGCCGTCGTATTGGCCGTCAGGGCGTTTGTAGTAAAGCAGGGCTTCGTCCGGGCCGGGTTCCAGCAGGGATTCGGCCTGGGGGGTATCTGGTGGGCTGGCGCGGGTGTCCGTGGTCGCAGTGCCGCCGCCGGAATTGCAGCCGGCCAGGGTGAGCGAGATGGTCAGGGCGAGCGGGAGGGCCAGGGCCCAGCCGCCCGGAACGCGATGTCGTTCAGGCATGGGAAACATCCTTTCTTTCCTCGGGTTGTTGTTGTTTGTGCCTCGGGGGCAGGTTCATGGTCCCCGTGGCGGCGGCCGCGAACATCCTTCCTGGTGAGGTTTTTTTGGGCGTAGTCAGTGTCTGGAGCGGGGCGTATGACGCCATAAGCGAGGGTGGTAGCGAAGCGGCCCGGGCGTTCGTGGCAGGAGCGGGGTGGGGCGAATGGGGAGGATCCCCGGCCCAAAAAAAAGGGCCGGCAAAGGCCGGCCCAAGAGGTCCAACGAGAGAGTGTGTTACAGACTTACCACCAGGCTTCGAACTGCGCGCCGACCTGGATATCACCGTCGATGCCTTCGCCGGAACGGGCTGCCTCGGCCTGATCGCCGAAGAACGAGGCCGCGTACAGGCGGATCACCGGGCGGGCCCAGTAACCATCGCCGGCCTGCCATTGCTGGGCAATGGCGACCTTTTGCAGATCGTTGGATTCGGCGTTGACGGCGGAGTAGGTCACATCGTCGTAGCCGATTTCGATGGCGGTGCTGGACACCGGTGTCCAGTTGTAAACCGGGCGGACCACCACGCTGAAGCGCTCGGAATCATCGGCCGCGCTGTTGTGGGGTTTGCCCACCTGATACAGCGCCGAGTAGCCCAGGTCCCAGTTGCCGGCCAGATTCACCACCCCGTGGTCGAGTACGCGATAGCTGCTTTCAAGGTAACCGGCGACGTTATTGTTGTCCACCCGGCCGCCACCGCCGGCTTCAAACGCGGAGAAGCCCATGGAGTCGGCGCCGTACTGGAGCACCAGCTTGTTGAAGCCGCCCATGAAGCCAGTGGCGAGTTCCGCCATCAGGTGATAGCCGTTCTTGTCTTCAATACCGGCGTCTTTCTGTTGGTCGGTGAGATCGGCCATGCCGTAGATGCCGGCCAGGGTCAGGGTGCTGCTGCCAACGGGGAAAGCGTAGCGGAGGTCCAGCTTGTTGTTCTGGACGACGTTGTCGCCAACCGGGTTATCGTGGTTGATGAACGCAACGGACAGCTTGCCGGGGCCCGCGCTGATATTCTCCACGCCGGTGCCGTAACCGGAATCGTTCAGGTAGTAGAAGTCCAGGTGATGGACATCGAGGCGCTGGTAGTAGCGCTTGCCGGCCCAGAGCGTCGCGCCGGGGAGTGATTCGATGACGTTGTTGGCAGAAACGTAAAGCTGACGCAGGGCGATGTCGCCGCCGCCGTACGGGTCGGAGCTGTTGCGGCTGACGGAGTCGTTGGCGAAATCCACCCCGTTGATGTTGTTGCCGCCGTTCAGGGCCTGGTAGTCATTGCCCTGGTTGTTGGCGCTGTAGGCGACCATGGAATCAAAACGGAAGGTCTTACCGTCTTTGTTATAGAGCTCGTCACCCAGACCAATCTCCGCGTAGGTGTCGCACTCGTCGGCAAGGCGACCGACGAAGTGACCGCTGGCGCCATTACCCAGGCAGGTTTGCTCACCGCCGCTGCCCAGGTTGGTGGAGGAGCCGGCGCGGGCGTAGCCGTGGAAATCGACCGCCAGGGCCGGAGTGGCCATGACCGCGGCAGCAATGGCGGCGGCCAGCGGGAGCTTGTTTGCCAAGAAGCGCTTGTTGTTTTGCATCGTCTATTATCCTGTGCTTTTTGTCGTTCTTGAAATGTCAGGGAAACCGGACGTCTATCCCATTCAGGTCTTGCCAGGCGTCCGATTCCCGGGATTGCAGCTTCTGCCAATCGACATTGGGAAACCGGCTTTCATCGTCCGGCAGCGGCCCGTCAAACACATCCTCCGTCGGGAAGAAAATGGGGGGGTAGATTCAGGGGGGAGGAGGGGCGTAGAAGATCGGATAGGGCAGGAGGGGCACAACGCCGGGCCCCTGTGCCACACTCTGATCCGATCGCACGGCCCGCCCGGCGGTCAGTGGCCGGCCTTGGGCAGGCGGGTGGCCTTGAGGCTCTCTTTGATTTTCTTCAGGTGGCCGAGGAAGTCCACGCCTCGCTTCAGCGTCACGCCGGTGGCGAGAATGTCGATCACCGTCAGGTGAATGATGCGGGACGACATCGGCATGTACACCTCGGTGTCCTCCGGGGCGGTGACGCCCAGTACCGTGGTGCAGCATTCAGCCAGCGGCGACTCCGGGTTGGTGATGCCGATGACCGTGGCGCCGTTCTGGCGGGCAATCCGGGCGATGTCGACGGTTTCCTTGGTGCGGCCGGTGTAGGAAATCAGCACGATGACGTCGCCCACCTGGGCGCCGGCGGCCACCATGCGCTGCATCAGCGCGTCGTCGTAGGACATCACCGGAATGTTGAAGCGGAAAAACTTGTGCTGGGCGTCCAGGGCCACGGAGGCGGAGCCGCCCATGCCGAAGAAATTGATCTGCTTGGCCTGGATCAGGTAATCGATGGCGGTGGCCAGCGCTTTGGGGTCCAGGGACTGGCGGGCCTTGTCGAGGCTGGCAATGGTGCTCAGCATGATCTTGTCGGCGAACTCGGCCACGGTGTCGTCCGCCTCGACGTTCTGGCCGACGTAGGGGGTGCCGGTCGCGATGCTCTGGGCCAGGCGAATCTTGAAGTCCGGGAAGCCGGTCGCGGAGAAACCCCGGCAGAACCGGTTGACGGTCGGTTCGCTCACATCGGCGGCCCGGGCCAGGGCGGCGATGCTGTAGCGGGTGGCCGCGGTGGGGTCCCGAAGGATGGCTTCAGCCACCTTGCGCTCGGATTTGTTCAGCGTGTCGAGCCGGAGCTGGATGTCTTCCAGCAGATTGTCGTCACGATGCGCCTGGTTTGAGGCCATGAATGGTGTCTCCCTGCGTCTGGTGCCATCGTTATACAGCGTTTTATGGATGGATCCGCGCCTGCCGTTACCGTTGCGAACGCAGACGCGGGGCGATTATACCGCGTTTCGCCCCGTTTTGGCGTAGTAAAAATGTCAATTTTGCGAAAGCGCCCTTGGAATATTTGAGATTGCCTGTCATTATTTGTTTAAAATTACTACATTGGCCCATGTCCCGGTGACAGTCCCGCCGACATGACGGGCCCTGGTGGAATGGAGAGAGAAGGAACCGATGGTCAACAACACCCACACCCGCTGTGACCTGATGCTGTTTGGCGCCCTCGGCGACCTGGCCCAGCGCAAACTGTTTCCGGCCCTGTATCAGTTGGACCAGGCCGGTCTGCTGGATGCGGACAGCCGCATTCTGGCGGTGGCCCGCAACCCGATGGACGCGCCGGCGGTGCGGGACCAACTGCTGGGCAAGCTACGGGAGCATGTAAAGCCCCACGAGTTTGACGAATCCGCCGCCACCCGGTTTCTGGAGCGGGTGGACTACTACTGCCTGGATTTCGGTGATCCGGCCGGCTACGACGCCCTGCGGGAATGGCACGATCGCGCCCGGAGCCAGCTGATCGTCTACATGGCCACGCCGCCGTCCCTGTATGGCGTGATTGCCCGCAACCTGAAAGCGGCCAGTTGCTGCGACGAGCAGACCCGTGTGGTGGTGGAGAAGCCGATCGGCCACGACCTGGACACCTCCAAGGTGATCAACGACGAACTGGGCGAGGTCTACAACGAGAACCAGCTGTTCCGCATCGACCATTACCTGGGTAAAGAGACGGTCCAGAACCTGATCGCCCTGCGCTTTGCCAATAACCTCTTTGCCTCCCAGTGGAATCAGGACCACATCTCCCACGTGGAGATTACCGTGGCGGAAAGCGTGGGCATTGAAGGGCGCTGGGGCTATTTCGACAAGGCCGGTCAGATTCGCGACATGGTGCAGAACCACCTATTGCAGTTGCTCTGCCTGATTGCCATGGACCCCCCGGCGGATCTCTCCGCCGACAGCATCCGGGACGAGAAGGTGAAGGTGCTCAAAGCCCTCCGCAAGATCACCCCGGAGCTGATGGAAACCCATGTGGTGCGCGGCCAGTACACGGCGGGCACCATCCAGGGCAAGCCGGTTCCTGGCTACCTGGAAGAAGAGGACGCCAACCGAAGCAGCCGCACGGAAACCTTCGTGGCCCTGAAGGCGGAAATCGAAAACTGGCGCTGGTCCGGCGTGCCGTTCTACATCCGCACCGGCAAGCGCCTGCCGGAGAAACTCTCCCAGATCATCATTCACTTCAAGCCAGCGCCGCATTACATTTTCGATCCGGATCAGAAGCACCTGGCCAACAACAAACTCATCATCCGGCTTCAGCCGGACGAGGGCATGTCCCTGAACATCCTCACCAAGGACCAGGGCCTGGATAAAGGCATGCGCCTGCGCCAGGGCCCTCTGGAGCTGACGTTCTCCGAAACCTTCGAAGCGGAGCGCATCCCGGACGCCTACGAGCGTCTGCTGTGGGAGGTGATGAAAGGCAACCAGTATCTGTTCGTGCGCCGGGACGAGGTGGAATACGCCTGGCGCTGGGTCGATCAGGTGATTGGCAACTGGCAGGACGCGGGCAACCCGCCCAAGCGCTATGCGGCCGGCAGCTGGGGCCCGGTGGCGTCCATCGCCATGATCACCCGGGACGGAAGGAGCTGGTATGAAGATGCCTGATCTGGCCCTGCCCGAAGGCGTCCGTTGGCACACCGGCGAATCCCCGCAAGCGGTGGCCCACGACCTGGCGGATACGGTGGCCGGTGTACTGAGGGCTCGGCTTGAGCGGCCGGGCCGGGCCTCCCTGGCGGTGTCCGGCGGCTCAACGCCGTTACCGTTTTTTGAAACGCTGGCCCGGGCTGGCCTGGACTGGTCGAGAGTCGACGTAATGCTGGCGGATGAACGCTGGGTGCCGGAGGACAATCCGGCCAGCAACACCGCGCTGGTGCGGCGCCATCTGTTGCAGGGGCCAGCCTCAGCCGCCCGATACCTCAACCTCAAACAGCCGGGCCAGACGCCGGCCGAAGGCCTGGCCGCGGTCAACGCCGAGCTGTCGCAGGCGAGCTGGCCGCTGGATGTGCTGGTGCTGGGCATGGGCAACGACGGCCACACCGCGTCCCTGTTCCCGGACGCGCCCGAGCTGGCGCCGGCTCTAGATCCGAAGGGCGCGGAACGGGTGGCGGCCATGAACCCGCGATCCCAGGCCGAGGCGCGCATAACCCTCACCCGCCCGGTACTGGCGGCAGCGGGTTTCACCGCTCTGCACCTGAAGGGGCGAGACAAGCTTGAGACCCTGGGCCGGGCCCTGGCGGCGCCGGCAGACGAAAGCGATATGCCGATCCGGGCCTTTCTCCGGCCCGGGCTAACGATTTACTGGAGTGAATAAGCCATGACCCAACTGTCCGATTTTCATCGCAGCCGCGTTCAGGCGGTCCTTCAGGCCTGCCCGCTGGTGCCGGTGATTGCCATTCAGAACGCCGAGGACGCCGTGCCCCTGTGTCAGGCGCTGGTGGACGGCGGCATCCGGGTGCTGGAGATTACCCTGCGGACCGAACACGGCGTTCGTGCCATCGAGCAGGTGCGCAAAGCCATTCCGGACGCCTGGGTTGGCGCCGGCACGGTGACCAGCATCGCCCAGTACCGACAGGTTGAATCCGCAGGTGCTCAGTTTGTCATCACGCCGGGCGTGACGGAGGCGATTCTGGATTTTGGGGTGACCTCCGAAGCCCCGCTGCTGCCGGGCATTGCCACCGTGTCGGAGCTGATGATGGGCTACGCCTTCGGCTACCGGGAGTTCAAGTTCTTTCCGGCGGAAGTCTCCGGTGGCGTGCCGGCACTCAAGGCGTTCAACGGCCCCTTCCCGGATGTGACTTTCTGCCCGACGGGCGGCATCAATCCCGCCAACGCCGGCCAGTATCTGGGGCTGAGCAATGTGCGCGCCGTTGGCGGTTCCTGGCTGACGCCGGCGGACGCGGTGGCGGCCCGTGACTGGTCCCGGATTACCGAGATCGCCCGTAGCAGCTTGGCCGCGCTGTAGCGCGCCGGCGGGCGCCGGACCCGTGACGCCAAAAAAAAGCCCACCAATCGGTGGGCTTTTGGCTGTCAGGCGGCTGGAAAACGGGCGAATCAGCGGATGTCGGCGCCCACCCGGACGATCTTCATGGTGTTGGTGCCGCCCTGGGCGTTCACGTAGTCGCCCTTGGTAATCACCACCAGGTCGCCGTCGCTGACCACGCCCCGGCGCTCCAGCTCTGCCACGGCCTCGGCGTTGGTCTGTTCGTTCGGCACCTTGATGGAATCGAACGGTATCGTCTGAACACCCCGGAACAGGACCACCCGGTGCTGGGTGGAGTGGTGCCGGGAGAGGGCGAAGATCGGCAGGCCCGATTTGATGCGTGACATCAACCGGGGGGTGGCACCGGTCTCGGTCATGCAGATGATCGCGGATACGCCGGTCAGATGGTTGGCCGCGTACATGGCCGAGAGGGCAATGGCCTCGTCCACCTTTTCCATGCGCTCGTGGATGCGGTGCTTGGACTGGTGCATGGACGGGTGGCGTTCGGCGCCCAGGCAGATGCGGACCATCGCCTCCACCGCCTCGCACGGGTAGTCGCCGACCGCGGTTTCCGCCGACAGCATGACCGCGTCGGTGTAATCCATCACGGCGTTAGCCACGTCCGACACTTCGGCCCGGGTGGGCATCGGGTTGGTGATCATCGATTCCATCATCTGGGTGGCGGTTATCACCGCACGGTTCAGTACCCGCGCGCGGGCAATGATGTGCTTCTGCACGCCCACCAGCTCGGCGTCACCGATCTCCACCGCCAGGTCACCCCTTGCCACCATGACCGCGTCGGACGCTTCGATCACCGCGTCCAGGGCGGCTTCATCGTGGGCCAGTTCGGCCCGCTCGATCTTCGCCACCAGGCCGGCATCGGAGCCGGCTTCCGCCAGCAGGCGGCGAGCAACGTGCATGTCCTCGGCGGTGCGCACGAAAGAGACCGCGACGTAGTCGGCGCCCAGCTTGGCCGCCGTCACGATGTCTTCCTTGTCCTTTTCCGTCAGCGCCTCGGCGGACAAGCCGCCGCCGCGCTTGTTCAGACCCTTGTTGTTGGACAGGGGGCCGCCGATCAGCACGGTGGAGGTGATGCTGTGCTCGTTCACCGAATCCACCCGCATCTCGATGCGGCCATCGTCCAGCACGAGGATATCCCCTGGCTCTACGTCGGCGATGAGCTGTTCGTAGTCGATGCCCACCCGCTCGCTGTTGCCGGCTTCCTTATCCATGGCCGCGTCCAGCACAAAGGTCTGGCCGGCCTCCAGGGTGACCTTGTTCTCGGCAAACCGCGCAATGCGCAGTTTTGGGCCCTGCAGGTCAGCCAGCAGTGCCACGAACCGCCCCTGTGCGGCGGCGGCTTCCCGCACCCGTTTGGCCCGGGCAATGTGTTCCTCGGCGCTGCCGTGGGAGAAGTTCAGCCGGGTCACATCGACCCCGGCTTTGATGATGGCGGCGAGGGACTCGGGCGAGTCGGTGGCGGGCCCGAGGGTGGCGACAATCTTGGTACGCCTGAGCATGCTGTTGTGTCCTTCGGTCGGTTTACTGGCTGGCTTTCATCAGGGCGATGGCGTTGTCGAGCATCCGGTTGGAGAAGCCCCACTCGTTATCGTACCAGGCCATGACTTTTACGTGCCGGCCAATCACCCGGGTGTGGTTGGCGTCGAACACGCTGGACAGGGCGTTGTGGTTGAAATCCACGCTGACCAGTTTCTCCGTGTTATAACCCAGAACCGGATTCGTTTCAGCCGCGGCATGCACCGCTGCGTTGATCTCCTCCACCGTGGTGTCCTTGCCGGCGATGAAGCCAAAGTCCACCAGGGACACGTTGATGGTGGGCACCCGCACCGCCAGGCCGTCGAGCTTGCCGTTGAGCGCCGGAATTACCTTGCCGATGGCGGCGGCGGCACCGGTCTTGGTGGGAATCATGGACTGGGTCGCGGAGCGGGCCCGGTAAAGGTCGCTGTGGTACACGTCGCTCAGTTTCTGGTCGTTAGTGTACGAGTGTATGGTGGTCATCAGGCCGCTTTCGATGCCCACGGCGTTGTGCAGCGCCTCTACCACCGGCGCCAGGCAGTTGGTGGTGCAGGAGGCGTTGGAAATGATCTGGTGGTCGGCGGTCAGGGTGTCGTGGTTCACGCCGTAGACCACCATGGCGTCAGCGTCCGGGGACGGCGCGGAGATGATGACCTTGCGGGCGCCGGCTTTCAGGTGCGCGGCGGCTTTTTCGCGCTTGGTGAACAGGCCGGTGCATTCGAATACCACATCCACGTGGTAGTCCTTCCAGGGAAGCTCTTCGGGGTTGCGCAGGGCGGTGATGGCGATGCGGTCGCCGTTGACGGTCAGGGATTCGGCATCGTGGCTGACGATGCCGTCAAAGCGCCCGTGCACGCTGTCATACTTCAGCAGGTGGGCATTGGTTTCCGCGTCGCCCAGGTCGTTGATAGCGACCACCTGGAGCTGCTTGCGGTAGTTATTTTCGTAAAGGGCCCGAAGGACGTTGCGGCCAATGCGGCCAAAGCCATTGATTGCGATACGAATGGTCATGCTGCGACTCCTGTTTTTGCCGATTTTTTGTTCGATAACCGCGAATAATGTAGTAAATATATCAACAAAAAACCCAGAAATGAACGCCTCGTCGCTTCATTTCTCAGGTTAAGTTGGTAAAATTACGTTCATAAAACGACACAACCATAAGCGAAGCAACGGAGTTCGCCATGCACCCCACCGGCAATGACACCCTGAATCCGACCGTTGATCGGGTCACCCAACGCATCATCGATCGCAGCCGCGCGACCCGCGCTGACTACCTCGCCCGCATGCAGGCGCTGAAAGCCCAGTCTCCCCACCGGAGCACCCTGTCCTGCGGTAATCTGGCCCACGGTTTCGCCGCCTGCAGCCAGGCCGATAAAGACACCCTCAAGTTCATGAACAAGGCCAACGTGGCCATCGTGACCGCCTACAACGACATGCTCTCGGCGCACCAGCCTTACGAGGGCTTCCCGGACGTGATCCGGGAAGCCGCCCACGGGATGGGGTCGGTGGCCCAGGTGGCCGGCGGTACGCCCGCGATGTGCGACGGCGTCACCCAGGGCCAGCCTGGCATGGAGCTGAGCCTGTTTTCCCGGGACACCATCGCCATGAGCACCGCGGTGGCCCTCAGCCACAACATGTTCGACGCCACCCTGCTGCTGGGTATCTGCGACAAAATCGTGCCCGGCCTGCTGATCGGCGCGCTGAGCTTTGGACACCTGCCCACGATTCTGGTTCCGGCCGGGCCCATGCCCTCGGGGCTCCCCAACAAGGAAAAGCAGCGCATTCGCCAGCTCTACGCGGAAGGCAAGATTGGCCGGGACGAGCTGCTGGAAGCCGAGAGCAAGTCCTACCACAGCCCGGGCACCTGCACCTTTTACGGCACCGCCAACAGCAACCAGTTGCTGGTGGAGGTGATGGGCCTGCATCTGCCAGGGGCCGCGTTTGTGCACCCCAACACACCGCTCCGGGACGCGCTGACACGGGCTGCCACCGAACAGGTCATCAAGTTGTCCAAACCCCACGGCGGCGAGCTGGGGCTGGGGGACATGGTGGATGAAAAATCCATCGTCAACGCCCTGGTGGCCCTGCTGGTCACCGGCGGCTCCACCAACCACACCATCCACTGGATCGCCATTGCACGGGCCGCGGGCATCCTGATCGACTGGAACGATTACGCCGAGCTGTCCTCCGTCGTGCCCTCCATGACCCGCATCTACCCGAACGGCACCGAAGACGTGAACGCCTTCCATGAGGCGGGCGGTACGCCTTTCCTGATCCGGGAGCTGCTGGCGGCCGGTTACCTGCACAACGACGTGCAGACCGTGGTGGGCTTCGGGCTCGAGCGATACGCACAGATGCCGACGCTGGACGGCGATGCGCTGACCTGGGAGCCGGCCGTTGCCCAAAGTGGCGCGGCAGACGTGCTTAGCAGCGCCTCCGAGCCGTTTGCCCCGAATGGCGGGCTAAAAGTGCTGGACGGCAATCTCGGGCGTGGTGTGATCAAGGTGTCCGCGGTCGCGCCGGAGTACCACACCATTGATGCCCCGGCCGTGGTGTTCGACGATCAGAACGAGTTGAAGGCCGCATTCGAGGCCGGTGAACTGAACCGGGACTGCATCGTGGTGGTGCGCTTCCAGGGCCCAAAAGCCAACGGCATGCCGGAACTGCATAAGCTCACCCCATACCTGGGCGTGTTGCAGGACCGGGGCTATCGGGTCGGACTGGTGACGGATGGGCGCATGTCTGGCGCCTCTGGCAAGGTGCCGGCAGCGATTCACGTGTACCCGGAAGCCCTCGATGGCGGCCCGCTGGCTCGTGTTCAGGACGGTGATCGCGTGCTGCTGGACGCGGTAAACGGCACCTTGTCCGTTCATGTGGGCGAGGCCGAGTTTGCCGCCCGCACTCCTGCAAAACCGGATTTGAGCGCGTATCATCACGGCTTTGGCCGCGAACTGTTCGGCTGGATGCGGCAGTCGGCCAGCAACCCCGAGCAGGGCGCCAGCGCTTTCTGGAATCACGAGGCATGACGGCAAAGAACCTTTCCCTGGTCGGCGACATCGGCGGCACCAACGCGCGTTTTGCGCTGGTCGATCCCGGCGATGTCCGGCCCCGCCACATCGAGGTCCTGGCCTGTGGCGACTACGACAACCTGGACCAGGCCGTGGTGGACTACCTCCAGCGCGCCGGCGCCGGCTCGGTGGGTCAGGCCTGCCTGGCGGTGGCGTCACCGGTGCGCGGCACCCAGGTGCGCATGACCAACAACCATTGGCGGTTCGACACCGAGGATGTACGCCAGCAGTTCGGCTGGTCCGCCTTCAAGGTGATCAACGACTTCACCGCCATGGCCCTGGGCGTGCCCCACGTGGACGAGGCGCACCTGGTGCACGTCTGCGGTGGCCCGGGCGATCCGCGCCGGCCCCGGCTGGTGATCGGCCCGGGCACCGGTCTTGGCGTGTCTGGCCTGGTGCCCACCCGCAGCGGCTGGGTGCCACTGATGACCGAGGGCGGGCACGTGGATTTCGCCCCCACGGACGATCTGGAAATGCAGGTGCTGCGCATTCTCAAGGCTCGGTTTGGCCGGGTCTCCGTGGAGCGGGTCCTGTGTGGCCAGGGGCTGGTGAACCTGTATCAGGCGCACGCGGAGATCCGCGGCGTGTCCGCGCCACTGGACGCCCCGGAGAAAATCACGGCGGCCGCCGTGGACGGCGACGATGCCCTGGCCCGGGACAGCCTGCGGCATTTCTGCGAGTTGCTCGGCCGCACCGCCGGCAACGGGGTGCTCACCCTGGGCAGCCTGGGCGGGGTGTACTTGTGCGGGGGCATTCTGCCGCGCATTCTGCCGTTTTTCCTGGAAAGCCCGTTCCGCAACGGCTTCGAGGACAAGGGGCGCATGCGGCCACTGCTGGAATACACCCCGGTGCACGTGGTGACCGATCCCTACACCGGCCTGCTGGGCGCCGCCGAGGCGCTGAGCAACCCGGAAGTGTGAGGGGCCGGCCCGTGACTCGCGACAACGGGCTGGCGGCCCTGCCATTGCCGGATCTGCTGGCCCGGGTGCGAGCCTGTAGCCTGTGCGCGTCCGCCTTGCCCCACGAGCCCCGGCCGGTGGTGCAGATGAGCGCGGAGTCCCGCATCCTGGTGGTGGGGCAGGCGCCCGGCCGGAAAGTGCACGAAACCGGTCTGCCGTTCAACGACCCCAGCGGCGACCGGCTGCGATCCTGGATGGGCATTGACCGGGACACCTTCTACGACGACCAGGCCCTGGCCATCCTGCCCATGGGCTTTTGCTACCCGGGCAAAGGGCGTTCCGGAGACCTGCCGCCCCGGCCCGAATGCGCGCCGGCCTGGCGCCAGGCGCTGCTTGCCCGACTGACCAACGTGCGTCTGACCCTGCTGATTGGCCAGTACGCCCACGCCTGGCACCTGGGCGAGCGCCACCGATCTGTAACGCAAACGGTCGAGGGTTGGGAGGCCTACTGGCCGGATCAGGTGCCGCTGCCGCACCCCAGCCCCCGCAACCAGCTCTGGATCAAGCGCCATCCCTGGTTTGAGGACACCGTGGTACCAAGGCTTCGGTCCCGGGTAGCGGAGGTACTGGCCGGCGATTGACGCCGGCCAGTTGCAGGCGGCCGCCCCCGAACGGTGGGAGTGGCGCCGGAGCCGTCAGAGCGTGGTGGGTTTTCCGGCGGCCTTGCGGCGGGCGTTCCACTCGTCCCGGGTCTGAACCGCCTCGTCCCCGGCCAGGGAATCGATGATCTCGAAGTAGTCGGAGCTGTACGGGTCCGCCACCACCGTGTTGCGGTCCTTGATCTTCACCACGTAAACCGTCTGTACGTTCTGGTGATCAAACGCCCGCCAGTACTGCTCGTCCTTCAGGAAGCTGTAGTGATAGCCTTCCAGCGCCTTGATCAGGGCGTCGGTGTTGGTGGTGCCGGCCCGTTCCACGGCGTCCTTGTACTGGTAGACGATGCTGTAGGCCGATGCAGCGGATGATGAGGGGCGCATCTCGTAGCGCTTGGAAAAGGCATCCACGAACTTCTTGCCCCGGGCGTAGTTTTGCTCGTAGGGCAGGTTCCACACCCAGGGAGCCCCGCCAACGATACCGGACATCATGGTTGGGCCAACCTGCCGGACCATGCCCAGCGTCAGGTTCGGTACCACAATCTGCATTTTCTTGGTGAGCCCCATCTCATACGCGATGTTCATCGCCCGCACCATGTCGTCGCCGAACAGCACCAGCATCAGCACCTTGGCATCGCTGGCGGCGGCCTGCTCCAGGGCTTTGCGGAAATCGCTGATCAGCGCCCGGGGGAAGGGCGTCTTCACGCCCGGGTTGGCGTCGGTGTCCTCGGTGCCGGAAAACTTGCGGACGGACGCCTCGACGGACCAACCCCAGGTGTAATCCGAGGTGATGTAGAAGTACTTCTGGTTGGCGTGGTTGGCGGTGAGGTATTTGCTCAGTGCCTTGGCCGTCATCCAGGCGTTGTAGGGCTCGCGGAACATGTACCGGTGACCGGCCTCGCCGGTAGTGGCGTTGGAGTAGGTGAGGGTGCCGAAATACAGGGTGTTTCGGTCCCGGGCGGCGTTGCCGGAGGCAATGGCCACCGCACTGGAGACGCCGCCGAACACCATGCCGACACCTTCCTTATCGATCAACTCGGCGGTGTTGCGGGCACCCCGCTCGGGCTCGCCCCGGGTGTTTCGGATCACCAGTTCCAGGGGGCGGCCGTTGACGCCCCCGGCCTGGTTGATTTCATCCACCGCCAGGTAGGCGCCGAGGCGCTGTTGCAGGCCCTGGTCCTTGTAGCGACCGGTCTGGGGATAATTGAGGCCAATTTTCAGGGGTTGGGCATAGGCCGGCAAACTGGCAAACAGCGCGAAGGCTGCGCACAGCAGGGTGGTTCTCAACGTCATTGTCGTGGGTCTCCTGACACAGCGCCGTCGGGTCGGCGTGCGGGCTTATGGTTGTTATGGATCGCCTGCCAGTGTCTTGTCGGTGTTTGCACCCGCCAATGGGACGAAAGTCGAAGTTTCGGTAACCGAATGTAGTCCTGTGATCCAGGGGGCCTTTTTGATGGAGCCGACGGTGCCGGGGCTGCGCGCCCTTCAGGCGACGGGCTGGCCCCGGGACGCTTCCAGCAGCCGGAACCACAGAGTTCGGGACAGCCGGACGTGACAGCCGGCCAGGGCCGCGTCGATGCGCTCGTCCCGAAGGCTCCCGAGTACCGGCACCGGAGCGCCCGGAAGCCGCCGGATCCAGGCGGTGGCCAGGCCGGTCAGGCATAGCCCGGTTTCCTCCCGGGCCCGGGCCAGCAGATCCTTCGGAAGCCGATCAGCCAGTTGGCCCCCGCCGAGGGGCGACCAGGCCAGCCAGCGCAGGCCGTCCTGCTGCATGGCCTCGTGCCGACCGTCCAGCAGCGGCGCCGTGTGGGCGAGGGACAGTTCCGCCTGGTTGCACACCAGCGGCAGTGACGTGTGACGCTGCAGCCAGCGCCACTGTTCGGGCAGGAAGTTGGACACGCCAATATGGCGCACCTTGCCGTCCCGGACCAGCCGTTCCAGGGCCCTGGCGACGTCGTCCGCTTCCATCAGGGGGTCGGGGCGGTGGATCAGGAAGGTGTCCACCTGGCTGACCTGCAGGCGGTCCAGAGAGCGTTCAAGGGCGTCGGTCAGGTATCGGGCGCAGGCCCGGTAGTGCTTCACGCCCCATAGGGAGTCGTCCTGGCCGGCGGGCACAATGTCGGCCTTGGTGATCAGCCGTACCCGGTCGCGCAGCGCCGGTGCTGCCGCGAGCGCGGCGCCAAACAACCGCTCGCACTCACCGTTGCCATAAATGTCGGCGTGATCGAACAGGCTCAGGCCCTGCTCAAGCCGGCGCTCGATCCAACGGGCCAGGGCCTTGGGCCGCTGCAGTTCAGGATAGTCCAACAGGCGCATCAGCCCGGGAATGAGCGAGACGTCCGCAAACGGGTCAGCAAGCGGTTGGGTGGTCATGGCTGTTGTCTCCCAAAAACGATCAGGGCGCGGTCGCGGCTGGTGGTACGGGCGAACACGTAAGGCGACCGGCTGATCAGGGTGTGCTGGCCGGCGCCAATGGCTGGATGGCGTTCCCGGAACCGCCCGAGGGCCTGCCAGTAGCTGAGCACGGGTTGGGCCTTGCCGGAGGCGATGTCGGGCCAGTTCATGTCCGACCGGGTGCCCTGCAGCGGGTCGGAGCCGGTCGGCCCGAAGTGGCGGCCGGTCTCGTCGCCGTAGAACACCTGAACCGCGCCGGGGGTGAGCATCAGGGCCGCGGCGGCCCGTTTTTCCAGAACCGGGTCTCCGTTGGCCATTCGGCTGAACAGGTTGGTGTCGTGGGACGAGAGATAACTCAGCACGTTGAACGGCTGCTCCCCGCGCAGGGCGCCCGCGTAGGCCTCGTAGACTGGCTCCATGGCGGGCAGGCATCGGGCGCCGTCCAGGGCCTGCTCCTGCAGGTCGAAGTTGATCACGGCGTCAAAACCGTTGTCAAAATAGGCCGAGCTGGTGACCGAGTGCGGGAACACCTCGCCCACCATCCAGAACCGGTCGCCGGGCAGCGCGGCCTTCGGGTGGTCGGCCCGGTAGTCATCCAGCGCCTGCTGCGCCCGCTGCTTGAGCTCCGCCCAGGCGTCCAGTTCGACGTGCTTTGCGGTGTCCACCCGGAAGCCGTCTACGCCAAAGTCCCGCACCCACTGGGTCAGCCAGGTGATCAGGTAGTCCCGCACGGTGGCGTTGGGAAGCTCGGTGGCGCGGGTATCGGGCTTGTTGGCCAGGAACGTCGGCAGGGTGACGGTCTGGGTGGCCTCGGTCTTGAAGTCCGGCAGGAACGACAGCGAGCCGCGTTTTTCGTCCAGGGTCACGCTTGGGGGCGTGTCGTAGTCGGCGATGCCGGCCCGAACCCAGTCTTTGCCCCACCAGCGATCCCAGGCCGGCGCGTCGTAGTCGATCAGCGCATGGTAGGCGTGCAGGTTCTCCCAGGACTCGGGCTGCCAGTCGCCCCAGCGGGCCGGCAGGTACTTTTCGAAGCCCGGGCGCAGGGCGCCAAAGTCAAAGGTCTGCATGTCCTGCAGCGTGCTGTAGCCGGGGTGGTTCATGACCACGTCCATCAGCACCCGGATGCACCGCTTGTGGGCTTCCTGCACCAGGGTCCGAAATTCCGCCCGGGTGCCGAAGTTGGCGTCCGGTACGGTAAAGTCGAGGGCGTAATAGCCGTGGTAGCCATAATGGCGGAAGTCACCCTGGTCACCGCCGCCCACCCAGCCGTGCATCTGCTCAAACGGCGGCGATACCCACAGGGCGTTGACCCCCAGTCGGCTCAGGTAATCGAGTTTGTCCGTCAGCCCGGCGAAATCGCCACCGTGGAAGGTGCCAATGTTGTCCGGCTCGTCGGGCATGCGGCCATAGGCATGATCGTTGTCGGTGCGTCCGTTGGCAAAGCGGTCGGTGAGGGCAAAGTAGACGGTCGCGTTGCCCCAGCGAAACTGGCCCGGTTGGGCGTCGGCGGCTTCCAAAAGCATCAGGCCCTCGGCGTTAGGCCCCGGGGTCAGGGTGATCTGGCTGTGGCGTACCGTGGCGGTCTGGCCGGTGAGAAAGTCCCGTACGGTGTCGCCGTCGGCAAAGGTGTCCCCCACGGAAACGGTGAGGGGTCCGCTGGCGACCGCGCAGGCGTTTGCCGCGGCCCCGGCCTGGGGCGGGCCGGCAGGTAGCAGGCCAACCGGCGATTCCGGCGCCGGGCCGCTGGCGCAGCCGGCCAGCAGGGCGGTAGCCATCAGCACGGGCCAGGCCGTGGGGGCAGACAAGGTATAGGGCGCAAATCGGTCGGTCATGGCGTGCACTCCGAACGGGTTCGTTTTATTGTGCCGGCCATCAAAGCAGGTTTGCCGGGGGGAGGGTAGACGGAATTTTCTACGCCGGTCTACTCCCCCGCGCTACGCCTCGGGGAATGAAATCGGGGGGGATGCTTCGCCCCTCGTTTTGTCACACAGTTTTCGTACCCGCAAAAGAACCTTTGCGACTCGCCCGGCGACGGAGCGCCTGCTACCGGCCGGAAAACAAGAATAAGGGAAGAACCAAAAGAGGATTGACCTGATGAATCGTCGTACGTTTATCCGTAGCACCCTGGCCGCCTCCATCATCGCAGCCACCGCCGGCCTGGCCGCTCCTGCCCACGCGGACATCGCAGAAGGCAAGCTGGTGGTCTGGATCAATGGTGACAAGGGCTACAACGGCCTTCAGGAAGTGGGTGACTGGTTCACCAAGGAAACCGGCATTCCGGTGGAAGTGGCACACCCGGACAACGCCACTGACAAGTTCCAGCAATCCGCGGCCACCGGCAACGGTCCGGATATCTTCATCTGGGCACACGACCGCTTCGGGGAGTGGGCGCAGAGCGGCATCATCTCTGAGGTCAAGCCGTCCCAAAAAGTCATTGATGCCAACTACGATTTCACCTGGGACGCCGTGACCGTCGACGGCAAGAAATACGGCTACCCCATGGCGGTGGAATCCATCGGCCTGATCTACAACAAGGATCTGGTGCCTAACCCGCCCAAGGCGTTCGAGGACATTCCCGCCCTCAACGAGACCCTGGCCAAAGATGGCAAGCGGGCCATCCTGTGGGACTACAACAACACCTACTTCACCTGGCCGATGCTGGCCGCCGCCGGTGGCTACATCTTCGGTGAGAACGCCGATGGCACCGTCAACGTGAAGGACACCGGCGTGAACAACGAGGGCGCCATCAAGGGTGCCAAAGCCCTGTCCATGTTGATCGACAAGGGCGTGATGCCCCGCGGGGCAGACTACGGCGCCATGGAGTCCAGCTTCAACAAGGGCGAAACGGCGATGATGATCAACGGCCCGTGGGCCTGGGCCAACGCCCGCAAGAGCGGCATCAACTTCGGCGTGACCACGCTGCCGACGGTGGATGGCCACGCCAGCAAGCCGATGGTGGGCGTGATGGCGGCAACGCTGAACTCGGCCAGCCCGAACAAGGACCTGGCGGTGGAGTTCCTGGAGAACTACGCGCTCTCCGTGAAAGGCCTGAAAATGGTTAACGCTGACGTGCCCCTGGGCGCGGTCGCCAACAAGGCGTATATGGATGAGCTGTCCTCCGATCCGCTGATCAAGGCCACCTTCGACAACGCCCAACTGGGTGAGCCGATGCCGAACGTGCCCGCCATGGGCGCGTTCTGGTCCTCCATGGCACCGGCGCTTCAGAACATCACGTCCGGACGCCAGTCCGTCGAAGATGCCCTGAACTCCGCGGCCCAGCGCATCACCCGCTAAGCCGGTGGTGCCGCACCCGGTGGCCGCAGGGCGGCGGCCGGGTGCCCGGTGTTCCTGAAAACCTGCCGTCGCCTGCGGGCGACGGTACCGATCGGGCTGACTACAATGATAACGGAATCCCTGTCCTCCCCCGGCATCGAAAGCAGACCTCCCATGATTCGATCCTTTCTCAAATGGGGTGCCCTGGCGGCTTTGGTGGCGTCGGCGCTCTATCTGATCCTGGCCCTGTACGTGCAGCAGGCGTTTGTGTTCGCGCTGCTGTTCCTGGTTCTCACGGCCTCCGCGGTGGCGGTGTTTGTCAGCAAGCGCCTGTACGCCCATCGCTACATCTTCCCCGCGCTGGCGGGCATGGGGCTGTTTGTGATTTTCCCGCTGATGTACACCATTGGCATCGGCTTCACCAACTACAGCGCCAGCAACCTGCTGAGCTTTGCCCAGGTGCAGGACAATCTGCTGTCCCGGACCTACCAGTCCGACGCGGTACGCTACGATTTTGACGCCTACCGGACCGACCAGGGCGTCGTGTTCTACCTCAAGGGCCAACACCAGAATCTGGTGACCGCGCCGGTGGACCTGGACGGCGGTGAGACCCGGGCACCGGTGTTCATTGCCGAGACGCCGCCCACGGGCGAGCCGCTGGGCATCCGGGACATCATCAAGCTGCGGGACAAGCTCGCGGCGCTCACCCTGGTGACCGATGACAACCGGGAACTGAGTCAGGCCTCCCTGCGGTCGTTTGCGGCCATCCAGCCCCAGTTTACCCTCCACGAGAATGGCACCCTGACCAACAACCAGACCGGCGAGACCTATTTCCCGAACCAGGACACCGGCTTTTACGTGGACGGCCAGGGCGAAAAGCTGGCTCCGGGCTGGACCGTGAACGCCGGCTGGGACAACTACGTGAAAGTGGTCAGCGACCCCAGCATCCGCGGGCCGTTCCTGCAGATTTTTGTCTGGACCCTGTGTTTTGCCCTGGCTACGGTCGTCCTGACCCTGGGGCTGGGCCTGCTGCTGGCCAACCTGCTGCAGTGGGACCAGATCCGCGCCAAGGGCTTCTACCGGACCATGCTGATCCTGCCGTACGCGGTGCCGGCATTTATTTCCATCCTGGTGTTCAAGGGCCTGTTCAATCAGAACTTCGGGGAGATCAACCTGGTGCTGGAAGGGCTGTTCGGCCTGCGGCCGGACTGGTTCAGCGATCCGGCCCTGGCCCGCACCATGATCCTGATCGTCAACACCTGGCTCGGCTACCCCTACATGATGCTGCTGTGCATGGGCCTGCTGCAGGCCATCCCCCGGGATCTGTATGAGGCCTCCGCCATGGACGGAGCCGGCCCGTTCCACAATCTGTTTCGCATTACGCTGCCGCTGATCATCAAGCCGCTGATGCCGCTGTTGATTGCCAGCTTTGCGTTCAACTTCAACAACTTCGTCCTGATTGCGTTGCTGACCGGTGGGGCACCCGACATCATCGGCGCGAGCACGCCGGCGGGCACCACCGATCTGTTGGTGAGCTACACCTACCGCATCGCGTTCCAGGATTCCGGGCAGAACTTCGGGCTTGCCGCCGCCATCGCCACCGTGATCTTCCTGGTGGTGGGTGCGCTGTCGCTGGTGAACCTGAAGCTGTCCAAGGTCAAGGTGTAAGGAGCGTCCCATGGCCATGGTTCAACCCCGTTCAACCCGCTACCGGGTACTGGCGTCCCACGCCGGCCTGCTGGCGTTCATCGCGCTGATCCTGTTTCCGCTGCTGATGGTGGTGTCCATCTCCTTCCGCAGCGGCAACTTCGCCGCCGGCAGCCTGCTGCCGGAGAACCCCTCCCTGGAGCACTGGTTCCTGGCGTTCGGCATTCCCTACACCGACGCCGCCGGCGTGACCACCCAGCCGCCGTTCCCGGTGCTGCTGTGGCTGTGGAACTCGGTCAAGATCGCGGTGATCTCCTCGGTGCTGATCCTGGCGCTGTCCACCACCAGTGCCTACGCCTTCGCCCGCATGCGTTTTGCGGGCAAGAGCACGATCCTGAAGGGCATGTTGATCTTCCAGATGTTCCCGCCGGTGCTGTCATTGGTGGCGCTGTACGCGTTGTTTGACCAGATCGGCAAGCAGGTGAGCTGGCTGGGCCTGAATACCCACGGGGCGGTGATTGTGGCGTCATTGGGTGGCATGGCCCTGCACATCTGGACTATCAAGGGCTACTTCGATTCCGTGGACCGCTCCCTGGAGGAAGCCGCCATTGTGGACGGTGCCAGCACCTGGCAGGCGTTCCGGCACATCCTGCTGCCGCTGTCGGTGCCGATCCTGGTGGTGGTGTTCATCCTGGCGTTCATCATGACCATCATGGAATACCCGATGGCCTCGGTGCTGCTGGTGGACACGGACAAGCTCACCCTGGCGGTGGGCGCCCAGCAATACCTGTACGAACAGAATTACCTGTGGGGCGATTTCGCCGCCGCCGCGGTGCTGTCCGGCCTGCCCATCACCCTGGTGTTCCTGTACTGCCAGAAATGGATCGTCGGCGGCCTGACCGCCGGCGGTGTCAAAGGCTGAGGCCTCATGGTGGTCTGATCGTTCTCCTAACCTGGCCGGGGTCGTCTGTCCCCCGGCCCTTGCGCGAGTCCTGCGTCTTCCAGCGTACCCTTCGCGACCCGGCCAGAGCATTCCCCCCACTGGCCGGGATTTTTTTGGCGTTTCAGTTCTGACCGTAGACCCGCTGTTGCTGGTACCGATAGTAGCCCGCTGCCTCTTCGCCAGCGATGATGCTGGCCTGGTCACTGTCGAAGAGATCCTGCCTCAGGTCTGACAGTGCTTTAGCCCGAGCGTCGGCGTCCGGGAGCTGAGCGACGATCTCACGGCGGCGCGCCTCGTAGTGTTGTCCTGTGGCCCAACGCTGGTCGCGGAGGCTGTCCAGGCGGTCCCAGCGCGCCAGCGCGTCTGCCGGCATACCTAATGTCTTGCGAACGTCCCGGAGCGTGGACCGGCGCTCACCGGGGTCCTGGTCGTGAAGTGTTGCCTGGACGGACGGCAGGCTCAACAGCCGGTCCGTCAATTCCTGGCGGCGCGTTTCCAGCAGTTGCTCCGCCTCATTGCCATAGGTGACCCGCACTGCCTCAATGAAGTCTGTCGCCTTCTGTCGGGCGCTCCCGCTCTTGTGGTCCAGAGCTGCCAGCGATGTTGCGAGCGCCTCGTGGCGCAGTTCGGACTGCCAGATTTGCTCGGCGTCGTCCCCGAACAGTTCCCGCCGTTTTGCCCATAAAAAGTCCCGGCGTTCTTGAGGGGCCATTTCCCGAAGGCTGTATTGCTCTCCCTTTACAAAGGCCTGGTAGTCAATCATTGCCTGCGCCCGCTCCTGTAAACCATTCGGGTCGCCCGGGAACCAGTCGGTAAGCAAGGCAAGGAGGTTATCCTGCCAATGATCCGGGTCGATCTCGGCGAGGTAACGCATAAGCTCTTCCAGGAAGCGCACCTGGCCACGGGGTGTGTTTAGACGGGATTCGTAGCGAGCCACTAATTGATCCCGAAGTTGATCCAGGTCGGTTGACGCCTGGGGCGAGGGGGGCGTTTGCCCCGCCGCAGGCGGCTCGGAACGGTGCGCGGAATCCGGCGTTGCGACAGTCATGGGGACGTCGACGGGTTGATCGGTTGAGGCGCGGGTGTTCGCCAGGCCGTACCATGCGGCCAGTGTGACGGCGACGACGCCCACAGAAGTGAGACGGAGACGAATGTTCACGGGCAGGGTCCGCTGTTTGTTGTTGTTGGTCTTACGCTAGCAGCGTCCGGCGCGGCACAGAACCGAATCCCGGCGGCAAACGTGAGGTTTTTATCGGCTTTGTGAGCGGTGTCTCACCCCGACCTGGGAGGATGGTCTAGAACGTGAGAAGCGTTGGTATCTATACGTCTGGCTACGGTCAACAACGGCCGTACCGGCGGTGGCGCTGTGACAAAAACAACAAGAGGCAGAATACCATGACACACCGATCTCCCGGTTTCCGGGTGGCTGCGGCGGCTGCGCTGCTGGCAGGCGCCACCCTCAGCATGTCGGCGCTGGCGCGGGACGCCGGCCGGACGCAATACCCGATTGTCTTCGCACACGGCATGGCCGGTTTTGATGACATCCTCGGTTACGACTACTGGGGCGACGACTACGGCACGTTCGTTCTTGACCCCTGTGACAAGCTCTTCGAGTCTGCCTGCAACGGGGACATCAACAACGGCCAGCGCAGTTTTGTGTCGTCGGTGACCCCGTTCCAGAGCTCGGAGGTTCGCGGTTACGAGCTGGCCAATAACATTGAGAGTTACATGGCGACGTCTGGCGTTTCCTACGTCAACATTGTCTCCCATTCCCAGGGTGGCATTGATGCCCGTAAAGCCGCCCGGCTGCTCAGGGAACGCATGGGCTACCGGGTGGTCAAGACGCACGTCAGTATATCCACGCCGCACCGCGGATCCCCAGTCGCCAAGTACATTCTTGATCATTACGCCAATTCGGTGACCGAAACCCTCGCTAACTATTACGGCAACGTGGTTTACGGGAGTGGTAACGATGCCATCGCCGGTGCCAAGCAGTTGGTGTACAACGATTATGACCCGAACGACGGTGTGGTTACGGGTATGAAGGCGTTCAATCAAAAGTACCCATCAGGGCCGAACGATGTTGCCAATCCGGTGTCCCTCATGACGGCACAACAGGGCGGCGATGTGAATCCGGCGCTTTGGTTGTTGTCCGAATTTATCTACAACATTGACGGCGATGGCTACTGCCTGGATGACTGCAACGGCGATGGCGCGGCCGGACAGGGCGATGGCAATGCCAGTGACCGGGACGACGACGGTCTGGTGGGCATTAACAGCCAGCAGCAGGGCTATCGCCTTGAATATTACGAATGCTGGGGCTGTCTCGACTACGTATGGGAGCGGCCAGAACTCGGGTTTGTCAGCGATCTGAACCACCCGAACGCCACCCAGATGACGTCATCGAGCTACGTCATTAATCAGGACCACCTCGACGTTGTTGGCGTTGGCCCTGACACCTTTGATGAAATGGAATTCTACGCTGCCATCACCGATTACATCGCCGATCGGGGCGATTGAATCGCGTCACCATGATCCGCGCCGACCGGTCATCTCCGGCCGGCGCCGAACCTCTGTTACAGATCCACGCACGGCTCCAGATGCAAACGCGGACAGGCGGTGCCGTCCTGCTGGAACAGGTGGCAGCGGGTGGCGCTCAGTCCCAGGGTCATCTGGCCGCCTTCCTGGACCGGATTGCCACCGTCCGTGCGCATGGTGAGCACGCCGTCGACGTTCGCTACGTCCAGGTGCACCAGGGTCTGGTAGCCCAGGCGTTCGACCACGGTCACTTCCCCCTGCAGGTACAGGTCGGATTCTTCGTTCTCCGTGAGATGCTCCGGGCGGATACCCAGGGTAACGGTCTCGCCGTCGGTGAGGGCGCCGCCGTTCACCGGCAGCGTGAGGTTGAGATCCCCCGGCAGCCGAACCGACACCGACTGGCTGCTCGCGGCGGTGACCGTGCAGTCGATGAAGTTCATCTTCGGTGAGCCGATAAAGCCGGCCACAAAACGCGTCGCGGGGTAGTGGTACAGCTCCAGGGGCTTGCCGACCTGGGCGATGGCGCCGTTGTCCAGGGCGACGATCTTGTCGGCCATGGTCATGGCTTCCACCTGATCGTGGGTCACGTAGATCATGGTGGCGTCCAGGCGCTTGTGCAGCTTGGAGATCTCGATACGCATCTGCACCCGCAGGGACGCGTCGAGGTTGGACAGCGGCTCGTCAAACAGGAAGACCGCCGGCTCCCGCACGATGGTACGGCCAATGGCGACCCGCTGGCGCTGGCCGCCCGAGAGGTCCTTGGGCTTTCGCTCCAGCAGGCTGTCCAGTTGCAGCAGGTGCGCAGCATCCTTGACCCGGCGCTCAATCTCCGGCTTGGGCGTGTGGGCGAGCTTCAGGCCGAAGGCCATATTCTCGGCCACGTTCATGTGCGGGTAGAGGGCGTAGGACTGGAACACCATGCCCACTTCCCGGGCCTTGGGGGGCAGGTCGTTGACCCGGTCGTTGCCGATGTACAGGTCCCCGGAGGTGATGTCCTCCAGCCCGGCGATCATCCGCAGCAGGGTGGATTTGCCGCAGCCGGAGGGCCCGACGAACACCACGAATTCGCCGTCCTGGATGTCGAGGTTCACGTTCCGGGTGACCGGGGTGTCGTCGTAGCGTTTGCAGATGTTGCGTAAGGTGACGCTGGCCATAACGATTGTCTTCTTGTTGGTTTGTCCGTGCTCAGAGCCGGGCGATGTCCGCGCCCCAGGGCTCCAGTTTCAGCGTTTTGTCCTGCCAGTGGCCGATCGCGAAAGCGGGGGTGTCCGCCAGGGGCTGGCCGATGCCCGGCATGGTGATGCTCACGGGCTTGTCGCTCAGGTTCAGGGCCACGGTCAGCCGTTCGCCGTCCAGGCTGCGGGTGAACACCAGGGTGTTCGCCGGGCTCTTGTGAAAGGCGATGTCGCCCTTGAGTAGCACCGGCTGCTGCCGCCGCCAGCCCAGGAATGTCCGGTAGGCGCTCAGCAGGGAGGTGTCCTCGGCCTGTTGCACCGCCACGGCAGCGCCGTAGTGGTCCTGATGCACCGGTAGCCACGGGCGTGCGTCGGAAAAGCCGGCGTGGGTCTTCTCATGGTGCCATACCATCGGCGTACGGCAACCGTCCCGGCCCTTGAACTCCGGCCAGAAGGTGATGCCATAGGGGTCCACCAGATCCTCAAAGCGCAGTTCGGCTTCGGTCAGGCCCAGCTCCTCGCCCTGGTAGATGCAGGCGCTGCCGCGGAGCGTCAGCAGCATCATCATATAGGCGCGCAGGGCTTCAGGTGTGCGGGCCTTCCAGCGGGTGGCCACCCGGGCCACGTCGTGGTTACCAATGGCCCAGCAGGGCCAGCCGTCCGTCATCTTTTTCTCGATGGTGCTGACGGTCTTGCGGAAAAACGCCGCGCCGTGCTGCTCGGTGAGCAGGTCGAAGGAGTAGGCCATGTGCAGTTTGTCGCCGCCGCCGGTGTAATCGGCCATGGTCTGCAGGGCGTCGTCGTCGCCAATCTCGCCGACCGTGGTGGTGCCCGGATACTGGTCCAGCAGTGCCCGCAGCCGCTTCAGGAACGCCAGGTTCTCCGGCCGTGTCTTGTCGTACTTGTGGTGCTGGTAGGCGTAGGGGTTTTCCTTGCGCACCCCGATGGAGCCTTCCTGGATGGCGGCGCTCGGCGGGTTATTGCGCAGCTTCGGATCGTGGAAGCAGAAGTTGATGGCGTCCAGCCGGAAGCCGTCCACGCCCCGGTCAAGCCAGAATTTCACGTCTGACAGTACCTGTTCCTGAACCGCCGGGTTGTGGAAGTTCAGGTCCGGCTGGCTGGTCAGGAAGTTGTGCAGGTAGTACTGGCGCCGGCGGCTGTCCCAGGCCCAGGCGGAGCCGCCGAACACGGACAGCCAGTTGTTGGGGGGCGTGCCGTCGTCCCGGGCGTCGGCCCAGACGTACCAGTCGGCTTTCGGGTTATCCCGGGACTGGCGGCTTTCGGCAAACCAGGGGTGCTGGTCCGACGAGTGGCTGAGCACCTGGTCGATCATGATCTTCAGGCCACGCTTGTGGGCCTGGCGGATCAGCTCGTCAAAGTCGGACAGGGTGCCGAAGATGGGGTCGACGTTGCGGTAGTCGGAGACGTCGTAGCCGAAATCTTTCATGGGCGACGTGAAGAACGGAGACAGCCAGACGGCATCCACATTCAGGCCGGCGATGTAATCCAGCTTGGCCGTGACTCCGGGCAGGTCACCAATGCCATCGCCGTTGGAGTCAAAGAAACTGCGTGGATACACCTGATAGATGACGGCGCCACGCCACCAGTCCGGATTCCTGTTCATCTTGCCTCGCTTACACTCAGGTGGTGAAGGTTATTGTATTCAGACCTTCCCATAGTGCGGCGGGCGATACCCCGCTTCATCCTCCCGGGCAACTATTTGTTGGCGTACCCGGGGGGATGAGAGGGGGCGTAGGAGGAGGATGGGGCGCGGTCAGCGGCGTGGTCGAAGCAGCGCGACCAGCAGGCTGACCAGTCCGGAGCCGGCCAGGGCCCCGACAAAGGGCATCAGCGTAGGAATGCCGCCGGGGAAGCTGGCGGCCTGCAGGCCCGCCATCACGGTGCCGCCGCTGGTCCAGCCAGGCAGCACGGCGCCGATCAGCCCGGCGAGACAACCGAGAATAGCGGCCCGGTTGCTCATCCGGCGCCAAAGCCCCATCAGCACCGGCAGAACGGCGGTGGCGCACAGCAGGTCGGCAATCAGGAACAGCCGCAGAACGGAAATGCCCTGCAGTGCCACCAGCACCACGGGAATCATCATCAGCACCGTGAACCAGCGGGCACTGGCAATCGACAAGCCGGCCTTTTCCGTGACCGCCAGCGACGCCAGAGCGTTCTGAAGGGTATCCACTGACGACGCCACCAGGGTGATGGCCAGAATCAGCGCCGGCAGGGCCAGCCAGGCCGGCGCATCCGCCAGTAGGGCGAAGAACGGGATGGGCGGGTTGCCCAGATCGGTGCCGTTCATGGCGGCGAGAATACCGAGGCCGCCGACCACCAGCACCACCAGGATCGTCACGACACCGCCAAGCACGGCACCGCGGCTCAGGGCGCTGGTGTCCCGGGCGGACCACAGGCGCTGCCAGTAGCCCTGGTGGAACAGATTGGCGGCGGTCACCGCAATGACCAGCGTCAGCGCCACGCTCAGGGCCACGGAGGTCGGAATGTCCGGCAGCGCGGCCGGCTGGGCATCGGGCAGTTTGCCCACGGCCACCAGGCCGACGATCGCCAGCAGGCCAATCAACAGCAGCGCCTGCCACTGGTCGGTGATGATGCTGGCTCGCAGGCCACCGACCGCGGTGTAGACCAGCGTGGTGATGGCGACGCCCAGTATCACCAGCCCACCGTTCAGGTCTGAAAGCAGCGCGGTAATGCCGCCGATGGCCGTCAGTTCGGCGGTGAGGAAGCACAGCATGTAAAGCACGGAGATGAGCGCGACGTAGCGGCGCACGCCGTTGCCGTAGCAGGCGCTGGCGAACTCGCCGATGCTCCTTCCTTCCGGCAGGAACCGGCGAATGGCCGGGCCACAGAAGGCGAACACGAGAAACGGCAGCGCCGCGCCCACGGCGTAGCCGGCCAGCGCCAGCGGCCCGACCGTGGCACCGACCTCCGGGGGCGCGAACAGAATCCAGCCGCCCATGCCGGAGGCCAGAAACGATAGCCCGAGGGCCCGGGCGCCCTGGCTATTGCGGGCGGTGACGTAGTCATCAAGGCCACCGTCGGCAAGCCGGGCACGCAGCCCCAGCCAGGCAAACAGAATCATGGCGGCGACAACCGCGGCCAGCGTTGTGTAGAGCATCACTCCCCCTGGATTTTACTCAGCAGATCCCGCGCCAGTTCGATGGCTTCGGACCGATGGCTGATGTTCTGTTTCTGGTACAGGCTCCGAATGTGGGTCTTCACCGTGGTGGAGGCCACTTTCAGGTGCTCTGCAATCTGGTCATTCGATAATCCGGCGTGGATCAGGCTGAGAATCTGCCACTCCCGCCGGGTGAGCGGGGAGGTGCGGATCAGCTCGGGTACGTCGGGCCGGTCGATAATATCCTGAATAATCGCCTCGTCCAGCGAAATCCGGATGGCGCGGCTGAAGTCCCGCTGCTGCTGGGCCAGCTGGATCAGCCGTTCGGCCCGCTGCAGCTCCATGCCGCTGATGCGCTCATCGTTGATCAGCGCCTTGAGCATGACAATCAGCACCTTGCCCAGGCGCAGGAAACTGCCGACGGCCCCCGTGGTGCTGGCCAGTTCCAGGGCATGGCGTAATTGCTCCAGGGCCAGGTCCCGCTGCTCGGACTGCCAGTGCAGGTTGGCCAGGGCAATGGCGTTGCGGTTCAGATCCGTGTTCAGGCCCAGGCGGCCAGCGACCTCGGACAGGGTATTCAGCAGCGGCAGGGCTTGCTCACACTGGCCCAGGCTGACCAGGGCGCGGGCGTGGTTACGGCCATTGCACTGGTGGAAGTGGTTGGTGGCCTGCTGTGGGTCGCAGGGTGGGGCGATGGTGAGCCAGCGCTGGATGGCCTCCCGGTCCCGAACCGCGTCCCAGTAACTGAGCATGGTGGCGTGGGCGTTGGCGGCCCAGTCCAGGTGGTAGTCGCCGGCGGCCAGCATCTTCTGGACCTTGGCGATGTAATCCGCACACAGGCTCTGGCGCCCTCGGGCGTGGGCAATTTTCGCCAGCGTCGTGTAACTCTGCACGTACCAGCGCTCGCCCTGGGCTTCGAGGATTTCGATGCCTTGAAGGGCGCAACGCTCGGCGCTCTCCAGATGGTGCCACTCCCACATGATCTGGCTGCGGATGCGGTACAGGAACTCCAGGATCGGCAGGTGCGTCAGGTGGTTTTCTTCGGCGTACTGGAACGCCCGTTCCTGAATGTTGTAGGCCTTTTGCAGTAGCCCCATGGCCACGCTGATTTCGCTCTGCTGGCACAAAGCCCAGATCACGTTCTGGTGGGCCTGATGGGCCCGGGCCATGTGCTCGGTATCCTGCATCCGGGACAACGCCTCGGTCAGCTCGCCCCGCACGAACAGGGCCTCGCCGAGCACCGAGGCGGCCGCCACCCGGGAGGTGGGCAGGTAGCGTGCTTCCTGCTCCACCGCTTCCCGGGCCAGCACCAGGGCTTTTTCGCTGTCACCGTAGTTCATCGCGACCTGGGCGCGTATGGCGCTGAATTCGCCGTGCACCGCCCGCTGGGATTCCTCATTCATCAAGGTGCTCAGCCGGGTCTCCGCCGCGGACAGCCAGTTTTCCACCTCGTCAAACCGGTACAGGCCCTGGGCCACCCAGGCCCGTAGCAGTGTGAGCGTTGGCGCCTCTGCAATGGCAGCCTGGGGCAAGGCATCGAGGCAGCGTTGCAGCAGGCTGAACTGGCCCTCGGTAAAGAACTTGCGGCCGTGCTCGGTCAGAACCGTCATGATGCGGTCCGGGTCGTCCGCGGCGATGGCGTGGCGGGCCGCTTCCTCGGCGTGGCCGAGGTCCAGCCAGGCGTCCGCCGCCCGCTGGTGCAGGGTGCGCTGATTTTCCTGGCGGGTGGAGCCGAGCAGGTGGCGCAGGTAAACCGAGAACAGCGGGTGGTAGCGGAACCACAGGGCGCTGTTGTCCACCGGTTCGATGAACAGCCCCATGCCCAGCAAACTGCCCAGCAATGCCTGGCCGTCGGTATCGTCCATCACCCGCATCACCATGCCGGCATTGAACCGGTCGAGGATACTGGTGCGCAGCAGGAACTGGCGCTGCTCGTCGGTCACCGCCTGGTCCAGCAGTTCATCGAAGTAGTCGAAAATGTGCTGGCTGCCCTGATCCAACTGATCGACAAATTCGGTGAACTCAACGCTGGTCTGGGCCGAGGCGGACATCAGTTGCAGGGCGGATACCCAGCCCTCGACCCGCCGAACGGCCCTCTCGATGTGCTCACGGGACACCTCGAACGGCAGGCGCTGCTCCAGGTAACGCTGGGCTTCGTCCGCATCAAACGCGAGTTCCCGGCTGGTGATCTCCCGCATCAGGCCCTTCATGCGCAGCTGGGCAATGCCCAGGGGCGGCAGGGTGCGGGTAATCAGCACCAGCACCAAAAACGGCGGGCGATGCCGAATCAGGAAGCGCAGGGCCTGGTGGATGCCCGGATCGGTGATCAGGTGCACGTCGTCCAGCACCAGGTAGAGCGGCTCTTCTTGCCCGGCGAGACTGGCCAGCAGGTCGGTCAGGAAACTGTCGAGGTCGTCAAACACGCCGTCCAGAACCCGTTCCAGGGTGTCTCTGGCGCCGCCGTCGGTGGCCTGGTCCAGGGTGCGGGCCAGGTAACGGGCAAAGCGGCCCGGATCATTGTCCGATTCCTCAAGCCGATACCAGGCCTGGCGCACGCCCAGGTTGGCGAGACGCTCGGCGGTGGTGGTGGTCTTGCCATAACCGGCCGGCGCGTGAATCAGCAGGAGCCCGACGGCGCCGGCACCGGCGAGCAGGTCCGTGAACCGGTCGCGGGGCAGCAGATCCGCCGGGGCCAGGGGGCTGTGGGTCTTGGCCTCAATAAACGCGGTGGTTCCGGGGTTCAGTGTTGTTGTTGGCATGAACCAGTTCTCAAAACGTTTTCGGGGGGCCTCTTCTGCCGGGACAGATTTGAGGCACAGTTATCTTTCAGGGTACCGGTATTTCGGTATCTTACCGTAACAACATGTAACCCGGCGCCGGTCGGGGTCAACAGGAATTCGTGGTCAGTCAACCGGAATTCGTGCTCAACAGGAACAGGGACTTCGTCTGACATGCTGCTGGTGCTCGCCGGATCCATCCTAACATTCGCCATGGTGCAGGAAGCGACCAAGGTTGAGCCATTTGACCGCAACGAGATCATTGTCGACCAGAACGTGGACGCCAGCCCGGTCAACCTGCGTACCAGCATCAAGGTGGAGCCGCTGGTGGCGCAGAAGTACCGGAACATCGTGCACCAGGCCTACGACTACAGCTGCGGCAGCGCGGCGCTGACCACGCTGCTGAATTTCTACCTGGGGCGCAACCTGAACGAGCGGCAGGTGATGGAAGGGCTGCTGCAGTATGGCGAGAGCGAACGCATTGTGCAGCGCCGGGCGTTCTCCATGCTCGATATGAAGCGGCTGGTGACGGCGCTGGGCTATCCCTCTGGCGGTTTCCGGGCCACCATCGACGATCTCAAGGACCTGGACCATCCGGCCATCGTTCCGATCCACCACGCCGGCTTCAAGCACTTCGTCGTGCTGCGGACCATCCGGGACAACCGGATCTTCATCGCCGACCCCTCCGTGGGCAACATTTCGTTCACTCTGGCGCAGTTTGCCGAGAAATGGGACGGCAACGTCCTGTTTATCATCTTCCCGGGCAGCGACAAGCCGCTCGATAACCTGGAGCTGAAGGAGGAAGACCTGCGCTACGTCGACGACCAGACGATGACCCTGCTCGCCCTGGACAAGATTCCCGAATTCCATGAGGCCACGGAACGGCGCATACAAAACCTGCTGGAACGGCAAAAGAACAATCCGGACGGCAGTGTGGAAAACACCCGAAAACAACTTTACTACCGTCGCAACTGATCTGAGGTCCGGGAACCCACCCGGTGCGGACGCGACAATGACAAAACTGGGGAGTCAGGATGAATCGTTGGTTTGTGCGAGGTTTTCTCCTTGTGGCCACCGCTGCGCTGGTGCCGGGGCATGCCCTGGCCCAGGACACAAACGTAGACAAGGCGCGGGAAGCGCTGGCTAAAAAAGAGGGGGACGAAGACTCCTCCAAGCAACTCGAAGAAGTGTTCCAGGCGGCGGAGAAGAACTATTCCCTTCAGAAGAAGGGCACCCACGCGCTGACCTATTCGTTCGACTACACCTACACCGGTGACCAGCGCCTGGACCTGGCTATCACCAACGGCTCGGTGCGCAACATTGACGTGGTGCCCTCGGCCACCCACGAATTCACCAACGCCTTTTCCTATGACTACGGTCTGCTCGATAACCTGACCCTCGGCGCCCGCCTGCCCTTGGTGGTCAAGTACGACACCGAGGATGAGCTGAACGTCTATGACGTGGGCGACATTTCGTTCACCGGCCGTTGGCAGCCGTTTCCCTACGTGCCCGGCAAGATGTCCACCACCCTGTTTGGCACCCTGAGCACCAAGACCGGCGTCAGCCCCTACGAAATTGACATCAAGGAGCAGCTCTCCACGGGCAGCGGGTACTACTCCCTCGGTGGTGGTGTCAGCGTCTCCAAGGTGCTGGACCCGGTGGTGGTGTTTGGCTCCGTCAGCGCCACCTACAACATGCCGGCCACCGGCCTGCAGCAGGTCCGGGGTGCCCGGCTTCTGGAAGAAGTGGACCCGGGTGTCGCCCTGTCCGGTTCCGCCGGTTTTGCTTACTCGCTTTCCTACGACGTGTCCCTGAGCATTTCCAGCCAGTTCAGCTACAGCGACCAGACCATCCTGACCTTCTCCAACGGCGACAAGGCGGTCGCACAGGACCAGATGACCGGCTTTCTGAGCCTGTCTCTGGGCACCCGGGTCAGTGATACCACCATCGTCAACACCAGCCTGGGTATTGGCCTGACCGAAGACGCACCGGACTTCTCCCTCGGGGTGTCCTTCCCCATCAATTTCTCCGGTCTGAAAGAGTGATCGGAGGCGCCCGGAACGTTCGGCAAGGAAGGCACGGCATGGCACATACCACCAGAACACAGCGCATGGTCCTGGCGGGGCTGGCGGGACTGATGGGCTCGCTCCTGTCCGGCGGGGCCCACGCGCAGCTGACCCAGAACCTGACCATTCACCCGAAAGCGCTGGCACTGGGCAACGCGGTAACGGCGGACCCGCCCGGGATCATGGCCATACACTATAACCCGGCGGGCCTGACCAGGCTTGAAGGGCGGCAAGTGGAAGTGAACCTGCTCAGCGTCTATCTGGACAGCGACGCCAACTTCAATGCACCGGAAGGCTATGAAATTTTCGGCATTGACGGCCTGGCTACGGACCCGTTGACCGGCAAGCAGAAAGACCCGGTCGCCAACAAGCACAGCCATACCAACAACGTCGCCCTGTACGTGCCCGGCTACGGCATACTGCGGATGCCGCCGGGGCCGGCCATCGCCCCCTCCGCGGGGGTTTCAATCAACCCGCCCGGGTCCAAGCTGACGTTCGCCAACGCGTTCTACCTGCCCATGGCGGCGGGCTTCTATCGGAAGGAAGACGACCCTGGCCGCTACCAGCCGCAAGCGGCGGCGCTCCAGCGTACCACCTATCTGTCCCCCACCGTCGGGTACAAGATCAATGACGAGTGGTCTGTGGGGGCCGGCATCCAGCTGTCCCACATGGGCATTGCTGCCGACCAGTACATGCGGGCGCCCAACCTGCTGCTGGGGGTGGCGGAAATCCTTCAGGATGCCTTCAACTGTGAAAGCGGGGACGAGCCGCTCCAACCCTGGTTGGCCCTGTGTGGGGGTAACGTCGGCCCCTGGGACGACATCGGCGCCCTGAGCATCCAGGTGGAGGAAAGCCTCTCACCCACCTACAGCCTGGGTGTGATGTGGGAGCCCACGGATTGGTTTACCTGGGGCGCGAGCTACACGTCCGCCGCCGACATGAACATGAAGGGCAAGTTCGAGATCCAGTACACCGACGACTGGTCCGGCTTCTGGCAAAGCGTGAACAGCTCGGTGCTCGGCGCTATCACCTCGGCCATCCTGAGCCTCCCCTCTGGCGCGCCCCGGGAAGCGGGCAATGTCAGCATGGACCTGACCTACCCGCAGCACTTCCAGACGGGCATCAGCGTGGACGTCCACCCCAAGCTGACCCTGAACGCGGACATCGGCTGGACCGATTACGCCCAGTGGGATGCTTTCCTTTTCCGGTTTGATCGGAATCTGGAATTCCTGAACGCCGCCCGCATTCTGTCCCCGGACAACGCGACACCCAACACGCTACGCCTGCCCCTGGGCTTCAAGAGCCAGTGGAACTGGGCGTTTGGCGCGGAGTTCCACGCGTCGTCACGTCTGGATCTTCGGGCCGGGGTGGAAATCCGGGACTCGGTGATTCCGGACAATCAGCGCCAGGTCATGGCGCCGTTTGGCGGCGCCAACCTGTACAGCGTGGGCATGGGCTACCAGTGGGACAAGGACACACAGATCGACATGAACCTGAGCTACCTGCAGTCCATCGAATCCATTCCGGCCAACGGCAGCTGTAACCTGAACTGCGATAACATCACCAACATCATCTACAATCCGTACGCGGGCCTGGATGTGAAAACGTCCCTGCGGGTGGTGATGGCAGGCCTGAGTTTCCGGACCAAGTTCTGATCACCGGCCAACCCAACAGGACTGTGTGCTGATGTTGATGCCTCGCCCCTTGTTACCCCGATGGCCCCGCCGGTCCGGCCCGTCGGCAGGGATGGCCCTGCCAACGATAGCGCTTTTGGCGGCGACGCTGCTGGCCGGCTGCCAGGTAGGCGGCTCTGCGGTGGAGCGGGACGATGGCTACTACACCTGGGTGGATGAGAAAGGCCAGGTGCATACCAGCCGGATTCCCAGGAAGCCGGACGCCGAGCCGCTGATCAACCCCAAGCCATCCCGTCCGCTGGCGGAAAAAGCGCCTGCTCCGGTAACTGCCATCGAAAACGCTCCCGGAACCGCCCCTGCGGCCGCCCAAAGCGGCGAGCCCAACGACGAATACACCCTTGAAAACTACCCGGATGCCGAGCAGCTTGCCCGAGACGGCTATGTGCGCAAGGGAGAGACCCGAAAACCGTACTTCACCTGGATTGACGCCCAGGGCCAGGTGCGGGTTCAGACCTACACACCGGATACCCGGTCAGAGGTCGAAAAAGGGCGCAAGGCACCTCCGATCACCCTGAGCCCGGCCATCGTTCACCGTCCCGGGGAGGGCGGGGCCCCGCCGCAACCAGTGGAAGGGTATGACCCGCAGGCGCTGGCCATTCTGGGGGCGGAGAACACCGGGGATGTCTTTGGCGCTTTCACCAAACGCTGCTGCGAATCGCTGTCTGCGGCGGATCGTGAAGACTGGACCGACGACCGGGAGTTTGAGGTGGCGATCACCGAAGATGCGCCCCGGCACGATTTCTCCACCGGGTCGAGCCACTTCCGGGTGGTCTCCCTGCCGCCGGCCAACCAACGCCCGGACTTTGTCCTGCACCTGCGCTCGTTTGCCGGCAGCGGATCCGGCGGGCTGTTCGTGCCGTCTCTGGTGTTCCTTGACAGCCGGTTCCATCCGGTGCGCCTGGTGACCGACATTGCGTTCGGGTTCTCGCCGGAAACCTGGCGGACCGAAGCCTACCTGGAGGCCTGGGTGCCGGTGTTCCCGGCCCGCGGTGAACGCTATCTGGTGCTGTTCACCCGCGACGCCGATCGGCAGGGGCAGACCGTCACCGAAACCCGGCGCGGCCCGGTGGCCATTCCCTACGTCGGCACCGGCAACCTCGGGCTGGAGCGGGTGATTGCCCCCTGATCCGTCGTTTACGTCAGTCTTCCGGGCGGCTCAGGTCCAGCCAGGGCTGGGACAGCCAGTAGAACTGGCCGCCACCGGCCGGGTACGTGCAGTTATACCGGAAGCGCCGGCTTTTGAACGGCTCGGTTGCCGACACGGTGACCGAGCCGTTCGCGCCGGGCTCCACGGGGATGCGACCGACCCCGGAGCCGAAACAGGTGAGCCGGTCCGTGGACCAGCCCTCAGGCAGCGTCAGGTTCAGGGACGGCGGATTGTCCGAGACAATGCCGTCGGGCAGGGCGCCAGTGTCCACCGGAAACGCCAGCGTGTTGAGCTTGTCCCGCAGGCTGTCCAGTTGCCCATAGGCGTTGGCCATGGGGAAGCGGGGCAGGCGGTTCGGGTCGGTCTGGCGGCCGACGGGTCCGGACTGCTGGCCATACGCCAGCCAGCCCCGCTCCCGGATCAGTGCCTCAAGGCCCTCATCAAACTCCCCGTAGGGATAGGCAAACAGCGGCGGCGCGCTGCCAAGCCGCTCGGTCAGTTCGTGCTGCGCCTGGTCCAGGCTTTGGGCTACCCGTTCCCGCCAGTGCGTTTCTGTCTCATCCAGCCCCCGCGCAAGATGGCCATGGTCCGCGCTGTGGTTAGCAATGGTCACCCCCGGCGTGTCCGCCAGACGGCCCAACTGCTCCCAGGTCATGAAACCGTGGTGCCCCACCATCTCCGGGTTGACGAACACGGTGAACGGGTACCCCCGGTCGGCCAGCAGCGGAGCCGCGGTGGTAACGATGGAGTCGTAGGCGTCGTCGAACGTGATGGCAACCGCCTGGCGCTCCGGGTCTTTGCCGTCGGTCTGGCCGAGGGCCTGGCGGGTTCCCGACTCAAGAGGCACAACCGGCAGGCCCTGGCGATCAATCATGGCCAGCTGGGCCTTGAACAGGGAGACGCTGGTGCTGGTGGACGGCGGCGTGCGGTCGCTGATGTGGTGATACTGGAGAATCACCAGGTCCGCCTGGGCAGGGAGGCTGGCCGCGGCCAGGGTGGCTCCGAGGGCCAGGGCCGTCACGGGGGGCATGTGGGCAAGTCTGGGCATGGTCCGCTTTCCAGGGTCAGGGTTCAGGGGCCAGGTGCGAAGGCAGGGTGCCTCAGGCATTGGCCAGATAATGGGTTTTGAGAATCGAGAACGCGTGGTTCAGCCGCTGCACCTGCTCGGTGGTGCCGCCCCGGTCCGGGTGGGCCTGCATCACCGCCCGGCGGAATCGGTGCCTTACGGTCTCAAAGTGCGCCGGAACCGCATCAAAGCCGAGCTCGCCAGCCGCTTCCGTCAGCGCCTCCGGTGCCGGCTGGGCTGGTCGCTGCCGTCCGGCCCAGAAGTCGTCCATCATCCGGTGAATGGCGTCGTCCGGCAAGCGGTAGTGGCTGAGATCCAGGTAAAATGCTCGCAGGGCATCGGCCCGGTCCGGTACGCCCTCGCCGGCGATCACCGTGGACGCCTTCAAGGTAATGCGCAGCGGTGAGATGTGCATCAGTCGGCCATCCCGGGCCAGCTCGTCCCGCAGCCGGTAGAGCGCGTGAAACAGCAGGAAATGGACGGGGTAGAGGGCTTCCGGGGAATCAAACCTGACTTCCCCCAGCAACTCCCAGGGTGGCCGCTGAAGCGCCCGGATCAGACCCAGTTCATCCAGGCCCTCCGGCGCCAGTGACAGCTCATGCTCGGCGGCGACCATCAGGTGACGGATCTGTTCTTCCAGCGCTCCGGAACGGTCGGCCGCTGTTGTCGGCTCCGGTGGAACGGCGTCAGGAGTTGGGTTCAGAGGTTGGTTCATCGCCCTATAGTAGGTAACCACGCCGCCGGTTTCCATCATCACCGTCCTGCCATGCCCGATGGAGCGGGCCAATCTGGGGGCGGTCTGTGCAGGGCGGAGTACCCCGCGTATAATGCCCGGCTCAACGCAGTCGACAACCGGATAATCATGTCCCAGAGCATCGCTACCTTCCAGGAACACGAGCCACAGGCGCCTTCGGCGTCGCAGGAGCTGGCCAAGCTCCAGAAACGTCTGCGTCGGGAAATGGGCCAGGCGATTGCCGATTTCTCGATGATTGAGGCGGGGGACAAGGTGATGTGCTGTCTGTCCGGCGGCAAGGACTCCTACGCCATGCTGGACATCCTGATGGCCCTGCAGAAGAGCGCGCCGGTCCGGTTTGAGCTGATCGCCGTCAACCTGGATCAGAAGCAGCCGGGTTTTCCGGAGCATGTGTTGCCGGAGTACCTGGGGCAGCTGGGCATCGAATATCACATTGTCGAGAAGGACACCTACAGCATCGTCAAGGACAAAGTGCCTGAAGGCAAGACCACCTGCGGCCTGTGCTCCCGGCTGCGGCGGGGCATTCTGTACAACTTTGCCGAGGCTCACGGCGTTACCAAGATTGCCCTGGGTCATCACCGTGACGACCTGCTCGAAACGCTGTTCCTGAACATGTTCTATGGCGGCAAACTCAAGTCCATGCCGCCGGTGCTGCACAGCGACGACGGCCGCAACACCGTGATTCGGCCGCTGGCCTACAGCCGGGAAAAGGACATCGCCCGCTACGCCGAGTTGCGGGCCTTTCCGATCATTCCCTGCAACCTGTGCGGCTCGCAGGAAAACCTTCAGCGGCAGGTGATCAAGGAGATGTTCCAGGGCTGGGACAAACAGCACCCGGGCCGCCTTGAAACCATGTTCCGGGCCCTGTGCAACGTGGAGCCGTCCCATCTGGCGGATCCCTCCCTGTACGATTTCAGGGAAGGGCGCCGGCGAGGCGGCGAGCCTGAGGCCGTCACCACGGCCGAGCCGGCCGACGCGGCACCGGAACAGTATGGCCGCCTGGATGTGCTCAACCTCTGAATGACCATGACGAATCTGCTCTGGAACCCGGCCGCCCCGGCGGCAAACAACGCCGGCCAGATACTGCTGCTGGCCCACGGGGCCGGTGCCCCGGCGGACTCCCCGTTCATGGCGTCCCTGGCCGCCGCGCTGGCCGCCCAGGGCGTAGACACCGCCCGCTTTGAATTCCCCTACATGCAAAAACGCCGGGAGGACGGCCGTAAGCGGCCGCCGGACCGGGCGCCCGTATTGCTGGCCCATTTCCGGGCAATGATCGAGGCCGTCCGGGCCGAGTGCGGGCCCCGTGCCCGGATCTGGGTTGGCGGGAAATCCATGGGCGGGCGGATGGCCAGCCTGCTGGCGAGCGAGGCTGAGCCCGGGGTCGACGGCCTGGTGTGTTTTGGGTACCCGTTTCATCCCCCGGGCCGACTGGATCGCTGGCGGGTGGATCATTTTCCGGCGGTTACGTGCCCGGGGCTGATCGTCCAGGGCACCCGGGACCCGTTCGGCAAACCCGACGAGCTGCAGGCGGCGGCGCCGGATCTGGGCCGTCTCGACCTGTTCTGGCTGGAGGGCGGCAACCACGATTTCAAACCCCTGGCCCGCAGCAACCGGAACCAGCAAACACTGATTGAGACGGCGGCCGGCGTAGCCGCCCGTTTTATGGCCGGTTAGCGAAAGGACCGGAGGCCGGCAAACCCCTTCCCGGGGCGATCGTCACTCGATCAGGGCGGTATCCGTGATCACCACCCGGTCCCGGCCTTCGGCCTTGGCGCGGTAGAGCGCGTCGTCGGCACGCTGGAACAGCGCCTGGGGTTCCTCGTCCGGAATCAGTTCGGCCACGCCGGCGCTCAGGGTGACCATGACCTCAGCGCCGTCCGGTGCCTCCAGGCGAATCCGGCGCATGTCGTCCAGAATGGCGTTACAGACCCGGGCGGCACCGGCCTGGTCGGTGACCGGAAGCAGCAGCGCGAATTCCTCCCCGCCAAAACGGATCGCAATGTCCCGTGGCCGGCGGGCATGGCGGGCCAGCACGTCGGCAATCCGCTGCAGGCAGACATCCCCGAAGCCGTGGCCCCAGGTATCGTTGATGGTCTTGAACCGGTCCGCATCAATCAACGCCAGTGTCAGCGGGCTGCCGCTGCGTCGGGCTTCGGCGCACAGTTCCGGCAGGCAGTTGTCCATGTGCCGCCGATTGTACAGTCCGGTCAGGGCGTCGTTGACCGAGAGCCGGGCCAGGGTCCGGTTGGCTCGCTCCAGGTCCAGCATGGCGGTACGCAACTGGGCGGTGCGTTCATGCACCTGGTATTCCAGCTCGGTGCGGGCGTTGTGCTCCACGTCCAGCAGTTTCTGGTTCAGCAGGCGCCAGCGCTGGACCATGGCGTAGTTGAGCAGAATGACCTGGCCACCAATGGTCATCTGCATCAGGGTTTCGGTGGCCACGAAATCGGGCATGTAGCCAAAGGCCGCGACCGCGTAGATCAGCGCGCCGGTGAGCATGACCATCCAGGCCAGCAGGTACCAGATTGCCGGCTGATACCCCTGGCGCCAGCGCACGGCGGCACACACCAGCAGGCTGGCAATGACCGCCAGCGCCAGCACGGTATTGAGCACAATGGTACGGTCGTAGGGCAGCACCAGGGTGAGCAGCAAAAAGCCGGCGCAGGCCCAGGCCTGGGCTTTCAGGGTGCGGTCCGCCACCGTGCCGGGCGCCACTTCCAGGAACGCCCGGCCGAACAGGGTCATTGCCAGCGCGCAACAGCCCAGCAGCAGGGGAATGGCGGTGTTGGCAAAGTCCGGTGAGCCGGGCCAGAAATACTGGTTGGCAAAGCCGCCCATGGCGAACAGGAACAGCCCCATGCTGGCCATGTAGAAGGCGTTGTAAAAATAATAGAACGTGCCAGAACTGAAAAACAGCAACAGGTTGAACGCCGCAAAAATGGCGACGGCGCCATAGAAGATCCCGTGGCTCAGGCTCAGGTGGTTGCTGGACTCAATCACGCTCTGGGGCGTTTCCAGGCTGAGGGGAATGTTCAACGCCCCGCTGCTGTGGACCCGGATGGTGATTTCGGACGTTTCACCCGCCCTCAGGGTGACGGGGAACAGGAAATGCCGATAATCTATGCCCCGCGACAGGAAGGGGGAACGGTCGCCGGTATCAATGCTCCGGACAGTGCCATCGGGTTCACTCTGCCAGAAGGTCACCTGATCCAGCAGCGGATACTCCAGTTTCAGGAACCACAGGCCATCCCGGCTGGTTGGGTTGTCCAGATGCAGCCGGAGCCAGTAAACGGACTCGGTATGGCTGAACACCAGCTCGTGGCCGCGGGCCGGCGTCCAGCCGAACTGCGCCGGCAACTGCGCCGGGGTCCTGGCTTGATAGCCAGGCTGGCCCGGATCGGCGATGCCGTAGCAGACATAGTACATCAGCTCGCTGCGGCCCGAAGCACTGGCCACGTTCAGCTCGGGGCAGGGAGCCACGGCGCCCAGCGCCTGACCGGCAAGCAACAGCAGCACGAGCGCGCAGAACAGCCGGGGCAGTGGCAACATGCGGGGCATCCGTTGATGACAGGAGCCCCGAGTGTAGCGCAAGGTGCCAGGCCCGGCTGTTAAACAGTTTGAAATTTGCGGTGCCGTTAACACCGGCCCGGTGAGGACCGAATCGACGATGGAAGGTACAAGCATGATCGTGGAACGCCAGGTATGAGCGACGGTGGATTGGAGCAGCTACTGGCGTTCTGCCGCCCGGGGTTTGAAACCGAGGCCGGGCGCGAACTGATGGACGTCGCCGGCGAGGCGGGCGTGTTCGGGTATTTTGAGCCAGTGAGGGATCGGGGGCTGGTGATGTTCAGCTTGCCGGGGCCAGAGACGGCGTCGGTGCTGCTGGCCCGTGTGTCTGTCCATCAACTGGTGTTTGTCCGGGACTGGCTGGTGGTTGTCGCACCCCTGGCGTTGCCGGCGCAGGATCGGGTGGGGGCGGCGATGGCCACCGTGCGAGACGTGTCAGCGGCGCTTCCCCGCTGCGCCCGGGTGGAGGTGCGCCTGCCGGAAAACAACACCGATCGGGACCTGGGCAATTTCGCCCGCAAGTGGGTGGCGCCCCTGTCCCGGGCGTTGCGGGATAACGGCCTGCTGGCGCCGGTGGACGCGGATGCCGACGGCCGCCTTGAGGTTGTCCTGACCGGCTTTGAGGGCGGCTGGCTGGGATACAGTCTGGCCGCAAACCGGTCCCGGGACGTGAACGGGATTCCCCGGCTTCGGCTATCATCGTCCGCCCCGAGCCGGTCAGCCATGAAACTGGAGGAGGCGTGGAAGGTCTTCCTGCCACCGGAGCAGTCCCTGGATTACCTGGGCGGGGGCAAGCACGCGGCGGACCTTGGTGCGGCACCAGGCGGCTGGACGTGGCAGTTGGTGCGCCAGGGCATGACCGTGTATGCGGTGGACAATGGCCCGATGAACGAAGCGCTGATGGCCAGCGGGCAGGTGGAGCATGTTCGGGCGGATGGCTACACCTGGCGGCCGCGCCGTGCCATTGACTGGATGGTGTGTGACATCGTGGACCAGCCCCGTCGGACCGTCAGCCTGGTGACTGAGTGGTTCGCCGCCGGGCTATGCCGGTACTGCGTGTTCAACCTGAAACTGCCCATGAAAAAGCGCTACGAGGAATGGCTGGTTTGCCGGGAGCGGTTGGAGCAGGGCCTGCTGGACGCCGGCATCCCGTTCCGTCTGCAGGCACGCCACCTCTACCACGACAGAGAAGAAATTACCTGTTTTATTGAGCGACGGGATTCGTAGCGCTGACGGGCGCTGCCTCTCCATTCCGCTGCCCAGAGGAGCACGCGAGTGACTGAGAACAACCATCCGACGAACGAGCAGGAGCTGGATGCCCAGGGGCTGTTTTGCCCGGAGCCCGTGATGCTGCTGCACAACCGCATCGCGGATCTGGCGCCCGGTGCCGTGCTGCGGGTACTGGCCACGGACCCGTCCACCAACCGGGATATTCCCCGCTTCTGCCAGTTTCTTGGCCACGAGCTGCTGAGCCAGACTGTCGAGGACGACAACGGACGGGAGCGATTTGTGTTCCGCATTCGCCGGGGCGAGTAAGCCGCAGGCAAGCGCCCGGCGAATCGGGCCGGGTCACAGCGCGGCGGATACCTGCCTGAGGTGGGCCAGGAAGGCCGGCTGGTCCATTTCCCCCAGCACCCGCTGGGCTGGCAACTCGTCGCCGTCACCGTTGTAGAACAGGATCGCCGGCGGCCCGAACAGCGAAAATCGGTTCAGCAGCGCCTGCTGCTCGGGGGTGTTATCGGTGATGTCGATCTGCAGGGTGGCAAAGGGCGCCAAGGCTTGGCGCACCTCCGGCGTCTGGAACACGGTCCGCTCCATGACCTTGCAGGAAATGCACCAGTCGGCGTAGAAATCGAGCATCACCGGTTGGCCTTCCTCCCGGGCTTGTGCCAGGCGCTGATCCAGTGACGCCACCGACTGGAATCGCTCGAAACCGGATTCTGAACGGCCGGCCGCCTTCGTGGACCCGGCCGGTAGAGCCACGGCAGCAGCGCTGGTAAACGGTGCCAGTGGTCGCAGCGGATCGCGGGCGCCGGTCACCGCACCGGCGAGCAGCGCCAGGCCGTACGCAAACAGCACCAGGCCCAGGGCTTTGCGGGTGCGAGGCCAGCCAGGATGGGCGGCCTCAAAGGCGCCCAATTGGACCCCGGTCACCGTCGCCAGCAGTGCCCACAGGGCGAGCGTCGCCCAGGCCGGTATCAGGCGTTCCAGCAGCCAGATCGCCACGGCCATCAACAGCACGCCATAAAACCGTTTGACCGCCGCCATCCAGTGGCCCGTGGACGGCAGGAACCGGCGCCCGCCAACCGCCACCAGAATCAGCGGAACCCCCATGCCGAGGCCCAGGGCCAGCAGGGCCAGGCCGCCGCCCAGCGCATCCTGGCTGGTCGAGATGTACAGCAGGGCGCCGGCCAGGGGCGCCGATACGCAAGGGGAAACCACCAGCGCCGAGAGCGCGCCAATGCCGAACAACCCGGCCAGGCGTGAGGCGCTCAGTCGATGGCTGGCGGCGTTCAGCGGGTCCTGCAGCCAGCGCGGCAACTGCAGCTCATAGACGTCAAACATCGCCAGGGCAAACGCGACGAACGCCACGGCAAAGGTAATCAGTACCCAGGGGGACTGAAGCTGGGCCTGCAGGTTGAAGCTGGCGCCGAGGAGTCCGGTGATCACCCCGGCCGCCGCGTAGGTCAACGACATGCCGAACACATAGGCCAGGGCCAGGGCGAGGGCGTGGGCGGTACTGCGGGTGTTATGGCCCGACACCAGGGAGGCGATGATCGGCACCATGGGCAGCACGCAGGGGGTGAAGGTCAGTCCAAGCCCAAGTAGAAAGAACAGGCCCGCCACCACCCACAGGGACTGACGGCTGAGCAGGCCGGCCAGGCCGGTGGCGCTCTCGGTGTTCTCCGGCAGCGCCGAGCCCGAGCCGCTCCCGGAGGCGGTTTCGGCGGCCGCGGTGGCCGCGCCGTCACCGGGGTAGAACAACACCTCCCGGGTCTGGGGCGGGTAGCACAGGCCGGCTTCCGCGCAGCCTTGATAGGTCACGCGCACGGTGGCCTCGGACGCGCCCTCGGGCAGGGTCACCGGCACCGAAGCGGTCACTGGCTGGCGAAACACGGTCACGGTGCCGAAATAGTCGTCTTCGGTGACTTCGCCCGGCGCAGAGAAGGTTGGTGTGCCCAAGGTCACGCCGTCGGTGGCCGGGGTCACGCGGATCCGGTCTTTGTAGAGGTAGTAGCCGTCTGCCACTGTCCAGGTGAGGGTCAACCGGTTGCCGTCGCTGGCATCGCTGAACGCCAGGGCCTCATCCACCGGCAGGAAATTACCTGCGCCGCCAAAGGGCGATGAGGATCCCAGGGAGAGCGCGTACGCGGGCAGGGCCGTGAAAACGCCGACAAGCGTCAGGGCAAGCGCCGGCCAGAGGCGGCGGGCATTAGCGGGTCGTGCGGTCATGGGCTCCAGTCTTTGGCTTGGTCTGGTATTGCGTCGGGTAAAGTCGCACAATAGCCAACCAATGAGCCACAGTCCAAACGATCTTATCATGCTGTTCAATGACCTGTTCCGGGAATCCCACCGGACCATTCTGGTCAGAGGCGGCAGCGAACCGGAATACCTGCCTGCGGACGGCCCTGACGGGCTGGCGAAGGTGGTCTTTGCCCACGGTTATTTCACCAGCGCGCTGCATGAAATCAGCCACTGGTGCATCGCCGGCCACCGGCGCCGGCAGCTCCCGGACTATGGTTACTGGTACTGCCCGGACGGCCGCACGCCGGCCCAGCAGCAGGCCTTCGAACAGGCGGAAATCAAGCCCCAGGCCCAGGAGTGGCTGTTTTCCGTGGCCGCCGGTATCCGGTTTCACCTGAGCGTGGATAACCTGTCCGGCCAGGGGGCCGCCGACGCCGACGGGTTTCTGCGAAACGTGATACGCCAGGCAGAGACCTACCTGGCCGAGGGCCTGCCCGAGCGCGGGCAACAATTTTTCGAGACGCTCCAGGCGTTTTACGGGACCGGGCGGGCGTTCGCCAGTGCCTGGCAAGACGACGTAAACCGCCTGCGGCCGTTCCATGTGATGTCTGACCGAACAAGGACCTGCAACGCGGTATGAGCTCTGACCCAAAACACACCAGTGATCTGCGGTTCAGCGATCTGAACCTGGACAAGCGTCTGCTGGACGCGATTTCCGCCATCGGCTTTGAATACTGCACGCCCATTCAGGCCGAGAGCCTGCCCTGGACCCTGGCCTGCGAAGACCTCATTGGCCAGGCCCAGACCGGTACCGGTAAAACCGCCGCGTTCCTGATTACCGCCATTCAGGCCCTGCTGGAAGCGCCGATACCGGCCGAGGATCGGTTCGCGTCTGAGCCTCGGGTACTGGCCCTGGCCCCCACCCGCGAACTGGCGCTGCAGATTGCCAAGGACGCCGAGCAGCTGTGCCAGCACACCGGCCACACGGTGGTCAGCGTGGTCGGCGGTATGAACTACGACAAGCAGCGGGACCAGTTGCAGAACGGCGTCGTGGATATCCTGGTGGCCACCCCCGGCCGGTTGATTGATTTCCTCGGCTCCCAGGACGTGTTCCTGGACCAGCTCGACATCCTGATTCTGGATGAAGCGGACCGGATGCTGGACATGGGCTTCATTCCCGACGTCAAGCGGATCATCCGCAAGTGCACGCCCAAAGAGCATCGCCAGACCCTGCTGTTCAGCGCCACCTTTAACCAGGACGTGCTCAACCTCGCGTCCATGTGGACCCAGAACGCCGAGTTCGTGGAAATTGAGCCCGAGCAGAAGACCGCGGAGCGAGTCCAGCAGACCGTTTATCTTGTGGGCGAGGAAGAGAAACTGCCGGCCCTGGTGAATTACCTGAAGCGGCCGGAGGTGGAGAAGGCCATCGTGTTCGCCAACCGCCGGGACCAGTGCCGTGACCTGGAAGAGGATTTGAAGAACCAGGGTGTGAAAGTGGCGTTGATGTCGGGTGAGATCGCCCAGAACAAACGCTTGAAAACCCTCGACCAATTCAAGAAGGGCAGCATCCAGGTGCTGGTGGCGACGGACGTCGCCGGCCGGGGCATCCATGTGACCGGTGTGACCCACGTGTTCAACTACAACCTCCCGGAGAACGCCGAGGACTACGTGCACCGTATCGGCCGCACCGGCCGCGCCGGCAGCACCGGGGTGGCCATCAGCCTGGCGGACGAGGACGATGCTTTCGCGCTGCCGGCGATCGAATCCTACATCCAGCAGAAGCTGAAAACCGAAGTCCCCGGGGAAGACCTGCGGACCACCATGGACAACCCGCCCATCACCCGCAAGCGTGGGCGCCGCCGCAGCAGTGGCGGTGGCGGCCGGCCCCAGGGAAACCGGGGCGGCGGTCGCCCGCGGCGCCATTGATCGGCCGGTAACGGAGCTGCCATGCGTATTGTTGCCGACGAAAACATTCCGTTGCTGGAGCCGTTCTTTGCCGACATCGGCGAGATCCGGCGGGTCAACGGCCGTCAGATGACCGCAGACGACGTGCGGGACGCGGACCTGCTGCTGGTCCGCTCGGTGACGCCGGTGAACGAGGCGCTGCTGGCTGGCAGCCGGGTCCGGTTTGTTGGCACCGCCACCATTGGCACCGATCACATTGACCGCGTCTGGCTGGACGGCGCTGGCATCCGGTTTTCGGCGGCCCCCGGCTGCAACGCCAACAGCGTGGTGGAATACGTTGTCTCAACGCTGTCGCTCTATGCGGAACGGCGGGGCCTGACAGACTGGACCGACCTCTCGGTGGGCATTGTCGGCGCCGGTAACGTGGGCGGCCGTCTGGGCGATACCCTGACCCGGCTGGGCTTCACGGTGCGCCTGTGTGATCCGCCCCGGGCCGCCCGGGAACCGGACCGCGCGGCGTCGTTTGTGGCCCTCGAGGACGTGCTCGCCTGTGATGTGGTCACCCTGCATACGCCACTGGTCCGCGACGGCGATCATCCCACCCTGAAGCTGCTCGATGCCAAGGCGCTGGACGGACTGCACGGTGGTCAGTTGCTGATCAACGCGGGCCGGGGCGAAGTCATTGACGGCGAGGCCCTTGGCCAGCGACTGGCGGCGCCTAACCCGCCCCTTGTGGCGCTCGATGTGTGGGAACAGGAACCCCGAATCTGCCCGGCGCTGGTGGAGCAGGTGTGGCAGGCAACGCCTCACATCGCGGGGTACAGCCTGGAAGGCAAAGTGCAGGGCACGGAGATGATCTACCAGGCGGCTTGCCGTTTCCTGGGGCTGCCCGTGCGCAAGCAGGCCGGACAGTTCCTGCCGGAACCCGCCCTGAGCAAGCTGTGTTTCACCGGCTCGGCAGACGCGCCGGGCGCGCTCTGGACGGCCCTCCGGGCCTGCTACGATCCGCGCCAGGACGATGCCCGTCTGCGCCGGGCCATGGCCGGCGATACGCCGGATGCCCGTGGCCTGGCCTTTGACCGGCTGCGCAAGCATTACCCGGTTCGTCGGGAATGGTCGAGTGTGAAGATCCAGCTGAAAGGCAGCAGCCGCGCCCTTCAGGACGATTTTCGGGCCCTTGGATTCAAGCTGAAAACCTGATAGCCCGAACGAAGGTCGCCCGGGCGGTGCCGGGCGACGTTGATCTGGCCTGAGCGCAGGTGCCGTCCTTGCGAAGCCCGGCACCTGCGGATGAGCTGGCGTCAGAGCTGGGCGTTCTGCAACGCCTGAATGCGCGCTTCCAGCGGGGGATGCGTCATGAACAGGGCGCTCAGACCGCCGCGAGCGCCACGGCTGATGGCAAACGCCTGCAGAGTGTCCGGCATTTGGTCCGGCGCTTCGCTCTCCTGCTTGAGGCGGGCCAGGGCGCTGATCATGGCACCTCGGCCTGCCAGCCGGGCGCCGGCAATATCGGCCCGGAATTCCCGTCGGCGGGAGAACCAGAACACGATGGTGCTGGCCAGGATACCCAAGACCAGTTCGGCCACCATGCTCACCACAAAGAACCCAATGCCGTGACCTTCCTCGTTGCGGAACACCACCCGATCCACAAACGAACCGATCACCCGCGAGGCGAAGATCACGAAGGTGTTGACCACCCCCTGGATCAGCGCCAGGGTCACCATGTCGCCGTTGGCCACATGGCCGATCTCATGGCCAAGCACGGCCTTGATCTCATCTTTGTTGAATCGATGCAGCAGCCCTTCACTGACCGCCACCAGCGCGTCGTTCTTGTTCCAGCCGGTGGCGAACGCGTTGGACTGGGTGGCCGGGAAAATCGCCACTTCGGGCATCTTGATGCCGGCGTTACGAGCCAGCTCGGCCACGGTTTCCATCAGCCAGCGCTCGGCAGGGGTGCGCGGCGACTCGATGACTTGAGCCCGGGTGCTCCATTTGGCCATCGGCTTGGACAGGAACAGGGAGATGAGTGCGCCGGCAAAGCCGAACACGGCGGCGAAGATCAGCAGGGAGCTGTAATCGATACCGTTTTGCGCCAGGTAAGAGTCGACACCCAGTAATCTCAGGGTGAAACTCGCCACCAGAATGACCGCCAGGTTGGTGGCCAGGAAGAGCAGTATGCGCATGGTAATTCCTTGATTTCCCAGTAATGGAACACAGCGATCCTATGACCGGATAATGCGTCCGGGGTTCGCCGGTTCAATAATATTACAGGGATTTAATGTTGGCGCGTATCGCTGAAAAAGGCGGCCTGAACCACGCGGCTGATACGCTCGGAGTGACCGCTGCGCAGAGCCTCCCGGATCAGGTGGATGTAGGTGCAACGGTCCTGCTGAACGGACACGGGCAGGGCGCTGTCCGGCGCCGGCACCCCGGCTTCCGCGGCCAGCGCCGGCGAGGCGGGTGTGCTCAGGCGGATGAACGCGGTTCGGGTCAGGACCGCCTGGTCGAGGGCGTCCTGTCGGATGGTATCGACATACCGCAGCAGGCCTTCGTCGGCCAGCCAAAGCAGGGCGCCAAAGCAGGCCATGTGGCGCTTGCTGTGCAGGCCAAATTCATCGGGTTGGTCCGGGCCGGCGATGTCCTCGATGAACAGGTTAACCGGCCGGGGAAAGGCGCTGTAAAGCTGGGCCAGGCCGATGGCCGCGTCCCGGTAGAATTCTTCGATGTGCAGGTCTGCCATAAACCCGATGTCCTTTTCCAACCGGATACCGCCAGGCACGCCTGTGTCCGACGGTGGCCCGGTTACTGCTGGTATTTGCCGAGGAACCGCCCCAGGCGGCCCATGGCATCGCCCAGGGTGTCCGAGCGGGGCAGGAAGACCACCCGCAAGTGCTGCTTGTCGTCGATGTTGAAGGCCGAGCCCTGAACCAGCAGGATTTTCTCCTGCAGCAGCAGGTCCAGCACCAGCTTCTCATCGTTGACGATGGGGAACTTCTTGGGGTCCAGTTTCGGGAACAGGTAAAGCGCCCCCTTGGGCTTCACGCAGCTGACGCCGGGGATGTCATTGAGCATGCGCCAGGCGGTTTCCCGCTGTTCATAGAGCCGTCCGCCCGGAGCCACCAGGTCGTCGATGGACTGGTAACCGCCCAGCGCCGTCTGGATCGCGAGCTGGGCCGGCACGTTCGCGCACAAGCGCATGTTGGAGAGCATCTCGATGCCCTCGATAAAGTCCGTGGCCCGGTGCTTGGCGCCGCTGATGATCATCCACCCGGAGCGGTAGCCGGCGGCGCGGTAGTTCTTCGACAGGCCGTTGTAGGTCAGGAACAGCAGGTCGTCCGCCATGGAGGCAATGGACACGTGTTCGGTGCCGTCGTACAGGATCTTGTCGTAGATCTCGTCCGACAGCACAATCAGGTTATGCTCGCGGGCCAACTGCAGAATCTGCTCAAGCAGGTCCGGCGAGTAGACCGCGCCCGTCGGATTGTTCGGGTTGATCAGCACGATCGCCTTGGTGCGGCGGGTGATCTTCTTGCGGATGTCATCGACGTCCGGAAACCAGTCCTGGGCCTCGTCACAGCGATAATGCACCGGCTTGCCGCTGGACAGGGTCACCGCGGCCGTCCACAGCGGGTAGTCGGGAGCCGGAATCAGCACCTCGTCCCCAGTGTTCAGCAGCGCCTGCATGGACATCACGATCAGCTCGCTGACGCCGTTGCCCAGATAGATGTCATCGATATCGACCTTGTCGATGCCACGCTGCTGGCAGTAATGCATCACCGCCTTCCGGGCGGAAAACAGGCCCTTGGACTCCACGTAACCCTGGGCCTGGTGCATGTTGTAGATAACGTCCTGCTGGATTTCTTCCGGGACGTCCAGCTCGAAGGCGGCCGGATTGCCGATGTTCAGCTTCAGCACCCTGTGGCCTTCTTCCTCCAGGCGACGGGCCTCCCGCAGCACCACGCCCCGGATTTCGTAACAGACGTTATCGAGCTTGGCGGACTTGGTGTAGTTCTGCATGGGGCCTGATGATCCTTGGGTGCGTTTGGGTCCGCCGCGACCGGCGGCATGGTGTGATTGACTGGCCCCGGACACGGGGGCAATGACTTCCTATTCTAGCGGAGCGGCCGGGCCCTTCAACAGGGGAAAGATGATCAATTGTGGCGAAAAACGGCGGTGTTAGGGGGTGCCGTTCACGTATTTTGTTGAGGTTGTCATCCAATGGCCTGTTTTGTCCCGCGCTGCGGTGCATTTGCCTCGCCAATCCCGGACAATAATCCCGTGCGAACGCGCTTTCCCCAAACACCCCCCGTACCAGCGGACGATACAGGAGAACAGGACGTGGCAGACGCGACCATCTACGACTTTTCGGTCAGGGACATCAAGGGCCAGGAGCACAGCATGGCGGACTATCGCGGCAAGGTGCTGCTGATTGTAAACACCGCCAGCAAGTGTGGCTTCACGCCCCAGTTTGAAGGCCTGCAGGCGCTCTACGACGAGCTGCACGGCCAGGGCCTTGAGGTGCTGGGCTTTCCCTGCAACCAGTTCATGAACCAGGACCCGGGCACCGACGACGCCATCAGCCAGTTCTGCAGCCTTAATTACGGGGTCAGCTTCCCGATGTTTGGCAAGATTGAGGTCAACGGCGACGGGGCCCACCCACTGTACCGGTTTCTCAAGAAAGAGGCGCGGGGCCTGATGGGCTCGGAGCAGGTGAAGTGGAACTTCACCAAGTTTCTGGTGGACCGTCAGGGTCGGGTTACCAAGCGCTATCCCCCCACCACCAAGCCGTCCGCCATCCGCAAGGATATCGAAGCACTACTGGGTGCCTGATGGCTCGGCCGGCGCCCAACGCCGGATCACCGAGGCGAGGGCGTCGCGATTGTAGGGTTTCGTCACATAATCGTTCATGCCGGCGGCCAGGCAGTTCTCCCGGTCGCCCTGCATGACGTTGGCGGTGACCGCAATGACGGGCAGCCGCTCGAGGCCGGGGGTCCGGCGAATCTGTCGGGTCGCCTCGTAGCCGTCCATCACCGGCATCTGGCAGTCCATCAGTACCAGGTCGTAGGCACGGTGCCTGAGCACTTCGAGAGCCCGGGCGCCATTCTCAGCGTGGCCGACCCGATGCCCCAGCTTTTTTAGCAGGCTGCTGGCCACCAACTGGTTCACCTGATTGTCTTCCACCAGCAGGATCGACAACCCCGGTTTGCTGCTGGCCAACGCCGCGTCAGGGCGTGGCAGTGCCCGGGACCCGGCCAGTGTCGGGGCCATCAGCCCGGCACCGGCGCACAGGCGCTGGAACAGATCATCCCGGCGCAGCGGCAGGCTCAGCACAGGGTTCGCTCTGCCGTCCGTAGACCGGTCCGTCAGGCCTTGCGCCACCACCACGCCCCGGCCGCGCCACTGTCCGATGAACGCTCCGGTTTCCTCCGAAGCGTCGGCAGCAATCAGCAACAGCCCGTCCGGGTGTCGGCTGGCGCCCCTGACCGGAATGCGCCAGGCCCTCAGTTGCGTTTCAATGGCCATCCGGTGGGGATGCTGTTCCGGCATAGCCATGGCCACGCCGGTCTCCCGCAGGTGCTCCAGGTGTGCGGCGTTGTACACGGTCGCCCGGGCCTGATGAATCGGCAGGGGCAGCGTCACGGTAAAGTGGGTACCGGCGCCTTCCTGGGAGTCCACCAGAATCTGCCCGTGCATGCGTTCGACCAACTGGCGGCAGAGGGTCAGCCCCAGCCCGGTGCCGCCGTATCGGCGAGTGGTGTCGGCGTCGGCCTGGCTGAAGGGTGAGAAAATTCGGTGCAGGCCCTCCCTGGACATGCCAATGCCCGTGTCGATGACTTCCAGGCGCAGGCTTCCCCCGGAGTAAGCGGCCCGAAGCCGGACCAGGCCCCGCTCGGTAAACTTGATCGCGTTGCTGATCAGGTTGTTGAGAATCTGTCGGTTGCGGGTGGGGTCGCCCAGGAACAGGTCCGGTAGCTCGGGGTCGATTTCCGTGACCAGCTCAATGCCTTTGCGGCGGGCCTGCTGGGCGTGGAGCGTGGCGCACTCTTCAATCAGTTGGCGCATGCTGAAGGGGATGTTTTCCAGCCCCAGCTTGCCGGCTTCCACCTTGGAAATATCGAGAATGTCGTTCAGCAGCGCCAGCAGGCTCTCGCCGGCTTTCAGCGCAATCTCCACGCGGTTACGCTGGGCTGCATCCAGCTCGTCATCCAGGGCCAGCCCGAGCATGCCCAGCAGACCGTTCAGCGGGGTGCGGATTTCGTGGCTCATGCTGGCCAGGAAGTTGGCCCGGGCCCGGGCCCGCCGGACTGCGTCCTCCTTGGCCCGAACCAGGGCCCGGTTGCCTCGCTGCAGCGCGTCGTTCTTCTCTGAGATTTCCCGGGTCCGGTCGGCCACTTCCTGTTCCAGCTGGGTGGAGTAGTTTTTCAGGGCGCTTTCGGCGCTCCGGAGCTGGGCGAGGGTGGACTCAATGGTTTCCAGGTGATGATTGACGATGCCCACCAGGGTGCCAATTTCGTCGGCTTCGTGTTGACGGGGCACCGGCAGGCGTACCGATTCCGGTGATCGGGGCGAGACCTGGCTCAGGCCGTGGATCACGTTCAGCATCGGCCGGGTCAACACCACATAGAAAATGGCGAGCAGGGCGCCGCCGAGCGCCAGGCTTTTGAGCAGCCCGCCGGCGAGGGTGTACAGGGCTCGCTGCAGGAATTGCAGGCCGTAGTGGAACGTGTCGATGGTAATGCGCAACTGGCCCAGGGGCAGGTCCTTGAGCTGTCGGACCTTGAGTGGCGTGCTGAACGTCAGGCGCTCGCCGAACAGGGCGTCACTGATCCAGCGGTAACCGGCGTCACTGGCTGGCCGTGCCGCCGAGGCCATCACCTGCCCGTCATTGTCGATGATGCGGGCGTCTATGGTGGCCGGATGCTGTAGCAGGCCGCTGAGCAGTTCGTTGGCCAGCCGGACGTCGATGTTATAGGCGATCTGCGCCGCCGGGCTCCGGCTGATGTCCATCAGCGCCCGGACCTCAGACGTCATGGCGTCCCGGGCGCTGAAGTAGTCCAGGGTAATCTGCACCAGGTTCAGCACCAGGCCCACGGCCATCGCCACCAGGATGGTGTCCCGGGTCAGTCGGTACGACAGTCGCTTGCGAAACCAGTTTTGCACGGGGTGTTACGGTCCTTGTTGCCGAACGGGCGGGTTCCCTGCGCCGGCGGGGCGCGTAACAGGGTCAGTCGTCGTAGTCCGCCTTTTTCTTCCACTCGGCGTCGTGGAGGAAACTGTCCCATTCCTTGTCCAGACGGGATGGAGAGGCGGTGCTGCTGTCGACGCCGTCTGCGCTCATGGCTTCCAGTTCCTTGATGCGGGTCCGGAAGCTCTTGACGGCCTTGACCGCCAGGGGATTATCCCGGGACTTGCCCATCTCGGTACTGGCCAGGTGATAGGCGTGAATGGCCTTGCGAATCTGGTTCTGGCGTACGTAATCCCGGGCCTGGAATACGTGCAGGTCGGCGTGGGTTTTGTGCACCAGGAACAGCACGTACTTGAGGTTCTTACGGGCGGTGTCCGTGCTGAGTTCCCCGGCCTTATGCATGCCTTCGATCATGCGGAACAGGGTTTGCAGTAGCTCTTTGACGTAGTTGGACTTGTCGGGGGAATCGATCTTGACAGGTTGACGGATGTCCCGGTTCTCAAGGACCGCCTTCTTGGTTTGGAGCGCGCTGTCACGCCACTGCTGGATGGGCAGGTCCGACTTCAGGCCGGCCAGTTGCTGGCAGGCATCTTCCATTCGTTTGAGTATGATCAGTTTGATGTCGGCGGTCAGGTACTGGCCGGGAATTTCGGACAACAGGCGGTTGGCCCGGTTATAGGCGTCTTCCAGTGCCGTGATCTTCCGTGCCCGGGCAATTCGGGCTTTCTCGCGCATCTGGCTGAGGACAATGACCGCAATCGATATCGCGACCAGTACCGCCAGAATCAGGACGATCGATGTGGTTTCCATGGGTTCGGTTCACACTCCGCCGGAGGGAATGGTTGCGGGGCCGTGTGAAAAAAACGCCACAACCCGCCGATATTGTTCATTAAGTGCGTATAAGCGTAGCAGAAAGCCAGGATTGAGTCCGTGATGAAATGTGAACGGGTGCTCCATTCATTTCATGAATTGATCGGTTGCGCTATATTGCGAGGATGAATGCATATTCCGCAACCCGGAGGCGCCTGTGGACCTGTCCCGTGTGGATCTTAACCTGCTTGTTTACCTGGATGTTCTGCTGCGGGAGCGGAACGTCACCAAGGCCGCCAACCATTTGGGCATCACCCAGCCCGCCATGAGCAATGGCCTGCGCCGCTTGCGGGATCTGTTCGCCGACCCTCTGCTGGTGCGCACCAGTGAGGGCATGACGGCCACCGAGCGTGCGCGGGAACTGCAGCCCCTGGTGCGGGCCATTCTCGCGGACATCGAACAGGCGGTGCAGGAGAAAACCCCGTTCTCCGCCCTGGAGAGCCAGCGGGTGTTTCGCATCATGGCCAGTGACTACGCCGAATCCTGCCTGATGCCCCGGGTGCTTCGGCGCATCCGACAGGAGGCGCCCAACGTCACCCTGGACGTGCTGACCCCGTCCGACGTGAGTTTTCTGGACGTGGAGCAGGGGCGGCTGGACATGGCCATTAACCGGTTCGACAAGATTCCCCAGTCGTTCCACCAGAAAACCCTGTGGACCGAAACCTTCGCCTGCCTCATGAACGTGCGCAACCCGATCCTGCGGGAGCCATTCACGCTGGACTCCTACCTGGACGCCAGTCATATCTGGGTGAGCAAAACGGGCTTCGGTGTGGGTGTGGGGGTTAACCCGAAAGACGTGCAGCGCCTGGGCTGGGTGGACGAGGCGCTGGCCCGGATGGGGCGCAAGCGGCGGATCTCCGTGTTCACGCGCCACTACCAGGTGGCCATGCTGCTGGCGGAGCAGCACGATCTGATTGCCACCCTGCCGGCCCGGGCGGCCTGGCTTCAGCGGGACAATTCAAACCTGCTGGTCAAGGTGCCACCGTTCGACATCCCGCCGTTTGAGCTGAAGATGGCCTGGAGCCCGCTGCTGCAGCACAACACCGATCACCAGTGGCTGCGGCGGCTGATTGTGGAAGTGGCGGAAGAAGTGGACCAGGAGTTTGCGCCGTTCGGCGCTCTGTTCGAGGCTGCCGAACGGCCGCCTGCGCATCAGTCGGAGCGCTGATTGCCCGCCGTGTCGTTCAGATGGGCAGCTCCCGAAGCTCCACCGACGGGCGCGCCGAATCCCACATTCTCTGAAAGCTCTCGGCCAGCACTTTGACCCGGCCCGGGTGATGGAAGTTGGCAAAGCCGTCCGGCCGGTCAAAGCCATGGCGATAATACAGTCCGTCGCGATCCACCAGGGCGAAAGGCTGGTCCTCCGAGGGCAAATCCGTGTTCACCAGACGCAGGCTGATGTGGCTGGGCAGACGCCGCATCAGCTCCACCAGCTGGTGCCGCCGCTTGACCAGCGGTTTGTCATCGTGGATCAACAGCCGCACCTCGCTCTGCCGATGGCGCCGGGCGAGGGTGGACAGCAAATCCCGGAAGCGTCCCCGGTCGTAGGCTTCATGGCCCAGCCAGCGATCATACAGCCAGAGCCGTTGGCGAGCCTGGCCGACCAGGTTGTCCAGCAGGGCCAGGCCGTCGTCCTCGGCATCGAACAGCCAGGGCGCATCGTCTTCCCCAAGCAGGGCCGGGCGGGTGCGGGTGTCCAGCGCCTCGCTGATCCTTGCTGGAGCCAGGCAGCGCATGTCCACGTGGGGAATGCCGGCGTCGTCGTAGACGTCGGAGCAGACGTGAAAACCGCAGCTTTGGTAGAAGCGGATGGCGTGCTCCTGGGCGGACAGGCGCAGCTCGCCGTAATGCGGCGCGGTTTCCCGGATCAGGTGCTGCAGCATGGCCAGTCCCGCGCCCCGTCCCCGATGTTCTGGCAATACGGCCATCCGGCCGATGTGACCGGTTTCGTCCAGCGCGGGGAACACCCGGGCGACGGCGACGGGGGTGTTGTCCGGTAGCACCGCCAGATAGTGATCGGCGATGTCGTCGGTATTGTCCCATTCCAGTTCCGGCGGTACCCGCTGTTCGTCAATGAACACCCGCTGGCGAATCTCGCGGACCGCGGCGGGGGCCAGTTGCCAGCTGTAGCGTCGGATTCGAAGGGTCATGTCACCTCGGGGCGTTTGAAGCGCAATGCGGAAGCGTTACGGCGAATCGATGTACACGGAGCCCTGATTGTAGAGGCGGGTCATCAGCCCCACCAGGGCGGGGTCGTCCATCAGCGGCGCCAGGGCGGCCATGTCGATCCGGGCACCGGCGCACAGCAGGGGCGCCAGCGCCCGGGCGTCGCCGTTGAGCAGGTACTGCTCGCCGTCCACGAACAGGGCGGTCTGGTCCGCAAAGTCATGGTACGCAAACCGGGAGCCTTCGTTCCAGCGCAGGGCCTCACCGGCGCGGATGGCTTCGGCCAGGTCGGCGTCGGCGGCCGGGGTCTCCGCGGGCACCACGATATCCGCGTTTTTCGGAGCGGTGGCGTACTGGCCGAACCACAGGGCCAGTTGGCGCGGGTCCGACAGCTGCTCTCGGATCAGGCCGTCAAGGCGCTCAATCACCGGCGGAGCGATCAGCCCGGGGTTGGCCTGAACGGTCAGGTCCGGGTCGGCCAGGTGTCGGGACACGTCGTTGCGGCTGCACAGGAAATCGGTAAAGCCGGTGAGCACGTCGTCCACCGTGGGCGCCCGGAAGCCAATGGACAGGGTGATGCAGTCGTCCTCTGCCACGCCGTGGTGGCCAACGCCGGGAGGCAGATAGAGCATGTCTCCGGGGGCGAGCACCACGTCGGTCTGCTCCGGCCGCCAGTCGCTCAGGATGCGCAGGGGTGTGCCCTGCACCCGCCCTGAGGTGTGGTCGCACTGGCCGCCGAAATGCCAGCGCCGGTGGCCCTGGGCCTGCAGCAGGAACACATCGTATTGGTCGTAGTGGGGGCCGACGCTGCCGCCACGGGGCGCGTAGCTGGCCATGATGTCGTCCAGCCGCCAGTTGGGAATGAACCGGAAGGCGTCCAGCAGGTCGGCGATCTCCGGCACCCAGTGGTCCAGCCCCTGGATCAGCAGGGTCCAGTCCTGTTCCGGCAGGCGCTCGAACCGCTCCGGGTCGAAGGGACCATTGTGCAGTTGCCAGGGCTTACCCGCATCGTTCTCGATCACGATGCGGGATTCCACCGCCTCTTCGCAGGCAAGCCCGGCCAGCTCGTCCGGGCTGACCGGGCACTCGAAGCCCGGAAACGCCTGTTCAATCACCAGCGGTTTCTTTTGCCAGTAGTCCCTGAGGAACGCCTCGGGGGTCAGCCCGCCCAACAGGTTCATGGGCTCGTCTCCGGTCAGATGGCTTGGGTCAAATGGCTTGGGTCAGATCGCCTTGGCCTGTGCGGCCGCGTTGCCGACGTACAGGGCCGGGGTCAGCGCCAGCAGCTCGGCCTTTCCGGCCTCCGGAATGTCCAGGCCATTGACGAAATTCTGGATCAGTTCCGGGGTCATGGCCTTGCCCCGCGTCAACGCCTTGAGCTTTTCATAGGGCTTTTCGACGTTGTAGCGGCGCATAACGGTCTGGATCGGCTCCGCCAGCACTTCCCAGGCGTGGTCCAGGTCCTCGTTCAGCCGGGCCGGGTTGATTTCCAGCTTGCCCAGGCCTTTGAGCGTGGCTTCGTACGCGATCAGGCTGTGGGCAAAACCGACGCCCAGATTGCGCAGCACGGTGGAGTCGGTCAGGTCACGCTGCCAGCGGGAGATGGGCAGCTTGGCCGCCAGGTGGTCAAACAGCGCGTTGGCGATGCCAAGGTTGCCCTCGGAGTTCTCGAAATCAATGGGGTTGACCTTGTGAGGCATGGTGGAGGAACCCACTTCGCCTTCCACGGTTTTCTGCTTGAAATAACCCAGGGAAATGTAGCCCCAGATGTCCCGGTCCAGGTCGATCAGGATGGTGTTGAATCGGGCGACGGCGTCGAACAGCTCGGCGATGTAATCGTGGGGCTCGATCTGGGTGGTGTAAGGGTTCCAGGCGAGGCCCAGGCCTTCGATGAAGTCCCGGGCGTTGGCGGCCCAGTCCACGGACGGATACGCCGAGAGGTGCGCGTTGTAGTTGCCCACCGCGCCGTTGATCTTGCCCAGCAGCTCCACCTGCCGGATCTGGCCGAGCTGGCGGCGCAGCCGGTACACCACGTTGGCCAGTTCCTTGCCGACGGTGGTGGGGGAAGCCGTCTGGCCGTGGGTCCGGGACAGCATTGGCTGGTCAGCGTGGGCGTGGGCCAGATCGGCCACCAGGGCCACCACCCGCTCCATGGCCGGCAGCAGGCCCTCGTCCAGGCCTTCCCGCAGCATCAGGGCGTGTGACAGGTTGTTGATGTCCTCGGAGGTGCAGGCAAAATGCACGAACTCGGTGACGGCGTGCAGCTCGGGCACGCCGGCGATTTTTTCCTTGATAAAGTACTCCACGGCTTTGACGTCGTGGTTGGTGGTCCGCTCGATGCCCTTGATGCGCTCGGCGTCCGCCAGGCTGAACTCGCTGACCATGGCGTCGAGGAAACGGTTGGCCTCGTCGGAGAACGCGGGTACTTCCGGCACGCCGGCGTGCCGGGACAGCTGCTGGAGCCAGCGGATTTCGACGGTCACCCGATTGCGGATCAGGCCGTACTCGCTGAATATGCCGCGGAAGACGTCTACCTTGTTGCCGTATCGGCCATCCACCGGAGAAACGGCGGTCAGGGCGGTGAGTTCCATCGAAAACCTCTCAAATCATCAAAGAATCGGATCAAACGGGCGTGGGGCGCACATGATACACCAGCAGGCCCCGTGAATCAGCGCCCGGGCGGTGATTCCGGCACCGGGCGGATGGCGGGATTACCGGGCCTGTTTGGCCAGGTTGCTGGCCAGGTCTATCAGCTTGCGGCGCTGGAATAGCAAGCGCCAGCGGCGGCCGCCACACTGTCGCCAGAGCACAGCAGAGCGGATGCCGGCCAGAAGCAGGGCGCGGATTCGGGCGGCGTTCTCCTCCCGCTGCAGAACGGCCGGGTTGCCGGTGACCTGAATGCGCTGGCGGAAGGTGCTCAGGGTGTCGCTGTAGACCGACGCCAGATTCGCCATCAGGTTGCCGTGGTGGTAGCCAAAGTGGTTGGCGGTGTGGCGGGCCTGATCGATGCGGCTGCCGATGACCTCAAGCATGTCCGTGCGCTTGCGAAGCTGGCCTTCCAGCTGGACCAGCCCGAGGGTGTACCGCAGGATCTCCGCGTCTTCCGGGCGATTCCGCTGGGCCATGATGGCCGAGAGGGTGTCGAGCCCCAGTTGCAGATTGCCGAGCTGGCCGCCGAACACATCGAGGGTGGTGTCTGGGTCGGTTTCGAACAGCGAGCGAATGCTGGTCTCGAAGCTGGCGTCGTCGCACTGGCCTTCGTGGGCTATCTGTCGTACAAGAGCCGCGGCCTGGAATAACCCCGCCAGCGCCAGGGCCTGGTCTTCAAGGGTCTGGCTCATGACAGGGTTTCCTCGATGACCGCGCCGCCCAGGCAGATCTCCCCGTCATAGAAGACCACCGACTGACCCGGGGTAACCGCCCGCTGCGGCTGGTCAAAGACCACCCGTGTCCCGGTCTGGGTGACGGTGACTTCGCAGTCCTGGTCGGGCTGGCGATAGCGGGTCTTGGCGCGGCAACGGAAGCGTGTTGCCGGCGCTTCCCCCAGAATCCAGTCCACCGGGCCGGATACCAGTCCGCCGGAAAACAGCATCGGGTGGTTCTTGCCCTGGACGGCGATCAGGACGTTTCGCGCCAGGTCCTTGCCCGCCACATACCAGGGCTCGTCCCCGAACTCGGACAGGCCACCAATGCCGAGGCCTTGGCGCTGGCCGATGGTGTGGTACATCAGGCCCTGATGCTCGCCGATGTCCTGGCCGTCCGGGGTTTCAATACGGCCGGGCTGTGCCGGCAGGTACTGCTTGAGAAAATCCCGGAATTTGCGTTCGCCGATGAAGCAGATGCCGGTGGAGTCTTTTTTGTCGTGGGTGACAAACCCCTGCTGTTCGGCGATGCGGCGAACCTCTGGCTTTTCCAGTTCGCCCACGGGGAACAGGGTGCGGGCGATGCGGTCGCCGGCGACGGCGTGCAGGAAGTAGCTCTGGTCCTTATTCGGGTCCAGGCCCTTGAGCAACTGGGCCTTGCCAGTGCCGTCCGCGAGGGGTTGCTGGCGCGCGTAATGGCCGGTGGCGATGAAATCAGCGCCCAGGGTAATGGCGTAGTCCAGAAACGCGCGGAATTTCACTTCTTTATTGCACAGAATGTCCGGGTTGGGCGTACGTCCGGCCCGGTACTCGGTGAGGAAGTGCTCGAACACCCGGTCCCAGTATTCGGCGGCAAAGCTGGCGGTGTGCAGGTGAATGCCCATGGCATCGGCGACCGCCCGGGCGTCCGCAAGGTCGGTCATGGCGGTGCAGTATTCGGTGCCGTCGTCCTCGTCCCAGTTCTTCATGAACAGGCCTTCCACCTGGTAGCCCTGATCCTTCAGGAGCCAGGCGGCCACCGACGAGTCAACGCCGCCGGACATGCCGACGATTACCCGGGTCTCTTCCGGGGCTTTGATGGGGGGTTCAGACGTCATATCAGCCCTGCGATGGACAAAAGGCGCATCATACCATTCGCCGCCGGTTACGTCTTTTCGTCCACCACCACGTCCAGGGGATACCGGCGCCCGTTGCGGTAATCCTCTATGCAGCGCAGCACGAGGGGGCTGCGCAACCGGTCGGGCTGCGCGCGCAGTTCGTCCAGGGTAAGCCAGTGGGCGGCGATAATGCCGTCGTCCAGTTGTTCCGTGACCCGTTCGAGGGCGTCGGCGGCGTAGCAGAAACGGTAGTAGGTGACGCCGTTGGCGGGTGCGACATAGGTGTACAGGCCCAGGAAGTGCCTCGGCTCGACCGCCCAGCCGGTCTCTTCCAGGGTTTCCCGTCGGACGGCATCCAGGACCGCTTCGTTTTCCTCAATGTGGCCGGCGGGTTGGTTAAAAACGATCCGGCCGTCGCTGTGTTCCTCCACCATCAGGAACCGGCCGTCGGGGTCTTCCACAATAACGGCCACGGTGGCATGGGGTGTCCAGACTTCAGGTGTCCCGGTCATCGGTGTGTCGTTCGCCTCCGTCGCGAGTGGGTTGGGGGGGTGCCACCCGAGCGCCGTGGCCGGGGCGCCGTTGATGGACCCGGAAGATGCACAGTTTCGGCTCGCCACTGGCCGGGCTGAAGTCCGTCGAGTGCCCAGGGGCCAATGCGGAAGCGCACCAGGCGCAGGGTCGGAAAGCCGACCGCTGCGGTCATCCGGCGGACTTGGCGGTTACGGCCCTCGGTCAGGGTAAGGGCCAGCCAGCTGGTGGGCACCGAGGCCCGGTAGCGGACCGGTGGCACCCTGGGCCACAGGTCCGGTTCAGACAGGGCCTCGGCCTGGGCCGGCCGCGTCGGGCCGTCTTTCAGGTTCACACCGTGAGCCAACTGGCGTAGGGCGTCATCGGTGATGGCGCCCTCAACCTGCACCCAGTAGGTCTTCGGCATTTTGTTGTCGGGGGCGGCAATGCGGTGCTGGAGAGCGCCGTCGGCGGTCAGCAGGAGCAGGCCCTCAGAATCGTAGTCCAACCGACCGGCAGGGTATACGCCGGGGCGGGTGACAAAATCAGACAGGGTACGCCGTGGCGTGCCGGTTGAACGGTCATCGGTGAACTGACTGAGCACGTGGAACGGCTTATTGAACAGCAGGAGTTCGGACACGCATCGGACCCTGGTTTGCGGTGAATCGGTCGCGAGATCATACGATAGGAGCGGCTCAGGGTGCGATGCCGCGGTGACAGGGTGGAGCAAAAAAAAAGCCGTAATGGCTGCCATCCATGGGGCGACAGCCTACGATAACCGGGCCGGGGCGCCAAGGCCCGGTGTGTGGCAGGGCGTACGAGTCAGGCGTTCACGGCCCGCGACTCGTACCCGTCGGAGTTCTGGTGCTGGGCGTCGGCATCACGGCCGGTATTGCTGCCAGAGACCGGCGCCTCGGCGGGAACAATGTTGACGGCATGAACGCCCTTGTCGCTGGGCTTCTTGTCGAAGGTGACGGCTTGGCCGGCTTTCAGCGTTTTGTAGCCGTCCATCTGGACGGACGAGAAGTGGGCAAACAGATCGTCGCTGCAGCCATCCTCAATGATAAAGCCGTAACCCTTGGCATTATTGAACCACTTCACTTTGCCTGTAGGCATGATGAACTCCCCTGTTCCTTCGCTGTCAGTTGTTATTATCCGGCGGCCTGTCCGCCCGGTGGCCGTGAACGCTGGCCTTAACGCGCACGTCCTGTCCACGTTTGCCGCTCCGGGTGCCGGCTGGCACCGGCAACGCGCCAGGTTCCGGACCTGGACCCGCTGCCTTCCGTTACGAAAAGAGCGCTTACGTTTACATTATTTAACAATACACGGTCACTTTCGACCAATCGTGGCTGCCAGTCAATAGTTTCGATAGGGTGGATGTGTGGTTTCACGCGGTCTGGAAACGGTATCATGCCGGGAATGATAAATATCTCACGCCCCGGCGCCCGCCGTGCTTGAAAACGGGCCGCCGGACAACCACATTTAACGGTGGAAACCGAGTAACCGGTAACAGGACATGCGGACGATCGAACAATCTGGACTAATATTGAATCAAGGGGAGGACGGTCAGCCGGGTCGTCAAGGCGACGTCAGCGTCGCTCCGGAGAAGCCTGCGCTCAAGCGGCCAGCCCGCTACCGGGTGGTGCTTCTGAATGACGATTACACCCCCATGGATTTCGTGGTGGACGTATTGATGACGTTCTTCGGCATGAACGAAGAGAAGGCGACGCAGGTGATGCTGCTCGTCCATACGCAGGGAAAAGCCGTATGCGGGGTATATACCCGGGACATCGCGGAAACAAAGGCAGCACAGGTGAACCAGTATTCCTCGGAATGCGAACATCCGCTCCTTTGCGAGATTGAACGTGCGGACTGACAGACGGCGGGGTGGCCCATGCTGAGCAAAGATCTTGAAATTACGCTGAATACGGCCTTCAAAAATGCCCGGGACAAGCGTCATGAGTTCATGACGGTGGAGCATTTGCTGCTGGCCCTTCTCGACAACGAATCGGCGGTGGGCGTACTCAAAGCCTGTGGCGCGGACCTGCGGCGCCTTGAAGAGGAACTGATCGAGTTCGTCGATTCCACCACACCACTGATCCCCAGCAACGACAGCGAGCGTGAAACCCAGCCGACCCTGGGCTTCCAGCGCGTGCTGCAGCGCGCGGTATTTCACGTGCAGTCTTCCGGCAAGAAGGAGGTGACCGGCGCCAACGTGCTGGTGGCCATTTTCAGCGAGCAGGAAAGCCAGGCGGTGTACGTGCTGAAGAAGCAGAGCATCGCCCGCATTGACGTGGTCAACTTTGTCTCCCACGGCATTTCCCGCGTGCAAGGGGCCGAGGACGATGAGGGCAACGAACAGGCGGCCCAGGAGGAAATGGGCGAGGAGGGCGGTCAGTCCAAGCCGCTGGAAACCTACGCCACCAACCTGAACGAGCAGGCCCGTAAAGGCCGTATCGATCCGCTGATTGGTCGTGAGCACGAGGTTGAGCGGGTCGTTCAGATCCTCGCTCGGCGCCGCAAGAACAACCCGCTACTGGTGGGGGAAGCCGGCGTCGGCAAGACCGCCATTGCCGAGGGCCTGGCCAAGCGCATCGTGGACGGCCAGGTGCCGGACATTATTTCTGACGCAGTGGTCTACTCCCTGGACATGGGCGCGTTGCTGGCGGGCACCAAATACCGTGGTGACTTCGAAAAGCGGCTTAAGGGCCTGCTGAGCGACCTGAAGAAACAGAAGCACGCCATCCTGTTCATCGACGAGATTCACACCATTATCGGTGCCGGATCGGCGTCCGGTGGGGTGATGGACGCGTCCAACCTGCTCAAGCCCATGCTCGGTTCCGGTGAGATCCGCTGCATTGGCTCCACCACGTTCCAGGAATTCCGGGGTATTTTCGAGAAGGACAACGCCCTGGCCCGTCGCTTCCAGAAGATTGATGTGAACGAGCCGAGCGTTGAGGATACTTACCAGATTCTCAAGGGTCTGAAGCCGAACTTCGAGAAACACCACGAGCTGAAGTACACGGATCGGGCCTTGCGGGTCGCCGCCGAACTGGCGGACCGGTACATCACCGACCGGCACCTGCCGGACAAAGCGATTGATGTGATCGACGAGGCCGGCGCCCGCCAGCGCATGCTGCCGGAAGACAAGCGCACCCTGACCGTGGACGTGCCGGAAATCGAAGACGTGGTGGCCAACATCGCGCGGATTCCGCCGAAAAACGTCTCCACCAGCGACAAGGAACTGCTGCGCAACATCGAGCGGGACCTGAAGATGGTGGTGTTCGGCCAGGACCCGGCCATCGAATCCCTGTCCACGGCCATCAAGCTGGCCAGGGCCGGGCTCAAGGCGCCTGAGAAACCGGAAGGGGCCTTCCTGTTTGCCGGCCCCACCGGGGTTGGTAAAACGGAGGTGACCCGTCAGCTGGCGAAAGTGCTGGGCATTGAGCTGGTACGCTTTGACATGTCCGAGTACATGGAGCGGCACACCGTGTCACGGCTGATCGGTGCGCCCCCGGGCTACGTCGGCTATGACCAGGGCGGCCTGCTGACCGAGGCGGTCAACAAGCACCCGCACTGCGTGCTGCTGCTGGATGAAATCGAGAAGGCGCACCCGGAGGTGTTCAACCTGCTGCTGCAGGTCATGGACCACGGCACGCTCACCGATAACAACGGCCGCAAGGCGGATTTCCGTCACGTGATCCTGGTGATGACCACCAACGCCGGTGCTGAGAGTATGGCCCGTCGTTCCATCGGCTTCAGCGAACAGGACCACAGCACGGACGGCATGGAGGTGATCACCAAGACCTTTACGCCGGAGTTCCGCAACCGCCTGGATGCGATCATCCAGTTCGCGGATCTGCAGAAGACCACCATTACCCACGTGGTGGACAAGTTCCTCACCGAACTGCAGGCCCAGCTGGACGAGAAGCATGTGGTGTTGCACGTGGACGACGAGGCCAAAGCCTGGCTGGCGGAGAAAGGTTACGACGTGACCATGGGCGCCCGGCCCATGTCCCGCCTGATCCAGGACAAGATCAAGCGGCCTCTGGCCGAGCAGATCCTGTTTGGCCGGCTTTCCGACCACGGCGGCGACGTGTACGTGCACCTCAAAGGCGACGAACTGGAGTTCGATTACGAGGATGAGCCGGCGGAAGCGGTCTGACGACCGCCGGCGCGCCCATCCTCCAAAACCAAAAAACCCCGCTTCGGCGGGGTTTTTCAGATGTCACTGGCGCTGGGTCAGCGGGCGCGGTACACGATGCGGCCCTTGCTCAGGTCGTACGGGGTCAGCTCCACCTTGACCTTGTCGCCGGTCAGGATGCGGATGTAGTTCTTGCGCATCTTGCCGGAAATGTGGGCGGTGACCACGTGGCCATTGCTGAGCTCTACCCGGAACATGGTGTTGGGAAGGGTGTCGATGATGACGCCTTCCATTTCAATGACATCTGATTTCGCCATTCAGTAGGAACCTCGTTTTGACTAAGCTTTCTGGTGATTTTAAATGGCGCAATTCTGCCTGAATTATCGCCATATGGCAAAAATCACGCCTCTTTCAACGGCCGCCAGTGGCCATCCTTGAGCGCTTCGATGGGGCGGAAGCGGGTTTTGTAGTTCATTTTCCGGCACTCGCGAATCCAGTAACCGAGGTATAGGTGGGGCAATCCACGACGACGGGCTTCCTCAATCTGCCAGAGCACGGCGAAGGTGCCGAGGCTGCGTTTTTCCAGGTCCGGATCGAACACGGTGTAGATGGCGGACAGGCCGTCGTCGAGCACGTCCACCGCCGCCAGGCCGACAAGGCGATCGTCCAGGCGCATTTCCAGAAACCAGGAGTCGGTTGCGCCTTCCACCAGGAACGACAGGAACTGTTCCCGGGAGGGCGGATACATATCGCCGTCCCGGTGCCGCTGCTCAATGTACCGGGCGTAAAGCCGGTAGCCGTCCTCGGTGAACGCCGCCGGGGTCAGCGTGCAGGTCAGATCCTCGTTACGGACCATGACGCGACGCTGGCCTCTGTCCGGCTCGAACGGCTCCACCTTCAGGCGCACGGGGATACAGGCGTTGCAGTTTTCGCAGTGCGGCCGGTAATAGTGGGAGCCGCTGCGACGAAAGCCCAGCGCGGTGAGCTGGCTATAAAGTCGTTTGTCGATGGTCGCCCGCGGGTCCACAAACATGGTGGTGGCCTGGCGGTCGGGCAGGTAGCTGCAGTGGTGCGGTGGCGTTGCGAAGAACACCAGCGTTCTGAGGCTGCTCATTCACACCTCCGTCCCGGTCCATGTCCAGCGCAGACGCCAGTCGGTCTGTGCCGGTACCTCGTCCACGCCTGCGCTGAGTATAGATAAAAACTCGGTTCTTGGGATGCTGCGGGCGCCCATGGTGAGCAGGTGACTGCTCTCCACCTGGCAGTCCATCACCCGGTAACCCCAGAGCCGGAGCTGATTCGCCAGGTGTACCATCAGCACCTTGGAGGCGTTGGTCTGCAGCGAGAACATGGATTCGCCGAAAAAGCAGCGGCCAATGGCCACACCGTACATGCCGCCGGCCAGTTCGCCCCGGGGCGTCCAGACTTCAATGGAGTGGGCGACGCCGCGCCGGTGCAGTTCGGTGTAGGCGGCAACCATCTCGTCGGTAATCCAGGTGCCCTCCGGGCGGGTACTGCCACACAGGCGGATGATTCGGCCGAACTGGCGATCAAAGGTGACCCGGAAGCGGCGTTGGTTCAGCGTGCGCCTCAGGCTGCGGGACACGTGGATCTCATCGGGAAACAGCACGCACCGGGGGTCTGGAGACCACCAGAGGATGGGCTGGTCGTCGCTGTACCAGGGGAAAATCCCGCTTCGGTACGCCAGTATCAGACGTTCCGGGCTCAGGTCGCCCCCGAGGGCCAGCAGTCCGTCGGGGTCGTCCAACGCCTCGTCGGCGGGCGGAAACCAGAGATACTCCGGGTCAAGCCAGGGCAGTGAGGCCATCCGATGCCTTCAGGGTGGCCGGCGTTACGCCGGCTGGTCCAGAAACTTTTCCGCGTCCAAGGCCGCCATGCAGCCGAAGCCGGCGGAGGTGATCGCCTGGCGGTAGACGTGGTCTGCCACGTCGCCAGCGGCAAACACACCCGGCACGCTGGTTTCCGTTGCCATGCCGTCGAGGCCAGAGCGGATGTTCAGGTAGCCGTTGGTCATCTCCAACTGGCCCTCGAACAGCGAGGTGTTCGGCTTATGGCCGATGGCAATGAACACGCCGGCCAGGTCGATGTCCCGGGTGCTGTCATCTTTGGTACTGCGGATGCGCATGCCGGTGACGCCGGTGTTGTCGCCCAGGACTTCATCGAGGGTGTGGTCCCACACCAGGGTGACGTTGCCGTTGCGGGCTTTCTCGAACAGCTTGTCCTGCAGGATTTTCTCGGCCCGCAGGCTGTCCCGGCGGTGCACCAGGATGACCTCTTCGGCCAGGTTGGACAGGTACAGGGCTTCTTCCACGGCGGTGTTGCCGCCGCCGATCACCGCGACTTTCTTCTTGCGATAGAAGAAACCGTCGCAGGTAGCACAGGCGGAGACGCCCTGGCCCTTGAATTTCTCTTCGGATTCCAGCCCCAGGTACATCGCGGAAGCGCCGGTGGCGATGATCAGTGCGTCGCAGGTGTACTCGCCGCTGTCGCCTTTCAGGCGGAACGGACGATTGCGCAGGTCAGCCTCGTTGATGGTGTCGTAGACGATCTTCGTATCAAAGCGCTCGGCGTGCTTCTGCATGCGCTGCATCAACTCCGGGCCCTGCACGCCGTCGTTGTCCCCCGGCCAGTTATCGACATCCGTGGTGGTGGTCAACTGGCCACCCACTTCAATGCCGGTGATCAGGGTCGGGTTCAGGTTGGCTCGGGCCGCGTAAACGGCCGCGGTGTAGCCAGCAGGGCCGGAGCCGAGAATGATCAGTCGGGAATGCTGGGTGTCGCTCATGAACGTCTCTCACTGATAGGGTTAGGCGTGCCCACCGATGGCATGAACGGGTGCCTGCCCCGGGGCCGGGCGCGCGAATTCGAATGCCGCAAGGCTACCATGAAACCGGGCCTGAACCATTCGTTTCAGCCAATTCCGGTTATAAAACCTTGCTATGTCCTTAGGCGTTTCAGCCCGGGCGGCCAGGGCAGGCCCTAAGGCAAAACCGGCACCCGGGTCAGCAGCTCGCGGACCCGAACCTCGCTCTTGCCGGATTCGCCCTGTTCCAGGCGATGGCCGGCAATGGACGGGAACACCGCCTGGACGTCGTCGGGCAGAACGTGCTGGCGCCCCGCCATCAACGCCCAGGCCCGAGCGGCCCGCAGCAGCCCCAGCCCCGCCCGGGGCGACAGGCCGTAGAGCACGCCGGGCATCTGCCGGCTCTGGGTCAGCAGCCGTTGCAGGTAGTCGAGCAACGCGGGGCTCGCGGTCACTGCGTCTACCTGTTCCTGAAGGGCCGCCAGGCGATCCGCATCCATCATCGGACCAAGCCGGTCGCTCATGGCCCGGCGGTCCTCACCCTCCAGCAGGGCCCGCTCGGCGGCCGGGTCCGGGTAGCCCAGGCTGATGCGCATCAGGAACCGGTCCAGCTGGGATTCCGGCAGGGGAAATGTGCCGCCCTGTTCCACCGGGTTCTGGGTGGCGATCACGAAAAACGGCCTGGGCAGGGGGCGGGTTTCGCCCTCGATGGACACCTGACGTTCTTCCATGGCCTCCAGCAGCGCACTCTGCGTGCGGGGAGAAGCCCGGTTGATTTCGTCCGCCAGAACCACCTGGGCAAAGATGGGGCCGGGGTGGAATACCAGGCCCCCGGCCTGTCGATCGAACAGGGAATACCCCAGCACGTCCGCCGGAAGCATGTCATTGGTAAACTGGATGCGCCGGTAGCTGAGCCCCAGAATGCGGGCCAGGGCATGGGCCAGGGTGGTTTTGCCCATGCCGGGAATGTCTTCAATCAACAGATGGCCCCGGGCCAGCAGGCCACACAGCGCCAGCCGGACCTGCCGATCCTTGCCAAGAAGAATGCCGTTAAGGGCGTCAACCAGATCGTCCGAGAATGCCGTCATGCCCGCTCCAGTGCGTGGGGTCGGGCCGGATCAGTCCCGGACCCGTTTGAGAATGTCGCCGTAGGCGTCGATACGCCGGTCTCTCAGATACGGCCAGATGCGGCGAACCGATTCCGTTCGATCACGGTCCAGCGTGGCAAACAGCAAGGTTTCCTGGTGTTCGTCCGCCCGAGCCAGGAATTCGCCCTGGGGGCCGCAGATAAAGCTGTTGCCCCAGAAGCGGATGCCGTCGCTCTGGCCGGATGGGTCCGGCTCCACGCCGACCCGGTTGGGTGCGACAACCGGCAGATTATTGGCCACCGCGTGGCCCCGCTGAACCGTCACCCAGGCGTCCAGCTGGCGGGCCTGTTCGTCCGGATCGTCGGTTACGTCCCAGCCAATCGCGGTCGGGTAGATCAGCAGGTCCGCGCCTGCCAGGGCCATCAGCCGGGCCGCCTCCGGGTACCATTGGTCCCAGCAGACCAGCACGCCCAGCCGACCCACGGAGGTGTCGATGGGGGTGAAGCCGCTGCGGCCGTCGTTGAACGTGGCGTCCCCCGGGGTGAAATAGAACTTCTCGTAGAACCCCGGATCGTCCGGAATGTGCATTTTCCGATACAGCCCGGCGAGCGAACCGTCCCGTTCGAACACCACGGCGGTGTTGTGGTAGACCCCGTTCATGCGCCGCTCGAAGATGGAGCCGACCAGCACAATGTCCAGCTCTCTGGCCAGGGCAGACAGGCGCCCGCTGGTGGGCCCGGGAATCGGCTCCGCCAGATCAAACACGTCGGTATCTTCGGTCTGGCAGAAATACAGGGTGGCGTGCAATTCCTGCAGTACCACCAGTTCGGCGCCACCAGCGGCGGCGTCGCGGACCAGGCGTTCAGTGATGGCGAGGCTGTCGGCCTTGTTGGGGCTGCAGGTCTGCTGGACGGCGGCAATGCGTAGGGATCGGCTCACGGCTGGACGACTCCTTCCGGAATTTGCATGGTCACGCAGTGCAGGCTGCCATGCTGGGCGATCAGGGGGCGGCAGGGCACCGGCACGATTTCCCGGTCGGCAAAGATTTCCCGGAACACCGTCAGCGCGTCGGCGTCCTGCGGCACGTCGTAAACTGGCACCAGAACTGCCCCGTTGATGATCAGGAAATTGGCGTAAGTGGCGGGCAGCCGCTCGCCGTCCTCGTCGTGGATGGCGTCGGGCCAGGGCAGGGCGGTCAGCCGGTAAGGCTCACCGTTGGCCTGGCGGAACTCCCGCAGTTCTTCTTCCATGGCCGCCAGGGCCTGGTAGTGCTCGTCATTGGTGTCCGTGCAGCGCACGTAGCAGAGGTGGTCCGGGGCGCAGAAACGGGCCAGGGTGTCGATGTGGCTGTCGGTGTCATCGCCGGCCAGGTAGCCGTGGTTAAGCCACAGCACCCGTTTGGCGCCGAGGAGCTCGGACAGCGCCGCCTCAATGCCCGCCCGGTCCAGATCCGGGTTGCGGGTCGGGGTCAGCAGGCATTCGCTGGTGGCCAGCACCGTGCCCTGGCCGTCGGATTCGATGGAACCACCTTCAAGCACCAGGTCGACCGGCCGCAGCGGGGTCTTGCCAAAGGCGCCGGCGTTGGCCAGATGACGGTTCAGGGCGTCGTCCTTTTCCCAAGGGAACTTGCCGCCCCAGGCGTTAAAGCGGAAATCGAGCAGCTCGGGGCCGTCCGGCGTGATCACGGTGATCGGGCCGTGGTCCCGGGCCCAAGTGTCGTTGGCCGGTGCCGGCACGGAAATCACCCGTCCCGGAAGGCCGTGTTCCTGAGCGTACCGGTTGAGGTCATCCCCCAGGGCCTGGGCCCGAAAGACGTGTTCGCAGCTGATCACCAGGTGCTCGTGGCGGAGCACGGCCCGGGCGATGGCGTCGAAAACCGGGTCAACCTCGTCCAGGCGGGAGGCCCAGTCAGTGCCGGGGTGCGGCCAGGTCAGCATGACGGCGCTTTGGGGCGCCCATTCGGCGGGCAGGGTGCGGGTAGAGGTCACAATCACCAACCATCTTGAGTTGCAAAGGCGCCATTCTAACGGACGATATCGGCAACGTCAGGCGAAAACATCCGGTGGCCCGGCGGTTAGGGCCACCGGCCTGTTTATTTGGGATTCAGTACCGAATGAATGACCCGGTCGCCCTCGAAATAGACGGTAAAGGTGGCGTATACCCAGCGGGTGATCGGCGGTTGGCCGACCGGGCCCCGGACCGCCTGCGGCTCACCCCAACGGGCCCGGACGGAGGCCTGGCTGAGGCCGTGCTCGGGCATGTTGGTGGCGGACCGTTCCGCCTGGCTGCCAACCGGTAGCGCCAGGTCTTCGGCCTGAGCCATGGCCACAGGGGCGGTGGACAACAGGACCAGGAGCGCTGCGCGGGTCAGCGAGGTGAGGGTCTTGGGTGCGGGCATCGGAAAATCTCCGTTTGGATCCGGGTCAAAATGCGCCAGATGACGCGGGTGTCTAAATCGTAATATCTGAAATTTGCTGAGAAAAGTCACGACATCGGCAAGATTACCGCGTTTGCCGTTGGCGAATCTGCCAGCGCATCACATGCCGGGCGATGGACTGGCGATCGGCGTCGGCCAGGCGGACGAACTCGGTGTGAAGGCGTTCGAAACCGGCTGTGCCGGCGGCGTCTCCGGGTTCGGTGGACACCACCCTGACGACGCCCTCAGCCTGCAGGAAGTCCGGCGGCAGGGTCAGCCGGACGGCCAGGCAGTCGCCAATCCCATGCTGGCCGGTAAGGCACTCGAAGGACAGGCCGCCCTCACTGAGGGTGACCTCTCGCCAGTCCTCCGGTTGCAACGGATTTTGCTCAAGGGCCATAATGCGCGCCAACGCGTCGAGCTTGCTGTCCAGAGCCTTGAGCAGCGCGGTCAGCGTTCGGTCCCGCTCGGCCAGCACCGCAAGGTGCTGCCGGAATTCGAGGTCATGGCGTCGCAGTTCCGCTTTCAGGGTTGCCCCGATGTCGCTGTCGAAGGTCGGGTTCTCGGGAACCTGCCCCGTCGGCAGCGGTCGGATCTCCAGGCCAATGCGGTCGTCAATCCGGAAGTACTCGCGCCGGTCGTCCGCCAGAGGTGCGCCGGATTGCTCGCCGTGCGGGTCTGCTGATGGGTTGGACATGGTGGCTCCGATGGCGTTCCGGCGCTCGGGCCGGTCAGCAAAAACAGTGTTTACAGAACAGTTTAGCAGCTACTTCGGGGAACGGCGCCGGTCAGCGGTGAGGCTCACAACCGGGTCGCCGCCAGCGGCATCCTGGCAGATACCCCGAGACAGGCATCCTTAACAGGCACCTTTCACAGGCATCCTTTATAGGCACCCTCAACAGGCATCCCGTTCATGTTCAAGCCCCTTTCGTTGTACGTCGGTTTGCGGTACACCGCGGCCAAACGCCGGAACCACTTTATTTCGTTCATTTCGCTGACGTCCATGATCGGGCTGATGCTGGGTGTGGCGGTGCTGATCATTGTGCTCTCCGTCATGAACGGGTTTGACCGTGAGCTCAAGCAGCGCATCCTGGGCATGGTACCCCACGCGGTCATCGAAGGTGACGGCCCCCTGGACGATTGGCAGGAGGTCGACCGCATTGTCGAGACCAACCCCCATGTGAAGGCCGCAGCGCCGTTCATTCAGGCCCAGGGCATGATCGCCAAGGGCGGCAACGTTCGAGGCATTCTGCTCAACGGCATCCTGCCCGATCAGGAGCGGACCGTGTCCATCATCGAAGACCACATGGTGGAAGGCTCCCTGGACGATCTGAAATCCGGCGAGTTCGGCATTATCATCGGCCGCATTGCCGCCAACAGCCTGGGGCTGGAACTTGGCGACCGCATCACGGTGGTGCTGCCAGAGGCGTCGTTAACTCCGGCCGGCGTACTGCCGCGTCTCAAGCGGTTCACCGTCAAAGGGATTTTCAGCGTTGGGGCGGAGCTCGACGGCAACTACACCCTGGTACACATGGACGACGCATCCAAGCTGATGCGAACCAACGGTAAGGCCCAGGGCGTGCGGCTGCTGGTGGATGATCTGTTTGCCGCGCCCAAAGTGGCCCGGGAAGCGGCGCAAATGCTCAAGGGCCGTTATTACATTTCCGACTGGACCCGCACCCACGGCAACCTGTTCCAGGCGATCCGCATGGAGAAGACCATGATTGGCCTGCTGTTGATGTTCATCGTGGCCGTTGCCGCGTTTAACATCGTGTCCACCCTGGTGATGGTGGTGACGGACAAGACCGCCGACATTGCCATTCTTCGTACCATGGGGGCGACGCCGGGCCGTATCCTGCGGATCTTCATTGTGCAGGGAGCGGTTATCGGCCTGGTGGGCACGGTGGTGGGCACCACCCTGGGGATTCTCGGTGCGCTCAACGTGAGCGCCGCCATTGCTTGGCTGGAGCAGGTCACCGGGCACCACTTCCTCAGCGCGGATGTGTACTTTATCAGCTATCTGCCGTCTCAGCTTCAGTGGGAAGACGTGGCGATCATCAGTGGCGCCGGCCTGGCCATGAGCCTGCTGGCCACTATCTACCCGGCCTGGCGGGCCTCGCGGATCGACCCGGCGGAGGCGCTGCGTTATGAGTAAGGACAATACGCCCATGAACGACACCACGCCGGTCATTGACTGCCGGGACATCACCCGCACCTACAGCGAGGGTCCGGGCAAACTGACCATCTTCAGCGGCATCTCTCTCACCGTTCAGGCCGGGGAGACGGTTGCCATCGTGGGCAGCAGCGGCGCCGGTAAAACCACGCTGCTGAACTTGCTCGGCGGCCTCGACCGGCCGACGACCGGTGAGGTCCGCATCTGTGGCCAGGATCTGAAGAAGCTGTCCGAGCGGGCACGGGCCCGGTTCCGCAACGGCCACCTGGGTTTTGTCTACCAGTTTCACCACTTGCTACCCGAGTTCACCGCATTGGAAAACGTGATGATGCCCGGTGTGCTGGGCCGTCAGAAGGTACCGGAGGCAAAGTCGCGGGCCACCGCCATGCTTGAAAAGGTGGGCCTGAGCGAGCGCCTGGGCCACAAACCCGGTGAGCTGTCCGGCGGTGAGCGCCAGCGGGTGGCCATTGCCCGGGCGTTGGTGAACGCGCCCCAGTGTGTGTTAATGGATGAGCCGACGGGTAACCTGGACGAGCAGACCGGGGAGGGCGTGCGCGCCCTGATCGAGCAACTGCGGGATGAGTTCGGGATTGCGTTCGTGATGGTGACTCACGATATGTCCATGGCCAGGAGCCTGGGGCGCGTCCTGAGGCTGGAGCACGGTCGCCTGGTTCAGGATGAGTGACGGCTGGCGGCGTTACGCTGCCGGCGTTCGCGCCAGTCGGCCCGGATTTTTCGGCGCCAGAGATACTGGATGATCACGTAGGACAGTCCCGCAAAAAACGTGGCAACGATCACCGAGCCTACGTACAGCGGGATACCGATCTCCACCAGGCGCTCGCTGATCCAGCTCCAGGACAGCTCGAAGTCAAACGGCAACACCGGTCGATGCAGTACCCAGGCGCCCACCTTGTAGTTGAAATAGAATAGCGGCGGCATGGTGATCGGGTTGCTGATCCACACCAGCACCACGGATAACGGCAGGTTGGCGTTGAACCAGATGGCGAAGAACGCGGCCGCCACCATCTGGAAGGGCATCGGAATAAAACAGAACCAGACGCCAATCAGGAAGGCCCGTGCCACGCAGTGCCGGTTGATGTGCCACAGGTTGGGCTCGTGCAGCACATCGCCCAGAAATTGCAGCGACTCGATGGACTGCATTTTCTCGGGCGTTGGCAGGTAGCGTTTTATGAACTTCTTTGGCATTGAGGATTCTGCCTGAAGGCTGCCCTGGGGCGGCCAGCTAAACCGGGTGCAGGGAGCGCGCCCAACTCAAGGACGTGACAGGAGGACAGGGAATGTCCGCTCTGCCCATTGGCGCACTGGCGTTCTCGCTGGGCGTTATTTTACTGTACCCGCTGCCGATCGTGCCACCACCGTGGCTGATTGCCTCTGCGATTCTTTCGCTGTTTTACGTTGGCTGGACGCGCCGGACTACCCCTCCTTTGGTCGTGATCGCTCTGTGCGCTTTTCTCACCGGGATGTTATGGGCCGCGGTCATTGCCGGTAGCCGGCTTGATGAGCGTCTGCCCGAGGCGCTGGAGGGAGCCCGCGTCCCGGTCGAGGGCTACGTCTGTGACGCGGTCACCCCCGGCAGTTTCGACAGCCTGCGGTTCGGCCTGTGCGTCATCCGCTGGCCCGGCCAAATGGCCAGTGGCCTTCCGAGCAAACTCCGCCTCAGTTGGTATGGGGGCGACCCACAGGTGCTCGCCGGTCACCGGCTGCGGTTGATGGTGGTGCTCAAACGCCCCCACGGCACCCTCAACGAGGCCGGCTTTCGCTATGAAACCTGGCTGTTCCGGCATGGGTACCGGGCCACCGGCTCGGTGAAGTCAGCGGAGGCGGCACCCGGGCTTCCGTGCCCCATCGTCTGCCGGTATGCCCGCTGGCACCGCGCGCTCACCGATTGGGCCACCGAGCGCTTTGGCAGCACTCGATACACTGCCCTGATTGCCTCCCTGATGCTGGGCGATCGACGCGCGGTGACGGACGCCCAGTGGAAGGTGCTGCGACAAACCGGCACCGTGCACCTGGTGGCCATCTCCGGCCTTCACCTGGGACTGGTGGCGATAGCCGCCGGTGCTCTGGCCCGGTGGGCGATGCTCTGGCTGGCCCCCGTCGGCTTGACAGAGGTTGGGCGTCGACGGGGCGTCTTTGCCGTGGTGGCGATGGTTTGCGTGGTCTATGCCCTGGCCGCCGGTTTCACCGTGCCCACCCGGCGAGCGCTGGTGATGGTGCTGGTCGCCGGGGCCACCTGGATTGCCGCCAGGCAGCGCCCGGCGTGGCACGGCTACGGCTACGCCCTGGCCATCGTGCTGTTGCTCGATCCGTTTGCACCTCTGGACCAGGGATTCTGGCTGTCGTTCGCGGCGGTTGCGGTGCTGATGTGGGTGTTTGCCGGACGATGGCGCAGCGCCGGCGGCCTGGGCAGCCTGTTTCTCGCTCAGGCGGGCATCTTCCTGGGACTCTGGCCGGTGCTCATGGCGTTTGGTCTTGGTCAACCGCTCGCCGGTGCGTTTGCCAATCTGGTGGCTATTCCCTGGGTGTCGTTTGTGGTGATGCCGGTGGTCATTCTTGGCGGTCTGCTTGCGGCGGTGTTGCCGGGCGTCGCGGACACGGCCGGGTGGGCCATGGATGTTGTCATTGCGCCGCTGTGGCGGACGCTGGAGTGGCTGGCCGGGCAGGAGTGGCCGATTCTGGCGGTGTCCGCGGGCGTGCTCTGGCCGGCCGCCGCCACCGGTTTGCTGGCGCTGCGTCTGCCGGTGGCGCCGGGGCGTGGGCTGGTGGGCATGCTGCTGATGGCGGTCGGGCTGACGTCGATGCCGGGCGCTGGCAACGTACCTGCGAATCCGCCGCGCAACCCACCGGTTATGACACCGGAGGTCCTTGTGTTGGATGTGGGGCAGGGGCTGTCGGTACTTGTGCGGAGCGGGCGGCAGGTGCTCTTGTACGATACCGGCCCCGGTGTGCCGGGCGTTTTTTCGGCGGTGGAATCCACCGTGTTGCCAGAATTGAAGACGCTGGGGGTTCAACGGATTGATACCCTGGTGCTGAGCCACGCCGACCGGGATCACTCCGGCGGGCTGGCCGAGTTGCTGGCGGCGGTTCCCGTGGGCCAGGTCATCACCGGCGAGCCCGGCCCCATTGGCAAGCGACTGGCCGGACTGCCACACCCGGCGATCCGGCCCTGTCGTTCGCAGCAGACGCACCTGGGCGCCCTCTCGGCGCGTTACTGGCAATGGGCAGGGGCACCCGGCACGGTGCCCGAGGGCAACGATGCGTCCTGCGTTTTGGTTCTGGAGGAGCCGCAAAGCCGCGTCCAGTGGCTGCTTCCGGGGGATCTGACTGCGACGGGCGAGGCGGCGTTTCTCCGTGACACCCCTATGGCGGTGTCTGGCAGAGGCGGCCGCAGGGCCTGGCACCGAGTTGTGATTGCGCCCCACCACGGCAGCAACACGTCGTCATCTTCCGCCTGGGTGAAGGAACTCGCACCGGAATGGGTGATCTACAGCGCCGGTTATCGACACCGGTTTGGCCATCCCAGCCCCGCGGTGGCGGACCGGTACAGGGCCGCGGGTGCCCGGGCCCTCAATACCGCCTGCACCGGCGGCCTGGTGCTGTCAGCGCCCGCGGGCCGGTTGCGCATCGCCCGGTCCGTTGACCGGGCTCCGTTCTGGATCGGCGGCAAGGGTCTGGCACGGCGGCGATGTCACACGCCCTGAGTTCCGGCGGTCGTTGGCCGGGCAAGCGGCGTTTGCCGCTGTGGTCACCGGGGGCAGCTATGCTAAAGTAGCGCGGCTTGAAACTGATCAGGGAGACCCACGCGTGTTCGAGTTGCTCAAAGCCGGCGGTATCATGATGGTGCCCATTGTGGCCTGTTCCATTCTGGCCCTTGCCATCGTTCTGGAACGCTTCTGGTCCCTGCGGGTGTCCCGCGTGGCGCCGCCCCAGACCATCAACGAACTCTGGCGCTGGATCAAGAACAAGGATCTGAATGGCCGCAAGCTCAAGGCGCTGCAGGCGTCCTCGCCGATGGGGCGGGTACTGGCCAGTGGCCTGCTGAACGCCAAGCACGGCCGCGACATCATGAAAGAAAGCATCGAGCATGAGGCCAGCCAGGTCATCCACGAGCTGGAGCGATTCCTGAATCCTCTGGGCACGGTGGCCACCATTTCTCCGCTGCTGGGCCTGCTGGGCACTGTGATCGGGATGATCGAAGTGTTCGCGGACATTCAGACCGCCGGCGTCGGTAAGGCGGGCAACCTGGCCGGCGGCATTTCCCAGGCCCTCATCACCACCGCTGCGGGCCTGAGCATCGCCATTCCGGCCCTGATCTGTCACCGCTATTTCATCCGACGGGTGGATGAGCTGGTGGTGAACATGGAACAGGAAGCGGTCAAGCTGGTGGAAGTGGTCCACGGCGACCGGGAAATTGACGTGGAAGGAGCCTGAACGCCGTGAAGTTCAAGCGCCAGAGGAGCCAGGAAGTGGGCGTCGACCTGACGCCGCTGATTGACGTGGTGTTCCTCCTCCTGATTTTTTTCATGGTCTCCACCACCTTTACGCGGGAAAGTCACCTAGAGGTGCAACTGCCTGAGGCCAGTGCCGATGCGCCGGTTACCGAGAAAGCCCGGCAGATTGACGTGGTGATCAACGCCGAGGGCCAGTACCGGCTGAACGACAAGGAGCTGGTGAACAACCGCCGTGAAACTCTCGAGCGGGGTGTTCGCGAGCTGGCCAACGGCAACCAGAGCCTGCCGTTTGTGATCACCGCCGATGCCCGCACCCCCCATGAATACGTGGTGCGCGCCATGGACGTCGCCGGTCGCCTGGGCTTCACCAAGCTCAGTATCACCACCCAGCGGGAGGCCGGCGACGGTGAGTGACCACGCAGCATCCGACGCCAACGAACCGGGCAACTGGGAGACCTACCGTCGCCTCCTGAGCTATGTCCGCCCCCTGTGGCTGCCGTTCTCTCTCGCGGTGATTGGCAACATCATCTACGCCAGTGCCTCGACCGGCATGGCGGCGGCGATGGAATACGTGATCAAGGCGATCGAGAATCCGACGGACCAAAACCGTCTGGTACTGACCTTGCTGATCGTCGGTGTCTTTGCGTCCCGGGGGCTGGGCACCTTTCTGAGCGGGTATTTCATCAGCTACGTTGGCCGCCACGTGATCAACGCCCTACGGGAGCAGCTGTTCGACCGGATGATGGACCTGCCGTCCCGCTATTTTGACGATAACGCCTCCGGGCGCCTGGTCTCCAAGCTCACCTACAACGTCGAACAGGTCTCCGAGGCCACCACCAACGCGGTCACCACCTCCCTGCGGGAAGGGCTGACGGTGGTGGGTCTGCTGGGCTTCATGATTTACACCAACTGGAAGCTGACACTGCTTTTCCTGACGGTGGGGCCGATCATTGGCGCCGTGGTGACCTACGCGAGCCGTCGCTTCCGTCGTATCAGCCGTCGCATTCAGGGCTCCATGGGCGATCTGACCCACGTTGCCTCCGAAAGCATCAGCGGTTACCGGGTGGTTCGAACGTTCGGCGGTGAGGATTTCGAGCGTCAGCGGTTTCGTCAGGTCAACGACCGCAACATGAAACAGAGCATGAAGATGGCCGCCACCCAGGCCACCAGTGTGCCGGTCATTCAGGTGCTGGTGGCGTTGGCCATTGCCGCCCTCGTATGGATGATGCTGTCTCCGGAGATTCGGGGGGCAATGACCACCGGCCAGTTGGTGGCCTTCCTGACCGCCGCTACCACCATGGCCAAGCCGATTCGCCAGATCACCAGCATTCATTCCAAAATCCAGAGAGGCGTGGCTGCCGCCGGCGACGTGTTTGCGGCCATCGACGAACCGCCGGAAGAAGACCGCGGTGAGCACGCGCCAACGCGGGTGCGGGGAGATCTGGAGTTCGATCACGTGTCGTTCCGCTACCGCCGCGAACTTCCAAACGTGCTGGAAGACATCACCATGCAGATTCCCGCGGGACAGAGCGTGGCGCTGGTGGGCCGATCCGGCAGCGGCAAGTCCACCCTGGTCAGCCTGCTGCCCCGGTTTTACGATTACACGGGCGGTGACATCCGGCTGGACGGCCACCCGCTACCGGAGTACGCGCTCAAGGCGCTTCGGGGCCAGATCGCCCTGGTGACCCAGAACGTGGTGCTGTTCAATGATACCGTCGCGGCGAATATCGCTTACGGTGCCCTGCGTAACGCTACCCGGGAGCAGATCCGGGAAGCTGCCGCCAAGGCCCATGCCCTGGAGTTCATTGACCGCATGCCCGAAGGTCTCGACACGATGATCGGAGACAACGGCGTCATGCTGTCCGGCGGCCAGCGCCAGCGGCTGGCCATTGCCCGGGCGCTGCTGAAGGACGCCCCCATCCTGATTCTGGACGAGGCCACCTCGGCCCTGGACACCGAATCGGAGCGTCACATCCAGGAAGCTCTGGAGACGGTGATGAAGGGCCGCACGACTCTGGTCATCGCGCACCGGCTGTCCACCATCGAAAACGCCGACCGTATCCTGGTGATGGAGCAGGGCAGAATCGTGGAATCCGGCCGTCACGACGAGCTTCTGGCTGCCGGTGGCGCCTACGCTCAGCTCCACCGGATGCAGTTCACCGAACCAGCATGAGCGGCCTGGTCGATCGCCTGTGGTATGGCCGAGGCCGGCCGCTCGGGTTTCTGGCGCCGCTGGCCTGGCTTTACCGTGCCGTCAGTGAGCGCCGTCGCCGTGCCGCCTGGCGAGCCCGTAACGAGCCCCTGCCGCTGCCAGTGGTGGTGGTCGGTAACCTTACCGCCGGTGGCACCGGAAAATCCCCGCTGACCGCACGTTTGGTCAAAGCCATGGCGGACAGGGGCTGGCAGCCGGTCATCCTCAGCCGCGGCTACGGTGGTAAGGCGGGTCATTACCCGCTGCTGGTCACCGCCGATACGCCGGCGACCGACGCCGGCGACGAGCCCGTGATGCTGGCCCGGGAAACCGGCGTTCCGGTGGTGGTAGACCCCAAGCGCCGGCGGGCCGCCGAATGGGTGGTGGCGCGGCAGCTGGGTGATGTGCTGATCTGCGACGACGGCCTGCAGCATTACCCGTTGCCCAGAGACATTGAGCTGGCGGTGTTTGATGGTGCCCGCGGCGTTGGCAACGGCGCGCTTATTCCGGTGGGGCCGCTCAGGGAGCCGATATCACGCCTTTCCGGTGTGGACTTTGTGGTGGTCAACGGTGCAGCCGCGGCCCAGCCGCTTGGCGAGGGTGGTCGGCTGACCGGCTTTGGCGACATTGAGCACCCGGACATGTATCCGATGACCCTCACGCCGTCAGCCCTGATTCACGTTCGTTCCGGTCAGCGGCGGCCGCTGTCAGACCTGGACGGGCAGTCGGTGCACGCCATTGCCGGTATTGGCAACCCCGCCCGGTTTTTCGCCACCCTGGACGCCCTGGGTGCCAACGTGCGGGCCACGCCGTTTGCCGATCACCATGCCTTCCGGGCCAGCGAGCTCACGACAGAGCCTGAGGAGTGGCTGGTGATGACCGCCAAAGACGCCGTAAAATGCCGGGATATCGCGCCCGACAATGCCTGGTACCTGGCGGTTGAGGCTCAGTTGCCCGCGGCTGCCTTGAATGCCTTTCTGGATCGGCTGGCCCACTGCCGGTCGTCAGTCTATTGATGCTATTACGCCCGTTCCCGGAGATTGACCATGGATAAAAAGCTCATTGCCCTGCTGGCCTGCCCGGTGTGCAAAGGAGAACTGACCCTTAATCCGGAGAAGACCGAGCTGATCTGCTATCCGGACGCCATGGCGTTTCCGATTCGCGAGGGCATCCCGGTGATGCTGGCCGGTGAGGCCCGGACCCTGTCCACCGATGAGCGCCTGGACAAGCACTGAACGGCCGGGCCGTAACGCCTTACGCACTTGAGCGCTGAGTCGCGCGGATCAGTTTACCGGGTCCGCCATTGAGTCCAGCACCGAGTCCACCCATTGAGTCTGAACGGAACCAGCCATGTCCTTTACCGTTGTGATCCCAGCCCGTTACGCCTCCACCCGTCTGCCCGGCAAGCCGCTGGCGGACATTGCCGGTAAGCCGATGGTGCGGCACGTCTGGGAGCGGGCGTGGGAGAGCGACGCGGACCGTGTGGTGATCGCCACCGACGACGACCGGATTCGGGAGGCCTGCGAAGGGTTCGGTGCCGAGGTGGTCCTGACCGAGCCAACCCACCCCAGCGGCACCGACCGGCTGGAAGAGGTTGCCCGGCGGCTCGGCCTTGAGGGTGAGCACCGTATCGTCAACGTGCAGGGAGATGAGCCCCTGCTGCCGGCCACCTTGATCAACCAGGTTGCCGACAACCTGGAGCGCTATCCGGACGCGGCCATTGCCACCCTGTGCGAGCGCATCCACGACATGGCGTCGGTGTTTAACCCGAACGTCGTCAAGGTGGTGTTCGACGCCGAGGGCATGGCCCACTACTTCAGCCGTGCCCCCATTCCCTGGGCCCGGGACCTCTGGGGCAACCGGCCGACACCGGAGACCGCGTCGCTGCCCGAGACCATCGGGTATTTCCGGCATATCGGAATTTACGGCTATCGGGCGAGGGTGCTGGGGGAGTTCGTCCAGTGGCCGCCGGCACCGACGGAGCGCACCGAGAGCCTTGAGCAGTTGAGGGCGCTTTACCACGGCGCCCGCATTCATGTGGACGTGGCTTTGGAGAGCCCGCCGGGGGGGGTTGATACCGAGGCGGACCTGGTCCGGGTCCGGGCCTGGTTGGAAGCGCGCGCGGGCCGGCAGGGGCAGGAGGGCGAGCATGGCTGAACCCACCCGAATCCTGTTTGTCTGCCTGGGTAACATCTGCCGCTCCCCGAGCGCCGAAGGCGTCTTCCGGGCTCTGGTCGAGAACGAGGGGCTGGCAGAACAGGTCCATATTGATTCCTGCGGCACCGGCGACTGGCACATCGGCAAGGCGCCGGACACCCGTGCCATTGCGGCGGCGCTCCGTCGGGGTATTGATATCAGCGGGCTGCGGGCCAGACAGATCAATGCCGGTGATTTGCAGCGTTTCGACCACGTGTTGGTCATGGATCGCCAGAACCTGCAGGACGTCGAGCGTCTGTGGCAGAGCCACGGTGGAACCCGCCCCAGGCTGTTCCTGAACCATGGCAGCAGCGGGCTCGCGGAGGTGCCGGACCCGTATTTCGGCGGTGAGGCGGGCTTTGAACAGGTTCTGGATCTGATCGAGGACGCGGGCCGAGCGCTGCTGGACGAACTGCGTCCATCGTTGCCGACGGTAGGGCGGCCATGACCGCACCGGCGTTGCGGGAAGGCGTGAGCCTCCGGCCGTTCAATACCTTGGGTCTCGACGCCCGGGCCCGATACTTTGCGGCCCTGGGCCAATCCAGGGAACTGCCCGGCCTGCTGGCCCGAGCCGATGACCTGGGGCTGCCGGCGCTGATCCTTGGGGGCGGCAGCAACCTGTTGTTCGCTGGTGATGTCGACGCCCTGGTGATCCACATGGCCATCCGTGGCCGTCGCTGGGAGCAGGTTGAGGACGACACCGCCATTCTGGCGCTGGGGGCTGGTGAGCCCTGGCATGAGGCGGTACTTTACGCCGCCGGCGCGGGTTATCGGGGCATTGAAAACCTGGCGCTGATTCCCGGCACCGCCGGTGCGGCGCCGGTTCAGAACATTGGCGCCTACGGGGTTGAGCTGCGTGACACCCTGGTGTCGGTGAGCGCCTGGGATACCGCGCTTGGCGCTGAGTGCCACCTGAGTGCCGAGGAGTGCCGGTTTGGCTATCGGGACAGCGTGTTCAAGCACGAACCGGGCCGCTACATCATCACCGGCATCCGGCTCCGCCTGTCCCGAAGCCGGCCCTTCAGCCTGGACTATGGCGACCTTCGTCACTGCCTGGAACAGCGGCTGGGGTCGTCGGATGGGGGTGGCCGGCTAACGCCCCGGGCGGTGGCAGAGACGGTCATGGCGATTCGTCGTGACAAGCTGCCGGATCCCTCGACCCTGCCCAACGCCGGCAGTTTCTTCAAGAATCCGGTGGTGGATCGCGCCGTGTTTGAGGGTTTGAAGGCCCGCTACCCGGACATGCCTTCATACGATCAGGGTGAGGGCGTGAAGCTGGCGGCGGGCTGGCTAATTGACCAGTGCGGCTGGAAAGGCCATCGGGACGCCCGTGTTGGCGTGCACAGCCGGCAGGCGCTGGTGCTGATCAACCATGCCGGTGGCTCCGGCGCCGACTTGCTGGACCTGGCCCGACGCATCCGTGCGTCGGTTGAAGAGCGGTTCGGCGTGGCGCTGGAGATGGAGCCCGGGGTGGTCGGGGGCTCAGAGCCCCCCACGCGGTGAGGCGTTGATCAGGAAACTGAGCGCGTCCGCGACGGGAATGTCCTGCTTGTCGGCGTCGCGCCGGCCTTTGTATTCCAGCGTGCCGGCCGTCAGGCCCCGCTCGGACACCACGATCCGGTGGGGAATGCCGATCAGTTCCATGTCCGCAAACTTAACGCCCGGCCGCTCGTTGCGGTCGTCCAGCAGCACGTCGAATCCGGCCTGGCGGAGCTGCTCGTAGAGCGCGTCGCCCGCCTCGGCCACCGCCGGTGATTTGTGGGCGTTCAGGGTGACGATGGCCACATCAAACGGGGCGATGGCATCCGGCCAGATGATGCCGCGATCATCGTGGTTCTGCTCGATGGACGCCGCCACAATCCGCGACACGCCAATGCCGTAGCACCCCATCTCCAGAATCACCTGCTTGCCGTTCTCGTCCAGCACGGTGGCGTTCATGGCCTGGCTGTATTTGTTGCCGAGCTTGAAAATGTGGCCCACCTCGATGCCGCGGCGGATCTCCAGGGTGCCCTGGCCGTCTGGGCTGGGGTCGCCCTCCACCACGTTGCGGATGTCCTCCACCCGGCCCAGGGGCAGATCCCGCTCCCAGTTCACACCGGTCAGGTGGTGGCCGGCGCGGTTGGCGCCACAGACAAAGTCCGCCAGGTGAGCGGCCGCTCGGTCCACGATCACCGGAATCGACAGGTTGACCGGGCCGAGGGAGCCGGGCTCGCAGCCCGTAGCTTTCTGGATTTCTTCGTCGCTGGCCAGGGTCAGCGGTTCGGCGACACCGGGCAGGTTCTCGGCCTTGATATCGTTCAGGGTGTGATCGCCCCGCAGCACCAGGGCCACCAGGCCGGCTTCGCCATCGTCGACCGCTTCGCCGTGCACCAGCAGGGTTTTCACGGTGCGGCTGGCGTCCACCTTCAGGAACATGCAGATGTCGTCAATGGTGCGCTGGCCCGGCGTGGCCACTTCGGCCATGGTTTCGGAGGGGGCCGGGCGCTCACCCGCGGGGGCGACCGCTTCCGCTTTCTCGATGTTGGCGGCGTAATCGCTGCCATTGCTGAACACGATGGCGTCCTCGCCGGACGAGGCCAGCACATGGAATTCGTGGGACGCGCTGCCGCCGATGGCGCCGGAATCCGCCTGCACCGGGCGGTAGTCCAGCCCGAGACGGTCGAAGATGCTGCAATAGGTGCGGTGCATTACCTGGTAGGTCTCATCCAGGGACTCGGCGTTCACGTGGAAGGAGTAGGCGTCCTTCATGATGAATTCCCGGGCACGCATCACCCCGAAGCGCGGACGGCGCTCGTCCCGGAACTTGGTCTGGACCTGGTAGAAGTTGGCCGGCAGTTCCTTGTAGCTCTTGAGCTCGTTGCGGATCAGGTCGGTGATGACTTCCTCGTGGGTCGGGCCGAAGCAAAATTCACGGCCGTGGCGGTCGTTCATGCGCAGTAGCTCACCGCCGTATTTGGTCCAGCGACCGGATTCCTGCCACAGCTCCGCCGGCTGTACCGCCGGCATCAGTACTTCCTGGGCGCCGCTTTTGTCCATCTCCTCGCGGACAATGCGCTCGACCTTGCGCAGCGTGCGCAGACCCATCGGCAGCCAGGTGTACAAGCCGGCCGCGAGTTTGCGGATCATACCGGCACGCAGCATCATCTGGTGGCTGACGATCTCGGCGTCGGCGGGCGTCTCTTTCTGGGTGGCAATCAGGTAGCGGCTTGCTCGCATGGTGTCTTCCGTCTGGCGTGATTCGTGGTTGCTGGCTATCGCAGGTTTGCGCGCTATTGTACGGAGCCCGCCGGTTCAGGTACAGATCGGCGGCCGCTCAGGCCAGGTAGCCCAGGGGCAGGGCGTTGGTGTCGATGACCCGGCGCAGCACAAAGCTGGAATGTACTCCGCTGACGCCCTGAATGCGGGTGATGTGGTTGAGCAGGAAATGGTGGTAATGGTCCATATCCGGTACCACCACTTTCAACATGTAGTCCGCGTCCTGGCCGGTCACCAGGTAGCACTCCTGTACCTCCGGATAACCCCGGACCTTGTCCTCGAACGCGGCAAACCGCTCTGGGGTGTGCCGGTCCATGCCGATCAGGATGATGGCGGTCAGGGAAAGCCCGAGCCGCTTGTGGTCCAGGATGATCTCCCGGCGCAGGATCACCCCGGCGTCTTCCAGGGCGCGTACACGGCGCAGGCAGGGGGAGGGAGACAATCCCACCCGCTCGGCCAGTTCCTGGTTGGAGGCGGCGCCGTCTTTTTGCAGCTCCTCCAGAATGCGCCGGTCGGTGCGGTCCAACGTTACCAGCTCTTTGTCTTTTATTGGCATGAAATTGCGCTCAAATGAAATATGTGAGTGTTATCTGTTCAAAATAACCGGTTTAGTCAGAAATTCGCAATCAAATATCGGCGCGGCTGCGTTATCATGTGTTGTAAATCAACGTCTGTCCCTGGCTGTTACAAGGAACATCACCATGGCTTTTGATCATCGCAAATACGTGCCGTTCAAACCCATCGCGAAAGCCGATCGCCGCTGGCCGAGCCGCGTCATCGAGAAAGCACCGACCTGGTGTGCGGTGGACCTCCGGGACGGGAATCAGGCGCTGGTTAAACCCATGTCCGTGGCCCAGAAGCAGCGGATGTTTGATCTGCTGGTGAAGCTGGGCTTCAAGGAAATCGAGATCGGTTTCCCGTCCGCCAGCCAGCCGGATTTCGATTTCTGCCGGAAACTGATTGAAGAAAAACGCATTCCGGAGGACGTGAAAATCCAGGTGCTGACCCAGGCGCGGCCGGAGCTGATCGAGCGCACCTATGAGGCCCTCAAGGGCGCCCGCCGGGCGATTGTGCACGTGTACAACTCCACCTCCACGGTGCAGCGGGAGCAGGTATTCGGCCTGGACCGGGCTGGCATCCGGGACATCGCCGTCAACGGCGCCCGGCTGGTAAAAGAGCTGGCGGCCGGCTTCCCGGACACCGAGTGGACGTTCCAGTATTCCCCCGAGAGCTTCACCGGCACGGAGCTGGATTTTGCGGCCGAAGTGATTGATGCGGTCACCGAGGTCTGGCGCCCCGACCAGGGCCAGCCGGTGATCATCAACCTGCCGGCTACGGTGGAAATGGCCACCCCGAACGTGTTTGCGGACCAGATCGAGTGGATCTGCGACACCATCCGCTACCGTGAGCACCTGAGCATCAGCGTGCACACCCACAACGACCGCGGCTGTGCCGTGGCGGCCGCCGAGCTGGCGGTGATGGGCGGTGCCGACCGGGTGGAAGGCACCCTGATGGGCAACGGCGAGCGCACCGGTAACATGGACCTGGTCACCATGGCCATGAACCTCTACTCCCAGGGCATTGACCCCATGCTGGACCTGTCCGGCATGGCGGAAATCACCGAAGTGGTAGAGGCCTGCACCGAGATTTCCACCCATCCCCGGCACCCGTACGCCGGCGAGCTGGTGTTTACCGCGTTTTCCGGCAGCCATCAGGACGCCATCCGCAAATGCCTGTCCAAGCGCAGGGAAGGCGATGCCTGGCACGTGGCCTATCTGCCAATCGATCCGTCCGACCTGGGCCGCCGCTACGAGGAAGTGGTGCGCATCAACAGCCAGTCCGGCAAGGGCGGCGTGGCCTATGTGCTGGAGCGGGACTACAACATCAGCCTGCCGCGCTGGCTGCAGATTGAGTTCAGTAAGGTGGTGCAGCGGGAGGCCGAGACCGACGGCGGTGAGGTGGATTCCCACACCATTCATCGGCTGTTCGAGGAGCGCTATCTGAAGGTGCATCCGGACTGGGCGCTGCGCGCCTATGACCTGCACCGCAACGAAGAAGGGGTTCAGGCGGAAGTCAGTGTGGGCGAATCGGCAGATCCGGTATCGCTGACCGGCCGCGGATTGGGCGCCGTCGAGGCAGTGTCCGATGCGCTGGAGCGGCGATTTGGCATCGCCCTGGCCGTAGAGGCCTACGATGAGTTTGCCTTGAGTGAAGGCACCAACGCCAACGCGCTGGCGTGCATCCGCCTGACGGTGAACGGTAAGCCCTGCAGCGCCGCCGCGCTGGCAGAAGACACCACGTCAGCCACCCTGCAAGCGCTGTTCTCGGCCGTGGCCCAGGCCGTGGGGGTCACCATGCCGGAGGCGGAAGCGGCCGACGCCTGACCGGACGCTACCCCCAGACGCAAAGAGGCCGGCAAATGCCGGCCTCTTTGTTTGTGCCTGAACAGCAACCACTGCCCGTGAGGGGCAAGGGCGCGGTCCGCGTAACGCCCTTAGACCGGGGTTACGTTTTCCGCTTGGGGACCTTTCGGGCCCTGGGTCACGGTGAACTGCACCTGCTGACCTTCGGTCAGGGTACGGAAACCGCTGGCGTTGATTGCGCTGTAGTGAACGAAAACGTCACTGCCACCGTCCTGGGCGATAAAGCCGAAACCCTTGGACTCGTTAAACCACTTCACGTGGCCGGTTTTTGTATCGGACATGGATCTTTCCTGTCTTTCAAGAATTTGCCCTCACGGGACCTTCTATTCCTTTTGGGAATTCCGCTGAGAAATCCAGAGCGTAACGGAGGAAGGGGCAACGATTCGCACGGGGGCAGGACGTTTGACACTCTTTCACCAAATACCGCTGCATTTTCACAGCAAATTCAGTATAGACCGACTTTCCGGACCGTCAATGGTTTTTCAGCCACTTGCGCTCAATGCCCTTGAAGGCCTGTGGCGCAAGGGCTGTGGCCTGATTGGCCGGCCTATTAATGGCGGAATCGATCGCTGATTTCCTCAAGGATGGCCGGGTCGTCAATGGTGCTGGGAACGGCGTACTGCTCGCCATCGGCAATCTGCCGGATGATGCGGCGGAGAATCTTGCCGGAACGGGTTTTCGGCAGCCGCTCGACCACCATGGCCCGCCGGAAGCAGGCGACCGCACCGATTTTCTCCCGCACCATCTCCACCAGCTCTTCTTCCAACTCGTCGTGGTCGATGGTGGCGCCGTCTTTGACCAGTACCAGGCCAATCGGTACCTGGCCCCGCAGCTCGTCCTGGGCACCCACCACGCAACATTCCGCTACCGCTGGGTGGGAGGCAACGACCTCTTCCATTTCCCCGGTGGAAAGCCGGTGGCCCGCCACGTTAATCACGTCGTCGGTACGCCCCATAATGAACACATAGCCGTCTTCGTCGATGTAGCCACCGTCCCCGGAGCTGTAATAGCCCGGCGCGGGCTCCAGATAGGTGCGACGAAAGCGCTCGTCGTCGCCCCAGACCGTCACCATACAGCCCGGTGGCAGTGGCAGGCGCACCACAATGTCGCCCTGTTCGCCGGCAGGCAGCGGCTGGCCCATGGGGCTGAGCACCTGCACATCATAGCCGGGAGAGGGAACGGTGGCCGAGCCCGGGCGGGTTTCCATCATCTCGATGCCCACCGGGTTGCAGCAGATGGCCCAGCCGGTCTCGGTTTGCCACCAGTGATCGAGAATGGGCAGGCCGGTACGCTCCCGCAACCATTCATAGGTGGGCGGGTCAAGGCGCTCTCCGGCCAGGAAAATGCGTTTGAGGGAGTGGATGTCGTATTTGGCCAACTCGTCTGCCTCCGGGTCTTCCTTGCGCACGGCCCGGAATGCCGTGGGCGCGGTAAACAGAAGGTTGACCTTGTGGTCCTGTACCACCCGCCAGAACGCGCCGGCATCCGGCGTTTTCACCGGCTTGCCTTCGTACAGCACGGTAGTGCAGCCGGCGAACAGCGGGCCATAAACGATGTAGCTGTGGCCCACCACCCAGCCGACGTCCGATGCGGCCCAGTAAACGTCGCCCGGGTTGGCGTCGTACACCAGCTTCATGCTGTAGCGCAGGGCAACGGCATGGCCGCCGTTATCCCGGACCACGCCCTTGGGTTTGCCGGTGGTGCCGGAGGTGTAAAGAATGTACAGCGGATCGGTGGCATTGACGGGAACCGGATCAACCGGCTGGGCATCGGCCATCACGGAGACCCAGTCTTCGTCACGTCCGGCTTTCAAAGACGCAGCCACCTGTGGGCGCTGGAACACGACGCACAGGTCCGGCTGGTGCTTGCACTGGTCCAGTGCCTTATCCACCAGGGGTTTGTATTCAATGACCCGACTGACTTCGATACCGCAGGAGGCGGTGATCAGCGCCTTGGGCGTGGCGTCTTCAATCCGCACGGCCAGTTCGTTGGCGGCAAAGCCGCCGAACACCACCGAGTGAATGGCCCCGAGGCGCGCGCAGGCCAGCATGGCAATGACGGCTTCGGGAATCATCGGCATGTAGATAATCACCCGGTCGCCTTTGGTGACGCCCCGGGCAGACAGGCCGCCAGCAAACCGGGCCACTTCGTCGGTCAGTTGGTTGAAGGTGTAACGCCGCTGTGTGCCGGTGACGGGGGAATCGTAAATGAGGGCGGCCTGGTCGCCCCGGCCAGCGCGGATGTTGGCGTCCAGGGCGATGTCGCAGGAATTCAGCGTGCCGTCTGGAAACCAGTCGCCATGGCCGTTGTCCCGGGCGCGCCAGATGGTCTTGGGCGGCGTAATCCAGTCAATATTGGCCGCCTGCTCACGCCAGAAATCGTCCCGGTGGTCTATCGAGCGGCGGAATTCAGAAACGTAGTTCATGGGTGCCACCTCGTTGTGTCTGTTGTTATTTTTGGATCGGTATGCCAGACACTGTAGGCGCTTTGCGGGTATGAACTAGTAGACCATTGGCTTAGTCGCCAGCCTTGCCAGTGGCGGCTTCTGTGGGGGTTACACCGGCCACGGTGGCTTCGATATCGCCGTGGGCAACCCGTGCGGTGATGGTGTCGCCGGGAGCCAGGCTGGCCGCGTCCCGGACAATTTGGCCCGAAGGGCCACGCACGATGGCGTAGCCCCGGCCCAGGGTGGCCAGCGGGCTGACCAGGTGCAAGCTCTGCGCAAGATGGTTCCAGCGTTCGTGCTGGCGCCGCAGGTGCTGCCGGGTGGATCGCTCCAGTCGCTGCAGGGCAGTGGCAACCTGTTCCCGGCGGGCGGGCAGGATGCGCCCGGGGGATTGGGTGGCCAGCCGCGCGGATAGGTGTTCAGCCCGGGTGCGGGCCTGGCCCATCCGGGCGGCCAGAGCGCGATTCAGGCGCAGGTCCAGGTCGTCCAGGCGTTGGGCGGTCTCCTGAAGGTTCCGACGGGGGTCTTTAAGGCGCGCTCGCAGATGTTCCATCCGGACCCGGCTGCGCTGCACGGACGCCGCCATGGAACGCGCCAGCCGGGCGCCCTGAGCGTCCAGCTGGTTCAGCCAGTGGCGCACGTCCGGCGAGACTTTCTCGGCCGCGGCCGACGGTGTGGGCGCTCGCAGATCGGCCACGAAATCGGCGATGGTCACATCCACTTCATGGCCGACGGCGCTGACCGTGGGAATCGTACAGGTGGCGATGGCACGGGCCACGGCTTCCTCGTTAAAACACCACAGGTCTTCCAGGGACCCGCCGCCGCGCCCGATGATCAGCACGTCTGCCACGCCGTGGGCCTGGGCCAGGCCGATGGCGTCCACAATCTCCTGGGTGGCGGCCTTACCCTGCACCGCCGTTGGATACAGTGTGACCGGAATGCCAGGGCAACGCCGGGCTAGGACGGTCAGGATGTCGTGGATGGCGGCGCCGGTAGGGGAGGTCACCACGCCGATGTGTCGGGGCAGCGTTGGCAGCGGTCGCTTGTGGGCCGGATCAAACAGGCCCTCGGCCTGCAGGCGCTGTTTCAGGGCCTCGAACGCCTGCTGAAGTGCGCCTTCGCCGGCGGGCTCCAGGTGCTCCACCACAATCTGGAAATCACCCCGATTCTCGTACAGGGTGACTTTGCCCCGGATGCGCACCTGATCACCCTCCCGGGGAAGGGCGCGAACCCGCTGGTTGAAACCCCGAAACATGGCGCAGCGCACCTGGCAGCGGGCGTCCTTGAGGGAGAAGTACCAGTGGCCGGAGGATGGCCGCGAAAACCCGGACAGTTCGCCCTCCACCCAGACCTGCATAAAGCTGGATTCCAGCAGGTGGCGGGCCTGGTGATTCAATTCGCTGACGCTGAGTGCCCTGGGGAGCAAAACCGGCTTCCTGTGTCTGGTGATCGTTTGGGTGATGGGCTGATCGGGCGGTTTCCGGTTACGGGCCGTAGCGCGGTTCCGGACTTATCCGGTTTGCTGTACGCAATAGCCGAAAACAAGTCCGCAAAATTACCGGAATTTCAAAAACATGCAAGCGACCCTTGAAAACGCTGCGGTTTACTGGGCCGGGGCCGCCCTTTATAATAGTCCGATTAAGGCGTCGGGAGCGCCACAGCCAGGGTTCCCGGCGGCGGCGCGCCAGTCGGGGCGCCCGGGCAACACCTAAACTTAGCACGTTCAGAAGGCGGATCCCAATGCTGCGAATTGCCGAAGAGGCCCTCACGTTTGACGATGTTCTCCTGGTCCCCGGTTACTCCGAAGTCCTGCCGCACCAGGTGGACCTCAGGACCCAGCTGACCCGGGGTATCACGCTGAACATTCCGCTGCTGTCCGCCGCCATGGACACGGTGACGGAAGCCGAGCTGGCCATCGCCATGGCCCAGGAAGGCGGCATCGGCATCATGCACAAGAACATGTCCGTGGAGAAGCAGGCGGCTGCCGTTCGCAAGGTCAAGAAATTCGAAAGCGGCGTGGTCAAGGATCCGATCACCGTCACGCCGGAAACCACCGTACACGAGCTGGTGGACATCACCACCGCCAACAACATCTCCGGCCTGCCGGTGGTGGATGGCAACGAGCTGGTGGGCATCGTTACCGGCCGGGACATCCGTTTTGAGAGCCGCATGGACACCCCGGTGCGTGAGATCATGACGCCCAAGGAAAAGCTGGTCACCGTGAAAGAAGGTGCCAGCCTGGACGAAGTGAAAGAACTGCTGCACCGTAATCGCATCGAGAAGGTACTGGTGGTGAACGACCAGTTCCAGCTGCGCGGCCTGATCACTGTCAAGGACATCCAGAAAGCCAAGGATTACCCGTTGGCCTGCAAGGATGAATTCGGCCGCCTGCGGGTGGGTGCCGCCGTCAGCACCGGCGGTGATACCGAAGCCCGGGTTGCTGCCCTGGCGGAAGCCGGCGTTGACGTGATCGTGGTGGACACCGCCCACGGCCATTCCCGCGGCGTGATCGAGCGCGTGCGCTGGGTGAAACAGAACTTCCCGGAAGTGCAGGTGATCGGCGGCAACATTGCCACCTCCCACGCCGCGCTGGCCCTGGCAGATGCCGGTGCAGACGCGGTCAAGGTGGGCATTGGTCCCGGGTCTATTTGCACCACCCGGATTGTTGCCGGCATTGGCGTCCCGCAGATCTCTGCCGTGTCCAACGTCGCCGCCGCACTGCGGGACCGGGGTGTGCCGGTGATTGCCGACGGCGGTATCCGGTTCTCCGGTGATATCGCGAAGGCCATTGCCGCCGGCGCCCACAGCGTCATGATCGGCAGCCTGCTGGCCGGTACCGACGAAGCGCCGGGTGAGGTGGAGCTGTACCAGGGCCGGAGCTACAAGGCGTACCGTGGCATGGGCTCCATTGGCGCCATGGGCCAGGGTTCCAGCGACCGGTATTTCCAGGATGCCAGCAAGGGCATTGAGAAGCTGGTGCCGGAGGGCATTGAGGGCCGCGTGGCCTGCAAGGGCCCGATGCGCAACATTGTCCATCAGCTCGTTGGCGGCCTGCGGGCGTCCATGGGCTACACCGGCAGCGCCACCATGGATGAAATGCGGACCAAGCCGGAGTTTGTCCGCATCACCAACGCGGGCATGCGGGAGAGCCACGTGCACGACGTTACCATCACCAAGGAAGCGCCCAACTACCGAATCGGCTAAGCTACGCACCTGACCGAACGCGGCCCGCACCGGGCCGCGTTGTTCATTTCCGACCGAGGATTTCATGGCCCAGAACATTCACGACCACCGCATCCTGATTCTTGATTTCGGCTCCCAGTACACCCAGCTTATTGCCCGCCGCGTCCGGGAAATCGGGGTCTACTGCGAAATCCGCGCGTTCGACGTCACCAGCGACGAGCTGGATGCGTTCGCGCCGAAGGGCATCATTCTGGCCGGTGGTCCGGAATCCGTGACGCAGCTGGGCGGCCCTCGGGCGCCGGACGGGCTGTTTGACCGGGGCATTCCGGTTCTGGGTATCTGCTACGGAATGCAGACCATGGCTGAGCAGCTCGGCGGCCGCGTGGCCAGCTCCGAAAAGCGGGAATTCGGCTACGCGCAGGTCAAGGTGCGGGCGCCCAGCCCTCTGCTTCGCGATATCACCGACCATCTGACCGCCACCGGCGACTCCCTGCTGGACGTCTGGATGAGTCACGGTGACAAGGTGGTGAGCATGCCCGAGGGCTTCGAGCTGCTGGCGTCCACCGAGAGCGCGCCCATCGCCGCCATGCAGGATGTCAGCCGCCACCTGTACGGCGTGCAGTTCCATCCGGAAGTCACCCACACCCTTCAGGGCAAGCGCATCCTCGAGCATTTTGTGCTGACGATCTGTGGTTGTGAGGCCCTCTGGACCCCGGCGAAAATCGTCGACGACGCGGTCCAGCAGATTCGCGCCCAGGTCGGTGGCGATAAGGTCCTGCTTGGCCTGTCAGGCGGTGTCGATTCCTCCGTGACCGCTGCGCTGCTGCACAAGGCCATCGGAGACCAGCTCACCTGCGTGTTCGTGGACAACGGCCTGCTGCGCCTGCATGAAGGCGACCAGGTGATGGACATGTTCTCCCGGAACATGGGCGTAAAAGTGATCCGGTCGGACGCGGAGGACAAGTTCCTGTCCCGACTCAAAGGCGTCAGCGATCCGGAGCAGAAGCGGAAGATAATCGGCAACACCTTTATTGAAGTGTTTGACGACGAAGCGGCCACCATTCGGGATGTGAACTGGCTGGCCCAGGGCACCATCTACCCGGACGTGATCGAATCCGCCGCGTCCAAGACCGGCAAGGCCCACGTCATCAAATCCCACCACAACGTGGGTGGCCTGCCGGAAACCATGAAGCTGAAGCTGGTGGAGCCCCTGCGGGAGCTGTTCAAGGATGAGGTGCGTCGCATTGGCCTGGAACTGGGTCTGCCGTATGACATGGTGTTCCGTCACCCGTTCCCGGGACCGGGTCTGGGCGTGCGTATTCTCGGTGAGGTCAAGAAGGAATACGCCGATATCCTGCGTCGGGCGGACGCCATCTTCCTGGAAGAGCTGCACCGGGCGGACCTGTACCACAAGACCAGCCAGGCCTTTGCCGTGTTCCTGCCGGTGAAGTCCGTTGGCGTGGTGGGCGATGCCCGCCGCTATGAGTACGTGATCGCGCTGCGCGCCGTCGAGACCATCGATTTCATGACCGCCCGCTGGGCACATCTGCCGTACGATCTGCTCGAGAAGGTCTCCAACCGGATCATCAACGAGATCAGCGGTGTGTCCCGGGTGACCTACGACGTGTCCTCCAAGCCGCCCGCGACCATTGAGTGGGAATGACCGACGACGAATACTGGATGGCCCGGGCCATTGAGTTGGCCCGGCAGGCGGAACGCCTGAACGAAGTACCCGTGGGGGCCGTTGTGGTGCTTGATGGCCGGGAGATTGGTGCCGGTTACAACGCGCCCATCTCCGGCTGCGATCCGACGGCCCACGCGGAAATCCGCGCGTTGCGTGACGCAGCCGCCCGCGTGGGTAACTACCGTTTGTCCGGGGCCCGCCTGTACGTGACCCTGGAGCCCTGCACCATGTGCGTGGGCGCGATTGTACACAGCCGGATAGGGCGGCTCGTGTATGGCGCGACGGAGCCGAAAGCCGGTGCCGTCGTGTCCAATCTGGGTCTGCTGGGCGCCCGTCATTTCAACTGGACCGTCGAGACCGAGGGTGGGGTGTTGGAGGCGTCGTGCAGCGAGCTGTTGAGTGCGTTTTTTCGCCGGCGCCGGGCTGATATCCGCCGCCAACGTCAATCTGCTTCAGGGAAGGAGTCCTCTCACTGATGAACGTACTTGTCACCGGCGGCGCCGGCTACATCGGCAGCCATGTGGTACGCCAGCTCGGCGAAGCCGGCCACACCGTGGTGGTGTTCGATAATCTGTCCACCGGCTATCGCTGGGCGGTCACCGCCGGCGAACTTGTGGTTGGGGATCTGGCGGACGACGCCGCTCTGGAAGCGGTTTTTGCGGCCCATCGGTTCGACGCGGTGCTGCATTTTGCCGCCAACATCGTCGTACCCGAATCGGTGACCAACCCGCTCAAATATTACGGTAACAACACTCGCAACACCCTCAACCTCTTGCGTGCCATCGAGCGTCACGGCGTTCCTTACCTGGTGTTTTCGTCCACGGCGGCGGTGTACGGTATGCCCGAACAGCAGGTGCTGACCGAGGACCTGCCGCTGGCCCCGATCAATCCCTACGGCGCGTCCAAGATGATGAGCGAACGGATGATCATGGACCTGAGCGCCGCCTCACCTCTGCGGCACGTGATTCTGCGCTATTTCAACGTCGCCGGCGCCAATCCGGAAGGGCGGCTGGGCCAGGCCACGCCGGAGGCCACCCACCTGATCAAGGTGGCCTGCGAATGCGTCACCGGCCAGCGTGAGGGCATGAGCCTGTTCGGCACGGACTACGATACCCGGGACGGCACCTGCATCCGGGATTACATCCACGTGGAAGACCTGGCCAAGGCCCACGTGATGGCTCTCGATTACATGGCCCAGGGCGGCGAGTCCCAGGTGATGAACTGCGGCTACGGCCGCGGGTTCACGGTGCGGGAGGTAATTGACGTGGTGCGCGAGGTGTCCGGCCAGCCGTTGTCCGTCACCGAAGTCGGCCGCCGTGCGGGCGATCCGGCGGCACTGATGGCCGATAACCGGAAGATCCAGCGGGTGCTGGGTTGGACACCGGACTACGACGATCTGACCACGATTGTGCGCACGGCGCTGGCCTGGGAGAAGACCTGGCAGCGGCGTAAAGCGCAGGGCGAGGGCTGATCCAGCCAGCGCCGATACCGACTTTCATTGACAGACTCAGGACGGAAGATGCACCTATGAAAATCACGATTTTTGGAACAGGGTATGTGGGGCTGGTCACGGGCGCATGCCTGGCGGACGTCGGCCATCACGTGCTGTGCATGGACGTGGACCAGGCCAAAATCGACAAGCTCCGCAACGGCCAGATCCCCATCTACGAGCCGGGCCTGGACAGCATCGTCAAGCACACGGTGGACGCCGGCCGCCTGTCTTTCACGACGGACACCGCTGAAGCCGTTGCCCACGGTACACTGCAATTCATCGCTGTTGGCACACCGCCGGACGAAGACGGCTCCGCCGACCTGCAGTACGTGCTGGCGGTGGCCAAGGCCATCGGCCAGCACATGGCGGATTACAAGGTCATCGTGGACAAATCCACCGTTCCCGTGGGCACCGGCGACAAGGTTCGGTCCATGGTCCAGGCCCAGCTGGACCAGCGCGGCGAGTCCCTGGAATTTGATGTGGTCTCCAACCCCGAATTCCTCAAGGAAGGCGCCGCCATCAACGACTTCATGAAGCCGGACCGCATCGTGGTGGGCACCGACAGCGAGCGGGCGGCCGAGGTTCTGCGGGAGGTGTACTACCCGTTCAACCGGAACCACGACCGGATGATCTTCATGGACATCCGGTCCGCCGAGCTGACCAAGTACGCCGCCAACTCCCTGCTGGCCACCAAGATCAGCTTCATGAACGAAATCGCCAACCTGGCGGAGCGCCTGGGCGCGGACATCGAGGCGGTCCGCCGGGGTATCGGTTCCGACCCGCGCATTGGCTATCACTTCATCTACCCGGGCTGCGGCTATGGTGGCTCGTGTTTCCCGAAGGACGTGCAGGCGCTGGCCCGCACCGCCCGGGGCTGCGACTACGAGGCCCGGCTGCTGAACGCGGTGGAAGCCGTCAACTACGCCCAGAAGCACGTGCTGTTCGACAAGATCAGCCACTTCTTCGGCGGCAACCTGCAGGGCAAGGTGGTGGCGCTCTGGGGCCTGGCGTTCAAGCCCAATACCGACGACATGCGCGAAGCCTCCGCCCGTACCCTGATGGAAGACCTCTGGAAGGCCGGCGCCACGGTTCAGGCGTTCGACCCGGAAGCCATGGAAGAAGCCCAGCGCCTGTACGAGAACCAGCCGGGGCTGACCCTGTGCGGCACCAAGGAGCAGGCGCTGAAGGGCGCGGACGTGCTGGCCATCTGCACCGAGTGGAAAGAGTTCCGCTCACCGGATTTTGAGGGTATTCGCGCGTCCTTGCGGGAGCCGGCGGTGTTTGACGGCCGTAATCTGTACGAGCCGGAGATGGTGGAGCGTCACGGACTGGTGTACTACGCCATCGGCCGCGGCCGGAACCAGTTCCACGCGGCGGGCTGAAGCCATGAGCGACTTCGTGATCCACGAGCGGTTGGCGCGGGACACCCACCTGCTGGGGCGAAGCCAGCTGTGCGAGGTGCGGTTGATGAACGACTGCACCTGGCCGTGGGTGTTGCTGGTGCCGTCCGTGCCCGGCATTCGGGAAATCTACGAGCTGTCGCCGGTGCAGCAGCAGCGGCTGCTGCTGGAGTCGTCCCGGCTGGGGGAGGGCATGATGGCCCTTTTCGGCGGCGACAAGCTGAATCTGGCGGCGCTCGGTAATATGGTGCCGCAGCTTCACCTGCACCACATCGTCCGCTTCCAGGACGACCCGGCCTGGCCGGGCCCGGTGTGGGGCGTTCAGCCGCCCGTGCCCTATGGTCCGGAGGCGCTGGCGGCGGTCAGAGACACCCTGGCGCCCCTGGTGGCCTCGCTGGCCGACTGACGCGGCGTTAGCGTCCGGGCGCTCCGGCTTTCGCCAGCGCCTGGGAACCCACCAGGATCATCCGCAGTTCGGTTTTCAGTTTGACCTTGAGCTCGTCGCGCTCCTTTGGCGTGGCATCGAGGGCTTCGGCGCCCTGATTGAACACCAGCGTCACCATGGCTTCGGCCACCAGCCGGGCGTCTGACAGAGGTTTGCCCTGTTCAGCGGCAAACCGGCGCAGGTCGTCCGCCAGTTCGGTCACAAAGTGATCAATCTCCGCTTTTACCGCCGTCCGAAAGGTCTTGGATACCCCGGTCCGTTCCCGCAACATCAGCCGGAACAGGTTGGCGTTGTTGCCCAGGTACTCCATAAACGTGTCCACTGAGGTGGAGATAGCGCTGCCGTCCCGGGCGATGCGTTTGCGGGCCTGGCGCATCAGTTGGCGAAGGGCAACGCCGCCTTCGTCCACCAGCGCCAGACCCAGTTCGTCCAGTTCGGCAAAATGGCGGTAAAAGGACGTTGGGGCGATGCCGGCCTCCCGGGCCACTTCCCTCAGGCTCAGGCTGCCAAAGCCCCGATCCGCGCTGAGCTGGGCCAGGGCGGCATCCATCAGCGCGCGCCGGGTTTTCAGTTTCTGTTCCGCTCGGGTCGACACCTCGCCCCTCCCTTTGCCGATTAAACGTCGCATTCTAACGACGCCCCTATCCTGAGTCATCCGTGGTCGCTCAATGTGCGCGGGCACGCCTGATTTTCCGGGCAAGTGTGTTTATAATGGGCGGCTTTTCGGCTATGGTCGCCGTCTCTTTTTTTGACAGCCGTTAACTGGCGGCAGGCGAGCTGGTGGGGCGGGGTTTCCGAAACCGTGCGGAGCCATGGATGGCGGAGCCGAGCGTACAGGGACGTATTCACAGCGTGTTTCGGAAACCCCGCCCCACCAGCTTGCCGGTCCGTTGGCACAGAACGCGAACTCATTCAGACACTCGGAAATAACGGGAACCGGTATGCGCAGCCATTATTGCGGTGGGATCAACGAATCCCACATTGATCAGGAAGTCACACTCTGCGGATGGGTACATCGCCGCCGTGACCACGGTGGGGTTATCTTCCTGGACCTGCGGGACCGGGATGGCATGTCCCAGGTGGTGGTCGATCCGGACACCCCCGACAGCTTTGCCCTGGCCGAGAAGGTGCGGAGCGAATTCGTGGTTCAGGTGACCGGCCGCGTACGCCGCCGTCCCGCCGGTACCGAGAACAACAACATGCCCACCGGTCAGGTGGAGCTGTTGGGCAAGCAACTGGTGATCCTGAACGCCGCCGCCACCCCGCCGTTCCCTCTGGACGAGCACGTGGACGTGGGCGAGGACGTGCGCCTGCGCTACCGGTTTGTGGACCTGCGTCGCCCGGAAATGCTGAACCGGCTGCGGTTCCGCTCGCGGGTCACCAGCTACATCCGCAACTTCCTGGATTCCAAGGGCTTCATGGATGTGGAAACCCCCATCCTGACCCGGGCCACACCGGAAGGGGCGCGGGACTACCTGGTGCCGAGCCGGACCCACGAAGGCTCGTTCTTTGCGCTGCCCCAGTCCCCGCAGCTGTTCAAGCAGTTGCTGATGGTGTCCGGGGTGGACCGTTACTACCAGATCGCCAAGTGCTTTCGGGATGAGGACCTGCGGGCGGATCGCCAGCCGGAGTTCACCCAGGTGGACATCGAGGCGTCCTTCGTTGACGAAGAGGACCTGATGTCCTGGAACGAGCAGATGATTCGTTCGCTGTTCAAGGACGTGCTCGAGGTGGATCTGCCTGAGTTCCCCCGCATGCCGTATTCCGAGGCCATGCGCCGTTACGGCAGCGACAAGCCGGACCTGCGGATCCCGCTGGAACTGGTGGACGTGAACGATCTGGTCGAGGCCGTCGACTTCAAGGTGTTCTCCGGCCCGGCGAAAGATCCGAAAGGCCGCGTCGCGGCACTGCGCGTTCCCGGCGGTGCCGAGCTGACCCGCAAGCAGATCGACGACTACACCAAATACGTGGGCATCTACGGCGCCAAGGGCCTGGCCTACATCAAAGTGAACGAGCTGGCCAAGGGCGCCGAAGGCCTCCAGTCTCCGATCGTCAAGTTCCTCGGCGACGAGGTGGCCATGGCCATCATGGAGCGCGTGGCGGCCGAAGACGGCGACATCGTCTTCTTTGGCGCAGACAAAGCCACCGTGGTCAGCGAGGCCTTGGGTGCCTTGCGTATCCGCATCGGCCATGACCTGGATATGCTCACCTGCGAGTGGGCGCCGATGTGGGTGGTGGATTTCCCGATGTTCGAGGAACTGCCGGACGGCAACCTGACGGCCATTCACCATCCGTTCACCGCGCCTTCCTGCTCCCCGGAAGAACTGGCGGCAGACCCGGCCAACGCGCTGTCCCGCGCCTATGACATGGTCCTGAACGGCACCGAGCTGGGGGGCGGGTCCATCCGTATCCACAACGAGCAGATGCAGCAGGCGGTGTTCCGCATTCTGGGCATTGGCGAAGAGGAAGCCCGGGCCAAATTCGGCTTCCTGCTGGACGCGCTGAAGTTTGGCTGCCCGCCCCACGGCGGCCTGGCCTTCGGTCTGGACCGTCTGGTCATGCTGATGACCGGCGCCAGCTCCATCCGTGATGTGATCGCGTTCCCGAAAACCCAGAGCGCCACCTGCCTGATGACCCAGGCGCCCGGCGAAGTGGACGAAAAGCAGCTGCGCGAGCTGCATATCCGTCTGCGCCGGTCCGCGCGCGCGGCCGAGGGCGGGAAAGAAAACGGGAAAGACGGTGCCGATCATACTGGGGGTTGATCCCGGATCGCGAATCACCGGCTACGGTGTTATCCGGGCCGAGGGGCGGACGCTGGAGTATCTCGACAGCGGCTGCGTCCGGCTCGGTGACAAACCCCTGGCGGAGCGGCTGCAGACGATTTTCCAGTCCATCGCCACGCTGATCGGCGAATACCGGCCCGAGGAGTTCGCCATCGAGCAGGTGTTCATGGCCCGGAACCCGGATTCCGCCCTCAAGCTGGGGCAGGCCCGGGGTGCGGCCATCGTCAGCGCCGCCAACAGCGGCCTGGCGGTCCATGAATACTCCGCCCGGCAGGTCAAGCAGGCGGTGGTCGGTACCGGCGGCGCCGACAAAGCCCAGGTCCAGCACATGGTGCAGGCGCTGCTGTCCCTGTCCCGCAAACCCCAGGCGGATGCCGCCGACGCCCTGGCCATTGCCCTGTGCCACGCCCACATGAATCAGAGCGTGCTGCGCGTAGCCGGTCCCGGCGGCCGGGTTCGCAGCGGTCGGCTTCGCCACACCTAACTGGCTCGTCCGAGCCTCCAGGAGACTCCCGTGATTGGCCGCATTCGAGGCAACCTGATCGAGAAAACCCCGGGCCACGCGCTGGTAGAGTGCCACGGGCTGGGTTACGAAATCGACATTCCCTACACCACGTTTTTTCATCTTCCGGAAAAAGGCCAGGAAGTGATCCTGCACACCCACTTTGCGGTGCGGGAAGACGCCCAAAGTCTCTATGGCTTCGCCTCGCGGCTGGATCGGGACCTGTTTCGCCTGCTGATCCGGGTCAGCGGCGTGGGGCCGAAGCTGGCGGTGGCTATCCTTTCCGGGCTGGATGCGGCGCAGTTCATCCGCTGTGTTGAAAACCGGGACGCCAACGCCCTGGTCAAGCTGCCAGGGGTTGGCAAAAAGACCGCAGAACGGCTGCTTATTGAAATGGCTGACCGTATCGGGCAACTTGAAGGTCAGTTCCCGCCACTGGCCGCCGGAAACGGGGTGACCGGGACCGGAGCCGGGCCGGCGCCCGAGACGGGTCCGGACCCGAGGGATGAGGCCGAAGCGGCGCTGATTGCCCTCGGTTACAAGCCCCAGGAAGCGGCCCGGGCCATCAGTCGGGTTGCCGAGGAAGGCATGAACAGCGAGGCGCTCATCCGGCTTGCGCTGCGCAACATGATTCCTGCTGGTTGACCGTTTCTCCCGGTGGTCAGACGGCCGAACCTGTAAAGAGCGTAACGTGACACGCCATACCCGGTTTGTACAATGGCCCCAATCCTTAAGGATCTCTGAACAAACCGGGATCGCGGGGTACAAACGGGGCCATGGGTAAAAGCTGGATGTTGATTCCCAGAGCGCGGGTAACACCATGATTGAATCCGACCGACTGATTTCTGCCAGGGCCGGAGAATACGAAGAGGTGCAGGATCGGGCCATCCGGCCAACCCTTCTGGCCGAATACGTCGGCCAGCCGGCGGTGCGCGAGCAGATGGATATCTTCATTTCCGCCGCCCGCCGCCGCCAGGAAGCGCTGGACCATGTGCTGATCTTTGGCCCGCCCGGCCTCGGCAAAACCACCCTCGCCAACATTATCGCCAACGAGATGGGCGTGGCTATCAAGACCACGTCCGGTCCGGTGCTGGAAAAGGCGGGCGATCTGGCCGCCATGCTCACGAATCTGGAAGAGGGTGATGTCCTCTTTATTGACGAGATCCACCGTCTCAGTGCCGCCGTGGAAGAGGTGCTGTATCCGGCGATGGAGGATTACCAGCTCGACATCATGATTGGCGAGGGGCCGGCGGCCCGCTCCATCAAGCTGGACCTGCCGCCCTTCACCCTAGTGGGCGCCACCACTCGGGCGGGTCTTCTGACTTCTCCGCTGCGAGACCGGTTTGGTATTGTCCAGCGCCTTGAGTTCTATAACACGGCGGACCTGACCAACATCATTCTCCGCTCGGCAAGGCTGTCGTCGGTCCATATCGACGAGGCCGGCGCCCTGGAAATCGCCCGGCGGTCGCGGGGCACACCGCGCATTGCCAATCGACTGTTGCGGCGGGTCCGTGATTATGCGGAGGTGCGCTCGGACGGTCATATCAGCGCTGAGGTCGCGGACCAGGCGCTGAACATGCTGAAGGTGGATCACCAGGGCTTTGACCACATGGACCGGCGCCTGCTATTGGCCATGATCGAAAAATTCGATGGCGGACCGGTGGGGGTCGAGAGCCTGGCCGCTGCGATCAGCGAAGAGCGCGGCACCATTGAGGATGTGCTCGAACCCTTCCTGATCCAGCAGGGCTTCATGATCCGGACGCCACGGGGCCGTATGGTGACGTCCCACGCCTATCGGCATTTTGGCGTGGCGGCACCGTCCGCGAACGAACCGCCGGTGCCGAAAGAGGGAGACCTGTTTGAGTAACGCCGCTATCGACGGATTCGAATGGCCGGTACGGGTGTACATCGAGGACACCGACGCCGGCGGCATCGTGTTCCATGCCCGCTACCTGCACTACATGGAGCGGGCCCGCACCGAGTGGGTTCGCCAGTGCGGCGTGGCCCTGCGGGCAGGCCTCGCGGACAACATCAGCTATGTGGTTCAGCGGATGAACCTGCACTACGCAGCGCCGGCGCGGCTGGACGACGAATTGCGGGTGTCGGCGAACCCGATGGCCTTCGGGCGCGTGTGGATGGACTTTCGCCAAGTGGTTTATCGGGCGTCTGACCGCAAGCGCCTGTGCGAAGCGGACGTCCGTGTCGCCTGCGTGGCCCTGGACTCCGGGCGGCCGCGGCGCCTGCCGGACAACTTGCGGGACCTGCTGGACCATCATGTGCAGGCCCTGAAAACCCAACAAGCAAGCCCTCAGGAGTGAACGGTGGAATCTGAAGTGACTGTCTGGAGTCTCGTCGCCAATGCCGGCGCGCTGGTGCAGCTGGTAATGCTGCTGTTGCTGGCGGCCTCGGTGGTGTCCTGGGCCCTGATTTTCCAGCGCCTGAAAGTGTTCCGTCAGGCCCGTCAGGCGCAGCTGTCGTTTGAGGAACGGTTTTGGTCCGGTATGGACCTGGGCCAGCTGTACCGGGAGGTCAGCGCCGAGCCAACGCCGAACTCCGGCCTGGAGTCGCTGTTCCGGGCGGGCTTCAAGGAGTTTTCACGCCTGCGCCAGCAGAGCCGCGACGCGGATGCGGTCATGGAAGGCACCCAGCGCGCCATGCGCGTGGCCTTCTCCCGGGAGCAGGAGCGGCTGGAGCTGCACCTGCCGTTCCTGGCGACGGTGGGTTCGATCAGCCCCTACGTGGGGCTGTTTGGCACCGTCTGGGGCATCATGAATTCGTTTATGGGGCTGGCCCAGGTGCAGCAGGCCACCCTGGCGACCGTCGCCCCTGGGATATCCGAAGCGCTAATCGCGACCGCCATGGGCCTTTTTGCCGCGATTCCGGCGGTGGTCGCCTACAACCGGTTTGCCACCAAGTCCGATGCGCAGCTGAAGAACTACGAGACCTTTGCCGAGGAGTTCTCCAGCATCTTGCACCGTCGGGTGCACAGCAGCGACCAGGGGCACGCCTGAGCGTGCGTGCCGGCGAACGGACTGAGGGGAGGCCATTGCGATGAAAGGCATGGGCATGATGCCGCAGCAGCGGCGAAAACCAATGTCGGAGATCAACGTCGTACCGTACATCGACGTGATGCTTGTGCTCCTGGTGATCTTTATGGTGACCGCACCCATGATGACCCAGGGGGTCAAGGTGGATTTGCCGGAGACCGTGTCTCACCCGATCCAGGCCGATAAGAACGCGGAGTCCATCGTCGTGTCGATCGACAGCAATGGCGCCTATTACCTGGACATCGGCGACAAGACCAGTGACCCGATGCCCCTGTCGGACTTGCGACAGCGCGTGTCCAAGGTGCTTGCTCAGCGGAGCAACACCGAGGTGCTGGTGCGTGGCGATGAGAACGTGGAGTATGGGCGGGTCGTCAAGCTGATGGCGGAGCTGCAGAATGCTGGCGCGAGCAGCATTGGCCTGATTACCGAAACACCGTCTTCGGACAAGCCGTGAACCGGAAAGGCGAGGCGTAGGTGAGGCAGACCGAACGAACACAGGACGCCGGCGTCCAGCCGCCCTGGGCATCCCCGGTGGCGATGTCGGTGGTGTTGCACCTGGTGATTGTGGTGATCGCCGTGGTCGGGTGGTCGTGGATGGACGATACGCCTGAGGCGCCGCCCCGGAGCATTTCCGCCCGCCTGATCGCCCCGCAGCCGGAGCCGAGCCCGGTGGTGAGCGAGACCGACCAGCCCGACCAGGATCGTGAGCGCCAGGCCGAGGAAGCCCGCAAGCAGGCCGCCGAGGAAGAACAGCGCAACCAGGAAAAAGCCCGGGAGATCGCGGCGGAAAAAGCCCGTAAGGCGGAGGCGGAACAGAAGGCCCGGGAGCAGCAGAAGCAGCGGGAACAGGAACAGCAGCGCCAGCAGGAGCAGGCCCGCAAGGCCGAGGAAGCCAAGGCAAAGGCCAAGGCAGAAGAAGCGGCCAAACAAAAGGCGGAGGCGGAAGCCAAGGCAAAAGCCGCTGCTGAAGCCGCCAAGAAGCGGGAAGAAGCGGCCCGGAAGCAGGCCGAACTGGAAAAGCAAAAGCGCGAGGAAGCAGCGCGTAAGGCGGCCGAAGCCAAAAAGGCCCAGGAGGCCGCCGAGCGCAAACGACAGGAGCAGGAGCGCAAGCTGCGGGAACAGCAGTTGCAGGCCTTGGCAGAGAAAGCCCGGGCCGCTGAGCAGGCGGAAGCCGAGCGGCAGCGGCAGGCGGCTGCGGCCAAGGCGCAGGAGGCGCGCATGCTGTCGGAGAGCGAGAAGTACCAGGGATTGATTCGGGAGAGGCTGAGCCGTGCGTGGTATCCGCCGTCCTCGGCGACCGAGGAAATGACGGCAAGGTTGCGCATTTCCCTGCTGCCAACAGGAGAGCTGGCCAGCGTCGAGCTGGTCAGCAGCAGCGGCAACTCAGCGTTCGACAACTCCGCGTTGAGCGCGGTCCGATCGCTGGAGCGCTACCCGGTGCCTGACGACCGCCAGACGTTTGACCGGTATTTCCGGCAGTTCACCATCGAGTTCAACCCCCGCCGCCTGAAGTAGGCGAGGGCACAGACAGGAGTCCGAAAGGGTCATGACAGATCGTAATCGAACGGGAAATCGCCGCCTTGCCTGGTCCGCGCTGCTGGTGCTGATGACCATCGCCAGCGCCGCGAAAGCAGAGCTGCTCATCCGGATCACCGAGGGCGCGGATTCCGCCATCCCGGTGGCGGTGGTGCCGTTTGCCGAGACGGGCAACCTGCCGGCGGACAACAACGTCAGCCGGATTGTCCGGGACGACCTCACCATGAGCGGCGAGTTCCGCACCCTCGCGCCGGAGAAAATGCTCAGCCTGCCGTCCCGGCGGGAGGACGTGTATTTCCGGGACTGGAAGATTCTCGGGCAGCGTTACGTGCTGGTGGGCGAACTCAAAAAGAACGCGGACCGGGTGGTCGCCCGTTACGAGCTGTTCGACGTTAACCGCCAGGAGCGGATTCTTGGCGAGACCGCCAGTGCCTCGGTCAACAGCGTTCGCAGCCTGGCCCACCACATCAGTGACAAAGTCTACGAAGCCATTACCGGGGTGAAGGGCGCGTTTTCCACTCGCCTGGCTTACGTTACTCTGGAAACGGTCAACGGCAAATCCCGCTACCGGTTACAGGTCAGCGACGTGGATGGCCAGCGGGCCAGTATTCGCCTGGAAAGCGGTGAACCGATCCTGTCACCCGCCTGGTCGCCGGATGGCAAGAAACTGGCTTACGTGTCGTTTGAGACCGGCAAGCCGGTGATCTTCGTGCACGAACTGGCGACCGGCAAGCGTACCAAGGTGGCGGATTACCCCGGTCTCAACTCCGCTCCCGCCTGGTCGCCGGATGGGCGTTACCTGCTGATGACCCTGTCCCGTGACGGCAATGCGGAAATTTACCGCAAAGACCTCCAGACCGGAGATCTGCGCCGGGTGACCAACCACTGGGCCATCGACACCGAAGCCATGTACGACAACACCGGCGACGGGCTCTTTTTCACTTCCGACCGTTCCGGTGGGCCCCAGATCTACCGGATGGACAGCCTGGGCGCAGAACCTCGCCGGATCACCTTCGGTAGCCGATACAACGCCCGCCCGCGGCCCGGCCCGGACGGCCGCTACGTGTACTACGTGCATCAGCGGGACGGCGCGTTTCACATTGCCCGGACGGACCTGAAGTCCGGCCAGGAAACCATTCTGACCCGCACCGGGTCGGACGAATCACCCAGTCTTTCGCCCAACGGCCGGATGCTCATCTACGCCACCAAACAGGATGGCAAGGGTGTGCTGACCGTGATTTCCGTGGATGGCGGCGCGGCCTTCAGCCTGCCGGCGTCCGAGGGCGAAGTCCGTGAACCCGCCTGGGGGCCCATCACCCAGTGATGGGGTCAGGCACCAAAAGAACGATAACCGAACTCACTCAACGACTCTTCGGAGTCCAGCACTGAAAGAGGAATGATCATGATGAACCTGTCTTCTTATACCAAAGCGTTTGCCCTGATGCTGAGCGTTGGCCTGGTGGCCGGCTGTAGCACCACCGGTGAAAACACCGACGATGGCATGGGCGGCGGCTCCGACGTCCAGGCGATTGACCAGAACGGTGGTTCCACCGTTTACGGCGGCGACAGCCAGGGCGGCGTGTCCGCCACCGAAATGACGGACGAAGAGAAACAGGCAGCCGCCGAGAAGGCCAAGCAGGCAGCGCTGCGCGACGTCACCACCTTCTACTTTGATTTTGATACCTCCGAAATCAAGCCGGAAGCCCGTGAAGTACTGGTCGCTCACGCCCGTTACCTGGCCGATCACCCGAACCAGAACGTGCGTCTGGAAGGCCACTCCGATGAGCGCGGCACCAAGGAATACAACCTCGCCCTGGGCGAGCGCCGTGCCAACGCGGTCAAGCAGTTCCTGATCGTCAACGGTGCTTCCCGTGGCCAGATTGAAACCGTAAGCTACGGTGAAGAGAAGCCGGCGGTTATGGGTTCCAACGAGAGTGCTTGGGCCCAGAACCGTCGTGTGGAACTGATCTACAAGTAACGTTTGCCAATCGGGAGATCGGGTGTGTCCATGAGAAAATGGCTCATGGCGTCCTGGCTGCTGCCTCTGGCCCTGGGCCAGGCGCAGCCGCTGATGGCGCAATCGTCGACACCGGCGTTCCAAACCAACGCCTCGGAGGCGCAGCGCAAGGCGTCCACCAATCAGGGGACGGCGGAGCTGTTCTACATGATCCAGCAGCTGCAGGAGGAAGTTCGTGAGCTGCGGGGCCGCGTCGAGGAGCAGCAGCACCTGATCGACCGTCTGCAGAACCAGGGCCGGGACCGCTACGTCGACCTCGACCAGCGGATCCTGGCGCTGACGAAGAAAGTAGAGCAGCCAGCCTCATCGGCGCCTGCCCAGGGCCCGGTAGCGGCCGACGGCGGCAAGGACGCGTCCGACGGGGAGGCCATCAAGACCCGGGAATACCGTAAGCCCGGTGACGAGGAGCAGAAGGCGTACAACGCGATCATTGACCTGATCCGTAACCAGAAGAAGTACGACGAGGCAATCGGCAAGCTGTACGATTTCATCGACAAGTACCCGGAAGGGGACCTGACGGTGAACGCCTATTACTGGTTGGGTGAGACTTACCTGGCTCAGAAAGGTTACGAGCAGGCCCGCCAGGCTTTCACCATTGTGGCGACCCGTTACCCTGACCATCGCAAGGCCGCGGATGCCGTTTACAAGCTTGGGGTGACCCTGAGCCGGATGGGCAAACCCGAGGACGCTCGCCGGTATATGACGCAGGTGACCCGGAATTATCCGGACACCCACGCAGCCGAGCTGGCCAGCCAGTTTCTGGCGTCGGGTAAAGAGTAACCAGCCTGTAAAAAAGAGCGGTAAAACCGTTTGAAAAGGGTTGAACCGGAAAAAAAATTCAGTACTATATGCGCCTCGCTTGGGTCGTTAGCTCAGTTGGTAGAGCAGTTGGCTTTTAACCAATTGGTCGTAGGTTCGAATCCTACACGACCCACCATTATTCAGGTGCATTGCCCGTCTGGCATTGCGCCGGCCGGAGACGGCCACACCCGTTCAGGGTCGTTAGCTCAGTTGGTAGAGCAGTTGGCTTTTAACCAATTGGTCGTAGGTTCGAATCCTACACGACCCACCAAACCGGACACGGTGACGTCATGCATCGGGTCCAAAAAAAGAGCCTTCGGGCTCTTTTTTTTTGCGCATCAAACCCTCATTTTTAACGTCATGGGCGAGCCGATTCCCGCCCTGCCACGTATCACACTCCCATGGCAAATCCATGAAATCGCAGGATGAAGTGGTATACTGCGCGCATCGTTCCACGCTAGAGACATCGCAATGACACGAGCTGAAGACCGCATTCTCGTTCAGGAACACCTGGCTCACGAGGCGGAGCCTAAACCGTTGAGTGCCGACGAAAAAGCGGCGCTTGAGGCCCGCATCAAAGCCGAGCTGAAGGCGAAGGATGCCGTCCTGGTGGCCCATTACTACACCGATCCGGACATCCAGCGGCTGGCTGAAGAGACCGGTGGCTGCGTGGCGGATTCCCTGGAAATGGCCCGGTTTGGTCACCAGCACCCGGCGTCCACCGTGGTGGTGGCGGGAGTTCGTTTCATGGGCGAAACCGCGAAAATCCTGAATCCCGAAAAGCGGGTGCTGATGCCGACCCTGGAAGCGACCTGTTCCCTGGATATTGGCTGCCCGGCAGACGAATTTGCCGCTTTTTGCGACCAGCACCCCGACCGCACCGTGGTGGTCTACGCCAATACCTCCGCGGCGGTGAAGGCGCGGGCGGACTGGGTGGTGACCTCCAGCTGCGCTCAGGCGATCGTTGAGCATCTGGACGCCCGGGGCGAGAAGATTCTGTGGGCACCGGACCAGCACCTGGGGCATTACGTCCAGAAAACCACGGGGGCGGACATGCTGCTGTGGAACGGCTCGTGCATCGTCCACGAGGAGTTCAAGTTCCGCGGGCTCGAGGATCTGAAGGCGGTGTATCCGGACGCAGCGGTGCTGGTGCATCCCGAGTCCCCGGATGCCGTGGTTGAGATGGCCGACGTGGTGGGCTCCACCTCGCAGCTGATTCATGCCGTGCAGACCCTGCCGAACGAGGCGTTTATTGTCGCCACGGATAACGGCATTTTTTACAAGATGCAGCAACTGGCTCCGAACAAGACCCTGATCGAAGCGCCGACGGCGGGTAACGGTGCCACCTGTCGCAGCTGCGCCCATTGCCCGTGGATGGCCATGAACGGCCTGGAGAACCTGTTGGCGGTGTTGGAGCAGGGGCATCAGGAAGTGACTGTGGACCCCGCCACCCGCGAGCGCGCGCTTCAGCCGCTGGAGCGGATGCTGGCGTTCACCGCGAGCATGAATCTCAAGGCCGCGGGCAACGCCTGATCCAGCGAGCCGGCGCGCTTCAGCTCTGTTGCTGGAGGTGACGCTGGCGGGCCAGCTCGGCCAACCGTTCGGTCACCGCCTGCCGCTGGGGTGAGCCCTGTGGCAGCTTTTCCTGGGCCTGGCGCAGCTGGCGCTCCGCCGCTTCCAGATCTCCCATCAGGGCCTGGTATTCTCCCCGGGCCCGGTGAACGCCCACAATGTTTCTCGCCATACCTTCCGCATCCGCCAGCTTCAGCCACAGGTAGGCCTGCTCGGGCATCGTGCGGGTCAGTGATTTCAGCAGTTCCGCGGCCGCCTCGCCGTCGTTATCGGCCATCTCGGCGTTCGCCAGGGTGAACGTGATCGGGTAATTTCCCGGGTTCCGATAGAGGGCTTCCTTGAGCAGTGCCTGGGCCTGGTCCAGTTTTTTCTGGTCTATCAGGGCCCGCGCCAGGGTCACCTCCAGGGTGATGCGGCCCGGATGGTCCGCAAGCATGGCCCGCAGCTGGGTCTCGGCTTTGTCCGGCTGGTGGTTTTCCAGATAGGCCACGGCCAGTCCGTAGGGACGGGCGTGGTAAGGGTCAGGCTCGCCGCTGGCGGTTTCCGCTTCAAAGCGTTTGACCGCCATTTCGGGAGTGGGCGCGTAGTGCACCTGCATCCAGCGGCGCATCAGGTGATATTCCCAGCTGTCCTCCACCGACCGGGGCGGATACTGATCCGCCCGGTTGCGGCTGTCGGCCACCCGGTTCTGGGTCAGCGGGTGGGTGGAGAGATACTCCGGCACCTTGTTGCCCTGAAGACGGCTCTCCCGGAGCATGTTCTCAAACATGTTGGGCATGCCTTCCGGGTCCATGCCGGACGACGCCAGAATATCCATGCCGACCCGGTCCGCTTCCTGCTCGTTGGCCCGGCTGTACGCCAGCATGTTCTGTACCGACAGCGCCTGGGTGCCGGCGATGGCGGCAATGCCGAGGTCCGACTGGGTGACCGCCGAGAGCACGATGCCGGCAAGCATGCCGGCAATGGTCAGTGGCGTGCTGCGTTCCTGCTGCTCCATGCGGCGGGCAAAGTGGCGCTGGCTCAGGTGCGCCAGTTCGTGTGCCAGCACCGAGGCAAACTCCTGTTCCGTTTCCGCGTGGAGAAACAGGCCGCCGTTTACGCCCACGATGCCGCCCGGCACGGCGAACGCGTTGATCTCAGGGCTGTCAATGACGGTCAGGGTGAGATGCCGGTCCTGTAGCGGAACCGATGGCACCAGCTTGTGGGTAATGCTATCGAGGTAGTCGTAGACCAGGGGGTCGCCGATTTCCGGCACTGACCGGCGAATGGACATCAGTACCTGCTGACCGATGTCGTCTTCCTGCTGCGCCGACAGCAGCCCGCCTCCAGCGCCGCCGATGGAGGGCAGGGCGTTGCTCTGGGCGGCGGCGAGTGACGGCGTCAGCGCGAGGCTGACCGTTAGGGCCAGGGCCAATCCCCGCTGCCAGCAGCGGGCCAGTGAAGAGCGCACGTTTGCCTGTGTCATTGCCTGAAGCGGGCCTCTCTGTCGATAGCCGGGGCACTCCCCGAACGGTGGCTTAGACCTGTCCCACACCTGAAAAGTTCGTAGGAACCGGCCAGGCCATGATGCAATAAAACAGGCCGGACGGCATAATGCCGGTGGCATTCGGGTGCGTTTGTACCTGCTGTACCCGCCATCTCATTCACGGATTTGTTACCCATGACAGACCGCACGCTGGACGCATCCGGGCTCCGCTGCCCGATGCCGCTTCTGAAAACCAAGCTGGCGCTGAGCGAGCTCTCCGCAGGCGATCGGCTCGAGGTGATCGCCACCGACGCCGGCTCCCGACGGGACATTCCCGCCTGGCTGGACCTCAGCCCCCACCGCCTGGTCTCGCAGGACGAATCCGATGGCGCTTTCCGGTTTGTGATAGAGTGCGGCGGCTAATCCACTGGAGACGTTGATGGTCAGAATTCTACGCGGACTTGCCCACAAATACTTTTCAGATGACGAAGCTGTCATTCTTTTCCTGATCCTGGTTGCCGGGACACTGTTTGTGGTTCTGTTCGGGGCAATGCTGGCGCCCGCCATTGCCGCCCTGATCGTGGCCTTCATTCTCCAGGGCCTGGTCACCAAACTGGTGAAGCTGGGGGTGCCGGAAACCCCGGCCATTTACGGCGTTTTCCTGGTGTTTCTGGGCGTTCTGTTCGCCTTCCTGTTTGGCCTGCTTCCGCTGGTCTGGACCCAGGTGACCCGCCTCGCCGGAGAAACCCCTCGCATCATCCGGGAGTTCCAGTCCTACCTGGAGCTGCTGCCCCAGCAATACCCGCAGCTGGTCTCCAAGGAGGCGGTCGATACGCTCTACAGCCAGCTCTCCACAGAAGTGGGCAATATGACCCAGTGGCTGGTCTCGTTTTCCCTGTCCAGTATCCCTGACCTGGTAGCGCTGCTGATTTACCTGGTGCTGGTACCGATCATGGTGTTCTTTTTCCTCAAGGACAAATCGGTACTGCTGGGTTCGATTGCCCGTCTGCTGCCGCCCCAGCGCCCGCTGATGGTGAAGATCTGGCACGAAGTCAACATGCAGTGCGCCAATTATGTGCGGGGCAAGGCTCTGGAAATCCTGATTGTTGGCGGTGCGACCTACATTGGTTTCAAGGTCATGGGTATGCCTTATGCGGCGCTGCTGTCCTTGCTGGTGGGATTGAGCGTGGTGATTCCGTACATCGGCGCGGCGGTGGTGACCATCCCTGTGGTGGTGATTGGCTTATTCGCCTTCGGCTGGGGGCCACAGTTCATCTGGATCATGGTGGTCTACGGCATCATCCAGGGGCTGGACGGCAACGTGCTGGTACCGCTGCTGTTCTCCGAGGTCAACAACCTGCACCCGGTGGCCATTATCGTGGCGGTGCTGTTCTTTGGGGGTATCTGGGGATTGTGGGGCGTGTTCTTTGCCATTCCGCTGGCCACATTGCTGAAGGCCGTGTTCTGGGCCTGGCCTGTCAAGGGCATGGCGCCGCCGGTCAGCGACGCCCGAATCGGTTGACGGGCAGGGCGCTTACAGCGCCTTGACCGCTTCCAGCACCTCGTCGGCGTGGCCGGCCACTTTCACGGTGCGCCACTCCCGGCGGAGCACACCGTCCTGGTCGATCAGGAACGTGCTGCGGTCAATGCCCAGGTATTCCTTGCCATACAGCTTCTTGAGTTTGATCACGTCAAACAGCTTGCACAGGGTTTCGTCCTTGTCCGAGATCAGGTGAAACGGGAAGCTGTGCTTGGCCCGAAAGTTTTCATGGGCCTTCAGGCCGTCACGGGATACCCCGAGCACCACCGTGTCGAGGGCGGAGAACGCCTCCATGCGGTCGCGGAAGTCCTGGCCTTCGGTGGTGCAGCCGGGTGTGTTGTCTTTCGGGTAGAAGTACAGCACCACGTTTTTCCCGCGCAGCTCGCTCAACCGGATCACGGTGTCGCCAGTGGCCGGTGCCTCGAACTCGGGGACGGGTTGGTTCAGCGCAACGGAGGACATGACATCTCCTTTAATTCCCTTGTGTCAGTGAAAACCCAACATTACCATATCGGTTTTATTCGGACGGAGCTTTTATGATTACGGGTAGCCTTGTCGCACTGGTCACGCCCATGCACCCCGACGGAGACATCCATTGGGAAGAGCTGGACCGGCTGGTGGACTTTCACATTGAAAACGGCACCCATGGCATCGTGGCCGTGGGCACCACCGGCGAGTCCGCAACCCTGGATCCGGAAGAGCATGTCCGGACCATCGGGCACATCATAAAACGCGTGAACGGCCGCATTCCGGTGATCGCCGGCACCGGCGGCAACAGCACCCGGGAAGCCATCGAGCTGACCAGCGAGGCGGAGAAGCTCGGCGCTGATGCCTGTCTGTTGGTGGTGCCTTACTACAACAAGCCGACCCAGGAAGGCCTTTACCGTCACTTCAAGGCCATTGCCGAGGCGGTGCCCGGCATGAAACAGATGCTGTACAACGTGCCGGGGCGGACCGCCTGCGACATGCTGAACGAGACGGTCCTGCGCCTGGCAGACATCCCAAACATCATCGGCATCAAGGACGCGACCGGCAATATCCCCCGGGGCGCCGAACTGATTGAAGCCCTGGATGGCCGGCTGGCCGTGTATTCGGGTGACGACGCCACCGCCGCCGAGCTGATGCTGGCTGGCGCCAAGGGCAACGTGTCCGTCACTGCCAACGTGGCGCCCAAGGCCATGGCCCAGCTGTGCGAGGCGGCCGTAGCAGGCGACCGCGAGGAAACCGAGCGGCTAAACGAGCTGCTGATGCCCCTGAACCGCAAGCTGTTCCTGGAAGCCAACCCGATTCCGGTCAAATGGGCCCTGCACCGCATGGGCCTGATCAGCGAAGGCATCCGCCTGCCGCTGACCCCGTTGAGCGAGAAGTTCCACGCCGAAGTGGAAGATGCCCTGAAGGCCTCGGGCGTTCTCTGATGAGCGCCCGGGCCACCGCCCGTTACTGAACCGGAGACCATTCATGCAGGTTCTGCCACGAACCCGTTTTCGCCGCGCTCACCGGCCGCTGGCGCTGGCGACCGGCGCGCTGCTGCTCGCCACCCTGGCTGGCTGCAGCCTTCTTGAAGACAGATCCGAACGTTACGTCAACGCCAAAGAGGGCGAGCCGATTCAACTGCCCGCCGGCGCTGACGGCTCCCGTCTGAAACAGGCCATGCCGATCCGGGACATCAACACCGCCGATTCCGGCAAACTCTACCCGTCCGACATCCCAAGCCCCCCGGACATGACCTCAGAAATCCTCGACGAAAACTACGTGATTCAGGAGCTGGACGGGCAGATCTGGCTGCTGGTGAACGACGTGCCTGGCCGTCTGTGGCCGCAGGCCCTGGCCTACATGAACGATCGCGGCCTGGGCGTGGCCGAGGATAATCCGCAACTGGGCATCATGCAGAGCGAGCTGGCCAACTTCAGCAAGCAGGCCCGGGCGCTGGTGGGTCTGGGCAACGATCCCTCCGTAAGCGAGCCGAAAGTGGTGCTGCAGCTGAAGATGGCGCCGGGCATCCGCCGCAAGACCACGGAAATCCAGGTGCGCAAGCTCGAGCTAAACGACGCGCCGGAGGGTCTGCAGAGCTGGCCCGGCAAAGTCGCGCTGTCCGACGATCGCAAAGCCTTCCAGAAGAAAATCCTGTCAGACCTGGGCGATTACCTGAAAGGCCGGGAAGAGAGCAAATCCGTCTCCCGCGCGGCCTCCGGTATCGCCAGCGAACCGAAGGTCCGCCTGCTGACCGAAAACGATACCCCCATCGCGATTCGCATGGACCTCGACTACGGCCGGGCCTGGGCTGAACTGGACAGGGCACTGGGTGAGGCCGGTATGCAGGTGGTGGATCTGAACCGGGCCGAGGGCTGGTTCTACGTGGACTTCCGCACGGAAGACGAGCGGGACCCGGGCTGGTTCTCCTGGTTCTCGGACGCCGAGAAGCCGGTACACACCCACACGGTAACCGTCACTCGCGACGGCGATGCCATACTGGTCAAAGCCACCCAAAAGGATCGGTACACCGGCCCGCATTCGGCCGAAGACCTTTTGACCACCCTGTTTGAATCCCTGTATTGATGGGGCGGAGCCGCCCCCTCGGAGAACCCAATGGAAAAGCGCGAAGAGCTCTACGCCGGCAAGGCCAAATCCGTCTACCGCACCGACGATCCCGAGCGGTTCGTGATGATGTTTCGGGACGACACCTCCGCCTTTGACGGCCAGAAGGTGGAAAAGCTGAACCGCAAAGGCATGGTGAACAACAAGTTCAACGCCTTCATCATGGAGAAGCTGGAGGCCGCCGGCGTGCCCACCCACTTTGAGGGCCTGCTGTCGGACACCGAATCCCTGGTCAAGAAGCTGGACATGATTCCCGTCGAGTGTGTGGTTCGCAACGTGTCCGCTGGCAGCCTGTGCCGTCGCCTTGGGGTGGAGGAGGGGCTGACTCTGAATCCGCCGACCTTCGAGCTGTTCCTGAAGAACGACGCGCTGCACGATCCGATGGTCAACGAATCTCTGGCAGAAAGCTTCGGTTGGGCCACCGCCGATGAGCTCGCGCAGATGAAGGCGTTGACCTACAAGGTTAACGGTGTCCTGAAGGCCCTGTTTGATAAGGCGGGCATGCTGCTGGTCGATTACAAACTGGAGTTCGGTCGAAGCCACGGTACCATCGTGCTGGGCGACGAGTTCAGCCCGGACGGCTGCCGGATCTGGGACAAGGAAACCCGCAAGAAAATGGACAAGGACCGCTTCCGTCAGGGGCTGGGTGAGGTTATCGAGACCTACGAGGAAGTCGGTCGCCGCCTGGGTATCAACTTCGACTGAAACCGACAACGACCCAACAAAAGGTGATGTATGCGTAACGCAGTCCTTCTTGCCGGCAGTACTCTGATGATCGCGCTGCCCGTGGCGGCGCAGGCCGATGTGGTTGGCCTCGGCGCCACGGTCAGTTACTGGGATTCAAGCCTGTCCGGCGATGCGGCCCGTAAAACCGATGTGGTTGATGTGGACAACGATTTGAACCTGGAGTCGGACTCCACGGCCAACGCCTCCCTGTACTTCGAGCATCCGGTCCCGGTTCTGCCCAATGTGCGGTTGAATTACACCCTGGTCCAACAGAGTGGTCGCGGACAGCTTGGTGCCAATTTTGGCGACATTTTTGTCAATACCGGCGCCTCGGTCCGGTCCGATCTGGATCTGGAGCAACTGGACCTGACGCTCTATTACGAAGTGCTGGACAACTGGGTCAACCTCGACCTGGGTCTTACCGCCCGCAAGCTCAACGGGGATTTGACGGTGCGCCAGATTGGCGGTGCCAACAGCGTGACCCAGTCCAGCGTGGATGCGGTGATTCCGATGGGGTACCTGGCTGTTCGCTTCGATCTGCCTCTGACCGGCGTTTCCGTCGGCGGTGAGGGCAATTTCGTTGCGTACGACGGCGATTCCCTCCGGGATTTCAACGTATACGGCCAATATGAGGTGTCAGCGCTCCAGTTCCGCGCGGGTTATCGGCAAATGGCCGTTGACTACGAGGACGGCGACGACCGCCTGGACGTGACCCTCGACGGCCCCTTCGTCAGCGCCGGCGTGGCGTTCTGATCCTGTTTTCGGAGACGTATCCATGAACATCCTGGTCACCGGCACCGCCGGCTTCATCGGCTACCATCTTGCCGAGCGCCTGCTGGCCCGCGGTGACCGGGTGATTGGCGTGGACAACGTCAACGATTACTACGATGTCGCCCTCAAGGAAGCCCGCCTGGATCGCCTCCGGCGCCACCCGGGCTTTGTTGAAGTGCGCGAAGACATCGCCAATCGTGACGCCATGGCGGCGCTGTTTCGCCAGTACGAGCCCGAGCGGGTGGTGCACCTGGCGGCGCAGGCCGGCGTGCGGTATTCCCTGGAGAACCCCCACGCCTACGCGGACAGTAACCTGGTGGGCTTTCTGAACGTGCTCGAAGGCTGCCGGCATCACCGTGTCCAGCATCTGGTCTACGCGTCCAGCAGTTCGGTGTACGGCGCCAATGAGTCCATGCCCTTCTCCGTGCACGATAACGTGGACCACCCGCTGAGCCTGTACGCGGCGTCCAAGAAAGCCAACGAGCTGATGGCCCACACCTACAGCCATCTTTACCAGCTGCCCACCACCGGATTGCGGTTCTTCACCGTTTACGGCCCCTGGGGCCGTCCGGACATGGCCATGTTCAAGTTCACCCGCAACATCCTTGCGGGCGAGCCGATTGACGTCTACAACCACGGCCACCACAAGCGGGATTTCACCTACATCGACGATATTGTCGAAGGCGTGGTCCGAACCCTCGACCGGGTAGCCGCACCGAACCCGGACTGGCGCGGGGAAGCACCGGACCCGAGTTCCAGCCGGGCCCCGTACCGGCTGTACAACATCGGCAGCAACAACCCGGTGGCACTGGCCAGGTTCATTGAAATCATCGAACAGGTTACCGGCCGCGAGGCCATCCGCAACTATCTGCCGATGCAGCCGGGGGATGTGCCCGCCACCTATGCGGACATCGACGACCTCACCGCCGATACCGGCTACCGCCCGGAAACCTCGGTGGAGGAGGGCGTTGCCCGCTTTGTCGAGTGGTATCGGGATTTCTACGGCGTCTGAGCCGGCCCTGGCGCCGTCAGGGTGATCCGCTCATCCGGGAGTGTGAACGCCTGGGGGCGACGGGTCAGCGGGCAATCAAACCGCAGCGAGTAGGCCAACAGCTGGAGAGGGCGCCGTTCGGCCGTGCCGTACAGCCGGTCCCCGACGATGGGATGGCCAATCCCCGCCAGATGGCGCCGGATCTGGTGTTTCCGCCCCGTCTCGATCACCACCTGCACCCGGGTTTCGTTCGCGCCCTCTGGTGAATGGGCGCCCGGCGCGCCGGAGCCGGAAGGCACCGTGGTGACCCGGCTGGTCGCCGACTTGCCATCGACCGGGTCGGTGATCTGCCGGTCGGTGGTCTCAAGCGGCCCCACCACCGTCGCCAGATAGACCTTCTCCATGGTTCGCCCGGCAAAGCACTCTGACAGGGCCGCGGCCGCTTTGCCGTCGTGGGCGATCAGCATCAGGCCGGCGGCGTCGGCGTCCAGCCGGTGTACCAGAAACACCGGTTTCTTCAGGGCCAGTTCGGCCAGCCGCAGCAGGCTGCAGTGATCACCCCACTGGGACCCCTGGGACAGCAGCCCGTGGGGTTTGAACCACACCGAATAGCGCCCGGTATTAGCCAGCATGACCGCCGGTTCCGCCGTCCGGGCCAGCACCGCATCGTCGTAATACAGCATCAGCCGGGTGCCCGGGGCTACCTCCTGCTTGGCCCGCCGCAGCCGGACCTGTTTGCCCTTGCGGATCCACCAGCAGGCGCCTTTGGTCATGGCGTCCTTGATGCGTTGCTTGGGCAAGCCGCTGGCCTCGCTCAGCGCGTCCACGGCGAGCCGGGTGTGTTCCGGGGTGATGTCGACGGTCAATCTCATGGTACGGTCCGGGCGATGGGTTCGGCAGGGGCCGCATTATAAGGCAAACCGTCGGCGGTTTCCGTCGTACAATCCCGTGCATACCCGAAGGAGACGGACCATGATTCGCTGGATTGCCGCGCTGACATCCTCACTGCTGCTCGCCGGTTGCACCGGCTTGCCCAAGAACATTGAGCCGGTCACCGGATTCGACACCGACCGCTACCTGGGCACCTGGTACGAGATCGCCCGCCTGGACCACTCTTTCGAGGAGGGTTTGACCCGGGTGACCGCCGAATACTCCCGCAACGACGACGGCAGCCTCTCGGTGATCAACCGGGGCTACAACCCGGAGAGTGGCGAGTGGGAGCAGGCCGAGGGCCGTGCGGTCTTTGTCGGCAGCCCGGACGTCGCCCATCTGAAGGTCTCCTTCTTCGGCCCGTTTTACGCCTCCTACGTGGTGTTCTGGCTCGACCAGGCCGACTACGATCAGGCCTACGTCACCGGCTTCAACCGGGACTACCTCTGGTTCCTGTCCCGCACGCCGACCGTCAGCCCTGAGGCCCTTGAGCGCTTCAAGGCCAAGGCCCGCGCTGAGGGCTTCGACCTGGGTGAGCTGATTGTGGTTGATCAGTCTCCAGCCCCTTGATTCTTGCGCGTTGAATCGGTTTAATTGCGGGCCTTGGCTGCAGTAGCTCAGTCGGTAGAGCAACTGATTCGTAATCAGTAGGTCGGCGGTTCGATTCCGCCCTGCAGCTCCAGTTTTCCTCTCCGGTTCCGCACGAATCCCCCGATTGTTGTCGTCAGCCCAGTCTTTGCAGGCGTTGCCGTATTGTGTGTGTTGCAAAAGTGGCCGGCCTCCACGGGCGTGTTGCAAAAAAGCACGTCTGACCTCTTGAATATTTCGAGCGCTCGCTCTATTTTTGGGTTCAGGAGGTTACAACATGAACAATACAAACCATCCGAACCCAACCGAAATGTCTGCCTGGTCCCTCCGGGTGGACGGCAAAGTGGCTCTCGTCACCGGCGCTGCCGGAGGCCTGGGCGCCGCGTTTACCCGGTGCCTGCTGGAGGCCGGCGCCACGGTGGTCGTCAGTGGCCGCCGCCGTGAGGCCCTCGACACTCTCAAAGCGGCCATGCCCGATGGCGGAAAAAGGGTTCACGTCATCACCATGGACGTCTCCTACGAGGCCAGCGTGAACGCGGCTTTTGACGCCATGGCCGACAACGTGGGCCTGCCTGACATCGTCGTGTCCAACGCCGGCATTGCCACCAGCCACAAGGCGCTCGATACCCGCACCGACGACTGGGACCGGGTGCTGGATACCAACCTCAAGGGCTGCTGGCTGGTGGCCAACGAAGCCGCGCGCCGGCTCTCCGCCGCCAGCCGGGGCGGCAGCATCATCATGATTTCCTCCATTCTTGGCCATCGGGTGGCCGGCAACGTGGCGCCCTACGCCGCCGCCAAGGCGGGTGTGGAACAGCTGACCCGGGTGCTGGCGCTGGAGTGGGCCCGCTATGGCATTCGCGTGAACGCCCTGGCGCCGGGCTACATCGAGACCGATCTGAACCGGGACTTTTTCCAGACCGAGCCGGGCCGGCAGATGATCCGCCGTATTCCCCAACGTCGCCTGGGCCAGGCCGAGGAGCTGTGCGGCCCCTTGCTGCTGCTCGCGTCCGGGCTGTCCGGTTACATGACCGGCAGTACCGTGGTGGTGGACGGTGGCCACCTTCAATCTTCACTCTGACGCCGCTGAAAGGAGTGTGCCGTGGACTTTACCCTGAGTGCCCGAAACGAAGACTTCCGAGAGCGCATCCGGGCGTTTGTCGAACGGGAACTGCTGCCCCTGGAGCAGGACCCTTCCGCCTACGATGCGCATGAGAATATCGCTCCGGAGCCGCTGGAACGGATGCGGGAGAAAGCCCGCAAAGAAGGGCTCTGGTGCCTGCAGCTGCCGGAAGCCCACGGTGGGCAGGGGCTGGATATTGTCGGCATGGCCGCCTGCTACGAGGAAATGAACCGCTCCCTGTTCGGGCCGGTGGTGTTCAACTCGGCCGCGCCCGACGACGGCAACATGATGGTGCTGGCCAAGGTGGGCACCCCGGAACAGCAGGCCCGCTGGCTGGCGCCCATTGCTGATGGCCGGGTGCGTTCGTCTTTCGCCATGACCGAGCCGCCCCCCGGCTGCGGTTCCGATCCCGGGATGATGCAGACCACCGCCACCCGCAAAGGGGACCGTTGGGTGATTCACGGGCACAAACATTACATCACCGGTGCCGGTGAGGCCGCCCACTTCATTTTGATTGCCCGCACCTCGGACGACGCCCGCAAGGGCCTCACCGCGTTTCTGTTCCACCGGGACGATCCGGGCTGGGAACTGGTGCGCCGTATCCCGATCATGGGCCCGGAAGAGCACGGCGGCCACTGCGAGCTGCGTTTTGACGGCCTGGAAATCCCGGACGAGAACCGGCTGATGGAGATCGGTGATGGCCTCAAGGTGACCCAGATTCGCCTGGGCACGGCACGTCTGACCCACTGCATGCGCTGGCTCGGGCTGGCGCGCCGTTCCCTGGAAATTGCCACCGATTATGTGGCCAAACGGGAATCCTTCGGGCAGGCACTGTCCGAGCGGGAAGGGGTTCAGTGGCTTCTGGGCGAAGCCGCCATGGATATCCAGATCGGCCGGCTGCTGACCATGCACGCGGCCTGGAAACTGGACCAGGGGGACTTTGCCCGCAAGGAAGTCTCCATGGCCAAGGTGGCGGTGGCAGACACCCTGCACAAGGCGGTGGACACCGCCATTCAGCTCTGCGGTGCCCGGGGTTACTCCAAGGACACGCCCCTGGAATGGATTTACCGCTACGCCCGCCAGGCCCGCCTGGTGGACGGCGCCTCGGAAGTGCACAAGATGGTGTTCTCCCGCACGCTGCTCAAAGAGGGCACCGACTTCTGGCGCTGGGGAGTGTAACGCCATGGCGGAGCTGGCCGAGGCCCTGTGTGATTACCTGGTGCAGAAGACCGGCGCCTGGCACGGCCAGGTGCTGGCCTTTGACCGGCTCTCCGGAGGCGCCATCCAGGACAACTTCGGGCTGACGCTGGACCTCAGTGGCGGCAGCCACCCCGGCGAGCGCGCCTTTGTGGTCCGCCAGGATGCGCCCTCCGGCGTGGCCGAGAGCCTGGGGCGCCCGGAGGAGTTTGCCGTCCTGCGCGCGGCCTTCGATGCCGGCGTGACCGTGCCGGAGCCCCTGTGGCTGTGCGAGGACACCGCCGTCACTGGCCGCCGCTTCTACGTGATGACCCGGGCCCGGGGCAATGCCTCGGGGCGGGCACTGGCGAAAGCCGGCTGGTCCGAGGTCCGGCGCCGGGCCTTGGTAGCGCGGCTGGCGACGGAGCTGGCGGCCCTGCACCGGGTGCAACCGTCGTCCGGCGTGCTCGGGTTTCTGCCGGCACCGGAGGACGGCAACGCGGCGCAGGCGAGGGTGGCGCTGTATCGTCGATATCTGGCGGCCATTAATGAGCCTCATCCAGTGCTCGAATGGGGTCTGAACTGGCTGGAAGACCACGCGCCGGCTCCCCGACCGTTGGTGCTCTGCCACGGGGATTTCCGCACCGGCAATTACCTTGTGGATGAGGGCGAGCTGACCGCCGTGCTCGACTGGGAATTCGCCGCCTGGAGCGATCCCTTAGAGGACCTGGGCTGGCTCTGCTCGCCCAGCTGGCGCTTCGGCGCAAGCGAGTATGAGGTTGGGGGAATCGGCCACATCAACGACCTGCTGGACACCTACTTCGCCGCCAGCGGCCAGACGGTCAGCCCCCAGGAACTGGCGTACTGGCAGGCCATGGCGCTGGTGCGCTGGGCGGTGATTGCTCTACAGCAGGCCCGGCGCCATTGTTCCGGCGAGCAGCGCTCCCTGGAACTGGCCCTGACCGGGCGCATGGTGGTGCAGATGGAGTACGACCTGCTCAACCAGATCGACGCCCTGGAGGCTTTGGTATGACGCACTCCCACGATCACCAGGATCAACAGCGCCGCCCTGGGAGCACGCCCCGGGAGTCCGGCGCTCCGTCAAGCCGCACGGTGGCCAACCACGCACCGGCCACCGATGATCTGCTCGCCGAGGCCCGCTCTGTGTTGGTGGATTCGGTGCTACCGGCGCTCCGTGGTGCCGAGCGCTATCAGGCGCTGATGGTTGCCAACGCTCTGGGCATGGCGGTCCGGGAACTCCAACAGGCCTCGCAGCCGCCAACGGAGGCTGGCGTGGAGCCCGTCGACGAAGCCGCCCTGGCCGAGGCCATTCGCCGCCGCAAGGCGCCTGATGACCGCGCGCTCCGGGCCACCTTGCGGTCGCTGACGGTGGCCCGGCTGCACATCAATAACCCCGGCTACCTGCATGATCGGGATCAGCCACCCCGCGATCTCAACCCGACCGACGCCCGGAGCGAGTGACCATGAGCAGCCACAACAATACCCTGGAGCGTACCCCGGCCAACCACGCGCCCCTGACGCCGCTGACGCTGCTGCAACGGGCCGCCCGGGTGTATCCCACCAAAACCGCAGTGATCGACGACGACGGCTCGCTGACCTACGAGGCCTTTGGACAGCGCTGCCGGCGCATGGGCGACGCGCTCCGCCGGCGCGGCATCGGGCGTGGGGATACCGTCGCCATCCTGTGCCCGAACAGCCATGAAATGCTCGAATCCCATTACTCCGTGGCCATGGCCGGCGGCGTGATGAATGCCATCAACATCCGACTGGATGCCCGCACCCTCGAGTTTATCCTCGGTCACGGGGAAGCCCGGGTGCTGATGTACGACACCCAGTGGGAAGAAACCGTACGCGCTGCTCTGGTCGGCCTGGAGTCGCCGCCGCTGCTGGTGGCCATCGAGCGCAAGGCCGGGGCCACCGACGGTCTGGCGGCGCTGTCCTACGAGGGGCTGCTGGCCGAGGGCGACCCGGACGCCGGCTGGCCACTGCCGCCGGATGAATGGGACGCGATTTCCCTGAACTACACCTCCGGCACCACCGGCAATCCCAAGGGCGTGGTCTACCACCACCGGGGGGCCTATCTTGCGGCCATGACCAACGCCGGGGTGTTCGACATGAACGCCAGTACCGTCTACCTGTGGACCCTCCCCATGTTCCACTGCAACGGCTGGGGCTATACCTGGGCGATTACCGCCGTGGGCGGCACCCACGTCTGCCTGCGGGAGGTGGATGCCCGGGAGATTTACCGGCGCATTGAAGCCCACGGGGTCACCCATATGTGCGGCGCACCGGTCGTTATGAACATGCTGCTGCAAGAGCTAGGCCGGGACGGACTCACCCTGTCCCAGCACGCCCAGTTTGCTCTGGGTGGCGCCGCACCCCCCAGCAGCGTGATCCGCAAGGCCGAAGCCATCGGATTTCGCATCACCCACCTGTACGGCCTGACGGAGACCTATGGGCCGGCCACCATCTGTGTGCCCCAGCCGGAGTGGCAATCGCTCCCGGTGGACGAGCGGGCGCTGAAAATGGCCCGGCAGGGCGTGCCCACCCACGGGCTGGTGGACGTGGATATCCTCGACATAGCCACGGGCGAGCCGGTGCCGACGGATGGCAAGACCCTGGGTGAAATCTGCGTGCGTGGCAACACCGTGATGAAGGGCTACCTGAAAAACCCCGAGGCCACGGCCAGCGCCTTTAAGGACGGCTGGTTTCACACCGGCGACCTGGCGGTGATGCACCCGGACCGCTACCTGGAAATCAGGGACCGGGCCAAGGACGTGATTATCTCCGGCGGAGAGAACATCTCCAGCCTGGAAGTCGAAGAGGTGTTGTACCGGCATCCAAAAGTGTCCGAGGCCGCCGTGGTGGCACTGGCCGACGAAAAGTGGGGCGAGGTGCCATGCGCCTTCGTGGACCCGGTTGCCGATGGCGAACCGCCCACGGAGGCGGAACTGATCGCGTTCTGCCGGGAGCAGATGGCGCACTTCAAAGCGCCGCGAAAGGTGATCCTGGGGGCACTGCCCAAGACCGCTACCGGCAAGATCCGCAAAAACGTACTTCGGGACACGCTGCCACGCTGAGCCGTGGCGCCTGTCCCCCGATAGCCGGTAGTCACCGGCGGGAGGTTGAACAACCCAAAGCATCACCGACAGTTCTGACAACCGGGCCATCGCAGGCCTGATCGTTCCAGTGACAACAAAGACAAAGACACAGGAGCTACACCATGAACAGAAGTCTCATCAAGCACCTCCTGGTGGGCATGACCGCCGCCGCCACCCTCGGCACGGCCAGCCTCAGCCATGCCGCCGATCCCATCAAGATCGGTGCCATTAACATTCGCTCCGGCAGCGCCGCCACCTACGGCGAATTTGCCCAGAAAGGCTTTGATCTGGCGGTAAAAGAAGTGAATGCCAGCGGCGGCATCCTCGGCCGTCAGGTTGAAATGATGTACGAAGACAGCCAGGCCAAAGCCGCCACCGCCATCCAGGCGGCCCGCAAGTTGGTGTACTCGGACGGCGCCGATGCGATTGTCGGCCTCGACAGTTCCGGCGTGGCCCAGGGCATGGTGCCCACCATGACCGAGCTGCAAAAGCCCCTGATCATCACCCACGCGGCTACACCCGATGTCACCGGCAAACTCTGCAACGCCTTTACCTACCGGGTCAGCGTCAACGTGTCCCAGAACATGAAGGCGGCGGCCATGGTGGCGTCCAAGAGCGATGCCAAGAACTGGACCACCATCGGCCCGGACTACGCCTTTGGCCATCAGTCCTGGGAGTACTTCGGTAACTACCTGAAGGCCATGAAGCCGGACGTGAACCTGATGTCGGAAACCAACTTCCCGCGCTTTGGCGCCGAGGACTTCACCCCGTTCATTGACCGGGTGATGAACTCCGACGCCGACGGCGTGCTGATTTCCGTCTGGGGCGGCGATCTGGTGAACTTTGTGCGCCAGGCCAACGACCGTGGCTTCTTCGACAAGGGCCTGGATCTGATGTTCACCGTGGGCGCGGCCACCGAGGTGCTGTCCGCCCTGGGTGAGGAAATGCCCGAAGGCGTGCACCTGTCCACCCGCTACTGGTTCGATGCCTACGACAACGACGTCAACAAGCACTTCGTAAAAGCCTACGTGGACGCCTACGGCAATGCGCCGAGCTACAACGCCGAGGGCGCCTATGCGGCCATCTACGCTTACAAGAAGGCGGTGGAAACCGCCGGCACCACCGACGGCCCGGCCGTGGCCAAGGCCCTGAGCGGCATGAGCTTTGATGCCCCCAACGGCAAGGTGACCTTCCGTGCCGGTGACCACCAGGCCCTGGTGAGCCCGAACTGGGGCGTGTCCGGCCCGATGGACGCGAAGCTGGGTATCCGCACGCTGACCAACCTCCAGGTATTCGACGGCGAAGCCGTGACGCCGTCGGTTGAGGAAACCGGCTGCCAGCTCTGAGGCTGGATTTGCTGGAAGCACCACCGTTTCCCGTGTGTCGCCGGCCGTTTCCGGTGGCGGCACACGGGCCCAACTGAACGAGGTAATCCATGTCTGGCATCGGATCGGCGCTGCTCAACAGCCTGGACATCGGCCTGTTGCTGTTCATTATCGCCGTCGGGCTCAACATCGTGTTCGGCGTGCTCAATATCATCAATTTTGCCCACGGCGCGCTCTACATGCTCGGCGCCTACCTGACGTACACCTTTGTAAACCTGGCCGGCCTGCCGTTCTGGGCGGCCCTGTTACTGGCGCCGCTGGCGGTGGCCGCGCTGGCCGTGATCATGGATCGGGCGATGCTGAGATTTATCTACCAGCGGGACGTGGCGGACAGCCTGCTGCTGACCTTCGCCCTGCTGCTGATCATCAACGAGAGCGTGCGGCTGGTGTGGGGCAGCGGCATTCACGTGGTCAGACCCCCGGAACCGCTGGCCGGCTCCGTGGACCTTCTGGGCAGCCCACTGCCCACCTACAGCCTGTTCGTTATCGCCGTCGGCCTGCTGTTGCTGGCTGGCCTCTGGTACCTGTTCAACCGCACCCGGGTCGGCCGGATCATGCGGGCCGCGGCACTGGACCGGGACATGGCCGAGGCGGTGGGCATCAACACCCGCCTGGTGGTGACCGGTGTGTTTGCCTTCGGTGCCTGGCTGGCGGCGGTCGGCGGCGCGGTGGCCGCGCCCATGCGGGCGCTGGACCCCGGCATGGGGGACAAGATCATCATCGAGTCGTTCATTGTGGTGGTGATTGGCGGCCTGGGCAGTTTCCCCGGCGCGCTACTGGGCGCCCTGATTCTCGGGCTGATCCACAGCTTTGGCGGCCGCTACGTACCGGAAGTGAACATGCTGCTGCCGTTCCTGGGCATGGCCCTGGTGCTGCTGTTCAAACCCCACGGCCTGATGGGCAAGGGGGCAAGCGCATGAAATCCCGCGTACTGCTGATCATTATGGCGCTGGTGCTGGCGGGGCTGATTGCCGTGCCCTGGCTGGCGTCGTATTTCTACATCTTTATCTTCACCGAGATCCTGATCCTCGGCCTGTTTGCCGCCAGCTTCAACCTGGTGTTCGGCTACACCGGCATGCTGAGCTTTGGCCACGCCGCCTTCTTCGGGGTGGGCGCCTACGCCACCGCGCTGGTGCTGATCCACCTGCAGTGGCCGTTCCTGGCGTGCCTGCTGGTGTCCACCGCCGCCGGCGCGGTGCTGGCGGTGGGCATCGGCTTTCTGAGCGTGCGGCTGAACGAGGTGTACTTCGCCATGCTCACACTGGCCTTCGGCATGATGGTGTTTGCCATTGCCTACCAGTGGCGCTCGGTGACTCACGGCAGCGATGGCCTGGCCGGCTTCACCCTGGGAGACTTTGGCCTGGGGCTGAAGCTCACCCTTGGCAACCCGTCGGTCTACTACCACGTGGTGCTGGCGATCGTGGCCGTGGCCGCGATGGTGCTGTACCTGATTTGCCGCAGCTCGTTCGGGCTGATCCTCAAGGCCATCCGGCAGAACCCGGAGCGGGTGTCCTTTGCCGGGCTGAACGTGCGCAGCTACCGGCTGGCGGCGTTTGTGATCGGCGGTGCTTTCGCGGGCCTGGCGGGCGGGCTGATGGCCCCGTTCCTGCGGGTGGCCAGCCCGGAGCTGGTGCACTGGTCCATGTCCGCCGAGCCGGTGCTGATGTCCATCCTGGGTGGTACCGGCTATTTCTTGGGGCCGTTTGCCGGCGCGGCGGTCTTTGTGTTGCTGGAAACGGCCATCACCAGCGTTACCGAATCCTGGATGCTGGTGCTGGGCATCATCCTGGCGCTGATGGTCATCTTCTTCCGCAAGGGCCTGCTGGGCACCGTGCTGGACTGGTGGCAGGAGAGAAACCAATGAGCCAACCGATTCTGACGATCGAGAACCTGACCAAGCGCTTCGGCGGCAACACCGCCGTCAACGGTATTGACCTCTCGGTTCAGCCCCGGGAGACCATCGCCATCATCGGGCCCAACGGCGCCGGCAAGACCACCTTCTACAACATGGTCTCCGGTCGCATGAAGCCGAGCGACGGCCGGATTACTCTGGATGGCCGGGACATCACCGGACTTCCGCCCCATAAAATCAGCCGGCTCGGCGTCTCCCGTTCGTTCCAGATCAACAACATTTTCCCGGAAATGACGGTGCAGGAGAACGTGGAAGTGGTGCGCTCGGCGTTCCTCGGCCACAGCCGTCGGCTGTTTAACCTGGCGTCCCGCAACCGGCCCGTGCAGGAACAGGCGGAAGCGCTGCTGGAGCGCCTCGGCATCGATTCCCTGAAACACCACCGGGCGGAAGTGATCAGCTACGGCGACAAACGCCTGCTGGAAATCGCCATGGTGCTGGCCACCGAGCCCAAGCTGGTGCTGCTGGACGAGCCCACCGCCGGCATGACGCCGGAAGAAACCCGGCGGACCACCGCGTTGATCCGCAAGCTGGCGGACAGCGGCGACTACACCTTCCTGATCACCGAACATGACATGGACGTGGTGTTCAACCTGGCCGACCGCATTCTGGTGATGCACCGGGGCGAGCGGCTCTTCGCCGGCACGCCGGAAGAGGTGAAACAGGACCCGGATGTCCGGCGGGCCTACTTGGGCGAAGACGACGATGAACAAGACCAGGACCAGGACAAACATCAGGAGGCCGGCGCATGATGCTGGACGTGTCGAACATCCAGACCTTCTACGGCGAGAGCCAGGCGTTGCAGCGGGTCAGCCTGACCCTCGACGCCGGCGAGACGGTGTGCCTGCTGGGCCGCAACGGCGCCGGCAAGAGCACGACGCTCAAGAGCATCATCGGGCTGACCCCGCCCCGTGCCGGCGAAATCCGCTTTGAAGGGCAGCCCATCCAAGGCTGGCCCACCCACCGGATTGCCCGGGCGGGGATTGGCTATGTGCCGGAAGATCGGCGCATCTTCCCGGGGCTGACGGTTCGGGAAAACCTGGAGGTGGCGTCTCGACAACGCAGCGGTGCCGCTGCCCACTGGACCGTAGACGGCATCCTGCAGAAATACGAGATGCTGGGGGAACGGGCGGACCAGGACGGCGCCACCCTGTCCGGCGGTCAGCAGCAGATGCTCGCAGTGGCCCGCTCGCTGATGACTCAGCCCAGGCTGCTCCTGCTGGACGAGCCCAACGAGGGACTGGCACCGGTGATCGTGCAGCAGATCGGCGAGCTGATCGACGACCTGAGCCACACCACCACCATCCTGTTCACCGATCAGAGCGTGCGTTTTGCCCTGAAACACGCCCGGCGAGCGTACATTCTGGAGAAAGGGCAGGTGGTGCACGAGGCCACCAGCGAGGCCCTCAAGGCAGACCCGGCCACCCAGGAGCGTTTTCTGTCCGTGGCCTGACTTGCGTATAATCGCTGGCGCCGGCTCGCCCGGCCCGGCGCTGCTGCGGCACGCCACACCGGCGCGCCACTGTTGATGGACCCGACCGACACTGCCGTGATGATTGAAAACTACGAAGCGTTCCGCAGCGAAATCAGCCTGTCCAAGGAAGACGTGATCCGGGAACTGTTCCGCCAGAACCAGGACCGGATCAGCATCAAGAAGGAGGCGACGGCGGTCAGGAACCTGATCCGCATTATTGATTCCACCCTCCGGCTGGCCAACTCCAAGGGCTTTCATGCCATGACCCTGCGGGACCTGTGTGCGGATTCCGGCCTCAGCATGGGCGGCCTGTATGCGTACATCCGCAACAAGGACGACCTGATCCACCTGATCCAGAACCACGGCTTCATCATCACCCGGCGCACGCTGCTGCACTACACCCGGGATGTGCCGGACGTGCGCGACCGGCTCTACGCCGCCATCAAGGCGCACCTGTACCTGAGCGAACTGATGCGGGCCTGGTTCTACTTCTCCTACATGGAGGCCAAGAGCCTGCCGCCCCAGGAAAAGCGGGATGCGGTGGCGATCGAACGGGAGATTGAAGCAATCTTCCTCGGCGTCATCGAAGCCGGCATTGACGCGGGTGTCTACCAGCCCAGAAACGCCCGCCTGGTGTCGTCGATGATCAAGGCCCTGCTGCAGGACTGGTACCTGAAGCGCCGAAAATACCTCGACCAGAACGTGCCCGTTGACGACTACGCTATGTTTGTCCGGGATGTGGTCGAAAGCTACCTGTTGCAAGCCTGACGATCCGATAGTGCGAGGACTGAGATGACGACTGTTGTGAGTAACTCCGCGCTTCTGCGCAACCGTGCCTACATCAACGGTGAATGGGTCCAGGCCCGCTCCGGTCAGCGCTTTGCGGTGACCAACCCGGCCAACGGAGAACACCTTGCGGAAGTTCCCGATATGGGCGCGGCCGACGTTCACGCCGCGATCGCCGCCGCCGACGCCGCCTGGCCGGCCTGGCGGGCGGTGCCGGTGAAGGAGCGGGCAGCGGTTCTTCGTCGCTGGTTTGACCTGATCATGGCTCACCAGGAGGACCTGGCCCGACTGATGACGGCAGAGCAGGGCAAACCCCTGGCCGAAGCCCGGGGAGAGGTCGCCTACGGCGCCAGCTTCGTGGAATGGTTTGCCGAGGAAGCGAAGCGCGCGTACGGAGATGTGATTCCTGGCCACGGGCGGGACAAGCGCATCCTGGTGATGAAGCAGCCCATCGGCGTGGTCGCGGCGATTACCCCCTGGAATTTTCCGATCGCCATGATCACCCGGAAAGTGGCGCCGGCGCTGGCGGCCGGATGCCCCGTGGTGGTCAAGCCGGCAGAGGATACGCCGCTGTGTGCCCTGGCGCTGGCGGCGCTCGCAGAAGAAGCCGGGCTGCCGGTCGGCCTGCTGAACATCGTGACCTGCGCGAAGGCCAAGGCCCCGGAGGTGGGTGAGGCGCTGACCACAAGCCCGATCGTGCGCAAAGTGTCCTTCACCGGGTCCACGCCGGTCGGCAAGCTCCTGATGCGTCAGGCTAGTGGCACCGTCAAGAAGGTCAGCCTGGAGCTGGGCGGCAACGCACCGTTTATCGTGTTCGATGATGCGGACCTGGACGCGGCGGTTGCCGGGCTGATGGCTTCAAAATACCGGAATACCGGGCAGACCTGCGTGTGTGCCAACCGGGTGTACGTGCAGTCGTCCGTGTACGACGCGTTTGTTGAGAAGCTCACGGCGGCGGTCCGCGGCCTGGTGGTCGGCCCGGGCCTGGAGGGAGAGACCCATCAGGGCCCGCTGATCAACCCGGCGGCCGTGAATAAGGTCGAGCGCCATATTGCCGATGCCACCGCAAAAGGCGCGCAGATCGTTCTCGGTGGCAAGGCCCACGCCCTGGGCGGCACCTTCTTTGAACCCACCATTCTGACCGAGGTTACCCAGGAGATGCTGGTGGCCCGGGAGGAAACCTTCGGCCCCGTGGCGCCGATTTTCCGGTTTGATACCGAAGACGAGGCGATTGCCATGGCGAACGCTTCGGAGTTCGGCCTGGCGGCGTATTTCTACAGTCAGAATATCCAGCGCATCTGGCATGTGGCGGAGTCCCTCGAAACCGGTATGGTCGGTATCAATGACGGCATCATTTCCACGGAAACGGCGCCGTTTGGCGGTGTGAAAGAGAGCGGTCTGGGCCGAGAAGGGTCCCGCTACGGGCTGGATGAGTTCATGGAACTCAAATACTTGTGTCTGGGTGGGATGCGTTAGACCGCTGGATTGTTGGAACAGGAGAGCCCCATGTCCGGACCGCTGTCAGGCCTTCGTGTGCTGGATTTGTCGAGGGTGTTGGCGGGCCCCTGGTCCGCCCAGATCCTCGGAGACTTTGGTGCCGAGGTCATCAAGATTGAACGGCCCGGTTCCGGGGATGACACGAGGAACTGGGGGCCTCCCTACCTGAAAGGGCAGGATGGCTCCGAGCTGTCTGCCTATTTCCTCTCGGCCAACCGCAACAAGCGGTCGCTGGCGGTGGATATTGCCAGCGAAAAAGGTCAGGCGTTGATACGTCAACTGGCAGCTGAGTCGGACATCGTCCTCGAAAACTTCAAAGTGGGCGGGCTGAAGCGGTACGGCCTGGATTACGACAGCCTCAAGGCCGTTAACCCCGGCCTGGTTTACTGCTCCATTACCGGCTTTGGCCAGGATGGCCCCTACGCCAGCCGCCCTGGTTACGATTTTCTGATTCAGGCCATGGGCGGGCTCATGAGCATCACCGGTCAGCCGGACGGTGCCCCTGGCGCGGGCCCCATGAAGGTCGGCGTGGCCATGACGGACATTATGACGGGCCTCTACGCGACCATCGGCATTCTCGCTGCGCTCCGTCACCGGGAGCGAACCGGCGAGGGCCAGCACGTCGAGACATCGTTGCTGGATGTCCAGGTCGCCTCCCTCGCCAATGTGGCCATGAACTACCTCACCAGCGGCGCCGTTCCCCAGCGCATGGGCAACGCGCACCCGAGTATCGTGCCTTATGAGGCGTTTCCCACCGCGGACGGTGACATGGTGCTGACGGTCGGCAACGATGAGCAGTTTGCGCGCCTGTGCGAGGTGCTGGGGCACCCGGAATGGGCCAGCGACGAGCGCTTCAGAACGAACCGGTCACGGGTGACCCATCGGACTGTCCTGGTGCCGCTGCTCCGGCAGTCCACCGTCATGCGCCCCACCGATGAATGGGTCGGTTTGTTGGAAAAGGCGGGCGTTCCCTGTGGTCCCGTCAACACGATCGACAAGGTGTTTTCCGATCCTCAGGTGCTTGCCCGTGGCCTGAAAGGCGAGTTGAATCATCCGGCAATGGGTCCGGTTCCGACCGTCGGAAATCCCCTCAAGTTCAGCCGGACGCCGGTGGCCTATCGCTCGGCGCCGCCACTTCTCGGGGAACAGTCCCGTGAGGTTCTGGATGCTTTGGGGTTGTCCGAGGAGCAGATACAGGCTCTGAAGGACGAGGGTGTCGTGGATGGGGCTTCTGGCTGACGCTTGCAGCCATCAGTAAACACGCACGGAGATTCCGGGCATAAAAAAAGCCAGTTCTTACGGAGGGCGTAAGTCACTGACTTTTCTTGCAGAAGTGGTAGGACCACCCAGATTCGAACTGGGGACCTCTACCATGTCAAGGTAGCGCTCTAACCAACTGAGCTATGGTCCTGTGTCCTGCAACGGGGACGCAATTTACGGTTTTCCCGAATCGGTGTCAACCGTTTTCCGGCAAATTTCGACGCCGCATGGCCTGCTTGAGCGCCTTGCTCAGAGCGGCCCAGCGGTTGACGATCAGCGCCGCCAGAATCAGGCCGCAGCCGGCCAGTTGCAGGGGCGACATGGTCTCGCCGAACCAGAGCGCGGCGAACAACGCCACCCATACCGGTTCCAACACCAGAATCACCACGCCGTGGCTGTGGGCGGACAGGCTCTGGGCAAACGTCTGCACCAGGAAACGGCCGGCGGTGCCGATCAGGGCGCTTGCCAGCACCCAGCCGATCAGGTTGGCCGGTGCCTGCTGGAAGGTGGCCAGCCAGGGCTCCAGCACGGCGGATTCGGTGAGCGTGACCAGGCCGACGGTGGTCAGTGCCATGGCGGTCAGGGGCAGGGCGGGCACCTTCGCTTTTTCCACCGTTTCGCCACGGCGGTTAATCACGGTGCGCTGGTTGGCGGTGCGGGTGTTCAGGGTGAAGTAGAGGGCAAAAATGGTGGCTGCCGCCACGAAAAACAGTTGTCCCGCCTCCGGCCGGAAACCGTTTTTCAGGGACAGCAGGGCCAGGCCGCTCACTGCGATGGGAATCGCCAGCCAGGTGCTGGCGGGCTGGGCTTCCCGGAACACCAGCCTCGCAATAATCGGCACAATCACCACGCCCAGGCTGGTCAGGAAGGCGCCTTCGCCCATGCTTTCGATGTTCACCAGCCCCATGATCCACAGGCTCATGGCAATACCGAACACCAGGCCCACGCCCAGGCTTCGGCGAATCTGGTCCGCTGACAGCCGCCGCAGGGACGGGTAGGCCACCAGGGCCAGAACCAGGCCGGCAATCAAAAAGCGCAGCGCCATGAACAGCAGGGGCGGCATCAGCAGGATGGCTTCCTTGGAAAAGATCCAGCTGACGGCAGCCAGCAGGGTCACCCCTACCAGCAGGAAGTCGGATTTTTGAGCGTCGGTCATGGTGCGCGGCATCGGAGTGAATCGGAGACGAACCAATCTATAGGTTGCAACCTAAAAAGGAAAGTGAGGGAAACTCGAAGGGATCGTGGGCTCTTCCCTGAGCCCGGGCGCCATTTGCTGCCGGTGGGTAACCGGCCAGCGCGGATCGCCGGCTTGTGGCCGGTCGTTGGCGTCTGCTGGTTAGTTGTTGAGCGTGCTGTAGATCAGGCTGGAAACGTCCGTCTGGTCTGATCCCGGGACTTCAATGTACTTGTCGCCCGCGCCCCACAGTTGCCACCAGGCCCGCTTGTTGTAGGTGCGGCTGGCGAAATCCACGCGCACATCACCCAGGGTGACGTTGTTCACCACCGGCACGGCAATGTTGCCGGTTTCGGTGCCCAACTGGCCGCCGTGGGACAGGCCCTCGGTCATCAGGACGGGATAATGGTTGTAGTACAGGCCATCTGGGCCGTTGGTGCTGGTGAACTTGCCGCCCAGGGTCAGGCTGTTTGAGCAGGAGTCGATGCCGTCAGCGGTGGTGGCGCCACAGGCGGAGTGGGTGGGCACGACGCCGTCATCGGTGCCGGCGATGAACGGCTTGGTGATGCCGCCGTAGGAGGAACCGCCGCCCACCGAACGCAGCCGGGGAATGCTGTTGGGGCTGACCGCCAGGTTACGGGCGGCGTTGGTCTGCAGATCATTGACCACGCCCAGTTTGCCCGGCTGCGGATCGATCCCGGTAAAGGCTTTGACCGCCTGCTTGACCGGCCAGTTGTACCAGCTGTCGTTGTAGGCAATGCTCAGGGCCAGGTCTGCCAGTTCGGTGCCGCCGCCGGCGCCGGCCAGGTCAATGGTGGTGAGGATTTTCAGGGGCTGAAGGCCCTCGGCCTGCAGCCAGCGGGCCTGGTTGGCCAGCACGTAGCGAGTGACCAGATCACCGGTGGAGTGGGTCACGATGATGCAGTAGTTATTGCACAGGCCTTGCTGACTGATCTGACGCACCTGCTGGTACGCCTGCTGGGCGATGGTGCCTTCAACTCGGCCGTTGCTGGCCCAGTCGATGCGGGCCTCGGCCCGGCTCAGCCAGAAATCCCGCCAGTTGTCCGCACCGGCTTGCTGCACTTCCGCGAAGCTCTGGGGCGGATTGGAGAGATCGTCCATCATGAAGCCGTGGACCAGGATCACGTTGTGGCCGCCAAGCTGAGCGTGGGCCGCGCCGGCGAACAGGCTGCCGGTGAGCGCCAGGGCCAGGGCGGGGGTACAGGCCTTTACAGATTTCCGTAGGTTCATGGGTTGCTCCGTTTTTCTCGCATTGTTTTTGTGTGGAGATGTTCACCCTGTTGGCGGCGCTTCAGGCCCGCCGCGAACAGGTACAGCCCGGCGCCAGCCGGTCCGGGGCGTGCCCGGAGTTACCGGAACTTGCCGGCCAGTTGCCTTAGCATCTGGGCCCGCAGTGCCGATTCGGGGTTGGCCGCCGGGGTATCGGACAGCGCGTCCAGGTCCGGCGGCGTGAACCGGTAACCGTCTTCCGGTCCGTAGCCGTAATGGGTGCGATCGCCTGGTCGCTCCGGCAGCTCGCGCACCATCAGGTTGCGCAACTGAAGCTGGCCGGACACCGTCTGGTTGGCCAGCACGGTGCCGTGGGCGCGGAGTTTGAACGTGCCCTTGCCGGAGCTCATGGCCTGCTCTTCCTGAAGCTGGGCGATCGGCGTCGTACCGTTGTAAAGCTGGGCGGAAAGCGCATAGGTGCCGCTGTGGTCAGGGGAAAATTCAACCGGGATCACCAGGTTGTTGTTGCTGACGTAAGGGTCGTCCAGGCCGCCAAAGTCGCCCAGCTCCGGTTCGATGGTGAGGGTGCTGGCGTGACGTACCGGCTGCCCGTCCACCTGGGCCTCGACGATCAGGTGATACTCGCCAGGGTCTTCGTCGGAGGACAGCACACCCTCGAAATACCCGTCACCGGTGGCGGTCAGGCGGGCCGAGCCGGCGGTTTTACGGTCTGGCTGGTGCTCAAGTGTGGCCGTGAGCGTCTGGCCGACCACCTGGGGACCGTCCAAAGTGGCCACCACCACAATGTCATCGCCTCGGGTAAACCGGTATCGGTCCAGGCTGACGGTAAAGTGGCCCCCACCTTCCAGGGGCAGGCCAACCGGGTGATAGGTGTTGCCGTCGTAGGCGGCTGCCTGGGCCGGTGTCAGCGGAATGGAGTAGGGCGGGTAGCGCACGGTTTGCTCATACTGATCGGCCACCACACTGAGGGCAGCGCCCAGGGCTGCGGTCTCGGGGTTCAGCGGCGCAGGAGCGGCGGGTGTGCTTTGTTGCAGGGTAGTCGTTGTCGGGGCGGCCACTGCCGGTGGGGCTGCAGTGCCTGCGTGGCCCCAGGCAAACCGGCCGTCGTTGTCCGCCATCAGGTAGACCGATGTGGCCGTCACGGTGGAGGCGACCACCGCCAGTGCCAACAGCACTTTGCCCGTCATGACACCGTTCCTGTTGTTGTTTTATCGGGTGATGCGTGATCAGACGACCATACCCCCGGACGGTTTGGCCGGGCAAAGGGGAACGGGGGCTTTTGTAACAGAATGTGTCAGGACTGTGGGGCGGTTCACAAAATGGCGATTACTGGCGGTGCCGGCGCAACCAGACCGCGTCCAATGCAAAGGACCAGGCCAGTAGGGCGAGGGACAATGCCAGCGCCGGCGTTGTCACCACTCGCGGGATAACGGGCAGTAACACGATCAGGAGGGTGGCGACCTGCCAGACACACACGGTCTTGCGCCGGAAGCGCTCCGGTAGTGGCTGACGGAGCCACGGCCAGAGGGCCATGGCGAAAACGAAGCCGTAGCGCATCAGGCCGATCAGCAGCACCCAGGGGCCGGCTTTGTCGAGAGTCCAGGCGGCGGCGCTCAGGCCGAGAATAAACAGGGCGTCCAGCTCCATGTCAAAGCGGGCGCCGAAGGCGGTTTGCTGTCGGGTGCGCCGGGCGACGTAACCGTCCACGCCATCCAGGGCAAGGGCCGTTAACGCCAGGGGCAGGTACACCAGCAACCAGTTGAAGGACGACGGCAAGTGGATCGTGCTGCCCAGCAAGGTGCACACCAGAGCCGCGCGCAGCAGGGACACCCTGTTCGGCCAGCCAAAGTCCTTGTGCGCCGGCCAGTAGCGACCGATCAGCGCGGCCACCAGGGCGTAAAGCCCCAGGGGAAGGGCCGTGGCCACCAGGGCGACGTTGGCCAGATCCACCATCACCAGGGCCAGGGCCACCACCACGAGCGCGCCCCAGGCCAAGTCCATCCAGAGGGTTGGAACGAAGCGGGACTGTGGTGACGGAAGGTCCATCGGCTATCCTCAGCGTATGCTTTCAGCGAACGATTCCCAGGCCGGACATCGGGCGGGCGTTCCAGACCAGTGCCTTATCAGTGTATCACTGGCCCGTTCGGACATACGCGGTTTTTGCCGGCGCAGATTGCTGACGCGTCAGCCAGGGACTGGCGGCTTGGACCATTCAAACGAGGAGTGCACATGCAGACAGCCAAGGCTTTCTGGACCCTCGCCCCAGGGGAGGGGGCATTGCGCGAGGAGCAACTGGAGCCGCTGTCCGGGCAGGTCACCATCCAGACCCTGTTCTCCGGGGTCAGCCGGGGTACGGAATCGCTGGTGTTTCACGGGCAGGTGCCGGCCACGGAATACCAACGGATGCGGGCACCCTTCCAGGCCGGGAATTTTCCGTTTCCCGTGAAATACGGGTACGCCAGCGTTGGCCGTGTGGTGGAAGGGCCTGAGCGGCTCCGGGGGCAGACGGTGTTCTGTCTTCATCCACATCAGGATGTCTATCAGGTGCCCGAAACCTGGGTACACCCGCTGCCCGCCGGCGTCCCGCCGGAACGGGCGGTGCTGGCCGCCAACCTGGAAACCGCGATCAACGGGCTGTGGGATTCAGGTGCGTCGCTGGGCGACCGCATTGCCGTCGTGGGGCTTGGCGTCGTCGGCCTTCTGGTGGCGTGGCTGGCCCGGCAAATTCCGGGCACGCGGGTAACTGGCCTGGATGTCCGATCGGAACGACACATCGCCGCTGAGGCCCTGGGCGTTGGTTTTCAGCCGTTGAGCGGGCCCGATGACGCGTTGGCCGACGATCACGACGTCGTGTTCCATTGCTCGGGGCACCCCGCCGGGCTGGCCACGGCGTTATCCATGTCGGGCGTGGAAGCCCGGGTGGTGGAAATGAGCTGGTACGGGAATCGGCCTGTGTCGGTGCCGCTCGGGGAGGCGTTCCACGCCCGGCGTCTGCAACTGATCTCCAGCCAGGTTGGCACTTTGCCGGCTACGCGCCGGTCCCGTTGGACACACCGTCAGCGTCTGGCCCTGGCCCTGAACCTGTTGAACGACCCGGCCCTTGATGCGCTGATCTCCGGCGAGTCGCGTTTTTCGGACTGGCCGACGCGGGCCCGGGACGTTCTTGCCGGTGGCGCTGATACCCTGTGCCACCGCCTTCGGTATCCGGCTGCGGACGAATGACGTTCAACTCACTATTCATTATCGACTGAGGACAGTTCATGTTCACTCTCACCGTTCGAGACCATATGATGATCGCCCACAGCTTCCGGGGTGAGATTTTCGGCCCGGCCCAGGGCGTCCATGGCGCGACCTATGTCGTGGACGTGACCTTCGAACGGGAACGGCTAGATGAGGACAATCTGGTGGTGGACATCGGCCTTGCCGCCACCGTGCTCCACGAGGTCCTGGCGGAGTTCAACCTGAAAAACCTGGACGATGTGCCCGAATTCCACGGCCGAAACACCACCACGGAGTTTATGGCCTGGGTGGTGTTCGGCCGCATGGCCGATGCCATCCGCGAAGGTCGGCTCGGGGCTGGCGCCAGGGAACTGACCGGCCTGACCGTGGAGCTGCACGAATCCCACGTGGCCCGGGCCCGCTACCATGGCCCGCTCTGAGCCTGAACGCACCGGGCCGTCGTCCAGCCCGGCCAACGCCGAGGCCCACGCACTGGCAACCCTCCACTTTTTGGTGCCCGGTGATCCCGACCAGAACACCGGCGGCTACCGGTATGTGCGCAAGCTGGTCGAAGCGTTCTGCGAGGCAGGCCATCCGGCGTCGGTTTCGGGTCTTGAGGGGCGATTCCCACGGCCGGACGACGTGGCGGTGGGTGCCCTGGACCAGGCGCTGGCGGCGCTGCCGGACGGCGCCTTGGCGGTTCTTGACGGTCTGGCCATGGGCGGGCTGCCCGACGTGGTAGCCCGGCACAGCGAACGACTTCGCCTGCTGGCGCTGGTGCATCACCCGCTGGCGGACGAGACCGGGTTGGCGCCAGAGGCGCGTGCGTGGTTCTACCAGTCTGAGCGGCAGGCCCTGGCGTCCGTTGTGGGCGTGATCACCACCAGCCATGAAACCCGTCAGCGTTTGGCGGATTATGGCGTGGCGCCGGAGCGGCTGGCGACGGCCATGCCGGGTGTCGATAACCCGGGGCAGCGTCCGTCCGCTGGCGCCACAGCGGCCACCTGGACCGGCCAGCGGCCGCTGTGGCTGTGCGTCGCGCAGCTGTCGCCCCGCAAGGCCCAGCATCAGTTGGTGGAGGCGCTGGCACCGTTGGCGGATCAGCCCTGGCACTGTGCCCTCGTTGGCGCTACGGACCGTGACAAGGCCTACGCGGACACGGTGCGGTCCGCCATTCAACGGGCGGGGCTTGACGCGCGGGTGAGCCTGATCGGTGAGGTTGACGAACCCAACCTTCAGGCCTGGTACGCCTGGGCGGACGGCTTTGTGTTTCCGTCCGTGTACGAGGGGTACGGCATGGCCATCGACGAAGCCCTGGCGGACGGCCTGCCGGTGATCAGCTCGGACGGCGGAGCGCTTCGCCGGTTGCACCGTACCCCCAGGGTCTCGCTTTACCCGGCGGGCGATGTGGAGGCACTGAGCCAGAGATTGCAACAATGGCTGTCATCGCCTCCGGCTCTGCGCAAAGACGATGTGGTCGCGGCGAGCTGCCGATACTGGTCCGATACCGCCCGGGATTTTCTCGAGGGCCTGGGCCGCCTGGTGCAGCTCTCCGAGGACAGCCTGTTCGGCGCGGACTGGCTGACGGCCAGGGAAAGCGCTGATCACCGGGCACGTTCGGAACCCCTCACAGCCGAGCTGGTGAACTGGCTAGGCCAACGCTATGGGAGCCGCAAACGGGACCCACTGAACGACCCGTTGATGCTCGTCGACGTAGGCACCGGGCTGGGCTCAAACCCGGTGTACCTGACCCCCAGATTACCCCTGCCACACCAGTGGACGTTGATTGAGCCGGACCCTGTTCTGCGCCGCCAGGCCGTTGCCCGCCTGCGCCTCATGGACGTGCCGGTTTCGACCCTGGGCCAGCCGCTGGTAGCGGCCAACATGGCAACGCTGCTGGCCGCGCCCATGGACCTGTTGACTGCCTCGGCACTGATCGACCTGGTATCCCCAGACTGGCTGGACGCGTTGGTGGGCGCAGTGGTTCGGCGGCAGGCGGCGATTCTGATTGTGCTCAGTTACGCCGGTGACATCGAGCTGGCCCCGGCACACCCGGAGGACCATCGGATACGAGAATGGATAAACCGACACCAGCACCGGGACAAAGGCACCGGCGCTGCGCTCGGCCCGGCGGCCACCGACGTACTGGCGCGGGGGCTGGCGGCGTCAGATTACCGGGTCACTCGAGCGGCCAGCGACTGGCATCTGGCCGCATCGGACCCGTCGGACGCCGGGCTCATCCGCCCTCTCGTGCAGGGCTGGAGAGACGCGGCCGCCGCCGAAGCCCCCGACCAGCTCGGCGTCATTGACCGCTGGTTTGAGGACCGTATGGCGGCCCTGGGCGCCGGCCAGCTTCAGGTACGGGTCGGCCACGAGGATTTGCTGGCGCTGCCCCCGGCCGTCTGGGAGAAGCCCTGAGCCATGGCGTATCGGGCGGCGCGCTGGTGGCGCTGGCTGAAATGGCCGGTTGCCCTTGCCCTGTTGGGGCTGGTGGCATGGCACCTGGATATCCAGGCGCTGGCGCAACGGCTTGCGCAAATGGTACAGAGCCCAGGCGCCCTGTGGGTGATTCTGGCGTCTCTGGCCGCCGGATTGGTCCAGGTGGCGGTGTCCGCCTGGCGCTGGCGGTATACCCTTGGGCGCTTGGGGGTGCCCATGGCCTGGCGTTCCGCCATGGCCGAGTATTATCTGGCCACGTTTCTGAACCAGGTGCTGCCCGGCGGGGTGATGGGTGACGCCCATCGGGCCTGGCGAAGCGGGCTCAGTACCGGCCAACGGGTGTCGGCGGCCCACGCGGTCGTCATCGAGCGCTTCTCTGGCCAACTGGCCCTGGCGGCCGTTGTGGCGCCGGCGGTGGTGTGGTTGTGGCTGGGGCGCGGGGAGCCTCGGCTGGAGGGCGGTACGGCCAGCAGCCAGGGCTTTGGGCCGGGTGTGTTGTCGGTGGTGCTCCTGCTGGCTCTTGGGCTGTTCTGGCGCCTGGGGCGCTCAGGGTTCTGCCAGGGCTGGTTGAGTCGGTTCCGTGGCGATGTGGTGCAGGCTCTGTGGCGCTGGCCCGCCATTGCGCTGCAGGGCATCAGTTCGTTGGCGGTGGTGGCCAGCTACCTGTCGGTATTTGTGATGCTGGCCTGGCAGGCCGGGTTTGTGGCTGATTTTGGCGCGGGGGTTCTGTGGGCGGCCCTCGGCAGTCTGCTGTTGCTGAGCATGGTGCTCCCGGTCACCGTGGCCGGCTGGGGCGTTCGTGAGGGTGCGGCGGCGGTGCTCTGGCCCTGGGCCGGCCTGCCGGCAGAGCAGGGGGTTGCCGTAAGCCTCAGCTACGGGGTGATGGTGCTGCTGGCGAGCCTGCCGGGGCTGCTGATGTGGCGGCGCCAGCCTCCTCGGGCATCGACGCCGATCCCGACTCTGGAAAATCCAGGGCAAACAGCATATCGCTGCCGAGATTGACGCATCGGGCGTTTGGTCGCAGAGCATCGTCCAACTGATCGATTTCCGGCAGTGAAAAGGCCGGGCGGCCGCTGCCAATGATCATTGGCGCCACCAGCACATGCAGGCTGTCGATCAGCCCTGCGTGCAGGAAAGACGATACCGTGACACCGCCGCCTTCCACAAACACCCGCATCAGGCCGTAATCCGCCATCACCCGCAACACGGTGTGAGGGCACAGGCGGGCGTCGTCTGCCAGGCAGGGGACCTCCTGAACGCCCTCAAGGTCGGGCAGTTGCTCCGGCGCCCGGTAATCGCCCGCCACCAGGCGCAGGGTTGGTGCCTCGCCGTCGGTGAACAGATGGTGTGTCTGCGGCACCCGGCGGTGACGATCAATCACCACCCGGACCGGTTGAGGCCCGTGTACCCGGCGGACCGTCAGGCGGGGATTGTCCGCGAGGGCGGTGCCTGCTCCGACGACCACGGCGTCGCACAGGGCGCGGATGCGATGCAGGTGGGTGAGGCCGTCCTCGCCGTTGATGAATCGGGAGCAGCCAGTGACTGTGGCAATCCGGCCGTCGAGGCTCTGGCCGAGTTGCGCAATCACACGGGGCCGGCCGCTGGCCGGCAGCGGCTGACACAGGTTGCGGAACACGGCTTCGAGGTCTTCGCTGCAGGGGTTGCCGGCCTGGAACAGGCGGTGGCATCGGTCATCGGTCTGGGCAAGGCGGTCCGTCATGGCGGTGCATCTGTCCTGTTAAAATCGGTCCGGGAGCGTAGCCCTCCCGGTGATTTGTACGACGCAATTCCCGTTTGAATCACCAGCCACCGGCGGCCGGAGCCTGCCCGGTGACCGAGGAGGGCTTATTTGCCCTTCTTGTAGATATTTTCGTAGACGTAGTTGGTGGCTTCCACAAACCCGTCAATGCTGCCGCAATCGAACCGACGGCCCTTGAACTGGTAAGCGAGCACACAGCCGTTGCGGGCCTGCTCCAGCAGGGCGTCGGTAATCTGTACTTCGCCGTTCTTGCCCGCCGGGGTGCGCTCCAGGATGTCAAAAATGTCCGGGGTCAGGATGTAGCGGCCGATGATGGCCAGGTTGCTGGGGGCGTCCTCCGGGGCCGGCTTCTCCACCATGTCGGTGATCCGGAACAGGCCTTCCTTCATGGATTCACCGGCAATCACCCCATACTTGTGGGTTTCGTCCGCCGGCACTTCCTCAATGGCAACAATGGAGCACCGGAACTGGTTATAAAGCTTCACCATCTGCGCCAGTACACCGTCCTCGCCGTCCGGCCCCAGGCAGAAATCGTCTGCCAGAACCACGGCGAACGGGTTGTCGCCCACCAGGTTGCGGCCGGTGAGGATGGCGTGGCCCAAGCCCTTCATCTCGTTCTGGCGGGTGAAGGCAAAGGTGTTTTGGTCAATCAGGTCGCGGATGGACGTGAGCAGATCTTCCTTGCCGGAGCCGGCAATCTGGTGCTCCAGCTCGTAGCTGATGTCGAAATGGTCCTCGATGGCCCGCTTGCCCCGGCCGGTCACAAACCCGAACTCGTGGATGCCGGCGGCCGCCGCTTCCTCAACGCCGTACTGCACCAGCGGCTTGTTCACGATGGGCAGGATTTCCTTGGGCATGGCCTTGGTGGCCGGCAGGAAACGGGTGCCGTAACCGGCAACGGGGAACAGGCATTTCTTGATCATTCCAGTCGTCCTTAGAAGTTGGCGCAGAGCATGAGTGATCCGTTCACAGGTGACCCTGACCGGTGTCAAACGGTTGAATTTGTGAGTTTACCCTAATTGCGCGCCCAATATGTAAAGGTGCTTGGTGTTCCTGAAAAAGGCGTAATCACTCGGCCGGGCGACCCAGGAAATTCTTCAAATGTCGCCTTAGGAATCATATTTATCCCATTGAATTGCGTATTAAATTTGTAACCATTGGAAACCGGACCTGTACCGGGTTTGCCCCTTCCGATATAAAGGCTCTGTCATGGTTTTTGGGGGGCCGGAGCGTGTTTTTACGCATATTCAGCGTGCTGGCGGCGGCATTGGCCGGTGGGTGGCCCCTGGTGTCCCAGGCAGGGCTGCCCGCTGTGCCGCTCCCGCCGGCGGGCCAGTGGGTGTCCGAGGCGGCAAGCGCGCTCGACGCTGTCAGCGACTACTTGTCGCCGCGCCTCTCGGTGTCCGGTGACACCCGCCAGGGCGACGACCAGACGGCGGGCGACCTGAACCTTGTTGGCCGGGACATCCTCGTGTCCCAGAACACGCTGGATCTTCACTTTAGCCACTCTGCGTCCCGGAAGCTCGGCGACCAGCAGCAGTCCCTTACCGTGAATTACACGATGCCGCTGGCCGGAAACGAGTGGCAGTTTTCGGCCGAGCGCCGGCAATATCAGAACGTGCTCCGGGAAACGGACCGACAGCTGGATGGTAGCGGACAATACCGGGGTGTTCATGTGTCGTCTTCCCGGAACCTGGGATCGCTGGCCGGCATCGGTTTCCGGCAGATCGCCCAGTACTCGGGCAGTCACGTCAGCGATTATGAACAGTCCCAGTGGGTCGGGGATACCCGTCGCCAGCACTCCAGTGTCGGTCTCCAGTGCGCCGTTGACGGGTCGTTACCCGGCGGCCTGGCGGCCTCAGCGCAGGTAACGGCCGTGGGTGGCGTCCAGTACGAGCAGGTGGTGAGCGCGGACGACAGCCAAGCCTATCGCAACCGTTACCAGAAGCTCGCGTTGGACGCCTCGGCCGGTCGCCCCTGGCACCGCTGGCATCTGGGCGTTCGCGGTCGCTATCAGTTGGCGCCAGGTGATCTGCCCGACGACGAACAGATTCAGGTCGGCGGTGCGGGCCTGATGTCGGGCTTCGATGGCCACACGGTATACGGCGCCGAGGGCGGATGGGTGCGAATGCAGGCCCTAAGCCCAACCTATGGCCTTCCGCTGATGGACCGGTTCCGGTCCAGGATCTCCGTGGCCGTTATGCAGGGCTGGTCGCCGGTTGGCGACGCTCATGACCGGCGGTTCGCGAGCGTCAGCGCGGGGGAGGTGTCCCTGACGCTGCGGGCCCGGAAGATGTCCGCCAACCTGACCGTCGGCCGACTGCTGGAGTCTGACCGTCCGGACCTTGCCGTACCGGCCCGCCCCGACGTTTCCCTATCTCTCGTTCTGGGCATCTGACCACAGTCCCGACGCTTACCAAGTTGTCACTTGTGGCGTTCTGCGGGATGGGTGATAGAGTCAAGGTATCGAGAAAAGGGAGTTTGTAGTATGCCGCCGGGGAATCTGACCTCCTGCCTGTCTTTTTTTCTGTTGTTGACACTGTCCGGTTCTGCGGGCGCGTTTGATTTTGACGATGTCACTGAGCAAGCCGAAGCCCTTGCAAACACGGAGTATCACGCCCCCAAGCCCGCGCCTGAGTTTCTCAGGAAACTGAGCTACGATACCTATCAGGCGATTCGATTTCGCCCTGAAGACAGCCTCTGGCGGGGTGGCAGCACCCGGTTCCATGTGATGATGGTGCCGGCGGGCAATGTCTATCAGTATCCGGTGACGCTCCACCAGGTCGATAGCGAAGGCGTCCACGCGCTGAATTTCGACAAATCCCTGTTTGATTACCCGAGCGACGATCTGGCCCGGCGCGTGCCGGCGGACCTGGGTTACGCAGGCTTCAGGCTGACCTATCCCCTCGACGGTCCGAAGGCGCAGAACCAGTTCCTGACGTTTGCCGGCGCCAGCTATTTCCGGGGGGTTGGCGCCGGTGAGCGTTTCGGGCTTTCGGCCCGGGGCCTGGCCGTCGACACGGGCCTGCCGTCGGGGGAAGAGTTTCCGGTGTTCCGGGAGTTCTGGCTGGAACGTCCCAAAGGCGGCAGCGATGTGATGGTGGTGTATGGTCTGCTGGACAGTCCGAGCCTGACCGGGGCCTATCGGTTTGAGGTGCGGCCTGGCAAGGCGTTGCAACTGAAGGTCCAGGCCCGGTTGTTCTTCCGCGCCAGTGTCGCCCAGGCGGGTATCGCGCCGCTGACCTCCATGTTTTTTTACGGTGAAAATACGCCTCGGCCGCTGGGGCAATGGCGGCCCCAGGTGCATGATTCAGATGGGTTGCTGATCCACGATGCCGGCACCGATGAATGGCTGTGGCGCCCGCTGGTGAACCCGGGTGAACTGCAGATGGGGTTTTATCAGGTCAAGGGATTGGGTGGCTTCGGGCTGCTTCAGCGGGACCAGTCGTTTGACCGATTTGAGGACACCGAAGCGCGCTATGATCTGCGCCCCAGCGCCTGGGTTGAACCCGGAGAGTCCTGGGGAAGCGGGGAAGTGGTTCTGGTTGAGATTCCGTCGGCGTCGGAGGTGAACGACAACATCGTGGCCTTCTGGAAGCCGAAACAGGCGGTGGCGGCCGGGGACCGCCGTGACTTCAGCTATTCGCTGTTGTTTGGCGGGCCCGATGTGCCCGGCAGCCCGCTGGCCCGTGCCACCCGAACGTTTGTCGGAGACGGCGGGCTTGAGGGCAGCGACGCCGGAGGCACCTACCGCTTCATTGTGGATTTCAAGGGTGGGCCGTTGGGGAAGCTGGGCGCGAACGCTGCGGTTGTGAGTGACGTCAGCGCTACCGGCAACGCCGAGATTCTGGAGCACTTTGTCGAGTACATCGATGGCGACCATGGTTGGCGGCTATCGGTGCTGGCGCGCCCGGAAGAGGGCAAGCCACTCGAGCTTCGGGCGGCCCTGAAACTGGATGACAAACCGGTCAGCGAAACCTGGACCTACCTTCTGGGTCCGGACAGCGACGAAAGAAAACGTCGCCAGTAGCCCTATCCTTAAGCCGTCACCAGGGAAGGAGCAATCCCATGGCCGATACCGTTTACCAGGACGTGTTCAACCGGATCTTTACGTACCTGCGCGAGTCCGGCGTCGAGATGACCGCCGAGCGCTACCGCTCGCTGCTGCGCCTGATCGATGACGCGGTCGCCGACAGCGGGCAGAGCGCTGACATCGACCGTCTGATGCCGCTCGCCATGGCGCGATTGCCGGATTACTTCCAGCTGCCCGTGGTTGCCCCGCCCGAAGCTTTCCCACCCATTCGCCGCCGGAGCGTTGGTTATGTCCGGCCAGACTGAGGCGGCGGCCAGCCCCAGCGCGGCGTCACGGCCACGGTGGCGGGCCGTGGCGAGGGTCCGCCGTGGTCTTCTGATCCTGCTGTTGGTGGGCCAGACCGCCGCTGCCGGCTATTACCTGCTCGGCGTGCTGCCGTATCACGGCGGCACCACCCTGGAGCTGCTGATCCTGGCACTGTTTGCGCTGCTTTATAGCTGGATTGCCGTCGGGTTCTGGGTGGCGGTGTTTGGATTTTTGGTTCGCCTGACCGGGGGCGACCGCCACTCATTGATGCGCCGGCACGCGCCGGAGGCCCTGGCGGCAACGCCCCTGGCCCGGACGGCCATCGTCATGCCGGTTTATCATGAGCCAGTGCACTGGACGTTGAGCGGCCTCAAGGCGGTCTATCGGGATCTGGAACGCAGCGGTCAGCTCGAGTCATTCGATTTCTTTATTCTCTCCGACAGCCGCCGGCCGGACACCTGGCTCGAAGAGCAGGTTGCCTGGCACCGCCTGGTCCGTGAGCTGGGGGCCGAGGGCAGGCTGTTCTACCGCCGCCGTTCGGTGAACCTGAATTACAAGAGCGGAAACATCGCCGATTTCCTGCGGCGCTGGGGCGCCGAGTACGAGTATATGGTGGTCCTCGATGCCGACAGCCTGATGAGTGGCCAGACCATCCGCACGATGGTTCAACTGATGGAGCGGGAGCCTCGCGTAGGCATCCTCCAGACCAATCCGAACGTCATCAACGGCCAATCCATGTTTGCCCGGTTGCAGCAGTTTGCCAACCGCTTTTACTCACCGCTGTTTTCGGCCGGGCTGGCGGCAATTCAGCTCGGGGAGGCGGCGTTCTGGGGCCACAACGCCATCCTGAGGGTGCACCCGTTCATGCGTTTCTGCGGGCTGAGAAAGCTGACCGGCCCCGGCATTTTTGGCGGGCCGATCATGAGCCACGACTTCGTGGAGGCCGCGTACATGGGGCGTGCCGGCTACGAGGTATGGCTGGAGCCGACGCTGGCGGAGAGTTTCGAAGAATCCCCGCCCACGCTGTCCGACGAACTCATGCGGGACAACCGCTGGGCCAAAGGCAACCTGCAGCATCTCTGGTTGCTGCTCACGGAGCCTGGTATCCGGTTTGCCCACCGCATGGCCTTTCTCAACGGCATCATGGCGTATCTGGCGTCGCCCCTGTGGCTGCTGTTCCTGGCCTGCACCACGCTCGAGGCGGCACGGATGACCCTGGCGCCCATTGATTATTTCCCGGAAGGCCACCAGGGGCCGTTCCCACTGTGGCCGGAGTGGCGGCCGGACTGGGCCCTGGCCCTGGCGTTGAGTACCGCCGCCTTGCTGTTTCTGCCCAAAGTGCTGGCGCTGCTGGACGCGATGATCCACCGGCTGATGCGTGGATTCGGTGGTGCGCTCCGGCTGACCGCCAGTGTGCTGCTGGAGGTGGCGGCGTCTGTGTTGCTTGCGCCGGTGCGGATGCTGGCCCACAGCCGCTTTGTGCTCGCCGCCCTGTTCAACGTATCGCTGAAATGGGCGGGGCAGAACCGGACCGAGGAAACGACCTGGCGCGAGGCGTTTCGCCAGCAGGTCTGGGGCATGTTCATTGCCACGGGTTGGTCGGCGTTTGCCTGGTCGCTGGACCGGCTCTTTTTTTTCTGGTCCCTGCCGGTGGCGCTGCCGTTGATTCTGGCGGTACCGACCTCCGTGTTGTTGAGCCGGGTATTGGTCGGGCAGTGGCTGAAAGCGCGCGGTTTGCTGCGGATTCCGGAGGAGCACCAAACCTTGGGCGTGCTGACCGACGCCGAGGCCTTTCGCGCCGCCCTGCCGGGCGAAGGAGCCATGCGGCCTGTGGAACGGGCCGTGCTTGATCCGGCTGCCAATCGCCTGCACCGCGCCCTGGCCCGGCATCACGCCGCTCCGGCACGACGGGAGCGCCTGGATGCCTGGGTTCAGCAGTGCCTTTCAGAGGGGCCGGACGGCCTGTCACCCCTGGCTCTCAGCCAGCTGATGCAGGATCGCGAGTCGCTGGAGCAACTGCATCACGGGGCCTGGTGTGCCCGCCCGGACGGCCACTGGGGCCGCTGCATAAAACGATTAGCCAGGCTGCAGGACGATACTGCGCCCTGAACATCAGAGGAGGCCGGAGAATGGACCGGAGAGCGTTGATCAAGTGGCTGATGCTGATGGCCGGCGGTGCGGCGTTTCCTACCCTGGCGGTCGGGCGATCGGGTGCGGCCGAGCGGGTGCCATTACCCGAGGTTGACGATTTCAGTTATGCCTGGCTCAAAGGTCAGGCGCGGCATCTGGCCGGGCAGGCCTATCAGGATCATAAGGGGGACATCCCCGCCGTACTCAAACGTCTCAGTTGGGACGACTACCAGGCCATACGCTTTCGGCCGGAAAAAGCGTTGTGGCGACAGGCCTCCTCCAACTTTCAGGTGCAGTTGTTTCATCTGGGCCTGTATTTCCAGGCGCCGGTGGACATCTTCGAGGTGTCGGACGGTAAAGCCACCGCGCTGGCCTACGACCCGGACTATTTTGACTACACCGGAAAGGAGCCCCTGGGCGACCTGCCGGATGATCTGGGCTTTGCCGGTTTCCGTGTTCATTACCACACGGATTTCGCGCTCGACCTGGCGGCTTTTCTGGGGGCCAGCTATTTCCGGGCGGTCGGGTCGGAAAAACAGTACGGCATGTCGGCCCGGGGGCTGGCCATTGATACCGGCACCGGCGGCGAGGAGGAGTTTCCCCGGTTTACCGCGTTCTGGCTGGAGCGGCCGGCGCCGGACCAGACCGTCCTTCGGGTCTGGGCGCTGCTGGACTCGCCCAGCGTGACTGGCGCTTATGCCTTCGTGCTCGATCCCGGTCGGGATATGGTGATGGACGTGGACGCCGCCCTCTACCCCCGCCGGGTGATCAATCGGGTAGGCATCGCACCGCTCACCAGCATGTACCAGGTGGGGGAAAACAGCCGGCGCATGGACTACGACTGGCGGCCGGAAATCCACGATTCGGACGGGCTGGCCATGCACACGGGTAACGGCGAGTGGCTATGGCGCCCGCTGGTTAACCCGCAGACACTCCGCTTCAGCAGCTTTCAGGACGCCGACCCCCGGGGCTTCGGGCTGCTGCAGCGGGACCGAAATTTCGATCACTACCAGGACGACGGGGTCTTCTACGACCGTCGTCCCAGCGTCTGGGTGACGCCATCTTCGGGCTGGGGCAAGGGCAGCATAGACCTGGTGGAAATCCCGACGATCGACGAAACGTTCGACAACATCGTGGCCTTCTGGCACCCGTCTGAACCGCTCAACGCCGGGCAGGAGTACCTGTTTGCCTATCGGCTCTACTGGGGCGCCGTCGCCCCGGACCGGCCCCGGGAACACGCCACGGTGCGGGCGACCCGAACTGGTTTGGGCGGTGTGATCGGCAAGAAGCGGACGACTTTCTCCTGGCGGTTTGCGGTGGACTTCGCCGGCGGGCCGCTGGCGCTGTTGGGCAAGAACCCGGACGTTAAACCTGTGATTTCGGCCAGCCGGGGGCGGGTGGAGATCACCTCGGCCCGCCCGCTGTCTGCCATCGAAGGTTACCGGGCGATGTTTGATCTGGTGCCAGACGACTCGACCGATCCGATTGAGCTTCGCCTCTACCTGAGCCTGGACGGCGAGCCATTGACGGAAACCTGGGTGTACCAGTATTCGCCGCCAGCGCCCGGTGACCGGGATCTGCATAATCCCGGGTGATCTTGTAGCGTCTTAAATCCCGCCGGCTCTGTTAACAATTCGGGGAGCTGCCGCTTTTTATTGTTGACAAAAAAGTCATTCAGGGCGTAAATTCGGTCAAATATCGCCAAGATTGTTGACAATATATGGCCGAAACCACCCTGCAATCCCAAACCCGCGCCGATGAAGCCTTCGATTGTCTGCAAACGGCCATCGTAACCGGTGAGCTGGCCCCCGGGGAGAAAATTGGTGAGCTGGAGCTGTGTACCCGCTTCCAGCTGACCCGCGGGCCGCTGCGGGAGGCCCTTGGCCGCCTGGAGTCCCGGGGGCTGCTGGTGCGCCGGCCTCACGCGGGCGTCAAGGTGGTGTCCGTCAGCGCCCCCGAGCTGCTCGAGCTGTACCGCATCCGGGAAGTGATGGAAGGTCTGGCCGCACGCCAGGCCGCAGAACGTATGACCGACGACGAAATCGCCGGGCTCCAGGCCACCCTGGACAGCCATGAAGCGATGATCGAAAAAGCCCAGGGCCAGGCGTACTATCAGGCGGAGGGCGACTACGATTTTCATCACCGCATCGCCACGGGAAGCCGCAACGCCAAGCTGGCGCAAATGCTGTTGGGCGACCTTTATTACATGGTGCGCATGTACCGATACCGGCTCAGTACCTCCGCCGGCCGACCGCACCTGGCGCTCGGCGAGCACCGCCGCATTGTTGAAGCCATTGCCCAGCGGGACGGCGAGCTGGCCGAATTTCTGATGAAACGGCACATCAACGCCGCCCGACAGAACATCGAACAGAAAATCACATCCGGTTCCCTGACACTCTGATCCATGACCGTCTGACCACCACCCAATCGACCCCGACAGGAGGCCCACATGCCCAACTCTCTCAGCCCCGGCGCCCGTTTCCGCAAGGCGCTTCGCGACAACCAGCCGCTGCAGATTGTCGGTACCATCAACGCTTACGCCGCCATGATGGCCGAGCGGGTGGGCCACCAGGCCATTTACCTGTCCGGCGGCGGCGTGGCCAACGCCTCCTACGGCCTGCCCGATCTGGGCATGACCACCATGAACGACGTGGTGGAAGACGTCCGGCGCATCACCGCCGCCAGCAAACTGCCGCTGCTGGTGGACATCGATACCGGCTGGGGCGGGGCGTTCAACATCGCCCGCACGATCCGGGAAATGGAGCGTGCCGGCGCCGCCGCTGTCCACATCGAGGACCAGGTCGCCCAGAAGCGCTGCGGCCATCGTCCGAACAAGGAAATTGTCTCCAAGGAAGAAATGGTGGATCGCATCAAGGCCGCCGTGGACGCCCGCCAGGACAACGATTTCTTCATCATGGCCCGCACCGATGCATTCCAGAAGGAGGGCCTTGAGGCGGCCATCGACCGAGCCCGGGCCTGCATCGACGCCGGCGCCGACGGCATCTTCGCCGAGGCGGTCCACGAGCTGTCCGATTACCAGGCGTTTGCCGATGCCCTGGACGCACCGATCCTGGCCAACATCACCGAATTCGGCGCCACGCCCCTGTACAACAAGCAGGAGCTGGCTGACGTTGGCGCCGCCATGGTGCTGTACCCGCTCAGCGCCTTCCGCGCCATGAACAAGGCCGCCCTGACGGTGTACCAGAACATTCTCGAAAAAGGCGACCAGAAAGACGTGGTCGACCTGATGCAGACCCGCATGGAGCTGTACGATTTCCTCAACTACCACGACTTCGAGCAGAAGCTGGACCAGCTGTTTGCCAAGTCCTGACGGTAAAGTCGGGGTCACCTAAAGTCGGGGTCAGATGACACTCATCTGACCCCAGATCCCGGGTAAAAAGGGGTCAGATGAGTTTCATCTGACCCCAGGTTAACCACCGAAGTCTGATAAAAGGGGTCAGATGAATTTCATCTGACCCCGGGTTCACAAGGAGAAGCACCCATGGCAGAAGCAAAAAAACTCGGCGGCGCGGGCCTGCGCGGACAAGTGGCGGGCGAAACGGCCCTGTGTACCGTGGGCAAGACCGGCACCGGCCTGACCTACCGCGGCTACGACATCACCGACCTGGCCGACAACGCCCAGTTTGAGGAAGTGGCCTACCTGTTGCTGCGGGGCAAGCTGCCCAACCGACAGGAACTGGACGCCTACAAAAAAAAGCTGCAGAGCCTGCGCGGCCTGCCGGACGCGCTCAAGACCGTGCTTGAGCAGATCCCCAAGAACGCCCATCCCATGGACGTGATGCGTACCGGCTGTTCCATGCTGGGCAACCTGGAAACGGAAGAAGATTTCAGCCAGCAGGACGACAAGATTGACCGCATGCTGGCGGTATTCCCGTCCATCATCACCTACTGGTACCGCTTCGCCCACGAAGGCGTGCGCATCAGCACCGAGAGCGACGTGGACTCCATCGGCGGCCATTTCCTGGAGCTGCTGCACGGCAAAAAGCCGAGCGAGCTGCATGAGCGCGTGATGAACGTCTCCCTGATCCTGTACGCGGAGCACGAGTTTAACGCCTCCACCTTTACCGCCCGGGTGTGCGCCTCCACGCTGTCCGATATCCACAGCTGCGTCACCGGCGCCATCGGCTCCCTGCGCGGCCCGCTGCACGGGGGCGCCAACGAGGCGGCCATGGCCCTGATCCAGAAGTTCAGCAGCCCGGATGAAGCCGAGAAAGGCCTGCTGGGCATGCTCGAGCGCAAGGAAAAGATCATGGGCTTCGGCCACGCGATCTATAAGGAATCCGACCCGCGCAACGCCCTCATCAAGCAGTGGTCCAAAAAGCTGGCGGAGGAAGTGGGCGACACCGTGCTGTACCCGGTGTCCGTGCGCTGCGAAGAAGTCATGTGGCGCGAGAAGAAACTCTTCTGCAACGCCGACTTCTTCCACGCCTCCGCCTATCACTTCATGGGCATTCCGACCGAACTGTTCACCCCCATCTTCGTGATGTCCCGGGTCTCGGGCTGGACCGCCCACGTGAAGGAGCAGCGCGCCAACAACCGGATTATCCGGCCGAGCGCAGAATACACCGGCCCGGAACACCAGGCCTGGCTGCCGATCGACCAGCGCTGAGGTGAAAACAGGGTGAAAAGGGGTCTGACCCCATGGGGTCAGACCCCAAGGCCCTGCTCCAGCCCTATCTCCACCAGGATGAGTTGCCAACATGAACACCAACTACCGCAAACCCCTCCCAGGCACCGACCTGGACTATTTCGACACCCGCCAGGCGGTGGACGACATCCAGCCTGGCGCCTACGACAAACTCCCGTACACCTCCCGCATCCTGGCGGAACAGCTGGTTCGCCGCTGTGATCCGGACGCGTTGACGGACTCCCTGAAACAGCTGATCGAGCGCAAGCGGGACCTGGATTTCCCCTGGTACCCGGCCCGGGTGGTGTGCCACGACATCCTCGGCCAGACCGCCCTGGTGGATCTGGCCGGCCTGCGGGACGCTATCGCCGAGAAGGGTGGTGACCCCGCCAAGGTCAACCCGGTGGTGCCGACCCAACTGATCGTGGACCATTCCCTGGCGGTGGAACACGCCGGCTTCGAGAAGGACGCCTTCGAGAAAAACCGCGCCATCGAGGACCGCCGCAACGACGACCGGTTCCACTTCATCAACTGGACCAAGACCGCGTTCGAGAACGTCGACGTGATTCCCCCGGGCAACGGCATCATGCACCAGATCAACCTGGAGAAGATGTCGCCGGTGGTTCAGGTTCGCGACCGGGTAGCCTTCCCGGACACCTGCGTGGGCACCGACAGCCACACCCCCATGGTGGACGCCCTGGGCGTGATTTCCGTGGGCGTGGGCGGCCTGGAAGCCGAGAGCGTGATGCTCGGTCGCGCCTCCATGATGCGCCTGCCGGACATTGTGGGCGTGGAGCTGACCGGCAAGTTGCGCCCGGGCATTACCGGCACCGATATGGTGCTGGCGATTACCGAGTTCCTGCGCAAGGAGCGGGTGGTCGGCGCCTATCTGGAGTTCTTCGGCGAGGGCGCCGACAGCCTGACCGTGGGCGACCGGGCCACCATCTCCAACATGACGCCGGAATACGGCGCTACCGCCGCCATGTTCTACATCGACGGCCAGACCATTGATTACCTGAAGCTGACCGGCCGTGATGACGAGCAGGTGGCCCTGGTGGAGCACTACGCCCGCCACACGGGCCTATGGGCCGACAGCCTGAAAACCGCCGAGTACGAGCGGGTGCTGCGCTTTGACCTGTCCTCGGTGGAGCGTACCCTGGCGGGCCCGTCCAACCCGCACGCGCACCTGCCCACGTCCGAGCTGGCCAAGCGGGGCATTGCCGGCCCGTGGACCGAGGAAGCCGGCAAGATGCCGGACGGTGCCTGCATCATCGCGGCCATTACCAGCTGCACGAACACCAGCAACCCCCGCAACATGGTGGCCGCGGGCCTGATCGCCCGCAACGCCAACAAGCTGGGGCTGACCCGTAAGCCCTGGGTGAAAACCTCGCTCGCGCCGGGTTCCAAAACCGTCAAGATGTACCTGGAGGACGCCAAACTGCTCCCTGAGCTGGAACAGCTCGGCTTCGGCGTGGTGGCCTTCGCCTGCACCACGTGCAACGGCATGAGCGGTGCGCTGGACCCGAAGATCCAGCAGGAAATCATCGAGCGGGACCTGTATGCCACCGCCGTACTCTCCGGCAACCGGAACTTTGACGGCCGGATTCACCCCTACGCCAAGCAGGCGTTCCTGGCGTCGCCGCCTCTGGTGGTGGCCTACGCCATTGCCGGCACCATCCGGTTCGACATCGAGAAAGACGTGCTGGGGCACGACCAGAACGGCAATCCGGTCACCCTCAAGGACATCTGGCCGAGCGATGAGGAAATCGACGCCATCGTGAAGCAGTCGGTCAAGCCGGAGCAGTTCCGGGAAACCTACATCCCGATGTTTGATGTGACCCGGGAAGCCCAGGCGGCCAGCAATCCGTTGTACGAATGGCGGCCGCAAAGCACCTACATCCGCCGCCCGCCGTATTGGGAAGGCGCGCTGGCCGGTGAGAAGTCGCTCAAAGGCATGCGGCCGCTGGCGATCCTGCCGGACAACATCACCACCGACCACCTGTCGCCGTCCAATGCCATTCTGATGGACAGTGCCGCGGGTGAGTACCTGCACAAAATGGGTGTGCCCGAGGAGGACTTTAACTCCTACGCCACCCACCGTGGCGACCACCTGACCGCCCAGCGCGCCACCTTCGCGAACCCGAAGCTGTTCAACGAAATGGTGCGGGACGACAGTGGCAAGGTGAAGCAGGGTTCCCTGGCCCGAGTGGAGCCGGAAGGCAAAGTGACCCGCATGTGGGAGGCCATCGAAACCTACATGGCCCGCAAGCAGCCGCTGATCATTATCGCCGGTGCCGACTACGGGCAGGGTTCCTCCCGTGACTGGGCCGCCAAGGGTGTGGCCCTAGCCGGGGTGGAGGCGATCGTGGCCGAGGGCTTCGAGCGCATCCACCGCACCAACCTGGTGGGCATGGGCGTGATGCCGCTGCAGTTTGAAGACGGCACCACCCGTAAAACCCTGGCCTTGGACGGCACCGAAACCTACGACGTGGAAGGCACCGCCGCACCCCGCGCCAGGCTGACCCTGGTGATCCACCGAAAGGATGGAAGCAGCGAGCGCGTGCCGGTGATCTGCCGACTGGACACCGCGGAGGAAGTCTCCATCTACTCCGCCGGCGGCGTGCTGCAACGGTTTGCCCAGGACTTCCTGGCGACCGAAGGCGCCGCTTAAAGCTGGGGTCAGATGAAACTCATCTGACCCCGGAGTCCGGCACCGGGCTTGCGGGCATAAAGCAGGGGGTCAGATGAAACTCATCTGACCCCGGAGTCCGGCGCCGGGCTTGCGGGCATAAAGCAGGGGGTCAGATGAAACTCATCTGACCCCAAAGTCCGGCACCGGGCTTGCGGGCTTAAAGCAGGGGTCAGATGAAACTCATCTGACCCCGGAGTTCGGCGCTGGGCTTGCGGGCATAAAGCAGGGGGTCAGATGAAACTCATCTGACCCCGGAGTTCGGCTCCGGGCTTGCGGGCTTAAAGCAGGGGGTCAGATGAAACTCATCTGACCCCAAGGCCCGGCACCGGGCTCTCGGATCAACATCGGGGTCAGATGAAAGTGTTCATCTGACCCCCGGTTTACGGAAAAGGTACCTCCATGCCCCACAATCCCCAGATTCGCATTCCCGCCACCTACATGCGTGGTGGCACCTCCAAGGGCGTGTTTTTCCGGCTGCAGGATCTGCCGGAGGCGGCCCAGGTCCCGGGCGAGGCCCGGGACCGCCTGCTGCTGCGGGTCATCGGTAGCCCTGACCCCTACCAGAAGCACACCGACGGTATGGGCGGCGCCACCTCCAGCACCAGCAAGACCGTGATCCTGGCGCCGCCCACGGTACCGGATCACGATGTCGACTACCTGTTCGGCCAGGTATCCATCGACACTCCGTTCGTCGACTGGAGCGGCAACTGCGGCAACCTGACCGCAGCCGTCGGCGCCTTCGCCATCCACGGGGGCTTTGTGCCCGCCGAGCGGATTCCCGAGAACGGCACCTGCACCGTGCGCATCTGGCAGGCCAACATCCGGAAGAGCATCATCGCCCACGTGCCCATCACTAACGGCGAGGTGCAGGAAACCGGCGATTTCGAGCTGGACGGCGTCACCTTCCCGGCGGCAGAGATCGAAATTGAATTCATGGACCCGGCGGACGGGGAGGGCGCCATGTTCCCCACCGGCAACGTGGTGGACGCGCTGGACGTGCCAGGCATCGGCGTGCTCAAGGCCACCCTGATCAATGCCGGCATCCCCACCATCTTCGTGCGGGCCGGTGACATCGGCTACGAAGGCACGGAACTTCAGGACGCCATCAACAGCGACCCCGACGCCCTGAAACGGTTCGAAACCATCCGCGCCCACGGCGCCGTGCGCATGGGGTTGATCAAGGACGTCAGCGAGGCCGCCGGCCGGCAACACACGCCCAAAGTGGCGTTTGTAGCGGAGCCCTTGGATTACGTGGCCTCCAGCGGCAAGACCATCCACGCCAGCGACATTGACGTGCTGGTGCGGGCCATGTCCATGGGCAAACTGCACCACGCCATGATGGGCACAGCCGCCGTCGCCATTGCCACCGCCGCCGCCGTTCCGGGCACCCTGGTGAACCTGGCCGCCGGCGGCGGGCCCCGTAACCACGTCACCTTCGGCCACCCCTCCGGCACCCTGCGGGTGGGCGCCGAAGCCGGCCAGCTGGACGGCCAGTGGACCGCCACCAAAGCCATCATGAGCCGCAGCGCGCGTATCCTGATGGAAGGCTGGGTGCGGGTCCCGGAGTGAGATCGCAACCCGGTCAGCCCCATCGGCCGGGTGCCCGCCGCGGGATGGGGTTGCGGCAAAGACGCAGCCGGTAGCGAGCGCCCGGCGACCTGGCGACAGCCGCCGGCGGAATCTATAGTGGGGGCAAGGAGGCCCCCTATGTCCCAGACTTTCGACGTCAACGAACGCCCCGATTACGACGAGGTCCTGCAGAGCATCGCGGACTACGTGCTGTCCTACCGCATCACCAGTGATGAAGCCTGGCACACCGCCCGCCACTGCCTGATGGACACCCTCGGCTGCGGCCTGCTGGCCCTGCGATTCCCTGAGTGCACCAAGCACCTCGGCCCACTGGTGGACGGCACGGTGGTGCCCCACGGCGCCCGGGTACCGGGCACGCCATACCGCCTGGACCCGGTGAAGGCCGCCTGGGACATTGGCTGCATCGTGCGCTGGCTGGATTACAACGACACCTGGCTGGCCGCCGAGTGGGGCCATCCCTCGGACAATCTCGGGGCCATCCTCGCGGTGGCCGATCACCTGTCCCAGAAGCGGGTGGCCAACGGGCAGGGGCCGCTGCGGATGAAAGCGGTGCTGGAAGCGATGATCATGGCCCACGAGATCCAGGGCGTTCTGGCGCTGGAGAATTCCTTCAACCGGGTAGGCCTGGACCACGTGGTTCTGGTGAAAGTCGCTTCCACGGCGGTGGCCGCCCGGATGATGGGGGCCACCCGGGACCAGTTGCTGTCCGCCCTGTCCCATGCGTGGGTGGATGGGCAGGCGTTGCGCACCTATCGGCACGCTCCGAACGCCGGCTCCCGCAAGTCCTGGGCCGCCGGTGATGCCAGCTCCCGGGCGGTGCGGCTGGCGGACATTGCCCTCCGGGGAGAGATGGGCATTCCCGGCGTACTCACGGCGCCCCAGTGGGGCTTCTACGACGTGTTGTTCAGCAAAACCAACAAGGACCAGGCCCTCAAACCGGAGAACCAGCGCCGGTTCTCGCTGCCACAGGCCTTTGGCAGCTACGTGATGGAAAACATCCTGTTCAAGGTGTCGTTCCCGGCGGAGTTCCACGCCCAGACCGCCGCCGAGGCCGCCGTGCGGCTGCACCCCGAGGTCCGCGACCGGCTCGACCAGATCGACAAAATCGTCATCACCACCCACGAATCCGCCATTCGCATCATCTCCAAGGTGGGCGCCCTGGCCAATCCCGCCGACCGGGACCACTGCCTGCAATACATGACGGCGGTGCCGCTCATCTTCGGCAACCTCACGGCCGAGCACTACGAGGACGCCTTCCACGAGGCACATCCGATCATCGACGAGCTGCGCCAGAAGATGGAGGTGGTGGAAGACCCGCGCTACACCCGGGAGTATCTGGAGCCGGACAAGCGCTCCATCGCCAACGCCGTGCAGGTGTTCTTCAGCGATGGCAGCCACACCGACCAGGTGGCTGTGGAGTACCCCATTGGCCATCGTCGGCGGCGGGAGGAGGGTATTCCGCTGCTTCAGGACAAGTTCCGGAATAATCTCGCCACCCGGTTCCCCGCCCCTCGCTGCGAGCGCATCATGGCGCTATGCACGGACCATGAAACGCTGGAGAATATCGCCGTACACGACTTCGTTTCGGAGTTCGTGATCTGACCGCCGGGCGAGCAGTGTCCGGGGTCAGATGAAAGCGTTCATCTGACCCCAAGTTGTGCGCCGGTGTCCGGGGTCAGATGAGTTTCATCTGACCCCAGGTGTTGCGGCAGTGCTCGGGGTCAGATGAGTTTCATCTGACCCCCGGTGTTGCGTCCAACGGGGTCAGTTGGGAAGACAGGGCGAGGAAACGGACATCGTGCCAAAACGTACCGACATCAAGAGCATCCTGATCCTGGGCGCAGGCCCGATTGTGATCGGGCAGGCGTGCGAATTCGACTACTCCGGGGCCCAGGCCTGCAAGGCGCTGAGGGAAGAGGGCTACCGGGTGATCCTGGTGAACTCCAACCCGGCCACCATCATGACCGACCCGGCGATGGCCGATGCCACCTACATCGAGCCGATCACCTGGAAGACGGTGGAGAAGATCATCGAGAAGGAGCAGCCGGACGCGCTGCTGCCCACCATGGGCGGCCAGACCGCCCTGAACTGCGCGCTGGACCTGGAGCGCCACGGGGTGCTGGAGAAACACGGCGTGGAAATGATCGGCGCCAACGCCGACACCATCGACAAGGCCGAAGACCGGGACCGCTTCGACAAGGCCATGAAGAAGATCGGCCTGGAGTGCCCCCGGGCCACCATCGCCCACTCCATAGAAGAGGCCTGGAAAGTCGCCGACGACATCGGCTTCCCCTGCATCATCCGCCCGTCCTTTACCATGGGCGGCTCCGGCGGCGGCATCGCCTACAACCGGGACGAGTTCGAAGAGATCTGCACCCGGGGCCTGGACCTCTCGCCCACCAACGAACTGCTGATCGACGAGTCCCTGATCGGCTGGAAAGAGTACGAGATGGAAGTTGTCCGGGACAAAAACGACAACTGCATCATCGTCTGCGCCATCGAGAACTTCGACGCCATGGGCGTGCACACCGGCGACTCCATCACCGTCGCCCCGGCCCAGACCCTCACCGACAAGGAATACCAGATCATGCGGGACGCCTCCCTGGCGGTCCTGCGCGAGATCGGCGTGGAAACCGGCGGCTCCAACGTCCAGTTCGGCATCAACCCGGACAACGGCCGCATGGTGGTCATCGAGATGAACCCCCGGGTGTCCCGCTCCTCGGCCCTCGCCTCCAAGGCCACCGGCTTCCCGATCGCCAAGGTCGCCGCCAAGCTGGCGGTGGGCTACACCCTCGATGAACTGCGCAACGAAATCACCGGCGGCGTCACCCCGGCCTCGTTCGAACCGTCCATCGACTACGTGGTCACCAAGATCCCCCGGTTCACCTTCGAGAAGTTCCCCCAGGCCGACGCCCGCCTGACCACCCAGATGAAATCCGTGGGTGAGGTCATGGCCATCGGCCGCACCTTCCAGGAATCCGTGCAGAAAGCCCTGCGGGGCCTGGAAGTGGGCTCCGAAGGTTTTGACGAGAAACTCGAGGACCTGGATTCCGAGAACAGCCGGGAAACCCTCACCCGGGAGCTGAACGTGCCCGGCGCCGACCGCATCTGGTACATCGGCGACGCCTTCCGCGCCGGCCTCACCGTCGAGGACGTGTTCCGCCACACCAAGGTGGACCCCTGGTACCTGGTGCAGATCGAAGACCTGATCAAAGAGGAACAGGCCCTCAAGAGCGCCGGCAAGGCCGACATCGACCGGGCCACCCTGTACCGCCTCAAGCGCAAGGGCTTCTCCGACGCCCGCCTGGCCAAACTGCTGGGTATCTCCGAAGTCAGCCTGCGCAAGCTGCGCCACGACCTGGACATCCGCCCGGTGTACAAGCGGGTGGACACCTGCGCCGCCGAGTTCGCCTCCGACACCGCTTACATGTACTCCACCTACGAGGAAGAGTGCGAGGCGGAACCGTCCGATCGCGAGAAGATCGTGGTCATCGGCGGTGGCCCCAACCGGATCGGCCAGGGCATCGAGTTCGACTACTGCTGCGTGCACGCCGCCCTGGCCATGCGCGAAGACGGCTACGAAACCATCATGATCAACTGCAACCCGGAGACCGTGTCCACCGACTACGACACCTCCGACCGGTTGTACTTCGAGCCCATCACCCTGGAAGACGTGCTGGAAATCATCCACGTCGAAAAACCCAAGGGCGTGATCGTCCAGTACGGCGGCCAGACCCCGCTGAAACTGGCCCGGGGCCTGGAGGCGGCGGGCGTGCCCATCATCGGCACCAGCCCGGACGCCATCGACCGGGCCGAGGACCGGGAACGGTTCCAGCAGATGATCACCCGCCTGGGCCTGAAGCAGCCCCAGAACGCCACCGTGCGCAGCCACGAGGAAGGCATCCTCGCGGCCCGGGAAATCGGCTACCCGCTGGTGGTGCGCCCGTCCTACGTGCTGGGCGGCCGCGCCATGGAAATCGTCTACGACGAAACCGAACTGGTGCGCTACATGCGCAACGCCGTGCTGGTGTCCAACGACAGCCCGGTGCTGCTGGACCACTTCCTGAACGCCGCCATCGAGGTGGACATCGACGCCATCTGCGACGGCACCGACGTGGTCATCGGCGGCATCATGCAGCACATCGAACAGGCCGGCGTGCACTCCGGCGACTCCGCCTGCTCACTGCCGCCGTACACCCTGTCCCCGCAGGTGCAGGACGACATGCGCGAGGCGGTGCGCAAGATGGCCATTGAGCTGGACGTGATCGGCCTGATGAACGTGCAGCTGGCGTATCAGGACGGCGAGATCTACGTGATCGAAGTGAACCCGCGGGCCTCGCGGACGGTGCCGTTCGTGTCCAAGGCCATTGGCGTGTCGCTCGCGGCGGTGGCGGCCCGGGTGATGTCGGGCAAGAGCCTGAAGGAACTGAACTTCACCCAGGAGATCGTACCGACCTACTACGCGGTGAAGGAATCGGTGTTCCCGTTCAACAAATTCCCTGCGGTGGACCCGATCCTGGGGCCGGAGATGAAATCCACCGGCGAGGTCATGGGCCTGGGTGACAGCTTTGATGAGGCCTTTGCCAAGGCGGAACTCGGCGCCGGCGAGCGGCTGCCCCGCAGTGGCACGGTTTTTCTATCGGTGCGGGACCAGGACAAGCCCGGGCTGGTGCTAGTGGCTCGCCGTTTCCTGGATCATGGCTTCCGGCTGGTAGCAACCGGGGGAACGGCGGTCTATCTGACGGGGCAGGGCCTGCCTTGTGAACGCATCCTGAAAACCGAAGAAGGCCGGCCAAACGTGGTGGACGCCATCCGTAACCGGGAGGTGGATCTGCTTGTGAACACCACGGACGGCCGGGCCACCATTGCGGCCTCGGCGGAGCTCCGGCGGCTGGCGGTGCGCCTGCGGATTCCCATGGCCACCACACTGGCGGGCGGTGAAGCCTACGCGCGGGCATTGGGTTACGGGGAAGTGGGGCCGGTTCGCCGGCTCCAGCAGATCCGCCGGGGCCGGCTGGTGGACGATCGGCCTATTTGCGATTCGGCGACAGCGGTTTGACGTTGTCCATGGTGGGGCGGGGGTCCCGGGGCTGGGTCTGATCTTCCGGGAAGATTTTCGCCAACCGGGTGTCCAGCCGCTCCAGCGCATCGGCAATCCGGGTCAGGGCGCTGGCGGCGGAGGCGATATCGGTCGGGCCGCTCTGGGCCGCCGCTTCAACGGCGGCCGGCCGGGGGCTGATTGGCGGCGTTTGACGCGGTGTTCTTCGCGGGTCCGCCGACACCTCATCGCTGGACTCACCCAGCAGGTCCCGCCGGATGCTTTTCAGGTCGTGAGGGTCGATGAATGGCCGGTCTTCCGCGTAGGCGCACATCATCATGCCGTCGCACAGCTTGTTGATCAGCCGGGGAATGCCCTTGCTCAGTGTGTGGATCTCCTTGACGGTATCCACATCAAACAGCTTGTTGCCGCCGTGCCCGGACACCAACAGCCGGTAGTCGATGTATTCCGCCGTCTCGGCGAGGGTAAGGCCCTCGAGGTGGAAGAACAGTTTGACCCTCTGGCTGAGCTGGGGAATGGCGGTCACCGCCCCCTTCAGTTCGGGCTGCCCCAACAGGATCACCCGCATGGACGGCCCGCCCATGCTCTCCATACCGGTGAGCATGCGGATGTCCTCGAGGTTTTCCCGGGTCAGGTTCTGGGCTTCGTCGATGGCCAGCACCACCGGTGTGCCGGCCTCCGCCATATGCTCCAGGTATTCGGTGATCTGGAACAGCATGGCCACCTTGCTGTCGTCCTCCACCTTCAGGCCGGCCTTGCGCAGGATCAGCCCGAACAGGTCCCGTGATTCCAGGTTGGTGTAGGAAATGTTGAGCAGCTTGAGGTTGCCCTCAAGGTTGCGGATGGTCTTTTTCAGCAGAGTGGTCTTGCCGGAACCAATCTCCCCGCTGATCACCACAAAACCCTCGGAACTCCAGATCGCGGACGACATGTACACGTAGGCCCGGGAATGTTGCTGGCTCATGTAGATGAAGTCGTCTTCCGGGGTAATCCGGAAGGGGTGGCGGTGGAGGCCAAAAAAGTCCAGGTACATACGCAAATCCCAGCGTGAGTGTTCGGGGTCAGATGAGTTTCATCTGACCCCAGCTGTTGAATGGGCGTCCGGGGTCATGCCCGAGTTCGGGGTCAGATGAAACTCATCTGACCCCAAGGATTGCAACTCATCTGCGCCCCCGGCCAAGCCAGGATGTGGGGTCAGATGAAATTCATCTGACCCCAGGGGTTGCAGTCCATTGGCGGCCACGGTCATGCCAGAGCCCGGGGTCAGATGAAGCTCATCTGACCCCACCGGTTGCACCCCGCTGCCGGCAACGCTCATGCCAGGGTCACCAGGTCCGCCGAGGCCGCCGGCGCATCCGCCTGGTAGGCCGCAAAGCTCTCGCTCACGGTGCCAAACCGGAAGTCGCCCAGCAGACGCTCGAGGCGCTGCTCGCAACGGTCGAGGTTGGTGTAGTGGCGGAAGCGGGAGAACCAGCTGGCGTTGTTGTATCGCGGCTGATCCGGATCAATCTCCCACGGATGCAGGTAGAACATCTGCGGGCGCCGTCCGAACCCGGAGGCCAGGTTGAACAGGTAGCGAAACACCGGGTACGGAAACTGCCGGAAATAGCCTCCGCCGGCCGCTGGAATGGACAGCCCCGGCAGCCGCGCGGTGGTGAGCGGAAACTCCCGCAGCCGGTGCCCGCCAGCGGTACTCAGGGTGTAAGGGTGCCGGGGAGAGTCGGGGATGCCGTAGTTGTCGTGGTGAATCGGGAAGATGCTGGAATCCCACGTGAACCCGCACTCGCCCAGAATATCCAGCGCCCAGAGCGATTCCCGGGTAATGGAGTAACTGGCCGCCCGATACCCGGTTACGGGTTTGCCGGTAATGTCTTCCAGGAGTTTTTTGGATCGCTCGGTTTCGTCCCGGAAAACCTCGGGCGTTTGCCGGTAAATCAACTGATGGCTGTAACCGTGGGAGGCGATCTCATGGCCGGCGTCCGAGAGTTCGCGGATCAGGCCGGGGTAGCGTTCCGCCACCCAACCGAGCACGAAAAACGTGGCTCGCACCCCATGGCGCTCGAACAGCGCCTTGAGCCGCCGGGTATTCTGTTCAACCCGGGAGGGCAGGGTGTCCCACTGATCGGGGGAAATCACCCGGGACAGGGCAGCGACGTGAAAGTAATCCTCCACATCGATGCTCATGGCGTGCAGGACCTGGCCGGGTTTGGGGGAGTTCCGGAGGTTCGCCGAATCCGCTGGCGGTGGGTGGTCTGGCATGGGTAGTCCTTCCCGGTTGCAGCCGTGGTGTGCGAGTAAGGCGCGTTAAACGGCCTTCCGCGATCAATTTTCACCCAGCCCTTGGGCAAAAACAACGCTGTCACGCAAATACTTTGTTTCTGAAACATAAAACAATGTAAAAGACCGTTACAAATATTTACACGTTGGTTGAGTTTGCTACTTGTCAGGCGCAGAATGACAACCGTGAACGCCGACTCCCGGCCCTGTCGCTGATTGTCCTGAAGGACGACAAGGAAGTTCAGCGTGTCGTACATACGATTCAGAAAACACTACCTGCACCTGCCGTATCTGGTTCTCGGGATTCTCGAGTTCGCGGTGCTGTTTGGTATTTTTTCGTTCCTGACGGTGTTCCTGGCCATGCTTGGAGGGCACGCCGCGCCCGCCAAGACCGATCTGGTGGCTGCGCTTCTGTTCGCTCTCATCCTGAGCGGCGGTACCCTGGCCATGGGCGGGTACCTGGCCATGGCCAAAGAGAGTGTTTCCCTCATCTTCTTCCGCACCCTGGTGGCCTACTGCTTTGTGGGCGGTATTGGGCTGACCCTGCTGTATGGCGTGATGCCCCAGGCCGACCCGGGCAGCGCCAACCTGTTCTGGGCGGTGCTGCTGGCAAGCCTGCTGGTGATCCTGATTCGGTTGGTGTTCCTTCGCCTGGTGGATTCCGAGCAACTGGTCCGCCGGGTGGTGGTGTTTGGCGCCGGCCCCTTCGCGGCCTCGCTGCTCGACGAGTACCAGCGCAACATGCGCGCGCTGGGTATCCGCATCATCGGTTGCATTGCCGAGGCCCCGGGCGGTGTCGTGCCCGACGAGCATCGCATTCCCACGCCCTATGACTTCTACCAGTTCTGCCGGGAACACAAGGTCTCCGAAATCGTGGTGGCTCAGCAGGAGCGCCGCCGGTCCGAAGGCGGCTGGCTGCCCGTGCCGGAGCTGATGGAGTGCAAACTGCGGGGCATCGCGGTGACCAACGGCGTGGACTTTTACGAGCGGGAGCTCCGCAAGGTCAAGCTGGACATGGTGCACCCCTCCTGGATTGTGTTTTCCGAGGGCTTCAAGGCCTCCCGCAGCCGGGATTTTGCCAAGCGTCTGGTGGACCTGGCGCTGAGCCTGGCCCTGCTGGTGGTGATGAGCCCGTTCATACTGCTTACGGCCGTGGCGGTGTTCCTCGAAACCGGCCGCCCGATTCTTTATAGCCAGACCCGCGTCGGCATGCTCGGCCGGGAATTTCGCATCTACAAGTTCCGCAGCATGCGCCAGGACGCGGAAAAGGACGGCAAGGCCCGCTGGGCCTCCGCCAACGATAACCGGGTGACCCGCGTGGGCGCGTTCATCCGCAACACCCGGCTTGACGAGCTGCCACAGATCTACAACGTGATCCGGGGCGAAATGAGCATTGTCGGGCCCAGGCCGGAGCGGCCGGAGTTTGTCTCAGAGCTGCGGGAAAAAATTCCGTTTTACGATACCCGTCACTACGTCAAGCCTGGCTTGATGGGGTGGGCTCAGCTTAAATATCCGTATGGCGCTTCGGTAGACGATGCCAGAGGGAAACTGGAATACGACCTTTACTACTCCAAGAACCACAGCCTGCTGATGGATTTTCTGATCATGATTCAGACCGTCGAGGTGGTTCTTCTGGGTAAGGGCGTTCGATAACAACCACGATAAACAGACAGGGATCAGGAGGACGACTATGGAAATCGTCACGGGTTTGCGCACCATGCTCATCATGGGGCTTGCGGTGCTGATGGGCGCCTGTTCAGGGCTGCCGTCATCGAAGGAAATGCCCACGGTGTCCGAGCTTGCGCCTGAGCCCTACCTGATCGGTGTCGGCGACACCGTCTCCGTGCACGTCTGGCGCAATCCGGAACTGACCCAGTCCATCGTGGTGCGCCCGGACGGCTACATCTCCATGCCGCTCATGGGCGACGTCAAGGCCGATGGCAAGGAGCCGGAAGCCCTGGCCAGTGAGATCAGCAAGGCGCTGGGCGAATTCATCCGCACGCCGGAAGTCACCGTGATGGTCACCAACCCGGCCAGCAAGGAGTTCCGCAACCGGGTGCGCATTACCGGGCAGGTGGCGGAGCCTCAGTCCGTGGCTTTCCAGCCGGGCATGACGGTGCTGGATCTGGTGCTGATCGCCGGCGGTGTCACCGATTTTGCCGCCGACGATCGGGCCGTACTTCACCGGGAAGTGAACGGTGAGTACAAGAGCTACGAGCTGGACCTGGAGGCCATTCTCACCGACGGCGACATGACCACGAACCACGCGCTGCAGCCAGGTGACGTGATCAGCGTGCCTCGCAAACAGCTGTTCCGCGGTGAGCTGTAATGGACCTCCAGTTTCTTCTGGATACACTCCGGGCCGTGCGCCTGGAGTTGTACCGGCGCCGCGTTGCGGCAACCGTACTGTTCATGGTGGTCACCGCCGGCGTGCTGGCGTTGGCCTACGTGACGCCCAAGAGCTACACCTCCCAGGCGGTGCTCTACGCCGACCAGTCCAACATTCTGCAGCCGCTGCTGCGGGGCCAGGCGGAAGTCACTCCAATTGATCGCATCAACGAAGCGAGGGAACTGATCCAGAGCCGGTCGTTCCTCGAACAGGTGGCCCTGGACACGGGCCTGGTGAAGCCAGCCGATACGGACCAGACCCGTAACCTGAAGATCAACGAGCTGCGCAAGCAGGTCAGCCTGCGGGTCTCCAACGGCAACTTCATTGAGCTGGGCTACAGCAGCGGCGATCCGAACCAGTCGTTCCAGGTGATGAGTTCGGTGCTCAATCGCTTCGTGGAGCGCACCGTCCGTAAGAAACGTTCCGAAAGCCAGAACGCCTTCGAATTCATCGATTCCCAGGTAAAGTCCTACCAGCGTCAGCTTGAGGATGCGGAACAAAAGCTCAAGGAATTCAAACAGGCCAATCAGGACGGTACCGAAAGCAACGTGCGCCAGCGGATTGAAACCCTGCGTTCAGACATCGAAAACCTGAAGCTGGAAATCCAGCAGGCCGAATCCGAGGTTACCCTGACCCAGCAGCAGCTCGCCAAAGAAGAGCCGGTTCGGCGGGTAACCGTGGACCCGGGCAAATCCTCCGCCGAACGACAGTTGGTGTCGCTGCGCCAGGAGCTGAGCAACCTGCGCCTGAAATATCAGGAGAAACACCCGGACATCGTCAGCACCAAAGAGCAGATTGCCGATCTTGAAGCCCAGATTGCCCGCCAGGGTGATCAGGACCGGGACGGCGCGGTGACCGAAGTGCTGGAAAATCCGGTGTACCAAAACCTCAAGATGCAACTGACCGACACCACCACCGGGCTCGCGGTGAAGAAGAACCGGCTGGCGTCCCTGGAGAAGCTGCTGGAAGAGGCATTCCAGCGCTCCGAGCGGGTGGCGGCCAATCAGGCAGAGCTGTCCGAACTGACCCGGGATTACGACGTCACCCGCGGCGTTTATGAAGACATGCTCCAGCGCCGGGAGAAAGCCCGCCTGTCCATGACCCTGGACGTGCAGGGGGAGGGCGTCAGCTACAAGATTCAGGAGCCGGCGTCATTCCCGACCCACTGGGATGGCCTGCAGCTGTATCAGGTGGGCCTGGCCGGCCCGTTCCTGGGCAGTGCCATGGTGCTCGGCCTGCTGACCGCCCTGGTGATGTTTGACCAGCGGATCCGCTCGCCCCGTGCCCTTCAGCTGGCCCTGCCGGCGTCCGTTCCGGTGCTGACCAGCGTGCCCCATTACCGCAGTACCTGGAAAGATCGGCTGACCCGGCGCGATACCCTGGTTCTGTTGGGGGCCCTCGGGCTGTTCATGGCGGTGTATCTGGGCGTGCTGCTGTTCAGCGTGATGGGTGTGACTCCGGAACAACTGATCCACAAACTGGCCTCCGGCCTCGGTTTTGGTGCCTGAGGGTGATCATGGACGACAACAAACTCTACAACGCCCTCCTGAAAAGCCAGGAAGAACAGCGACAGCTGGCACTGAAGCAGGGCGAGGCCAAGCCGGAAGACGGCTTCCGCAAAGAACGCCCGTTCGCCGGCTCCGGTCGGCAACGCCCCGAGCTGGGTTCCGTTGGCGCCGCCCACGAAGAGCACCCGCCGACCGTCTACGACGCCTCGGTGTCCCTGGGCCTGATCGCCAATCCCCACCCCTGGACCCGGGAGCAATTGCGGGAGCGCAAGATCATCCACCCGGGCATGGCGGACAAGGAAGTGATGGACGCCTACCGGGAGCTGCGTATCCAGCTCCGCAACCGGGCGGGGGAGGCGGGCTTCACGGTGATGTTCAGCAGCCTGGGCGGGCAGGGCGGTTCCATGCTGACGGCCTTCAACCTCGCCGCCTCGTTTGCCATGGACGCCCACACCGCGGCGCTGCTGGTGGACTGCGACCCCTACCATCAGGACCTCTCGGGGCTGGTTTCTGTGCGCCTTGAGGCGGGGGTGACCGATTATGTGGCGGATTCTGCGCGCACCGTGCGGGACATCCTGTACCCCAGCGGGGTCGACCGGTTGTCCGTGATTCCCGCCGGCACACAGGCCTCCTCGGCGGTGGAGCTGTTTTCATCGGTGCGCATGCGCGAGTTGATGAACGAGCTCAAAGGGCGGTACCCGGACCGCTGCATCATCGTCAACGCGCCGCCGTTCCGCAGCAGCACCGAAGCCCGGATTCTCGAGCGTTTTTGCGATCAGGTGGTGCTGTCCGTGCCGTTCGGCGAAGTCTCCGGCGAGGACATCACCGACGCGCTGGATACGCTGGATGCCGATAAATTCGCGGGTCTGGTGTTTCAGGAGTAACGCTATGGCGAGAGCACAGGGATTTTGTGGCGGGCGGTTACTGGCCGCCGGGCTTCTGCTGGGCACGGTCGCGCCTGGGGTGCTGGCACAGACGCCCCCCGCTCAGACTGCTGCGAAGACCAACGGCACCGCCGAGGGGGTGACCGCCCTGAACGGTAGCGCTTCGGTGTTCACCGCCGTGACCCACACCCGGACCTCGGCCGCCGGGGGCACCGAATCCAACACGGAGCCAAGCATTGGGGTGTCGGGTGATATCGGCGGCAGTTGGCAGCGCGGCGCCAGCCGGCTCGACCTGCGATATGGCGGATCCCTTGAGACCACCCGGGACCGGCCAACCGGCGGCCAGACCGACAACAGCTCGGTGACTGGCCTGTCCCGCTTCAATTACCTGGACCCGGCCAACCCGGTGGACTTCAACCTGGGCCACAGCATCGAATCTGTGCGTAACAGCACCGGCTTTGTGATCAACCCGTCCAGCTACGATACCCGCCAGACGGTGACCGGGGGCGCGGGCCTGCGGCTCCGGCCCGGCGATTTGACCACGCTGCGCCTGTCCGCCCAGGCCGGGCACAGCTACGGCGGTGGCGCGGTGAACGCGGGTGATTCGGTAACCGCCTCGGCGGAACTCGCCCGCCGGCTGGACGAACGCAGCACCGGCTCCCTGGTGGCGAGCCGCTCCTGGTCCAACGAGGACCAGCTTGATATCACCATCGACAGCGCCCAATTGATTTACGATCGCCTGCTGGACGCTGGCCGGTTCCGGATTGGCGCCGGCGTCAGCCAGGCGGACACCCAGTATCCCAACGCCAGCGACACCACCAGCGATGCGGTGACCGGTTTTGCCGAGCGCTCCTGGACGGGCGACGGCTTCCAGACGTCGGTAAGCTTCAATCGCCGTCTCTCTGACAGCGTGACGGACATCTCGCTGAACCTGCCGCCCATTTTTGATTTTCTTCCGGATTCGGTGCGGGTCCGGGACCTGGTGATCAGCGATTCCATCCTGATCACCCACAACAACGACAACCTGTGCGACATCTGCAACGTCGGCTTCGGTCTTGAGGGCGCGATCCTCAAATCCCAGCTCACCGACACCACCACCCATGAATACACCGCGAGCGCCAATCTGGGGCTGCAGATCACCGATCTCCAGCGCCTGGAGTTTGCCTACAGCTGGCAGGCGGACGCGGGGGAAAGCGCCGGTGACATGGTGCAGCAGATTCACCGCCTGGACAGCCGGTGGGTCCGTCAACTGGCCGAATACACCCGGTTTGCGGTGGAGTTCAACCAATCCTATCTGGATACCACGCTGCCGGTGCCCAACGAGCGCCAGTACGTGCTGCGCCTGGTACTCACCCACGGGTTTTCTCTGATGGCGAACCGCTGACGCGGTGTGCGCGAGGATCTGAAAGGAATCATGTTCGATCAACGGAAAGACATTCAGCTGCCGGCGGACCTTCCGCCGCAGCTCGTGGTGGTGATTGATACCGAGGAAGAGTTTGACTGGCAGGCAGAGCCGGACGCGGGGGCCAATCAGGTCACGGCCATGGCTCATATCGACCGGGTGCAAACCATCTTCAACGAATACGGCCTTTGCCCGTGTTACGTGATTGATTATCCGGTGGCCAGCCAGCCCCTCGGCTATGGTTTGCTGAAAGATTACGTCGAACGCGGCCAGTGCGAGATCGGCGCCCATCTGCACCCCTGGGTGAACCCACCTCAGACCGAAGCCCTGACCCGCCCGAACACCTACCCCGGTAACCTGCCGGCGACGCTGGAGCGGGAAAAACTGGTGACGTTGCGGGATACCATCCGCGACAACCTGGGGGTCACGCCGGTGGCCTACAAGGCCGGCCGCTATGGCTTTGGCCCGAATACGGCTTCAGCGTTGCGGGACCTGGGCTTCACCATTGATCTGTCGGTATGCCCGCCGCTGGATTCCCGGGCGGACGGCGGCCCGGATTACCGCCGTTATACCGCCGAGCCGTTCTGGTTTGGTGGACAGGACCATCCGATTCTGGAACTGCCGTGTACCGGCGGGTTTGTCGGCTGGGCCGGAAAAGCCGGACTCCCGATGTATCAGATGGGGCAGACCCTTCGACGGTTCCGCGCGCCGGGCATCCTCTCGCGGCTGGGTGCGGTGGACCGGCTGATGCTGTCACCGGAAGGGTTTACCCCGGCGGAGCACATCAAGCTGACCCGCAGCCTCTACCGCCAGGGCCTGCGTACGTTTACCTGGAGCTTTCACAGCCCGTCCGTGGTGCCCGGCCATACCACCTATGTGAACAACCAGCAGCAGCTGACCGGCTTTCTGGACAGCTTCCGCCGCTTTTTCGATTTCTTTTTCAACGAGCTGGGCGGTCAGGCATCCACGCCGACCCGGGTTCGTGACCTACTGGAGACATTGGCATGAGAGTGCTCGGGATTTCCCCGCTGGACAAGGATTCGACCGTCGCCATTGTGGAGGACGGCCAGGTGGTATTCGCCGCCGGAGAGGAGCGTTTCTCCCGGAACAAGCAGCAGTCCGGGTTCCCCCGGCTAGCACTGGAGGCGGGCCTGGCTTACACCGGGCTGCGTATGGAGGATTTTGACCAGGTCTGCTATCCGTTCCTGACCTGGCAGAACGAGCAGAAACTGTATTCGAAGAATCTCGAGGACGAAAAAGCGTTCATCAAGGCGTTCCATCCGGCCGATCTGGGCCCCCAGATCCGCGATGCGCTGGGCCGGGTGCCGGATCGAAACGAGCCCATTCACGGGCTTGAGCACCCGAACGCCATCATGGAAAAGGGCTTTCTGCACAGTTCCTACTACAGCATGGCCGGCGCCCAGAAGCTGGCCTCCAACAACGCCGCGCTGAAAGCGTCCCGCCAATGGGGCGAGGCCGCGACCGAATCCTTCCAGCATTGGGAGAAGGACCTGAACGAGGGGTTGGCGGCTTATGGCTGGCGTGACCCGGTCAAACGCATGGACCATCACCTGTCCCACGCCGCCAACAGTTTCCTGTGCAGCGGTTACGAGCGTGCCCTGTGCGTCACTCTGGACGGCTACGGCTCGGGCCTGGCCGGGTCGGTGAGTGAGGCCCGGGACGGCAAGATTCATCGGCTCCACGGCCTGCCGTTCCCCAACTCCCTGGGCACGCTCTACGAGCACGTCACCTCCAGCCTGGGGTTCAAACCCAGCCGTCATGAAGGCAAGATTGTGGGCCTGGCGTCTTACGGCGATCCGTCCATCCTTGGCGACATCCTGCTGTCGCGGATCGAGCAGACGCCGGGTGACTTCCGCATCTACGAGGCCAACAACGTCTATTTCTCCCGTTACCTCGCATCCAAGTTCCCGAAAATTGATGTGGCGGCGGCCTACCAGTATGTGCTCGAGAAAGTTGCCACCCGGTACGTGCGCCACTGGGTTGAGAAGACCGGCATCGACACGGTGGTGCTGTCTGGTGGGGTGACCGCAAACGTCAAACTCAACCAGCGGATTTTTGAGATTGAGGGCGTGAACCACCTGTTCGTTTACCCGAACATGGGCGACGGCGGCTGCGGCACCGGCGCGGCGCTGTATCACAGCTGGCCGGGTGGCGTGAAACCGTCCATCAGCAGCGCCTATTTCGGCCCGGACTATTCCGAGGGCCAGATTCTCGCGGCGCTGGAGGCGGAAGGGCTTACCGTTGAGCGGCCGGCCAACCTGGCGGCGGACGTGGCAAAACTGATCCATTCCGGACAGGTAGTGGCCCGGTTCGATGGCCGCATGGAGTACGGTCCACGGGCGCTGGGTAACCGATCAATCCTGTACCACGCGCGGGAACCCGAAGTGAACCAATGGCTGAACAAACGCCTGGGCCGCACCGAGTTCATGCCGTTTGCTCCGGTGACGCTCTATGAAGCCCGGGAGAAGTGCTACCACAACATCAAGGGCGCCGAGCACGCCGCCGAGTTCATGACCGTGACCTTTGACTGCACCGAGTTCATGCGTGAGAACTGCCCGGCCGCCGTGCACGTGGACGGTACCGCACGGCCCCAGCTGATCCGGCGCGAGGTCAACCCGGGCTACTACGATATCCTGGCGGCGTACGAGAAGCTCAGCGGTATCCCGAGCCTGATCAACACTAGCTTCAACATGCACGAAGAGCCCATCGTCAATTCGCCGGAGGACGCGGTGCGGGCCTTCCTGCAGGGCGCGCTGGATTACCTGGCGATTGGTCCGTTCCTTGTCCGCCATCCCCATCCGGCCCACTGAGGCCCGCGTGACGACGGAACCGACCATGACAGCAGGAACGCTGAACGTCACCCGGGAGCCGGCCCATCAGGCGCGGGGGCTCCGGGAGCAGTGGCTGGCGCTGGAGGCACGGGCGCACCCGACCGTGTTCCTGTCCTGGCAGTGGCTGGGGCACTGGCTGCGGGTGTATGAGCCAGTGGCCTGGGTGCTTCGGGTTCATGACGGCGACCGCCTGGTAGGCCTCGGGCTGGTGGTGGAAACCGAAGAGCGCCGTCACGGCGTGCTCCGCTCCCGCTGCCTGCGCCTGCACCAGACCGGCCACCGGCTGCTCGACCAGATCTGGATCGAGTACAACGGCTTTCTGGCCGAAGCCGGTTGGGAGGAAGCGGTTGCACGGGCGTGCCTGGGGTATCTGGACCGGGAGATGGCCGGCTGGGACGAATTCATTATCGGCGCCATTGACGCGGAAGAAGCCGAGCAATACGCCCACATCACCGGCCTTCACAAGCACGTACGCTGGGAAGCGCCCTGTTACGGTGTCGATCTGGACGCCTTGCGGTCAAGGGGTTCGGGGTATCTCGAGACGCTGTCTCGCAACACCCGTTATCAGATCAACCGCAGCCATCGCCTGTACGAGGAGCGCGGCCCGGTGCGGCTGGTGCGGCCGGAATCCGTGGACGAGGCGCTGGCGGTGTTTGACCGGATTGGTCCCCGGCATCTGGAGCGCTGGGGCCGCGGGCCTGACCAGAGTGGCTTTGCCAACCCGGATTTTGTCCGGTTTCACCGTGAAATGATCCGCGCCCAGTGGCCCCAAGGGGGTGTCGATCTGGTATCCCTGATGGCCGGGGACGAGGAAATTGCCTCGTTCTACAACCTGCTGTACGACCGGGTGGTGTATTTCTACCTGGGCGGCATGGCACCGGAGGCGGACAACCGCTTCAAGCCCGGGCTGCTGGGCCACAGCCTGTGCATTGAACATTACGAGGCGCGAGGCTTTCGCTACTACGATTTCATGGGGGGCGACGAGCGCTACAAGGCCAACCTGGGCACGCTGCACCGACACCTGGTGCAGATCGCCCTGCAGCGGGCGCGGTTCAAACTCAAACTGGAAGACGTGGCCCGCCGGGCGCGGAACCGTTGGCTGGGGGAGGCGAGTACCGGCTATGACCACTGATCGCCATGGCGCGTCGGATACCGCCATCACCACCTTGGCTTCCCGCCTGGCGGCGTTTCCATTGTCGGATTATGACGCTTACGTGGCGAGCCACCCCCGGGCCACACCTTATCACTGCTCAGCCTGGCTGGTGGCCGTGCAGGCCGGTTACGGCCACCGGGCGTGGATTGTCAGTGCTCACCGGGGTGAGCGCCTGTGCGGGATCCTGCCAATTGTCGAGGTTCGCCGACCGTTTGGCCCTCGCGCGTTGGTGGCGTTGCCGTTCTGTGATCTGGGTGGGCCGCTGGCGGACGACAGCGAGGCTTACACCGCTCTGGAAGCCCAGGCCCTGCGACTCGCCCAGACCCTTAAGGTCCAGAGTATCGAACTTCGGCAGGAAGGGCTGATGATGGACCCGGAGGCGGAACGGGACATCGCCGTAGCGCCGGCCAAGGTACGCATGTTGCTGCCCCTGCCGGACAGCGCCGATACGCTGTTCCAGGGGTTTAGCGCCAAGCTGCGCAGCCAGATCCGTAAGGCCGAAAAGAATGGCCTGACGGCTGAGATCGTCAGAGGAGCAGATGCCATCACCGCGTTTTACCGGGTCTACGCCGATAACATGCATCGGCTGGGCTCTCCGGCCCACAGCCTGCGCTGGTATCTGGCGCTGGGCGATGCCTACGGCGAGGATCTGAGGGTGGGTCTCGTTCGGCTTGAACACACCGTGGTGGGCGCGGGCATTGTACTGATTGAGGGGAACCGGGCCTGCATTCCCTGGGCCTCAACGCTGGCGGAGTACAACCGGCTGGCACCAAACATGCTCCTGTACTGGACGCTGCTGAGCCAGATGGCCAACGGTGGCGTGCAAACGTTTGATTTTGGCCGTTCCACGCCGGGCGAGGGCACCTACCGGTTCAAAAAGCAGTGGGGCGCTCAGCCCCAGGCTCTGGACTGGCGAACCCGAACCGTGGGGGCGGAGAAAACCCCGCCACACACTCGCGCCTCCGCCGGCCCGGAGGGGCGGTTGCGGGCAGTGGCCGAGCAACTCTGGCGGCGTATGCCGCTGTCCATGGCGACCTGGCTGGGCCCGAAACTGAGACGATACATCACGTTATGATTGCTGTACTGACGCTGTTCACCCTGCTGTGCCTGTGCCTGCCGGTGTACGTGTATTTCGGCTACCCGGCGTTGCTGTGGCTGCTGGTTCGCTTGGGCTTTGAGCGGCCGCATCAGCCGGCAGCGCGCCCGGACGGCGATCTGCCGCCGGTCACGCTGGTGATCTCATGCTACAACGAAGCTGGCGTGATCCGTGCCAAGCTGGCGAATGCCCTTGCCATGGATTACCCCCGGGGCCGCCTTAGCATCCTGGTGGTATCCGACGGTTCGGACGACGGAACCGATGACCTGGTGCGGGAATACCAGCACAAGGGCGTCACGCTGATCCGGCAGGAGGGCCGCCTGGGCAAAACCCTCGGCCTGAACCTGGCTATGGAACAGGTGGGCACGGAGCTGGTGGTGTTCAGTGACGCCAACGCGATGTACGCGCCCGATGCCATCCGCCAGTTGGTCCACCATTTCTCTGATCCGGACGTGGGTTACGTGGTCGGCGCCGCCCTTTACACCGACGGCGCCGATGGCGCCAGCGCCCGCAACGAGAACCTCTACTGGCGCTACGAGCTGGCCATCAAAACCCTCGAATCCCGCCTGCATTCCGTGGTGGGCGGCGACGGTGCGATCTACGCCATTCGGGCCGCGCTGTGGCAGCCGCTGCAGCAAAAGGACATCAATGATTTTGTGAACCCGCTGCAGATCATCGCCCAGGGGTATCGCGGCATCTTTGCCCCCGAGGCCCAATGCTTCGAGGAAACCGCCGGCGATTTCGACCGGGAACTGGCCCGCAAGGAACGCATCGTTAACCGCAGCATTCGCGGGCTGATGCGGGTGCGCGAGGTCCTGAATCCGGCCCGCTTCGGCTTCTTCAGCCTGGAAGTGATCTCCCATAAGCTGCTGCGCTGGCTGATCCCACTGTTCCTGCTGATGGGCTACCTGGGTAGCGTGCTGCTGGGCCTGCTGGGCGTCCCTCCGTTCCGGCTGATTGCCGCCGGAGGCGGGCTTTTGCTGATGCTGGCCCTGGTCGCCAGCCAGGCGCCCCGGCGCAACCAGCTGCCAATCTGGCTATCGCTGCCTTACTACTTTGTGGCGGTTAACTGGTACGCGGTGCGGGGCATTGTGAAGGCGCTGCGAGGCGAAACCCAGGTCACCTGGTCCAGTGCCCGTTCCGGGCGGGAGAAAGGGTGATGTCGAAGTTTGCGTTGTTGTTTCTTCTGGTGTTTGTGGGCGGGGTCGCGGCGGCGTTTTTCTACACCGGCGCGAGCGCGTTCTTCCTGTATCAACTGGTGTATTTCCTGAACCCGGATGAGCGCTGGTGGAGTGCTCAGATTCCGGGGCTCCCATGGTCTTTCATCACCGCCATCCTGATGATTGTGATGTTCGCCCTGGAAACCCGGAAACTTGGGCCGGAGCACAGCTGGGGCAAACAGCCGTTGACCAAGTGGCTGATCCTGATCCTCCTGATGTATCTGTTCATGTTCATGCACGCGCTGAATTTTGCGGCGCACAAGCAGTTCACGATCGTTTTGCTAAAGCTGTTTGTGATCATGGCGCTGGCCTACAAGCTGATCAAAAGTGAGGCGTTGTTGAAGGCGTCCATCTACACCTACTGCGTGGGTTGTTTTTACCTTGGCTATCTGGCGACCATTACAGGCCGCAACGAATTCGGCCGGATTGAGGGTATTGGCCCGGTCGATGCCGGCGACGCCAACCATTTTGCGGCGGCGCTGGCGCCTTCCATGATTTTCCTGCTGTACTTTTTCTGGACCGGCAATAAAAAGATCAAAGCGTTGTGTGCGGTTATGGGGGCTTTTATTGCCAACGGCTTGGTGCTCGTTAACAGCCGCGGGGCCTTTCTTGGTTTGGCGGCCGCTGCTGCCGTGTATGTCATGTTCATGGTGTTTTCGCGCTACCAGCAGAAAAACCAGCGGAAAACGGCACTTTTCGTGGTGGTTTTTGGATTGCTCTCATTTTTGTATGTCGCTGATGAACAGTTTTGGCAACGCATGTCGACCCTGGAAGACGTGCAGGACGAGTCCAAGAGTGGCTCGCATCGCGTCAACTTCTGGCTGGCCACGTTTGATGTGCTGCACGACTATCCCTTCGGTGTCGGTATCATGGGCTACCAGATGGTCAGCCCCCAGTACATCGATTCACGCTGGACCGAAGGCGGTGAAATCAACAAAGCCGTGCATTCATCCTGGTTCCAGGCCCTGGGTGAGTTGGGCTGGCCCGGTATTGTCCTGTTTGTGGGCATGGTGGTATCCGCATTCCGAATGACGCGAAAAGCCGCGCGAACGCTGATCAGGCAGGGGCGCTACAGGGATTATTTCTTCGTGCTTGCCATTGAGTGTGCGCTGCTGTGTTTCCTGATTGCCGGCAGTTTCATTGATCGCTTCCGTGCTGAAATCCTCTATTGGTTGCTCCTGTACTGCGCAGGCGCCTATAAATTCTACGTGCTGGCTAACGAGGCGAAGCCGCTGCCCGCCGAACCCGTCAAACCACCCGCCCGCCGCTACCGTTCCAGGGAAAGGACCACATGACCCGACCGATTCGCGTTCTTCAGTTCATTACGCCCGCCGGCTTCTATGGCGCCGAGCGTTGGGTACTGGCGCTCGCCAACAACCAGCCGGCCGGCGCCATGGAATGCGAGCTGGCGGTTACCCAGGAGGGCGGCGACCAGGATCTGTCGGTGGCAACCGAGTTTGAGGCGATGGGAGGGCGTGTTCACTATCTGCCGATGAAGCACCGGTTCGATCGGGCGGTCATCGCACAATTGGTCGCCATTCTGAAGAACCGCCAGATCGATGTGATTCATACCCACGGCTACAAATCGGACATTCTTGGCGTCCTTGCGGCCAAACGCGCGGGCGTTCGCTGCGTCAGCACGCCCCATGGGTTTTCCGGCAACGTCGGTTTTAAGCTCGCAGCGTTCATTCGCCTGGGTATTTTTTCGCTCCGGTATTTCGATGCCGTCGCGCCTCTCTCTGAAGAACTCGTGGCGGATATGAAGCGATTTGGTGTTCCAAAGCGGCGCACGCACTTTATCCGAAACGGCGTCGATCTCAAGGACATCGACGCAACGCTTAGCCAGGCGGGCGGTCGCCTGGACCAGGCCCCGGATAACGGCCAGACCATCGGGTTCATTGGGCAGATGATTCCCCGGAAAGGCATCGGTGACCTGATTGACGCCTTTGCGTCACTCCAGCAATCGCACCCGAACACCAGGCTCAGTCTCGTGGGCGATGGCCATCAGCGCCCGGAACTGGAGCGTCGGGCCGGCGAATCGGGATACGGACATCGTATCGCGTTCCTGGGGTTCCGGGCCGACAGGCTGCTACTGCTGAAAACCTTCGACCTGTTTGTTATGACCTCTTCCCTCGAAGGCATTCCCCGATGCCTGATGGAGGCGATGGCGGTTGGCGTGCCCTGTGTCGCCTATGACATCCCGGGGGTAGATCAGTTGATTGACCACGAACAGACCGGTTTGCTGGTTCCGTTTGGCGACAAGGTGGCGTTGCGGGCCGCGTGCCAGAGGCTGCTGGATGATCCTGAACTGTCGGCCAGGCTGGCGGCAAACGCCCGCGCCAAGGTAGAACGTGATTATTCAGCCCAACGAATGGCCGTGGAATATCAGCAGCTGTTCGAAGGCCTGCTAGCCGATGGCCGTTCCGCAACTGCGGCGGGGGAGTGGCGCTGATGTGCGGATTGGCCGGCTTTCTGCGTTCAACCCAGCGACCGGGCCGGGAGCGCCATCGTGACTGGCTGGAGGCCATGGGCGAGACGATTGTCCACCGGGGCCCTGATGCCGGCGGCGTATTCCTGGATGAGGGCATTGCGCTGGCCCACCGACGACTGAGCATTCTGGATCTCAGTGCGGTGGGTAATCAGCCAATGGCGTCGCCCTCGGGCCGCTATGTCATCGCTTACAACGGGGAAATCTATAACTTTCAGCCCTTGCGGGATGAATTGGCAGCCGAAGGCGTGGTCTTCCGTACCCAGACGGATACCGAAGTGCTTGTCGCCCTGTTCGAGCGCGACGGTCTGGACTGTCTCAAGTCGCTGAATGGCATGTTTGCGATTGCCATCTGGGACACCCAGCGGCAGGAGCTGTTTCTTGCCAGGGACCGGCTGGGCAAGAAGCCGCTTTACTACTACCTTGCGGACGATGCGTTTGCCTTTGCGTCTGAAATCAAAGCGCTCAGGCCGCTACCGTACCTTCAGTTTGAGCTGCGGATGGACGCGGTGAAGGACTTTTTTGCGTACCAGTACGTCCCGGACCCGAAAACCATCTTCCAAAACGTGCACAAACTGCCGCCGGGCTATTGGCTCAAAACCGACGGCGTGGAAACCGCGTGTGAGCCCTACTGGGATGTGAAATTTGATCGGGTGGACGGAAGAACAGTCGACGACATCAAGGCTGGCCTTTTTGAACTGATTGATGATGCCGTCCGCCTTCGAATGATCAGCGATGTGCCGCTTGGGGCGTTCCTGAGCGGCGGCATCGATTCCAGCCTGGTGGTCGGCCTGATGGCCCGCCATACCCAGACGCCGGTGACAACCTGCTCAATCGGTTTTAATTCCGCAACCCACGATGAAGTCGATTACGCGCGACAGGTGGCCCGTCAATTCGGCACCGACCACCACGAGTTTACCGTTCGCGAAACCGTTGCTGACCAGTTGGCGCCGATCGCGCGTTACTTCGACGAGCCGTTTGCCGATTCATCGTTTGTACCGACCTATTACGTCTCACGCCTCGCCAGGCAGCAAGTCACGGTGGCCCTGGCCGGTGACGGTGGCGACGAGAACTTTGCCGGCTATTCGAAATACCGCACCGACGCGCTGGAAAACCGGCTCAGGGGCTGGTTTCCACCCGCGCTCCGGCGCGCCCTGTTTCCATCGCTCGCCGGAATGGCGGGCCGCTCAGCCAACCCCATCGCCCAAAAGGCCAGTTCGCTGCTGGGAACCTTGTCCCGCTCGCCCGAGGACGCGTTTTTCCTGACCAACTGTTTCTTCCGGCCGGCTATCTGGAACCGGTTGGCCCGAGGCGCCCTCGCGCGGGAAACCCGCGACTATGATCCGGCCGAGCTGACTCGGCGCTGCTATCAGCGGGCGGACTCGGCTGACCACCTCTCACGGATTCTGTATACCGACATCAAAACCTATCTGCCCGGCGATATCCTGGTAAAGGTCGATCGCATGAGCATGGCTAACTCCCTGGAGACCCGAGCGCCGCTCCTGGATTACCGGGTGGTTGAGTACGCTGCGGGGATTCCTTCAGCGCTCAAGCTGCATGGGCGTGAGAAAAAGCACATCCTGAAAGAAACCTGTCGTGGCTTTCTGACCGACGACATCCTGTATCGAAAGAAAATGGGCTTTTCGGTCCCGCTCGCTGACTGGCTCCGGCATGAAATCCGACCGCTGGTGGAAGCGTTGCTGTTTGGACCGAACAGCGGCATCGGAGAGTTCTTCGACCTTTCCGGAATCCGGTCGCTCTGGGAGCAGCACCTTGCCGGGCACAACCTGTTCACCCAAGAACTCTGGGCGCTGGTAGCCTTCGAGCTGTGGTGGCAACAATCGTTTCTTGGTGAGTCCATTACGACCGGCGCTGCACCGCAATCGGCACAGAGCGTCGCCGTATGAAGGGCAGCGATCGGCCGGTCAGCGTTCTGCACGTCACCTTCAACCTGGGCATTGGTGGCACAGAGCAGGTCATCCGGCAGTTGATTCAGGCGTTGCCAAAAGACCAGTTCCGGAACGAGGTCGTCTGCATTGATGGCGTGATTGGGGACACCGGCCATTCACTCATGGAGCAGGGGATAACCATCCACGCCCTGGCCAGGAAGCCGGGTTTCGACCGCGAGTTGGTGACGTCGATCCGGACGCTATTGCGGGAGCGTCAGATCGACCTGGTTCATTGCCACCAGTACACGCCCTATCTCTATGGCTGGTTGGCCGCCATCGGCACCCAGGCAAGGGTGGTGTTCACCGAGCACGGCCGCTTTCATCCGGATCGTCGCCGTTACAAAGCAATGGGGGTTAATCCCCTGATGGCCTTGACCTCCCGCGCGGTGGTGGCGATTTCAGCCGCGACCCGCAACGCCCTGGCGACCTACGAGTTCATGCCACGCTGGCGGACCCAGGTGATTTACAACGGGATTGCGCCCCTGCACCGGGATGCGGATGCCGGACAAGCTGTGCGGCAGGCCCTCGGGATACCGGAGGCCGCTTTGGTGTTTGGAACGGTGTCGCGCCTGGACCCGGTCAAGAACCAGAGAATGATGCTTGAGGCGTTTGCCCACCTGTTCCACCAGCGTCCGGAGGCCTGGCTCCTGATGGTGGGAGACGGCCCGGATCGCGCCATGCTGGAATCGTCAACGGACGAGCTGGGCATCCGCGGCCGCGTGGTCTTTACCGGCTTCATCACGCAACCGGCCGCACACCTGAATGCCATGGATGTCTTTCTGCTCTCGTCACACACCGAGGGTACCTCCATGACGTTGTTGGAGGCCATGAGCCTCGGCCTGCCATCGGTGGTAACAGGGGTGGGTGGCAACCCTGAAATTGTCGTTAACGACGCCACAGGCCTGGTTACCCCCCCTGACGATGGCCTGGCCTTTGCCGCTGCCATGGTCCGCCTGGCCGACTCTCCCGACCTGCGGGCGCGCTTTGGTGCGGCGGGCAAGCAGCGGTTCGAGACAAGGTTCTCCGTTGACACAATGGCCGCCGCCTACGCGATGGTATACCGAACCGCGACGGCGGGGAGGGGCGGACGGTGAGCCTCGCTAACCGGTTGATCCAGAGTTCCGGGCTGCTCGTGGCCATCCGGTTTATCCAACGGTCGATGGGACTGGTCAGCACGCTCGTTCTGGCCCGCCTGCTGACCCCCGATGACTTCGGCATTATTGCCGTGGCCGCGTTGCTGATCCATTTTTCCGAAGTGCTCTCGAACACCGGCATTCAACAGTACCTGATCCAGGCCGACAGAACCGACGACGCGATCGTCAACACCGCGTGGACACTGGATGTGGCCCTGAAATCGTCGCTGGCGTTGCTGTTATATGCGGCCCTTCCTCTGGTAGGACTGTTTTATGACGACCCCCGGATTACCCAGGCCATTGCCGTGCTGATCCCCGTGATTGTTGTGCGCGCGCTGATGAATCCGGAACTGCACCTGCAGCGCCGGGCACTGAAGTATGGCGTGATCTTCCGGATCGGCGTCATCCAGAAGGCGGTCAGTTTTGTGGTGGTTATTGGCGTTGCCCTGTATACCCGGTCTTTCTGGGCCATGGTCGTCGGAGACCTCGCGTCCAGTGTTGTTGCAGTGATGCTTTCTTACCGCTACTGCACCCGTCGCCCGGCGCTGTCCTTCGCAAATGTTGGCGATCAGTGGCAGTTTTCCCGGTGGATGCTCGCACGGGGCAGCATTGGCTATATGCGTGCCCAGATGGACACCCTGTTTGTTTCCAAGTACTTCAGCCTGGCGCAGTTGGGTGGCTTCAACATGGCCCGGGAGTTTACGGTGATGCCCGCGAATGAAGTGATTCAGCCGGCCATCGAGCCGCTGCTTTCCGCCTTTTCCCAAGATAAGAGCAATCGAAAGGAACTGGATCGCAAGGTCCGCCTTTCGGTTCTGGTCATTACCGGTTTTACGGCACCCATCGTCGGCTTTCTGTTCTTTTTCTACCAACCCGTCGTGCACTATCTGTTGGGTTCCCAATGGGACAGCGCGGCTCCGCTGATGCAGGCCATGACCCCATTGCTGCTCGCGTTTTCGATGACGGGCATTCTCAATAACGTGTGTTTCTCGGTCGGGCGGGTCAGAACCGTGTTCACGTTCGATACGGTGTCGTTGCTGGTGATCGCCGTGTCGCTCTACCTCGCGCATGAGATGGACCTGGCGGCCTTTGTCTGGCTCAGGAGCCTGGTGGGTTTACTGACGGTGCTGGTTTTCCTGCGGGTGTGCACCGGCCTGGTGGGCGGGGGCTACCCGGTCTACCTGGCGCTGATTGGCTTTCCTGTCTCGCTGGCGCTTGCCTTGGCCTGGGCGATTCATACCGCCATCGCGTCCACCGGCTTTGCAAATCTCGTGATCTGCGGTTTTGTCTATACCGGTGCTTACCTGCTAGCAATGGCTATCGCAGGTATCGGGCTGTGCCGGTTCAGTCCGACCTGGCAGTCGGCCCGGCATTACGTGGTGGTGGCGGGTGGCGCCGTTGTTTCCCGCCTTCAGCGAAACAAACATCAGGGCGAAGGTATGGGTAAGGGGCACTCCGGATGAAGTTCGCCATATTCAGAACGGACGCAACCCCCCAGGATCTCCAGGCCTACAACTCCCAGGAGATCGGCCTGGCCAGGGGGTTCCGGGCCCTGGGCCATGAGGTCGACATCCTCGGTGCGTCCGCTGACGGCCACTTTCAGCAGCGGTCTATCGACACACCGTCCGGTGAGATTCGGTCGCTGGCACTGCCATTCTCCCGGTTCCCGATTCTGGATGAGCCCGTCTATCGGGGCGTTCGGGCGCTGCTCCGCCGGGAACGCTACGATTACGTCCAGATCAACGAGGAAGGCAACCTGGCGTCCTACCTGGTGGCCCGGGCATGTGTGGCGACCGGCACCCGCTTTGGGTTTTACCAGGGCATGTATCGTGTGCTTTCCGGCCGGAAGTGGGCCCTGTACGAGGCCCTGCACCATACGCTGTTCCGGCCACTGCTTCGAGAACATAATTCCATGGTGCTCTGCAAGACGTCCCAGGCCCAGCGGTTTCTGGCCGAGCGAGGTTATCGGGGTGTCGAGGTCCTGCCGGTCGGGCTCGATTCGTCCTCGTTCACGGGCCGTGCCGATAGGGACTGGCGGGCCCATCTGGGCATCCCATCGACGGATCAGATCGTGCTGTACGTTGGCACGCTTGAGTCCCGCCGCCACCCGGATTTTCTCTGTGAGCTTGCCCGCCTCAGCCCTCCGGACCGTCATTTCGTGATCGCCGGACACGGGCCAATGGAAGTCGCTCTCGCCGACCACTGTCAGCGGAGCGGGCTGACGAACGTGCACCTTATTGGCCGATTGTCCCAAACGCAGCTGCCGGCCCTCTACGAACAAAGCAATCTGTTCGCGCTGGCAAGTGATTATGAAATCTACGGCATGGTGGTCGCCGAGGCACTGCACTTTGGCCTACCGGTGGTGTCTACGCCCACTGCGGGCCCGGTAGACATGATCCGGGAGCCACACCAGGGCCGCCTTATCGACACGCTGGATCCCGAACCCTGGTTGGAAGCCCTGGCGTTTTACCAGTCTCACTACGCATCGGCCGATGATAGGTCGCTGCGTAGCCGGGAGGCACGGCGGCGTTTCGACTGGACCAACCTGGCAAAGCGCTACGTCTCAGCGTTGGCGCAGGGCCAGGGCGAGGCTGGGGCAGAAGCATGACTAACACAGGGCGGGCAGTGGCTGTCGCGTTGCTGCTGGCCGCCGGGTTTCTGGCAGGTTATGGCCTGCGCGGATACACCGAGCCGCCCGAAGACGCCATTACTGCGGCCTACATGGCCAATTTGAGAGTTTTTCAGCAACGGGTGTTGATGGACCTGCCAGACAGCGCCATTCCCGTCTATGGAGACAGTCATATTCAGGGTCTCGCACTCCAGCGGGCGGATTCCCGGCTGGTGAATTTCGGAATCGGCCATGATCGTGTCGGGACGCTTGCAGAGAGAGTGCGCGAGGGTGCGAGCCAGCGTCGGTTTTCGACCTATGTCGTCGCGGTTGGCATCAATGATCTCATGCACGGCGCATCGTCGGCAGACGTCGTTGGCCCGATCAAAAGTCTCATTAGTGACCTGCCTTTTGCCCGACGTTTGATCATTGGCTCGGTGCTCCCGGTAGCCCGTACCCGGCCGGGCGCCGAGGCCATTAATGAGCGCGTGCGGGACGTCAATGAGTCGCTGTCGGCATTGGCGGCAACGCGAGCCAGGGTGACCTATTTGAACAGCTATGAAGTATTGGCGGATGATGAGGGCTACCTGCCAAGCAGATACCACCTCGGCGACGGCCTGCATTTGAACAGTGAGGCGAATCGCCTTTGGTTGCGCCAGCTGGCGCAGGCCCTGGATGGCGCGGAGGCCATGGCGCAATGAGAACACCGCAGACCCAGCCCAACCTCCCGCAACTGACGTGGCTCAGGGGCATCGCGGCGTTCTGGGTTATCTGTTCCCACGTGGTTCGAGCGACCGAAGTAGCCTACGGCAGCACGGACGTGGCATCCCACAGCGCCGTCCTGTCCCTTTTGGACCTGGGCACGCTGGGTGTGGCCCTGTTTTTCACCCTCAGCGGCACCACGCTGTACCTGAGTAATCGCACGCTTGCCATCCGGTCGCCCATCGCCTTTTACATCAAACGGTTTTTCAGGATCTGGCCAGCTTACGCCATTGCGCTGATAGCTTACATTGCGTTCGGTTTTGTGTTTCGTGCCTTTTACACAGGTCCGGACAATGTCTGGGTGACCTCTCAGTTTTCGGCTGAGTATGGATGGCTCGACATAGCCCAGTATCTGCTGTTGTCGTTCAACTTTGTGGGACAGAACGGGCTGTTCAACAACGCCTTCTGGAGCCTTCCCGTCGAGTTCCAGTACTACCTGACCTTTCCCTTACTGATTCTGGCACTGCGTGCGCACTGGACGGCACCCCTGGCGCTCGGCGCCCTCGCTTATCTGGCGCACCGTTTTGGCTGGATTGTGCTCGAGAGCAACCTGCTGTTGATCTTCTTTTTCACGTTCTGCACCGGTGTGGTGCTGGGCGCGTTGAGCCAGAGGGTAGGGTGGCGACTTCATCCCGCACTTTCACTCGCTGTGTTCCTGGCCATTCTGGTGCTTAACAGCATGCTGAGCACCGGGCGAATCAACGTCGCTCTGTTCGTTTATATTCCCAGCGAGTGGGTGTTCTATGGGCTGTCGGCGGTAATGATGGTGGGGCTGATGGTGTTCAGTGAGGTCAAACTGCCGTCACGCGTTGACCGGGTGCTTAGTCATTTTGGTGATATTTCTTACAGCGCGTACCTTTACCATAATCTGATCATTGCATGTCTGGTGCTCGTCATTCCACGGATAGGATTTGATTCCGGAGGGTTGCGGATATGGAGTGTTTTCGTCGTGACCGTCGCGGCAACATATGTTTTGGCCACGAGGTCATACCGCCACATAGAGCAACCTTCGATGGCATTGGGGAAGCGACTCGCGAACCGCTCAGGGGCAACAGCCAGCAAGCAGTTGCCCCTGAACTGAGGCCCTTGCAAACCCCATTTACTGGCCTACGGTAAAGCTCACAACCTCTGAATTGTCGCTTTGAAGGCCGTTCACATCGATGGCTTTAACCGCAAAATACCAGGTCCCGCTCTGAAGCCCGTCAAACGTATAACTCGTCTCAGGAGCGCTTACCGTGATCGCCTGGTTGAGTATGCTGGCCGCCTGGCCATAGACCACCTCGTATTTGGCAATCTCGCTTAAAGATAGAGCGGTACCGTCGGCTCGGGTCAACGGCGGCGTCCATGAGAGAGTAATCGTATTTGTGGCAGGCAAAACCGACGTACTGCCACCGCCGCTGCCTGTCGTTGGTGCGGTGGGTGGGGAATAGACGATGTCCGTAATGGGTTGCAGCGTCCAGGGGTTAAGCTGCGTTTCATAGGCGGAGAGTGGTGTTACGCCAGACGCCGCCAGCGTCGTCCCGGAATCGGCAACGAAAGGTGAAAGTCCGTAACGCACTTCCCACCAGTCAGGCACGCCATCGGAATCGGCATCCGCCTTGGTAACGGTATCCGTCGCGGGGTGCGAAAGGACATCGCCAAGCGGCAGCGGCTGCCCAGTGGTGGTGTCGATAATCGCGAACTTCGCGGAGGCACCTCGGGTGGCTTCGAAGTACTCGATGGTAAGCTCATTTTCGCTTCCGGCAGCCAGCGAGGCCTGCCCAGTAAATGTTGCAACGCCGTGGCTATAAAACCCGTTGAGAAGCTCCTTGCCGTTCAGGAACGCGCGAATGCCGTCGTCACTTGTGCCTTCGAATCGGTAAGTGCGGGTGCCAGAGCTAGCAGGCGGCGTAAAACGGGCCACCCATCGAACCGAGAATCCGTCGGCAGGCATCGATGCATCCGGCGCACCGTAGCCCCAGGAGAAGTTGATGTTGGCATCGGTTCTGCCAAATACGAACTTGTCAAAGTTTTGCCCGGTAAAATACTGGCCATAGGCACCGGGCGCCCAGGTGCTGGTGGGCGTCGGCACCGAGGTGGCGTCTAGCGGGCTGGTACCGGCCTGGATTTCTTCCAGGTTTGTGTATCCGTCGCCGTCGTTGTCCTGACTGGCGTCTGCAGGATTGCGAGGGTCTAGCTGGTAAGCGAACTCGGTTCCGTCCGCAATACCATCGCCGTCCGTGTCGGGGTTGTTTTCCTGGGTGAAAAGCAGAAACTCATCGGCCGCTGTGAGCAGGTCGCCGTCCGGATCTGTCGTCGCATCATTGGCGTTGGTGGGATCAAGGCCGTTGAGCGTTTCCCAGTTGTCGTAGATACCGTCCTGGTCGCTGTCCAGCGGAGGGTAACCGGGTTCAAACGCCAGCGATTGCTGGGCATCAAAGTACCCAATGCGATACCCCAGATTGTAAGCGGTGCGGGATGCCCCGTCCTCCGGGTACAGGGGCTGGCCGTAGGAAATCAGAGCGCTGCTTCCAATAGGCTGCGTGGTGAGCCCTGGGCCGGACCACGCAACCATGAAACTGTCCCCGCCGGTTGCTTCCTTATGACTGAGTTCAAAATAATAGCGTTTGCCTTTCTCCAGGGTGATGAGTCCTGACTTCTGCGATGAGTAGCGGGAGAAGTCCCCATAAGGCGCGGAGCCGGGTACGGTTGCAATTAACCTGGCATCACTGGAGGCAGACGACGTGCTTAGCGAGAATTCGGATTCGTCATCACTGCTCAGAAAGAATTGATACTGACCGGTCTCTGGTGGAGTGATATAGCCACGCACCAAAGTCCCATAATTGTCACCTTGGGAAACCGATTGCGCCAGCTGCGTTAAGGTGACCGTTTGATCCGGGTTGTCGGGGTATTTTGGCGACGTTTCCAGGTCTTGAACCCGTTTGCCTGGAACGTTGAGATAGTAGCGAGCTTCAACCTGGCCCGGAACACTGCTTTCTGGGAGCGCTGCGGTTGGGGGGAGCTTTCCGATGTCGTCAACAAGGAGGCTTTGGCAGCCAGAGAGCAGTGCGCAGGAACCTAAGATACTTGAAACGAGTATTTTCATTTCGACGGCTCTCCGAAAGTAGCTACTGAGAGTATTTACTCAAAGGCTTGATCCGTCCACTCGTTGTTAAAAAAGAAAATGCGTCGAATAGAAAAATTTATTATAAAACTTTGGTGATTGGATTTTAAGTTGAATAAGTGACTGTGGTTCTGAGAAATATGACACGATTCGGGGTTCCGTATCATTTTGATGGTCTGGCTTATTTTCCGGTCAATGCTAAAATCCTTTTTGCGAGTTTCTGAAATATTGATGTTTACATGAATGGAAATTAGCGCCCTAATTATATTTTTGGAATAGCGCAGGGATTTATTATTATGAAAGAGCGTGCATCTATAAAGAGTCCCATTTCTTCGATGTTTTTTGCAACACTGCTCTGTTCGTCGCTTGTGCACGCAGAGGTGCTCTTTCAGGAAAGTTTTGACGCTTTGCCTGATTGGACCAGCGGCTTACCGGAGAATGATTTGGATGGCGACGGATATCCTGACAGGGTTCAGGATCAACCGAGAGGACATAAAATCCCGGAAGGTTGGTATTCGATTCGCCAAGACCCGACATGGGCACCGTCTCGTGGTTATTCGGGAAATCATGAAAATATAGAAGTGCTTGGGCAAAATGCTGACAAGGCTCGAGGTGGCTCTGGAAAATCGATGGTTGTGTGGCGAGACTCAACGACGGGGCCGGATTGGATGTGGAATTCTGACGGGATTTTCTCTCAGTACTTCCCTTCAGGATTGACACAAGTTTATGCCAGTTTCTGGATAAAATTTGACAAAAACTGGACTCCGCTTGGTAAAACTGGGAGCACGAAAATATTCAGAATTGAAAGTTGGGATCAAGATGGCGGTTTCTATGATGCCTTCTCTGATGGTCATATTTCGTCCGCATTTTTGTGGAATTACGGATTCACCGATTATGGCGCGAGAAATTTTTTGTCATTTAGAGCAGATCCACAACAAACAAACTATTTAGTAGTTGCTCCTGCTCCCGTTGAAACTCCTCGCGGTTTTGATGGTGGATCGTTGTCATTGAATTTCACCGATAATATAAGAGATTTGAACGGTGACGGCGTTTTAGATAACAAAGTTACGTCTTTACTCGATTTAATATCTGGAAAACCTATTGGTTCTGATGGTGGGTTGGTATCTCACAATTCACTTTGGGGAACCAGTTGGCATCATATGGAGTTCTTCGTCAAGATGAACAGTCAGCCGGGCGCTATGGACGGAATTGCCATGCAATGGATGGACGGCCAACTTATTTTTCAAAATACCAAATTCCCTTGGATGGGTTCAGAAAGCCCGGGTGGGATTAAATGGAACACGGTGCATTTCGGTGGCAATAGCCACTTTCACGCCTATCCGGATTCTCAGCAACGCCAAGAGTGGTACGCGATCGACGACATCACAATCAGGTCCGATCTCCCTAGTAATCGCTCAATCTCCGCCGGAGCATTAGCCCCGAATCCTCCTTCAAACCTTGAAATTAAATAGTGATTTTAGACCTGTTAATAGGCCGAGGGATCGGCCTATAAGGTATAAATGATCTAAAATAAAAAGTTTGAAAATTTCATCTTTATACACGCTAATTCTTGTTTCTGCTCTACGAATACGTTTCAAGGTTAAAGTAAAGGCAGCTAGAATTACTACGAAAAATGACGCTGCGGAGAGCGCTACATCGCTTGAAATAGATATGATTGCTATTAATAGTGCTATGAGGTAAATGTTAGTTATCCAGAAGATCGGGTCTTTTAAGGATTTTCTGGGCCGTCGTAAATAGTTTTCTGCATGCCACCGTTGCCTTGCTATAAATTGCGTAACTGTCTTTGCATTTCCTAAATGTACAACATTGTGTTTTGTGTCGATCTTGATGCTAATTCCTTCTTCGGATAGCTTATTGTGAAAATCGCTATCCTCAGCAGATGTTAAGTTCTCATCAAAACCGCCAACATGTTGAAAATGATTTTTTCTGATGAGGATACACGCGCCGATAAGATGTCTTGGCTTGTTCTGACCCTCAGTGCCAAGAAGCCAGAGCCTTTCGATCCAGTTAGCGTTGGCCGGTAGGTTGCAACCACCGCCAATCACCAAGTTTTCCGCTAACATCAATTCATTTACGCCGGTTTCAAGAAAATCTGGTCTGGCAACACAATCGGCGTCAATAAATACAAGAACATCTCCTTTTGCCTCTTCGGCACCAGCATTTCTGACAGCACCTACTTTTATACCCGGGCGACTAAAGATTTTGACGTTGTATCGTGTTGCTATGGCATAAGTGTTGTCATTGGAGCCGTTGTCGACAACGAGCACCTCATAATTGTCAGCGCCATAACTTTGGTTCAATAATGACGAAAGGCAAGCAGAGATGTGCTGCTCTTCGTTATGAGCTGGAATAACAACGGAGACATAAGGTTTCATATTTTTCTAACGACCGATTTAAACTTGCCGTTCTTGCCTTTTGGGATTCTGTCAACATACTGGAAAGTCAGGATCAGCTCAGGGCCAACTCGTTCTTCAAAATTCTTTCTTAAAATACGTTCGTTTTGCTCCGATAATTTTTCTGATACCAGGGCAATGGTGCACTTACGCTCATTCTCTTGGATCAGTTGTGCTTCTATTATCCCTGTAAGACCTTTGAAAATGTGATCGAGCCGACCAATTTTACGACCATCAGGAAGAATGACGTAATCGTCTGTTCTCCCCGCGATAGAATCTGCGCTTTTCACTACCGACGCCGAAGTAGCACTCTCATCAAGATGAATCTGATCTCCGATTCGGTATCGAAGCAACGGCATGACAGTGTTCGTCAATGACGTTGCAAGTAGCTCCGCTGTACCATCGCCGTTTGGAATCGCCTCGGTAATGCCGATTTGATGATTGAAGTGATACTTCATATCGTCTTTTTGACTTGCAAACATTACATATTCAGCTGAGCCGTAATAGTCTCTCACAGGACAATCGAAAGCCTTTTCGATTGCCGCTCTTTGATTCATGTGAAGTGTCTCGGAGTTGGTTACTACTAGCTTTGGTTTAAAGCTGGGCGAAATATTCGATTCGATATATAAGTTTGCCAGAAGGGAAATTGCCGAAGGATAACCGATGATTTCATACGGACTGAAATCAGCTAATTCTCTGTCGTATTGTCTAAGCGTCGCTTGAGATAAATGGTAACTGGAAAATAATCTTTGGTTTTCCGCCCTGTTAAATCGCGAGAAGGGTGGATTTTTAGAAGTGGCAGGCAGCACCATCCGGCCAGCAAATGTTGCCCTTGGTTCGCCAAATTTCACACCATGGCATTCTTCATGATGCACCAGTAGCGCCATCGCAAGCTTGTAGGTTTTTTCATTAAGATATATTGATAGCGGCGTGCCGGTACTACCGCTGGTATTTTGTTTGATGAATGGTCTTTCGTTCCTGTTTATAAAATCATCTGGATTTTTTATTATCGATTTTTTGTCCAGAATCGGAAGTTTTGATATATCGTTTAGGCTAGTGAAATCCGAAGCAGAAAAGCCGTATTCTGCAAAGATTCGCTGATAGTACGGTACGTGATTAAAGCAGTGCTTAATGATTTCGTGTAATTTTTCGGACTGGTAGGTCTCTTTCTGTGAGTCGCTCCAGTCGTTGGCAATGAAAATTTCTTCTAATAATTGAGTATATATACCAGAATATCGTTGTTTATAAAGTCTTCGGCCATAGAGACTGACGGCTATTTCTTGCAGCGAAACTGGAAGAGAGAAGTAGAGGTTTTGTAGTTTACTCACGATCTGTCTTCTCTTTTTCTGCGCGGCTTCTTAGGGGTGACGCAGGGTTTCCGGCTAAAACGCTTTGATCAGAGAATCTTTTGGTAACGACGGATCCTGCGGCGATAATCGTTTTTTCCCCAACACTCTCCATAATAACGGACAAGTTTCCGAGCCAGCAGTCCTCACCAATTATAATTTTGGTAAAGGCACCACCTTGTTCTTTTATTGGTGTTTTTAAGTCACTGAAATTATGCTGATTTTTCCCGCTCAAAATGTGCACGCCGCTCCCAATCAACACATTTTTACGAATCGTGCATTTACCAATATTGCATTGGGGACCAATGTATACCCCTGCTTCGATGGTGGTGTCCCGGTGGGAGAGTAATGTCAGAAACCCGATGGAAATCTCATCCGAGGTTCCAGGGCAGACGAGGCGATAGAACGCGGCTCGTGCGTAGACACCGAGCTTACCGGGGATAAGGCTTAGGGCTTGCGAAAACGATTGAAAGACACTGTCCTCGTTCCCGACACGGGCAAGTAGCCAAAACAGGAGGGCCACGGGAAACAGAGCGACGAGAAACAGGGTTTTAGCCGTTCTTTTGATCAGGCGCTTTCTCTGCATTATCGGTCCAGCCTCAATGCCAGCCAGGCTTTTTCTTTTGCGGGATGAAAATGACGGGCGCCCCGCGCCAGACGTGCAACAACGCGCGCGACGAGCGCAGGCCAGGAGAGTGCCGGTGTGCCATAACCGCGGGATGGCTCGGCAGACTCCGCCAGAGCGACGCGGTAACCCGCATCCATTCCGTCATTCTGCATAAGAATCACCAGAATCCTTGTGAAGGTCCTCTCCGGGCTGGCCGTTAACGTTGTTGCAACGTTATCGAGCCAGCCACGGGCCTCACGTTCATAACGTTCTTTCCGTTCCTCGTCGTCCAGCCACGCGGCCTGGAAAAGCACCATGGCTTTGCGAATATCCTGGGCAACCCAGGTATCGTTCGGGTATTCCAACTGCGAAGGGTCACTCAGGAAGGGGCGCTCATGTTCAAGCATCCATCGGGCATAGTGACAGAGCGCGGCTTGCGCATAGTGAACGGTGGCGCTTTTGTGCGCCATGATTGCGCTTAGCATCAGGTACTTGGCGATGGCCGTGAGAAGCACGAGGTAGTGCCAACCGGTCTCCACGTTGAGAAGGTCCCGGGCCTCGATATCGTCGTTGGGGTGGATGGTCGCGACGATCACTTTTTCGGCCAGGGTCGCCCAGTCGTCGTCGCCGGTTGCAAGCCAGGCATCCAGAATGCTGTTGATGTAATTGCCTGTGCCCCGGGTGAAGGGGTAACGATGGCTGGTTGGCCGCTCGCCGCGGAGCATCTGTTTAAACTTTGGCAGTTCCTGCTTTTTGATGGCGAGTACCTGCTCGAGCAGTCCGCCGGTGCCCTCATGGGCGTGTTTCATCCACTTGGTCAGCGCCACACTGGTTTCAACCGACTCGCATTGCCCGGTCATCCAGCCATGAAGTAAGAGTCCGGTGGTGTAGCAGTGCTCGGCAGCGGGCCCTCCGCCGGTCTGTCCCGGCGTTGAGCTGGTGTCGTTCAGCCGGCTGAAGGTACGGTGGGTCGCGGTTTTCGCATCCAGGTAGTGATCGGTGTGCCAGAACAGTCCGTGGTTGTATTCGGTCCGGTCTTCGTTGGTTCGGTAGACGTCAATGTCACGGACGTGACGGGCAAGGTCGTCCATGAGCTCAAACCAGCGTCGATCTCCGGTGAGCGCAAACTGGCGGGCAAATCCATAAATGGCGTCGTACTGATTGTTGTAGTGAGAGATCAGTGGCGGCGCGCCTTCCGGCTGGTACAGGCTTTCGTGATCGGCAAACAGGTCACCGAAATGGCGCCAACCGTATTCGTCGATGTGTTCGCGCTTTGCAAAGAAGTTATCCGGCCCGTCCACCCCCTCATTGATCAGGGTGGTAAGGCGATCGTCAGTTCGTTGCGCACGGAACCACGGAATGACTTGAGCGGATTCGTAGCAGGAGGCAGGAATCACGGGAATGGCCGGGGCCTGGGTCCAGTCGAGCGCGCTTTCCCGAGTGCTTTGGGCAAAAAAGACCGTGAAGGCCTTTTGCTCTCCGCCCTGAAGTTCGAAGGTGCCGTCGTACTCTTCGGGGAACAGTCCGAGGGTCAGTGTACCCTCACGATGGTTCAGCGAGCTTGGAAACTCCTGCCAGAACCGTCGCATGCTGGCCATCAAGGGGCTGTGGGCGTCTGAGAGCGCGATGATCGGCGAGGCGCGGTGGCCCTCGGCCACCAAGCGATCCGCCTCATTGATACGATAGCCCCGGAATGAGGTTGTGCTGTTGCCGTTGGCGTCGATGTGATTCTGGCTGTGCCAGTGCTCGCCACCGCTGGAGTCCTGATAGATGCCCGTGGTGACGTTGGCTGGCAGCGGTAGTGCAGGCGAGTGGGGGCGCTCCTTCAGCCAGCCTCCGGAGGTCTGCGTCCGGTGGGCGGAGACGGTGAGGGAGCGAATGTGCACGGAACCCGGGTCACCGAGGTCCCACAATCCGCCCGGGTGAAGCGCGCGCCTGGGATTGTGGGTAACCACGTCAACGATAAGGGTTGTTCCTTCGTTGAGAAGAGTAAGCTCGCAGCGATAATCCACCAGGGCGTTCCCGGCACCGTCGAGCCAGGTTCCCGAGTTGGCAATGCGGCACAGTACCGGGCCGTTATCCTTTACGTGCCATGGCTGATGCGGATGGGCGGTTGCTTGATGGTCATCGGGTCCTTTCAGGGAGGCCTGGTAGTCGGTGGGGGTGTCTGACTCAACGGTCGTCTGGCGCCAGGCCAGCCCGCTCTGATGCAGCTTTAACGCCCCACGTGGCCCCTCTATCACCAGGTCGTGCTCTGTCTGGCGCAATCGCCAGGGGCTGTCCGTGTTGTCCGCTCCCGAATCCTCAGACAGCGTGTATTGATCGGTTGCATGGGGCGCAAGGTCTGCCAGGAAATCGAGCCGTACCCATCGAATACTGCCATCCGGCCACCTGGAGGTGCAGGCTACCTGGTGCGGGCGTTGTTCATTGCTCGCGGCGGACTTGAGAATCAAATGGCGAGTGCTTTGAAGGGCGCCCCGTTGGAACGGAACGCCCAGAGTAAACAAGGCGCCCTGATGCTCGATTCCGTGTTCTTCTTTCAGGGTGATCGGAACGTTGCTCATGGCTTCCCTGCCTCCGGCCCCGGAAATTCCATGGGCAACAGGGCCATCCGATGACGCAACGCCCTCGCGGCCGCTTCTGCCAGCGCGCAGTCTTGCTGCACGCATACCTGCTCCATCGTCACCGCTGCAAACCGTCGATAGCCCTGGAACATGGCCGGAATCTGCCAGAGTTTTGCTGCCCGGTAGCTTCCGGCTTCGTATTCGCCCACCCGATACCACTGCCAAACCAGCACCTGCTGCCGGGAATACACGTTCCGGTAGATGCGCAGGCCATCGCCGGATGTCCGCTCCAGTTGCCATACATTGCTCTGAATGGGCGGGTGGAAGTAGGGCACAAGCTTGTCGTCGGCGCTGCGTTTCTCGGCCTGTGCAACCGACACATAGGTGTTGGTTGTCTGCCACGTGGTGTGGTCAAAGGTGTCCGGATAGGTCAGGGCAATGGGCAGCCGTTGAGGGTTGGCGATGACCAGGCCGGGGGCGGAGAGTGCCCAGGGTTGGGTTTCCGGCGTGTAGGCGTTGGCCATGGCCACGGTGACCGGGCCGGCCAGTGCCGCCAGTGCCAGCGGGATCAGGCCGCGCTGGCGAACGGCCGGCGGGGTGGTGGGCAGGGATTCGTGGCTGCGCCGACGTACCGGTGAGAAATATAGGGCCGGCAGTACAAATGCGGCAAACACGAGCCAGCCCATGGTTTCATGATCGGTCAAGAGCCCGCTTTGCATCTGGCTCTGGTAGCCCACCACTACCAGGATGATGATGCGTACCCAGTTGGCAATCAGCCCGAGCAGGGCGGCCATCGCGAGGGTGATGGCCCAGTCCCTGGGGCGCGCGTCGTTGAGGATCGAGACCAGGGCGCCCAGCAGTATGGAGATGGCAAGGTACCGGATACCGGAGCAACCGTCAGCGATCACCAGTCGGCCGTAGGGCAGGCTAATACTGTTGCCCTCCACAAGAACCGTCAGGCCGAAGGCGTGCACCGTATTGTTCACGACGGCGCTGGCCAGCCGGACGAGGGAGGGCACCAGGTCCGCCCACACGGGCAGCGACAGGGCCAGCAGCAGTAAATAGGGAATGAACGCGCGGGCGGCGCGGTTGCCGAGGAAGACCCACGCCAGACTGCCCAGGCCAATGGGCATGAGCAGTGCCGTCAGGGTATCGATGCGGACAAGCTCCAGCACGCCCCATGCGCTGACGACGGCAAGCAATAACAGGCCGCTTGGCCAGAGGCGCCGGGTCGGGCTGGCGTTCGCGGGTACCCTGGGCGGGTGAACAAGCAACAGGCCAATAAAAATCAATGCGGTAAACAGACCGTGGGCGAGGACCTGTTCAAAGGCCAGCCACTGGCCGATGAGCCTGAGCCAGGTGGGGTAAAACAGAAGAAGCGACATTGCCGTAACGAGGAGGTACGGAAAGGCGTAAGGGAGGTAGTCTCGGGTTTTCCTTAACATGTGCCGCACGACCGCTGGAGCATCCTTCGCTCAGGTTGTTTCCCGTATTATTGCAGGCCTGCTGAAAGAGTTCAGCATTCCCTGATCAATAAAATGTGCGCTCGCACATGGCTCAGCGCACAGCGCACAGCGGTGGCCGCCGGCCAGTGGTTGAAACGCGCAGGTGCAAAAAAGGCGTGCCGCCCCGAGGGGCAAGCACGCCGCTGGGTACCTCAGGTGTCAGGCGTTGGCCTGGCGACGCCGAGCGAAGCCGATGCCGAGCATGCCCAGGGCGAGCAGGCCCAGGGTGCCGGGTTCCGGAACGTCCGCCACGGTGACAGCGTCCAGGAAGTTGCCGTAGGTGTCATCAGCCGGATTCAGGGCGGTGAACGCAAGCCGGGAGGTTTCGCCAGTGGCCATGAAGGTAAACGACGAGGTTGCCCAGACCGCTTTCGGCCCGTTGACGATGTCGTAGCTGTAGCCATTTCCCTGGTCATCCCCCAGGTAGAGCTGGAAGGATTCTGCCGGTGTGAGATTGCGCCGCGCCGCGTGGGCGAAGGTCACCTGGTAAACGGTTCCGCTGACGGTGCTGAAATCCTGGAACAGCGTGTAAGGGCCGCCGTAGGTCGAGTTCAGCTCCAGGTACTGGTTACCTTCGAACGGCGCCGGGCCGGCCGGCTGGGAGCCGGTGGTGCGGTTCCAGAGTTCCACGGGGCCGAGCGCATCCCAACCGGGAAGCTGAGAAGGGTCAAGGAACTTGGTGCCGGAAACGCCCGGGTCTTCAAAACCACCGTTGATGATCAGGTCAGCGTGGGCGAAAGAAGCGGACGTCGCTCCAAGAATGATGGCGAGTGTTGCTGTTTTCAGGTACGTCATTCTGACAGTCCTCAGTGTTCCATACATGCGAGTGAGAGACCCAGTCCGTTTCTTGCCTGCACTGCGTCACGGTGTGATTAGCAGTATTTATGCCGATCTTTTAACTGATTGATATTATTTGATTTTCGTCAGGTGTTCGGTCGGGAGTGTAAAGAATATGGACGGACTGACTCCCGGCCTGTTGCGCTGGGGCTACAGTCTGCGATGCCCTGGCAGGGGACGGATCGAAAGCGGAGGCGGGTGGAGAGCGGCCAAAAACAACAAACCCCGGCCGTAGCCAGGGTTTGCTGTTTACTCAGCCCGTGGTTCGGGGCTGGCGTTTGCCGGTGGCGTCAGGCTTTCTGACGACGACGGGCGGCGCCAAGACCGGCCAGGCCGAGACCCAGAAGGGCCAGGGTGCCAGGCTCGGGAACCGGCAGGACGGATTCAACCATCACGACCAGATCGTTGAAGTCCATATCGGAGTTGGCGTACAGGATGTCTTCCCAGCCGAGGATGAACTCGTTGTCGGTCCAGGTACCGGCGAAATAGCCCGGGATCTGAATCTTGTCAACGTTGTTGCCCTGAAGCGCAACCATTTGGTCTGAGCCGTCGGTGTTCAGGCTGCTGTCAGAGTAGAAGAACGGTCCGTTGGCGCTGCCAAGGTAGTAACCGAACTGGTTGCCGCTGAAATCGATCGTCGTATCAACGCCGTTCTTTTTCACCGAGCCGTCGGCCATGATGGTCAGGGTCACCTGGTCGCTCTGGGTGTTGGCGCCGCTGAACAGTTCGACGTAGTTGGTCGGATCGTTGCGGTCAAAAACACCGAAGGTGTTGGAGCCGGCGTTACCTGCAATCTCGAACACGAAGGTGTTTACGCTGCCACCGGAGGAGGTGAGGCTCCAGTAGCTGTCAAGACCGTCGCTGAGTTGATCGGTGTTGACGTTGATGCTGGAAGTGCCAGCAACGGGTGCGGTAGTGATGCTGTTAATCTGCGACTGCAGACCAGTACCGGCGCCGTCCTGGCCGTCGTCCATTACCAGCACGGCGTGGGCCTGTGCGGTAACGGCGGAAAGAGCAATGGCCGCTGCAAGAAGTTTGAGTTTCATGGGTGTTCTCCGGTTGTGTAGCGCTAAGTCCCTGTAGAGTGCTTTGCAACCAGGCAGTCTCTTATTCGGTCCCAGAGATCCTTGGCTTTCCGTCCCATCCTCGCGGGTGGTTTGGCTTCCGACCGGGTAAACACCCGATCCTCACGTATGGAGATGCCATAAACGTGCCAAGCTTGTAACTCTTTGAATTAGAAATGAAAGGGTGGGCTTATGCGGGGCGAGCTGTAAAAAACCTCGACAGCCTCAAAAAAAGGGGCCGGGAGAGTGGATCATCCCGGCCCGCGAAGGACCTCGTTACGAGGTACGGTGTCGATTTGCTTTACAGTGCTTTCTTCACGGTCTCAAGGTGGCCCTGAATGTCCGCATTATCCGGGGCCAGGGCGAGGGCTTTTTCGATCATGTCTTTGGCTTGGGCGTGTTCCCCCTGCAAGTGCAGGATCCAGCCGTACGTATCCAGCACCGCAGGGCTCCGCGGTGCAAGCTCGCTGGCCTGGCGGGCGTAGTCACGGGCCTTGGCAAGGTCGGCATCCCGCAGCAGCCAGGCCAGGTTATTCAGCGCCGTCGCGTTCGCAGGCTGGCGCTGGATCACCTGCTGGTACTGGCTGGCGGCCTCGACGGGCTTGTCCGCACTCATTAGCCAGTCCGCGCGTGCCATGTGGGCGGCGGCGTTATCCGGATCGGCCGCCAGCCACTCGGTGGTCAGCCTGTCCAGGGCAGTGCTGTCGTTGGCTTTGGCCAGGCCGATGAGCGGGGGCATCAGGCGCGAATCCTTATGGGCGTTCCATTGTTCCCGAAGGTACTGGTAGCCGCTGGTCTGCCCGTCCCGGCTGGCGAGGATCGCCGCCCGGGAAAGGATAACCGGCGGCTCGGGCCCAAAGGTGTCCTCAACCGACTGGAGCGCGGTCATGGCCTCATCGAATTTGGACTGCATCTGCAACAGGCCCACGGGCATGAGCGCATACGCCAGGTTGCCGGGCTCTAGGGCGATGGCCTTGGCGGCTTTTGCCCGGGCGTCCTCCCACCGTTTGTCGTTGGCGGCGGCGCGAGCTTCGGCCAGCAACAGTTGACCGGTGGCCCGGCGTGCGGCCGAGTTGTCCGAATTCGCGTAGGGGTCGAGCAGGCCACGGGCTTTGTCGAGTTGGCCCTGGCGAATGCTGATCAGCGCCTGCAGAACATCCGCGTTGGGTTTGAGGGCGGAACGTTTGGCGCCCAGGTTTGCCAGCCAGTCCCGCACCTCGTCCAGGGTGTGATTGCGGCCGTAGAGGCGGGCGGCCTGTTGCATGGGGCGGATGTCGTCCGGACGCAGTTCAGTGGCGTCGAGCAACTGTTGAATCGCTTTGTCGGCCTCGCCGGTCTTGATGTACAGGCCTGCCAGGGCCATGCGGGGCGCTGGATCTTTCGGCGCGGCCTTGCGCAGGGTGTCGAGGCGTTTGATGGCCTCGTCGGTGTTGCCCAAGCGGGCGTCCACCAGGCTGGCCAGAAGCATGGCCTTCGGTTCATCCGGATAGCCGTTGACCAGAGAATCCCGGATTTCGCCGGCTTCTTTGTTTTGGCCCTGCCGCAACAGCAGCTCGATGTAGCGGCCGGTGGTGGCCCATTCCGCCGGGTTGCTGGTAAACGCCATGCGCAGCTGCGCCAGCGCCTGCTCCGGCTGATCGTTGGCGGTGTAGTAATTGGCCAGCGCCAGGCGCAGGCGAACCCGGTCGGGCTCTTTGGCCAATACTTTGCTCAGGCTGGCGATGCCTTCCTGGACGTGGTCCGGCAGGCTCAATGCCAGGATGCCGTGCATGGCCAGCAGTTCGTTGTCGTCCGGGCGGGCTTCCACGGCTCGGGTGAGTGTTTTCAACGCTGCTTCCCGATCGCCTTTATCAATCTGGGCGATCGTGGCAGCCCGGATGAACTGGGTGGGTGTCGTTTCCGGGTCGAGGTTGTCGGTGAGCAGTTGGGTGCCCTCGTCCAGCTCGCCAGAGCCCGCCTCAAGGGTGCCGAGGATCAGCGCGGCCGACTGGTTTTCCGGGTTCACCTTGAGCATGTCCCGGAGGATGGTTTTGGCTTCGTCCACCTTGCCATCCTTGATGGCCGCGATGGCGGCCTCCGCCTGGGCCCGGGCTTCGGTGTTGGAATTCTCGGCGAGTACCTTGTTGTAGACCTGTGCCTCGCTGATCCGGCCCTGCTCGGTCAGCACCCGGGAAAGGGCGCTGAGCACGCTGCGGCGGATCGGCAGGAACACGTCTGCGTTCGGAATCACGCCCACGGCAGCGGTCAGGGTGTCCGCCGCTTTGTCCAGCTCATTCTGGCGATACTGCGCGACACCCTTGAAGTACAGCACTTCCGGGGCGTCGCCCTGCTTGGCCAGCCAGTCATTGGCGTCGTCTACGGCGGCACCATTCTGGTCCTGCCGGATACGGGTTTCCAGCAGGCCGCTGATGGCGTCGACGCTGGACGGGTTCGCCGCCACCAGGTTCTGATAGAGCGCCAGGGCCTCGCCCGGATTTCCCGCCAATCGCAATGCCTTGGCCCGGACCAACTCGGCCTGGAGTTTGTCCTCCGGCGTTTCCGGTTTGAAGCGGGCGAGGGTTTCGGTGGCGGAAAGGTGCTTGCCCTGCTCAACGTAGGCCCGGGCCAAGGGCAGGGCGACCTGTTGCGGGTGGTCTTTCAGCCAGGGCTCCAGCAGCTCGGAGGCCTGCTGGTTGCCGCCAATCTCCAGATAGAAGTTGGCCAGGTGGGTCACGTATTCCACATTGCCCGGATCCGCCTGGATGGCGTTGCGCACCTCCAGTATGGCGGAGCGGTACTGGCCTTGGCCGGCGTAGGTGTCTGCCCGTTCTATGCGGGAGGCGCCTTCGGACTCCTCTGGCGCGTTGTTGCACCCGGTCAGCAGGGGCAGCAGGAGAACGCCGGCCAGTGCGAGGCGGGTGAAGCGGCTACGAGTATTCCTTGATTGCATGGTGTGTGACTCCCGGGATGTCCCTGTCTTCCGTGTCCGTGGTCGAGGTCAGAGCTCGGTGGGCTCGGCCGATGTGCTGATGTTGTATTTGTCGGTCAGGTTGTAGAGCGTTGGCCGAGTGATGCCGAGCAGGCGGGCGGCCTGGGCCATGTTGAATCCGGTGCTTTGCAGCGCCTGCAGAATGGCCTGCCGTTCGGCCCGCTCCCGAACTTGCCGGAGGTTGATGTCGCCGCCAATGCTGCGGTCGCAGTGGCCAATCTCCAGGTCGTCCGCCGTCACCCGTTTGCCGTCCGCCATGATCGTGGCCCGCTTGACCTTGTTGATCATTTCCCGAACATTACCCGGCCAGGGGTAGCTGTTGATGGCCTGGATGGCGTCTTCGGTAAAGGCCAGGTTGGGGCGATCCATCTGTTTGCCCAGGGATTTGAGCAGGGCCTGCGCGATCACCTGCGCGTCGCCGTCTCGATCCCGCAGAGCGGGAACGTCCAGGGTGATCTCGCTGATCCGGTAGTAGAGGTCTTCCCGGAAATCACCGCTGTCGATCAGCTGCCGCACGTCCCGGTGAGTGGCGCAGACCACCCGCACGTCCACGGGGATGGGCTTGACCGAGCCAACCCGGTCAACCAGCCGCTCCTGGAGGAAGCGCAGCAGCTTGGCCTGCAGCGCCATTGGCATGTCGCCGATTTCGTCCAGGAACAGGGTGCCGCCGTTGGCACTTTCAATCTTGCCCTTTTTACTCTGGGTGGCGCCGGTGAACGAGCCTTTCTCGAACCCGAACAGCTCGCTTTCCAGCAGGTTCTCGGGGATGGCGGCGCAGTTGATGGCGGCAAAGGGCTTGTCGGCCCGGGGGCTGAGGTCGTGCAGGGCTCGAGCGAGCAGTTCCTTACCAGTGCCGGTCTCGCCGGCAATCAGGGTGGTCACGTCCGTCGGCGCGACTTTTTCCAGGGTGCGGCAGATGGCCAGCATCTGAGGGCTGGCCGCCACAATGCCCTTGATGGAGGTGCCATTGCGGTGCTGGCTGAGGTCCCGGTTTTCCCGCTCCAGCTCGGCAATCCGGAAGCCGCGGTTCACCACGAAGGAGAGGATGTCCGCATCCAGCGGCTTCTGATAGAAGTCCGAGGCGCCCATGCCAATCGCGCGAACGGCGTTTTCCTTGTCTTCCCGGCCGGTCACCACGATCACCTTGGTTTGGGGGGCGAGCCGGAGAATCTCCTCGAGCAGCGCAAAACCTTCCGTGGCACCACCCGGATCGGGGGGCAGCCCCAGGTCCAGGGTGACAACGGCCGGTTCCAGCCGTCGCAGCGCTGCCAACGCAGAGGCGCGGTCGGAGGCCACGGCCACCTCGACGTCATCCGCAAAGCACCAGCGCATCTGGCTCTGTAGGCCAGGATCATCCTCAACAATCAGCAGTCGTCTGGTCACAACGCAAACCATTCCCTAGTTTCATTCGTCATTTGTTATTGGAGGCCGTTTGGCCCCGCTTGTTCTTTCTTTTGATTCTCATCGCATCACGACGACTTTGCAATCGCGTTCGGCGGCGTGTCGTCCGGTTCCTCCGCCTGCTGGCGGGCCAGGGGGAAACGCAGGGTAAAGCAGGAGCCGATGCCCGGTTCGCTGGTCACATCAATCCGCCCGCCCAGGCGGGTGACGTACTCCCGGGCCTGGTAGGCGCCGATGCCCATGCCGGTCAGCCCTTTGGTGCTTTCAAACGGCTTGAACAGGGAGTTGGCAATAAACTCCTCGGTCATACCGCTGCCGGTGTCCTGAATAAACAGCACCACCTGGCCGGGGGCCATTTTCAGGTTCAGGGTGATGTCGCCGGTCGGTGGGGTGGCGTCCTGGGCGTTCTGTATCAGGTGTCCAAGCACGCTGCGCAACTGCTCGCTGTCGGCCTGGATAATCGCGGGGGGTGGGTCTCCCACCAACCGGGGCCGGGGCGACTGGTGGCTGTATTGGCTGACCAGTTGTCGCGCCAGGGCGCTGAGGTCCAGGTTCTGGCTGGCCAGTTCCGCCTGGTCTGCCGGCCGCCGAATGTGGTCCACCAGATTGGACATCTTGCGCACGGCGTGCTCCGTGGTGCGGATCATGTCGTCAATAAACGCCGGGTTGTCCCGGTGCTTGGGGGCGTTCTTCACCAGCAGTGACAGTTGGGCGATGAGGGTTTTAAGGTCGTGAACCATAAACGCCGAGGTCTTGTTGACGGCCTCGAACTGCATGGCGCGGGAGAGCCGGTGCTGGGCGTCCGCCTGGGCCAGCATATTGCAGGCATGACGGGCCACCACCTTGATCAGATCAAAGTTTTCCCAGTTCAGTTCTACCCGGGCGTAGGGGTTGCCAATCAGCCCGATGCCGTACAGCTCGTTGCCCAGGTACAGAGGAATGACCAGCCAGCTTTCCGGAATGCCGCCGATGGCATCCGGGATGTCCAGCAGGTTGTATTTCACCGGGTCGGTCCGGTACTCGTGCAGGTCCACGATCCATTCCCGGTCGGAAAACAGGCGCACCAGCTCAGAGTCGCCGTCGATGGTGGTGAACCGGGGCATGGACAGGTTTACGGCGCCGGCCAGCGCGTAGGCGCCCTCATCATTACGGAGCCAGACCGCGCCCGCATTGCTTTCCACCAGTCCCGACAGAATGCGGACCACCCGCACCGGCAGCGTCGATGCATCACTGAGGTTCGCCAGTTCCCGGGTCATCTTCAGCCATTCGTCCCGGTAATCGTATTTGTAGTCAAAGAAGTTCTGGCTGATCAGCACCATCAGTTTGGCCCGCAGGCGCCGGGACAGAACCAGGGTGGCCAGGAACACCAGGGCCATGGTGAGAAACAGCACCTGAAGCGCGTCGCCCCAGTCGCCGCCGAGCATCTTCACGTAGTAGCCGGCGACCGCCAGGAACAGCAGGTACGCGCCCGCAAACACCAGGGTGCCAGCATGGAACACGGCCGAGCGGGACAGCTGGAAATCCACCGGTTGCTTGCGTGTGTTCACCACGTTAATGGCAAACAGTGGCACGAGCAGGGCGTTGACCAGCCCGCGGGCGTTCCAGAACGAGCTGTCTACCGCCGAGAACATCAGCGCGTCGGCGTACATGAAAAAATCGAACGCGAAGATGGTGGCAATGGCAATGCACAGGTATTTGATGCTGGAGCGGCCAAAACTGGGGGAGCTCCGCCAGATTTGTTCCACCAGGGACAGGCCCAGCAGCGACAGGGCAATCTGGCCGAGCACCTTGGCCTTGCCACTGAGAATAGGCCAGTTGAACACGTACTCAATCAGCGAACAGAGCACCAGGACGCCAATGATGGCCAGTGTGGCCAGGCCAAGCCGGCTGCGCAGCCGCTGGTAACCGCCGGCTTGCCGTGAGATATCCCGGAACAGCGCCAGCAGCAGGACAATCCAGGTGGCGTCCCTGAGCAGTTCCAGCAGGTATCGGATGGTGAAGCCGGGCAGTGCCCAGAGGCTCTGGGCCATCATGGCGGCGGCCCAAAGCGCAGACACCAGGGTGGCAAGCAGGAGTGCCCGGTCCGAATCCCGGCGCAGATAGCGCGTGGCGACCAGAGTGGCCAGCAGCGCATAGGCCAGGGCGGCGGCACCGTGACTGATCAGGCTGAAATCGCTGAGCATGGTCGCGTCCTGCGTGGATGCCAGCCTGGCGAAGTCCGGGCCGGCGGATTACACCGGGCGCTTGTTGTCCCGGTAGTAACGGAAGATCTCCTGCAGCGGCCGCCGTGGTGCAAAGTCGAACTGGCGCGCAAACGCTCTGCCGTCAATAACGACAGGATACTTGAAAAACGCCAGAAGGTAAGACGGAAAACTTCTCAGGTTCAGCGTTTTCAGGATCAGCTGCGGCACGATGGGCGGCACTGAGGGCAAGAGCACCCGTTTGCAGCCGCACAGCTTGAGCGCGTGCTGGTACGCCACCCAATCCTCCGGCGCCACGTTGAACACGCCGCGCACCGGTTTCTGGTAGGCGAGCACCAGGGCGTCCGCCATGTCGTCAATGTGGATGAACTGCATCATCGGTGAGAAGCCGGCGAGCACCGGCGCCCGCTCGCTGGCAAGCAGCGTGCTCATGGTATTGCGGACGCCGGGGCCCACAATATTGCAGGGCCGCAGGATGGTGATGTTCAGATCCGGATAACGCCAGAGGTAGATGTTGGCGAGGTTTTCCAGCTCCACTGAATCCACCAGGTCCGCGCTCAGGCCGGCGGCCTTGAGCGGGGCGCCCTCGTCAATCAGCGCCGGGTTGTAGGCGACCGCGCCGTACACGTGGTAGGTGGACAGCACCACCACCCGGCGAATGCCGTACTTGTGGCTCAGGTCCAGCAGCTTCTGGGTGCCCAGCACGTTGGCGTTGTAGCGGCGCATCCGGGTGAGCTGGCTCGACTGGATGCGGCCCAGGTGAATCACGCCTTCGAAGTGGTAGCGGCGGAACAGGTCTTCAAACACCCGCTTGTTGAAATCGATGCAGTAGCTGGGGATGTCGTCCCCCAGGTAGACCTGCTCGCGGAAATCCACGGCGACCAGATCGTACCGGTCTTTGAGCTGGCTGATAACCTGCTGAGCCAGGGCGCCGGCGGCGCCGGTGATCAGAAGGCGAGGGCGTTGCTTGGGCATCAGAAGATCCTTTTCCGTTCACTCAGGCCTTTATCGATCAGCCGGCTGATTTCCGCCTTGACGGTTTCCACCCGGCGGGTGACTTCTTCTTCGGGCACTTCGGCGTCGTCAAAGGTCATCGGTTCGCCAAAGTTCAGATGAACGCGGGCCGGCAGCACGGCGGGCAGGGCCACCGGCACGTAGGGCAGGCCCAGCATTTTTGCCAGGGGCTTGATGTTGGCAATGGCCGGGATGGTTTCCTCGCAGCCCACCACGCCCACCGGCACGATGGTGGCTTTGTATTTCATGGCCAGGTGCATGAATCCGTTGCCAAACCGTTTGAGTTGGTAGCGATCCCGGTAGAGCTTGCCGGAGCCCCGGACGCCTTCGGGAAACACAATGACCGCCTCGTTGTTGGCCAGCATCTTGGCGCAGTTCACCGGGTCACCCAGCACGGCGCCAAATTCATTCAGCAGGTTGCCGAGCCAGGGCACGGTGGGAAAGAAACGCTCGATCATGGCCCGGGGAATGCGGGGCCGCTCCGCCCGGGAGGCGAGCGCGTAGCCGATCAGCAGGCCGTCTATCGGTAACTGGCCGCTGTGATTGGCAATGATCAGCACCGGCCCCTCGGCCGGGACCCGCTCGACGCCGTCCGCCTGCACCCGGAAGTAGTGCTCATAGAGCTGGCGGGTGAGGGCGAACCCGTATTTGATGGCCTCGTTGTTGTAGCCCCAGGGGTCGTAGCCGAGGGAACCAATGGGCTTGCGGATGCGCTCGATGTGCGCCTCGATATCGCCGGGCACCAGTTTGGCTTTCAGGTAGGTCGCGAGGCTCATGCCGTCTCCAGGGTTATTTTCGTCCGATGAGCACACCGAGGGTGTGGCTTTGTCCTTTATTCAACACGCGGTAATCCCCGCCGGCATTGGCGGTTTCGACACACAGCATGGTTTTCCAGGCCGAATCCGGGAAATCCGAGAGGCGGGCGGCCTTTTCCGGGCCGGGGTTCCAGACCACCGTCGAGTCGCTGCCTACGGCGGTGAGGGTGCGGGTACGGCCCGGTGTGACAACTTGCAGGGGTTCGGCGGATTCGTAGATGCGGTCGGTCTCGCCGGTGAAATAGACCGGTCCGTACTGGGTGTGCTCGGACCAGTCGTCCAGCGTGTCGATGTACTGGCTGTGCCCCAGCCCGAGAATGCGCGTGCGGGTAATGTCGGCGGTGGGCAGATACGTGTGCAGCGCCTGGCTGAAGGCCAGCGGGTGTTCGCTCAGGTTGGTGGTGGTCAGTGCCAGCTCCACGCCGCGCACGGAGAACCGGAAGGTGGCCAGCGCCAGCGCACGACCGGCCCAGAGGTCGGCGAAATCCTGGTTGGCGTTCAGGGACAGGCTGATTTCGACCTCGTGGGCGCTTTCACGGACGTCCGCCAGGGCCCACAAGGCGGTGCGGGCAAAACCGTGGGCGTCGTGGGTCAGCGCGTGCCGGCGCACCGCCGGGGGATTGCGAGACGGGTCGCCAAACCACGGCCAGCACAGCGGGATGCCGCCCCGGATCGCCCGCCCCGGTTCAAACCGGGCGGTCGGGCTCAGCCACAGCCAGTCGGTTTCGTCCGCCGGCGCAAAGCGAACCAGGTGCGCCCCCTGCAGCACGAGGGTGGCACTGAACAGAGGGTGGTGTACCTCGAGGGCTTCCAGGTGGCCAAGGGTGACCCACCGGGTAAACGACCATTGGCCAGGTGTGCGGGTGCGTGGCGAGCTTGAGCGGTTTTCGGGCATGGGTGTCGTGCTGTCACAAAGTGTCGGTTCTGCCTTGGCCCGGTCCGTACAATTCCTTAGGGGCAGGCCAGGTTTCAGGGTAAATTAAAACTGACCTCCCGGCGAGAACCGTGTCTAAAATAGCGCTTTCTTTTTTGCCTGCGCCGCCGCGCGAGGCGCTGATAGCCCCAAGGAACGAATCAGGATGATACAGCTGGCCGAACCGGTCCCGAGTACCACGGAAACCTGGCTTGACGGACTTGCCGACGGGCTCACCGAACACGGCTGGATGACGCTGGACGCCACCCCCGTGCTCGGTCGGCCGCTGATCCAGCAGCTCCGGGACGAAGTGCGCATTCTGGATCGCACCGACGCCCTTCGCCGGGCCGGCGTTGGCCGCGGCGCGGACCTGACCCGGGACCGCTCCGTGCGCCGGGACAAAATCGCCTGGCTGCAGGGGCACACCGGGCCCCAGCAAGCCTTGTTCGGGGTTCTCGACGCGCTCCGGGCCGGCCTGAACCAGCGTTTGTTCCTGGGCCTGAAACGGTTCGAAACCCATTACGCCACCTATCACGCCGGCGATTTCTACAAACGGCACCTGGACAGCTTCCGGGGGCGGGCGTCCCGGGTGGTCAGCCTGGTGCTGTACCTGAACGACGACTGGCAGCCCCTGGACGGTGGCGAGCTGCAGGTGTTCAACCGGGACAGCGAACACGAGGTTTGCGGCCTGGTGCCGCCGGAAGCGGGGCGTATGGTGCTGTTCATGAGTGAGGAAATCCCCCACGAAGTGCTGCCGGCACACCGGACCCGATACAGCCTGGCCTGCTGGTTCCGGCAGGACGAAGTGCCGCTGCCGCTGTAGCAGACGTGTCGTGCCGAAAACCCGAGGGCGATTCCCCGTTGTAGTCCCTGGGGCCTTTTGCTAATATGCGCGCCGCTTCGGAGCAATCCCGGAGTGGCGTTATGGTGGCCCCATTGGTGCCTCCGCAACATGAAACCGTGAACCCGGTCAGGCCCGGAAGGGAGCAGCCGCAGCGGTGGATATGGGTGCCGGAGATCCGCTGGTGGGGCCACCCCCAGTTTTCCTTCCCGCTGTTCGTACTACCCGCGCTTGTTTCTTCTTCTGAACGCACGTCCGTGCTAGAGTTAAACGCATTTTTCGCAGCAGTTGATGGCACATGAGCTACCAGGTACTTGCCCGCAAATGGCGTCCGCGCACCTTTGAAGACATGGTGGGCCAGGAGCACGTGCTCCAGGCGCTGATCCACGCGTTGGAAAGCCAGCGGCTTCACCACGCTTATCTGTTCACCGGCACCCGGGGCGTGGGAAAGACCACCATCGGCCGCCTTCTGGCCCGCTGCCTGAACTGCGAGACCGGTATTACCCCCAGGCCCTGCGGCGAGTGCACCAGTTGCCGGGAGATCCAGGAAGGCCGGTTCGTTGATTTGATTGAAATTGATGCGGCGTCCCGCACCGGTGTCGATGACATGCGGGAGCTGACCGATAACGTCCAGTACGCGCCCACCCGCGGTCGTTACAAGGTGTACCTCATCGACGAGGTGCACATGCTCACCAACCAGTCGTTCAACGCCTTCCTGAAAACCCTGGAAGAGCCGCCGGAACACGTCAAGTTCCTGCTTGCCACCACGGACCCGCAGAAGCTGCCGGTCACGGTGCTGTCCCGCTGCCTTCAGTTCAATCTCAAACGCATGACACCGGAGCACATCGCCGGGCACCTTCGCCATGTCCTCGGCGAGGAGGGTATTCCCTTCGAGGAACCCGCCCTGTGGCTCCTCGCCCGGGCCGCCGACGGCAGCATGCGGGATGCCCTGAGCCTGACCGACCAGGCCATCGCCTACGGTAACCAGACCCTGAACGCGTCAGACGTCAGCAACATGCTGGGCACCATCGACCAGCGGGATATAGAGCGGCTGGTGGGCGCCCTGGTAGAAAACGATGGCCCGGCGCTGCTGTCCGAAGTCAATCGCATCGCTGACTTTGCCCCGGATTACGGCGTTATCCTGGCGGACCTCCTCTCCCTGTTTCATCGGGTTACCCTGGAGCAGGTGGTGCCGGGCAGCGCGGATAACGCCCTGGGCGATGCCGCCCAGGTTCAGGCTCTGGCCCGGAAGTTGAGCGCCGAGGACGCGCAGCTGTTTTATCAGGCCGCGCTGATGGGCCGGAAGGATCTCGACATTACCCCCGATGCCCGGATGGGCTTTGAAATGACCCTGCTGCGGATGTTGGCGTTCCGGCCCGGTGCTGAGCGGCGTGACCCGTCCTCCGCTGGCTCCGGTGGCGCATCGGCCAGTGGCGGCGACGCGCCGGACGAACCCGCGCCTGCGGCGACCATTGAGCCAGCGGTGGAATCAAAACCGGCGGCCAGCGCCCCGGCAGCGCCGGTTGCGCAGGCTGCGCCTGATACAGACTCAGCGCCCGTTGCCGCAGCCGAGCCAGAGGCGGCTCAGGCGCCCGTTGCAGAGCCGCTCAGGGCAGACCAGACACCGTCGCCGTCCGAACCGGTGCCGGCGCCCGAACGCGATGTGCCGCCCTGGGAGGACGACTATCCCGTCTCCGACGAGCTGGACCGCATGCCGCCTGCGGAAGCCGAAGACTGGCCGGATGCGGACGGCGTGGCTGTGCAGGCTGTTGAGACGTCGCGCGAAACCGAAGCCGCTGCCGAACCTGCGCCTGCCGTGGCACCGGAGCCGGCCGACGCCGGGACGGATGCGGAAGTGGCGCCGGCTTCAACCGTTGACGACTTTGTCTGGGAGCGGGATTTCCGGTCTCTGGGCATTGTGGGTATGCCGGGGAATCTGGCCAGCCAGGGCGCCATGGCCCGGGACGGCAATACGCTGGTGCTCACCATCGACGAGGGCCACGCCCGTCTGTTGAACGCCCGGCACGAAGAAAAGATTCTGGCCGCCTTGAGATCCTTCTTTGGCGACGCCATTGAACTTCGTATCGAATCGGGGAATCCGGGGGCGAACACGCCCGCCGCCTATGAAGAGCGCCAGCGGCAGGCTCGTCAGGCGGCGGCGGAAGAGGCCATCCGCCAGGACCCAATCGTACAATCCATCGTAGAACGTTTTGAAGCCAGGGTCGTCGAGGAGAGCATCCGGCCTCCGGGCTGACCCGGCCCACACACAGGAGCAGACGCATGTTCAACAACATGGGTGACCTGATGAAAAAGGCCCAGCAGATGCAAGAGCAGATGCAGCAGGCCCAGGAAGAAATGGCCAAGGCCGAGGTGACCGGGGAATCCGGCGCTGGCCTGGTGAAAGTGATCATGAATGGCCGTCACGACGTGCGGAAGGTCGATATCGACCCGTCGCTGATGTCAGAGGAACGGGAAGTGCTCGAAGACCTGCTGGCCGCCGCCATCAACGACGCGGTTCGCCGGGTCGAGGCGCACCAGAAAGACCGCATGTCCGGGATGATGTCGGGCATGGGCATGCCGCCGAACTTCAAAGCGTAAGGTCGAGACTAACCAATGGCATTCAGTCCCCTGGTGGATGAACTGGTGGAGTCCCTGCGCTGCCTTCCCGGCGTGGGCCAGAAGACCGCTCAGCGCATGGCGTTTCACCTGCTGGAGCGGGGTCGCACCGGCGGCGTCCGCCTGTCTGACGCCTTGCGCAAGGCCATGGATGGGGTGCGTCGGTGTGAGTCCTGCCAGAACTTTGCCGATACCGAACGCTGCGGCATCTGTGAGCGGCCGGAGCGCCACAACGGCACCCTGTGCGTGGTGGAAAGTCCGTCGGACCTGTTGGCCATTGAGCAGGCCGGCGATTACCGGGGCGCCTATTTCGTGCTGATGGGGCACCTCTCGCCTATCGACGGCGTCGGCCCCGAGGAAATCGGCATTGAGCGTCTGATCCGCCGGGTGCGCGACGAGAGCATCAGCGAGCTGATCCTGGCCACCAACCCCACGGTGGAAGGCGAGGCCACGGCCCATTACATCTCCGACCGGCTGGATGGCAGTAACGTCCTGATCACCCGGCTGGCCCATGGCATCCCCGTGGGCGGCGAGCTGGGCTATGTAGACGGCTTTACACTGACCCACGCGTTTCGCGGTCGCAAACCCCTGTCTGACTGAGTCCCGTTGTTCCATGGACGATACCGTACATCCCCTGATTGAGCCCGTGACGGCGCCGCCCGCGCCCTCAGAGATTGTCTGGCTGGACACGCCCGAGGCGCTGGCGGACTTCCTCGCGTCCGCCCCCGGGGACACCCCCCTGGCGCTGGACACGGAATTCGAGCGCACCAGCACCTTCTACCCGATCCCCGGGCTGGTCCAGCTTGGCCTGGGCACCGAATACCGATTGGTGGAGCCCTCGGTGGCCGAAGCCTGCGAGGCGTTCCGGCAACGCCTTGCCAATCCGGCCCAACCCAAGCTGCTGTATGCCATGAGCGAGGACCTCGAGCTCTTTCGTCACTGGCTGGGCCTGGCGCCCCAGGGCGTGGTGGATCTGCAGATTGGCACCGCGCTCGCCGGCCTGGGTTTCTCCATGGGCTACGCCCGCCTGGTGGACACCCTGTTCGGCGAAACACTGGATAAATCGGCGACCCGCTCCGACTGGCTGGCCCGGCCGTTGAGCGAGGCCCAGCAGCGATACGCCCTCGACGACGTGCGGTTCCTCGAGCCGACGTACCGCTGGCTTCGCGACCGTCTGGCCGGCCGCGGCCTGCTCGTGGCCCTTGTTGAGGAGTCTGGCCGGTTTGCCGACGAACTGGCCGCCCAGGACGACCCGGACCGGCATTATTTGAAGCTTCGTGGCGGCTGGGCCCTGCCGCCGGTCGGGCAGGCGGCTCTGCAAGCGCTGACGGCCTGGCGAGAACGGGAATGCCAGCGCCGGGACATGCCCCGCAACCGGCTGCTGCCGGACGCGGCACTGATCCAGATTGCCGAACGGATGCCCCGGTCAGTGAAGGCGCTGTCCGGCATTGAAGGTGTTTCTCCCGGCATCGCCCGGCGTTACGGCGATGCCTTGGTCGAGCGAATTGAAGCGGCCCGGGCCGCCGGCCATGGGCCGGAGGAAACCATCGCGCCACCGCTGCCAAGGGAGCAGCAACCCCGCTTCAAACAGTTAAAGCGGGTATTCAGGAACATCTCGGAAGACAATGATATTCCAGTAGAATTGATGGCTCCCAGAAAGCGGCTGGAGGCGGTGATGCAGCGCGGCACCCTGGCCGGCGACGATTTCTTTTCCGGCTGGCGTGGTGAGCTGCTGGCGCCGGCGGTTGACCGCATTAACGAGGTGTTGCAGCCATGAGCGAACGAACCTTCGTCTCCGTATTCCGAAGCGGTAAAAAAGCCGATACCTATATCTACGTTCGCCGCGGCCAGAAATGGGATGAGCTGCCGGACGCACTGAGAACGATTTTCGGCGCGCCCATTCACGCCATGGACCTGCTGCTGACCCCGGACCGGAAACTGGCCAGGACCACCGGGCAGGAAGTGCTCGACGCCATCCGGGACAAACAGTTCTATCTGCAGATGCCGGAAGAACAGGACACCTACATTGTCGATTTCCGGCGCGGGCCGGGCCGGGAAGGGGATAACAGCCGGTGATTGCCCAGATACCGTTCTGGCAGCGCAAGCGCCTGGCCGAAATGTCGCCGGCGGAGTGGGAATCCCTCTGCGACGGCTGCGGCCTGTGCTGCCTCAACAAACTGGAAGACGAAGACACCGGCGAGGTGTACCACACGGATCTCGCCTGCGAATACCTGGATCAGGAAGCTTGCCGCTGCACGGTCTACCCGGAGCGCAAGCAGCGGGTGCCGGGTTGTACCACGCTCACGGCGGCAACGGTTCAGGATTACGCCTGGCTGCCGGTGACCTGTGCTTACCGGACGCTGGCCGAAGGCCGGCCCCTGGCGGACTGGCACCCGCTGCGCAGCGGTGATCCGGAGAGTGTGCACCGGGCGGGGGTGTCGGTTCGTGGTAAGGTGGTGTCCGAACGGCAGGTGCCGGAAGACGACTGGGAAGAACACATCATTCACTGGGTTTTGTCATGATCGACGCGGACGCACAACTGGCTTACGGCATTTTCTGGACGGCGTACGCCGTTGGTTTTGTGGTGTTTTTCTTCATGATGAAGCGGTTTTTCCGTTTCGTGCCGACGTACGGGCTTCGCACCCTGCTGCTGGCGGCGCTGGTGGTGCTGTTCCTTACTCCGGTGGAGTCCCCGGAAGTGAGCGACTGGTGGATTCCTGCCTGGGTCTATGGCGGTTACGAAGCCATCCTGGGGGACGCGGCCTCCGCCGGACGGGCCTTCTTCAACTTTGGCATTGCCGGGCTGTCCATGCTCCTGATCTGGGTGCTGGACCTGGTCCGCTATCGACTGGTGGGCCGGGAATGATGCGGTGGCTGTTGGCACTGTGCCTGGGGCTGGCGGCGGCATCTCTGACCGCGCCCTGGGCGTCTGAAACCGCGCTCGCACAGGCAGCGGCAACCGGTAACGAGGCGGCCGATCCGGGCGCCCAGGACAAAGCAACGCTGACCGTGCCGGGCCGGCCTGACGTTCGCCTGATTGTCGATATTTCCGGCTCCATGAAGCAGACCGATCCGGAAAACCTGCGCCAGCCGGCGGTGCGCCTGCTGGCCGGCCTGCTGCCGGGCAACGCTGAGGCGGGGCTCTGGACCTTTGGCCAGTGGGTCAACATGTTGGTGCCCCACGACGACGTCAGCGCCGCGTGGCGCGAGCGAATGCGGGCCGGTTCCACCAAGATCAACTCGGTGGCCCTGCGCACCAACCTGGGCAAGGCCATCGAAGTGGCGGGGGACGATCTGGGCCCCAATCACAAAGGCACAGTGGATTTTATCCTGCTGACCGATGGCAAGGTTGATCTATCCGACGATCCTGCCGTGAATGCCGCCGAAGAGCGCCGAATCCTGGATGACGTGGTGCCCAGGCTGGTGGCCCGTGGCGCCCGGTTCCACCCGGTGGCGCTGTCCGATCAGGCCGATGCCGCGTTCCTGAAAAAACTGGCTGACGCCTCCGACGGCCGCTTTCACCTGGCGCAAAACGCCAGCGACCTGAACCGCGCCTTTGCCGATGCCCTGAACGCTGCCGAGCCCCAGCAGCAGATTCCCATCGAAGGCAACGGTTTCTCGGTCGACGCTGGCGTCAAAGAATTTACCGCGCTGATCTTCCCCGGTGAGGGCGACGGCAACGGGGCGCTACGCACCCTGACGCTGGTGGCGCCGGATGGCAGGCGCCTGACGCCGAAGAGCGCCGGAGACAGCGTGCGCTGGGCCCGGGAGCCGGGTTATGACCTGATCACCATTGATACCCCCGCTGCCGGCCAGTGGCAGATTGACGGCGACCTGGGCGACGGCAGCCGGGTGACGGTGGTGAGCGATCTGCGCATGGAAATGAGTGACATACCCGCGCATTTCAGCACCGACAAGCCCATTGAGCTGAGCGCCGCGTTCTTCGAGAAATCCGACAAAATCGTCAACCCGGATTTCCTCAAGGTGGTGACTGTCAGCCTGACGCTGACCGCCGCCGACGGCCGTAGCGGCACTAAAGTGCTCTCCGGCGACCAGCCGCCGAAGGATGGCGTCTACGGCGACACCATTGGCCAGCTCCCAGCGGAAGGGGATTACACCCTGACCCTGCTGGCGGATGGCAAGACCTTTCAGCGAAAGCTTACCGCCACCACCCATTTCGACGCACCGCCGGCGACTGACGCAGGCGACACGCCTGCCGCTGACCGTGGCCAGGAGCCTGCGGAAGGGCCCGCGCCTGGGGGCGATGGTGCCGAGCCGGTGGACACCGGGATCCAGCCCATCGATCCGTCGCAGGTGGAAACCCCGGAGGCCCCGGCTTCTGAAGCGGTGCCGGAGGGTGATTCCGGGAATGCGGTAGAAGACGCCCCTGAAAGCCCGGCGGATAGCGCCCCGGGAAGCGCAGCGGATGCTCCGGCGGCCGATGCTGCGCCCGCCCAAGCGCCCGAAGAGGGCTTCCTCAGCCGCTGGATGAACTGGCTTATCGGCGGTGGCGTGGGTCTTCTGGCTCTGGTTGCGCTGGTTTTTGCCGTTCTGCGCCGAAAGCGGGGCCGTGACCAGGCGCTGGTGGAAGCGGCCTCGGAGCGGGAAACGGCGGCGGACCTGGAAGAAGACACCGAGGTGCCCGTCGTGGCGCCGGACATCGACGAAACGCCGGAGCCCGACGCCGAGCCTGAGCCGGCGACCGAGCCGGAGCTGGAACCCGAACCGGCCGCTGAGCAGGCGCCCGAGAGGGACGACGACATTCCCGCGCTGACCGACGAGGATCCGGTACCGGCGCTGGACGAGCCGGTCGTCGCCGAGGACGATGAGCGCATTCCGGAACTGCCGCCGGAGCCCGAGCCTGCAGATGCCGACGAACCCGGCCCGTTCGATGAGGGCCAGCCGTCCCCTGAAGATGAGGATATCCCCGTGGCCCAGGCGGCGCTGGACGACGACGAGTTCGGTCTGGACGATTTTGATCTCTCCGAGTTCGACGACCTGCCGGGCTATGACGAGGACGCGGATCAACACACCGATAACGATAAAGACGACGACGGCGAGACGCCGGCGCCGCGCAAAAACACCTAGACAACAGGACCCTGCCCATGAAATTTACCGGTACCGAGAAGTACGTAGCCACCGATGACCTGCAAATGGCCGTGAACGCGGCGATCGCGCTCCAGCGCCCGCTGCTGATCAAAGGCGAGCCGGGCACCGGCAAGACCCTGCTGGCTGAGGAGATGGCCTCGGCCCTGGGCATGCGGCTGATTCCCTGGCACATCAAATCCACCACCAAGGCGCAGCAGGGCCTGTACGAGTACGACGCGGTCTCCCGCCTGCGGGATTCCCAGCTCGGTGATGAAAAGGTCAAGGACATCCGCAACTACATCGTCAAGGGCAAGCTCTGGGAGGCCTTTGAGGCGGATGAGCAGGTGGTGCTGCTGATCGACGAGATCGACAAGGCGGACATCGAATTCCCCAACGACCTGCTGCTGGAACTCGACCGCATGGAGTTCTACGTCTACGAGACTCAGGAATTTGTGAAGGCGAAGAAGCGCCCCATCGTGGTGATCACCAGCAACAACGAGAAAGAACTGCCGGATGCCTTCCTGCGCCGGTGCTTTTTCCACTACATCAGCTTTCCGGACCACGACACCATGCAGAGCATCGTGGACGTGCACTTCCCGGCCATCCAGCAGTCCCTGGTGCGGGATGCCCTGGAAATCTTTTTCGACGTTCGCAAGGTACCGGGCCTGAAGAAAAAGCCGTCCACGTCCGAGCTGATCGACTGGCTGAAGCTGCTGATGGCCGACGAGCTCACCGCCAAGGCGCTTCAGGAAAAGGACACCAGCTCCGCGCTGCCACCGCTGTACGGCGCGCTGGTCAAGAACGAGCAGGACGTGCACCTGCTCCAGAAGCTGGCGTTCATGGCGCGGCGCCGAAACTGATTCCCGGCAAGGGGTCTGCATTATGCTGATTGATTTCTTCCTCGAAGTGCGGCGGGCTAGGGTGCCCGCGAGCCTGCGGGAATTCCTGGACCTGATCGAGGCGCTGGAAAAGCGGGTGGCGTTCGCCGACATGGAGGACTTCTACCACCTGTCGCGGCTGTGCCTGGTGAAGGACGAGCGGCATTTCGACAAGTTCGACCGGGCGTTCCAGGCCTATTTTGAAGGCATTCAGAACCTGGATGACCTGCTGGACACGCTGATTCCCGAAGACTGGCTGAGGGCCGAGTTCGAGAAATTTCTCACGGACGAGGAGAAGGCGAAAATCGAGTCCCTCGGTGGGCTTGAGGAACTGATTGAAACCTTCAAGAAGCGCATGGAAGAGCAGAACGAACGGCACGCCGGCGGCAACAAGTGGATTGGTACGGGCGGGACGTCGCCGTTCGGCGCCAACGGCTATAACCCGGAAGGTTTCCGCATCGGCCAGAAAAACGGCCGCCACGGCCGGGCCGTGAAGGTCTGGGAAAAGCGGGAATTTCGCGATCTCGACGACAGCGTCACCCTGGGCATCCGCAACATCAAGGTGGCCCTGCGCCGCCTGCGTAAGTTTGCCCGCCAGGGGGCGGCTGACCAGCTTGATATGGACGATACCATCCGGTCGACCGCCCGGAATGCCGGCTATCTGGATCTGAAAATGGTGCCGGAGCGGCACAACGCGGTGAAGGTGCTGATCTTCTTCGACGTGGGCGGTTCCATGGATCCCCACGTGAAGGTCTGCGAAGAGCTGTTCTCCGCGGCCCGGGTGGAGTTCAAGCACATGGAGTATTTTTACTTCCACAACTTCATTTATGAAAGTGTGTGGAAAAACAACATCCGCCGCCTGAACGAGACCACCAGCACCTGGGACATCCTCCACAAGTACACGCCGGACTATAAGGTGATCTTCGTCGGGGACGCCACCATGGCGCCCTACGAAATCTCCCATCCTGGCGGTTCCATTGAGCACTGGAACGAAGAGGCCGGCGCCACCTGGTTCCAACGCATCAGCGAGCATTTTCGTAAGGTGGTGTGGCTCAACCCGCTGCCCGAGGCGTACTGGGGCAACGGCGGTTCGCTGGCTATGACCCGGCAACTGGCCAACAACCACATGTATCCGCTGACCCTTGAGGGATTGGAAGGCGCCATGCGCCAGTTGAGCAAATAACAGGCAAGCTGCGGTCATTGGGCCAATAAAAAAGCCGATGCGCGCAGGCGCATCGGCAAAGCTCGGCATTGTTTGACGGGTGGGCCGATTGGCCTGCCCGCACCCTGAGCGTCAGCAATTTCAGGGCCATTCTCGCTTCAGGTGATAAGTCACCTAATCATTTCTCTGAAAATCAACCGATTACGTCGTCTGCCCCGACAGACGTTCGAAACGGGCGTCACTGCCCCCGTGACGGAGTGTCAAAAACCCTGACGCCCGGGCCGGCGTGTGACGCACCGCACGGGGCTGAACACTGGCCGCTGAATTGGTGATCTGCATACCGTTCTTGCCGGTTACCTAGTGTTACGCTTCCCCCCGGTTTGTAACGGAAGTTGTCCGCTCAGGGCAGGGCAGGAGGCGTATGTCTGGCGTGAAATCACCCCAAGGAACCTCTCGGATCGTGCAGTTTGTGGTCGGCCTGATCTGGCTGGCCGGGCTGATGGTGGCGCCGGCGTCGGCCTGTTTCGCCGCGGATACCTCCCTGGACGCACGCATTCAGCAGCTCTCGGCGTCCATCAACGAGCACTCCGCGGACGTACTCGGCCTGCAAGAGGCCCTGCAGTATCCGGTCAACACCCGGGTGACCGTGTTTCTGTCCCTGGAAACCCGCGATACCCTGAGCCTGGACTCCATCGAACTGTTCCTGAACGACCGACCGGTTGCCTCCCACCTGTACACCCCCCGTGAGCGGGACGCCCTTGCGGCCGGCGGTGTCCAACAACTTTACATGGGCAATCTGGCCAGCGGCGGCCAGACCCTGCGGGCGGTGATTACCGCGCGCTCGGCGGACAAGGATTTTGTCCGGCGGGAGTCGTCCCTCAATTTCACCAAGCAGGCGGGTGAGCTGGGCCTCGAACTGAAGCTGTCGGCGCGGGCGCCGGCGTTCGAGCCTCGCATTGATTTCGTGCAGTGGAAGTAACCGGTCATGATTCGGCAACACGGTCAGTGCGCGCGCCCAGGGCGCTTTCGACACCGGGGTATTGGCCGCCGGCTACTGGTGCTGGTGATGCTTTTACCCGGGTTCGCCAGCGCCGAAAGCGATCTGGACCGGCTGCACGCCGGGATTGTCCGCTATGCCCTCGATACCGGTGATCTGCCCAGGGCGGTGCTGATGGCCCGCACGTTGACGGGTGACGACGCGGCCTTTCTTCGCGCCCGGGTAGCCTATGCCAGCGGCCGGCGAGCGTTGGCCATACAGTCTTTCGCGTCGCTGGCCAGTGGACCTCAGGCGCAACCCCGTGCCGCGCTTCTGTTGGCCCGTGCCAGGGTCGCACAGGGCCACCCCGATGCGGCACTGCCCTGGTTCCGGCAGGTTGCAGCGCGGGGCTTTGGCAGCGCCCGCCAGGAAGCACTCTACGCCATTGCCACCCAGCAGAGGCTGGCCGGGGATTCGGAAGCGGCGGGCCGGACGCTGGCGGCCATGGAACCGGGCTACTGGTCGGCGTTGGGGTACCAGAACCTGGCAACGGACTACGCCAACAACGATCACAGCTCCGCCAGGGCACTGGTCGCACTGCGGGTAGCCCTGGCCATGGTCGGCGCGGAAACCGATCCGTCCCGGGCCCGTGACCTGCGGGACCGGCTGTTGCTGCAGGCGGGCTACCTGTCCTATCGCAGTAACGACTTCGACAAGGCGGTCGGTTTCCTGTCCAAAGTGTCCCTGGAGGGGCCGGTAACGCCCGAGGCGCTGTATTTTCACGGCCTGGCGCTGTCTGCCCAGGGCAATCAGCGCGCGGCCCTGCAGAGCTGGCACCGGGCCAAGAAGTTTCCGCTGGCGTACCCGGGGGCGTCTGATGCCTGGCTGGGCACCGGCCGGGGGTACGATCTGGCCGGATATCTCGGTCAGGCGGGCGAAGCCTACCTGGCTGCCAACGCCGCGTTTGAAAGCGAGCAGGTTACCCTCAGGAAGCTGACCGACACCGTTCGGGCGCAGGGCGCCTACGAGGCGCTGGTGGCGAACGCCGGCGCCAGCGAGGGAGCCTGGTTCCTGTCCGGATCCGGCACCCTGCGCCAGCCACGGCAGGCTTATCTGATGGCGTTTCTGGAGGATGCTGGCGCTCAGGCGGCGGTCGCGCGCCTCGCCACGCTGGTTGGTCTTGAGGCGCGGGTGTCCAGGGAGCGACAGGATCTTGGTGTACTGGCCGCTGAGCTTCGCCGTGCCGGGCGCTCGGGTGCGCCTGGTCTGGATCGCGTCACCCAGGCGCTGACACGCCACAGCGCGCTTCTTGAGGACATGACCTCCGCCCTCGGGGCGCTGCAAAAGGCCTCGGGCGCCGAGCTCGACCGGCTGGCTCTGGCATTCCTGGGTGAGCAGGATCGCCGGATGAAGGTTGCCTCCGACAAAACCGAACAGCAAATTGCACACCTTTACGATTACCTGGCGCTCCAGGCTCTGCCGGAGCAGGCGCCATGATCCGGTTGCCTGCCGCTACCGTCTCCCTGATTGTCCTGATGCTGGCCAACTTGGCCCCGTCACAGGCCGCGGCTCAGGAAGCGTTCCAGGTGCAACTGGACCGGGACGGCGAAACCATCGGCGACATGCGCCCGGTATTTCTGAAGTTTGAAAGCCGGCCGTTGCCCGCGATTTCCCCCGAGGAAGTCGGCCGTCGCTATCTGCGACTGTTCGAAACCTCCAAGGCGCCCGATGTGCGCGTGGACGCGTTCAACCGGCTGGCCAACATCCGCGCCCGCTCGGGCCGGAATGTGGGGTATCGGGACGACCAGGAAGCGGGGCTTTACCGGGAGGCGCTGGACAGCTACCAGGCCATCCTCGACCAGGGCCGATACGCCGGCCGGCTGGATGAACTGCTGTACCAGATGGCCAAGGCCCACGCCCTGGTGGGCGAGCCGGACGCTGCCACTGAACGGCTGGAGCAGCTGGTTGGACTGTACCCCAAGTCTTCGTATGCCACCGAAGCGCGATTCCGGATTGCCGAGGCGGACTTCGCTGCAGGCCGGTACACCCAGGCCGCCTCCGGCTATCGGGCGGTGATTGCCTCAGGCGGCGACGCATCGGGCCAGGCTCTGGCCACCAAAGCCCGCTACATGCTGGGTTGGAGCCAGTTCAAGCAGGGGCCTGCGACCTGGGCCGACGCCGCCCGAACCTTTGCCTCCGTGCTGGACGAGACGCTGCCGGACGCGGCCAGCCTGAACGCGGTGCCGACCTCATCGGTGGACACCCTCGACGACACACTCCGGATTCTGGCAGTGATGGCGCAACGCAAAGAGGGGCTGGCCAGCCTGGATGCCTGGCTCGGTGAGACCGAGCCCAGGCCTTGGACGGGGCTGGTATACGACCGCCTCGCGGATCTCTACGCCACGGAAGGTCAGCCGGACAAAAGCGTGGCGGTGAACGAGGCGTTTGTCCGCCGCTATCCGGGCCAGCCCTTTGTCGCCGATTTCCGAGCCCAGACGGTGGCGGTGTGGACGGACGCCGGGCAGCCGACCGCGGTTCGGCACGCAAAAGCGTCATTCGTCGCTGCCTATCGAGGCCGCGACGCTTATCAGGGTTTGCCCGCCAGACACCAATCCCGCTGGCGCGACTACGCCCGGACGCTGGCGGACACCGCGTACGCGAAGGGTTCGGCGGAGCAGGGCGCCAACCGGGTAACGGCGTTTGACCGGGCGGCGGATTATTACGAGGCGCTGGCGAACCGGGCGACCGAGCCGGGCCCGGTCTGGCGGCTGGCCGGGGATGCCCGCCTGCAAGCGGGCGAGGATGATGCGGCCATTCGCGCGTTCCGCACCGCCGGATATGAAGTGCCGGGTTACGCCGAGGCGGCGGATGCCGCCTGGGCCGCCGTGGCGGTGCTGCGCCGAAACGCACCGGATGGGCCAGGGCCGAGCAGCGCCGAAGCTCAGCCTGATCCGGCGGCGGGTGAGAACAGATTGGCGGCCCTGTCGTCCGAAGTGACACGGTTTTCGGGCGCTTATCCGCAGGATGGCCGGCTTCCGGCCGTCCAGGCCGACCTGGCCAATCGGTGGCTGGCGCTCGGAGATCGCGCTCAGGCGCTGGCCTGGGCCGGCCGGGTGCTGGATCACCGTGAGCTGAAGGCCGGACAGCGGTACGACGCCTGGCTGGTGACCGCCCGGGTTCAGCAGGCCGACGGCGAATGGTCCATGGCGGAGCGCGCCTGGCAGAATGCGCTGGCGGTGCTGGATGAACAGCGCCGGGCCCGGGGCCAGGATGCGGGCCTGGACCATGGCCAGAGGCCGGCGTTGGTGGCCCAGTTGGCGACGGTGATATACCAGCAGGGGCGGGCCGCGGCTGGCCGGGGCGATGTGGACGAAGCCGTTCGTCATTTTCGCCGCATTCAGGCGGCTTCGCCTGGCTCGGAGACCGCAGTCCGCGGAGAGTTTGATGCGGCGAACACGCTGCTGCGCGCCCGCCGCTGGCCCGAGGCCATCGACAGCCTGGAGGCGTTTCGGAGGGCCTACCCGGAACACGACCTGAGCGGCCAGATCCCCGAGAAGCTGGTTTACGCTTATTCCGAATCTGGCCAGCCCGTCCGGGCTGCCGACGAGTTGGTTGCCCAGGCGAACAGGGCCAGCGCGCCCTGGCCGATGCGGTTAAGGGCTGCGGAGCTGTATCACAACGCCGGGGCCGTTCAGGAGCGGGACGCGCTTTACCGGGCTTACCTGGATACCGCTCCGGTACCGGATTCTGCTGAGGCATTCGTTCAGACTCAGACCTTCCGGCACCGGTTGGCAACCAGCGCCGGCAACGATGAGGCCGCCCGGCGGACGTGGCAAGCGAGTCTGGTTAGCGCGGAACTGGGTAGCCCGTGGCATTCGGAGGATACCCTGGCCTGGAGTGCCGATGCGGCCCTGGTGATGGGCGTGCGAGCCGCCGAGCGGTTCGAAGGCATTGCCCTGAAGGCGCCCCTGGCTGAGGCCCTGGACCGCAAGCAGGCGGCCCTTGAAGCCGCTCGAGAGCGCTTTATGCAGGCCGACCAGTTGGGTGGCGACCGCCATCATTCCGAAGTGCTGTTCCGCCGCGCCGAGCTATACCGGCAGCTCGCCGCCGACCTGATGGCCTCCGAGGTGCCGGACACCCTGAGTGAAATGGAAGCCGCTCAATACCAGATGTTGCTGGAAGAGCAGGCCTACCCCTTTGAGGAAAAGGCCATTGATCTTCACGCCCAGAATCATCAGGGGTTGAGGGCCGACGCCTACGACCCATGGATTGAACGCAGCCTGGCGGCATTGGCAAAGCTGAACCCCGGGCGCTATCAGCGCGGTTTGCGCTGGATGACCTGGAGCGGGGAGGGCCAGCCGGGTGCGTAAACTTGACGCCAACCATCATCGTCGCCAACCGGACGTTCTGCCAGCCCACACGCTTGGTCTGCTGGTTGTCCTGGTGCTGTCCGTCAGCGGCTGCGCCACAGGGCCTTCGACCCTGCAGGACAGCGACGCGAAAACCCGGGATCCAGCCGCCGCTGCGGTGCTGGTGGAAGCGGGTCGATCCGCCTGGGCGCAGGGCAACGCGGACCTGGCCATCACCCAGTGGCAACAGGCGCTGGCACTGAACCCGGACGACGCCACCACCGCGAACAACCTTGCCGTCGCGCTCAAGGACGAACACCACTATCGCCAGGCGGCCGAAACCCTGCGCCAGGCGATTCAGCGTGAGCCCGACGTGCCGAACCTGCACTACAACCTGGGTGTGATTTCCGAGCTTTACCTGCTTGATTTGCCCGAAGCGTTGGCCCAGTACCGCGCCTATCAACAGCTGACCGGCGGCAGCGACAGCGAGGTCGACGGGTGGATTGCCGATCTGGAGCGGAGGGTGAATCCATGACGCCACGGTTCTGCGCTACCCGTGTGGCCCGCACCCGCAAGGCTGGTTTGGCGCTTATCGCCCGACGCGGCCTCCTGATGTTCCTGGCACTGGGGTTGCCGGCCGCGGCCCTGGCCGCCTCAAAGGCGGGCCCGGACACCGGGCGGGTAGCCGCTGGAAAATCCACGGTTGCCCTGGGCATTGATGGCATCACCGCCAGCACCGGCGAGGACGAGCCCCGCCTGCTGGTTATCCTGCCCTGGCAGCCGCCAACGCTGCCGGGCCGGGCCCGGGTCGAACTGCCAGAGGACGCTCCGATGCTGGAGCGTCCTCTGGACCCCCGGGTTATTGAACACCACCGCCGCTTCCGGGAGTCCCTTGATCCGGATGCCCTGACCGCCGGCGGTCCACAGCCCTAACTGAGCAGTAGAACACGGAGACAACAACGCTATGGATACCCTCGTACGTTTCTTTCAGGAAGGCGGCGCTTTCATGTACCCCATCGCTCTGGTGCTGGCCCTGGGCCTGGCCATTACCCTGGAGCGGTTTCTGTATCTCGGCTCGGTCCGCCGGCGTAACCGGATGGTCTTCGAAAAGGGCATCCTGCCGGCACTGCAAAAGCGGGATTACCGGCAGGCCATGAAGGCGGCCAGCGCATCCGATAGCGCGATCGCGGCGATCATGTCGGCGGGGCTGGGGCGCCTGCTCAGCAACGCCCGAAGGGACGAGATCGAATACGCCATGGAAGAGGGCCTGATGGAAGTGCTGCCCCGACTGGAAAAGCGGACCCAGTACCTGGCCACCCTGGCGAACATCGCCACGTTGCTTGGTCTGCTGGGCACCATCATCGGTCTGATTTCTGCATTCACCGCCGTGGCGGCCGCCGATCCGTCACAGAAAGCCACGCTGCTCTCCGGCAGTATCTCGGTGGCCATGAATACCACCGCCTTCGGCCTGATGTCCGCCATCCCCCTGCTGGCGTTCCATGCGCTGCTGCAGACCCGAACCAATGAGCTGGTAGACAGCTTTGAGATGGCCGGGGTAAAGCTCCTTAACCTGGTGTCAGAACCCCAGGCGGCGGCACGGGCGGCGGCCTGATGTCGGGCTGGTTTGACGTGAGCCGCGGCACCAGGAGGCGGATATGAGACGACGGCATCGGCGCTTGAATCACGCGCCTGATCTGGACATTACCGCGTTCATGAACCTGATGATCGTGCTCGTGCCCGTGCTGCTGCTGGGCATGGTGTTCAGTCAGATGCGCACCATTGACCTGAACTTTCCCGGGCAGGGCGGTGAGCCGCCCCCGGCGGATCAGGTGCAACTGCAGATTACGCTGTTACCCGGGGGGCTGTCCGTGGCGGATTCCAAGCGCGGCGAAATCAAGGCATTGCCCCTGACCAACGGCCAGCAGGATTTCGAGGGCCTGCGAGAGACGATGAAAGCCCTCAAGGCCCGGTGGCCGGAGAAGACCGACCTTGTACTGCAGGTTGGGCCCGACGTGGACTATCAGACCCTGGTCACCACCCTCGACACCGTGCGGTCATACCCGACCGTCGTGGCGGCGAGTGTGGTGCAGGCTGAACTCTTTCCGGACATTGCGCTGATGGACGCCCCGCCAGCGACGTCTGTGAGCAGCGGAGGAGGCGCGTGATATGAAAAGCTCCCAGCGGGCAAAGCGTCTGCGCCGCCACTACGGACGGATGCACAAAGCGGGCGGCCTGAATCTGGTGTCGCTGATGGATATTTTCACCATTCTGGTGTTCTTCCTGATGGTGAATTCCTCGGACGTCAAAGTGCTGCAGAACAGCGCCGACGTGCCTCTGCCGGAGTCGACGGCAGAGCAGCCTGCGGTAGAAAACCTGACCGTTCAGGTCTCCGGCGGGGCCATTCTGGTTCAGGGCCGGGAGGTTGCCCGGCTGGACGCTTTGAGCCCGGAGGACGGGCAGGGCGCCAGCATCGCCGGGCTGTCTGAGGAACTTCGCTACCAGCGGGAGAAACGGACGTCAGTGCCGGAGGACGGGCTGCCGATCACCATCATGGCGGGCCGGGACACCGATTACCGGCTGCTTCGCCGAATCATGCAGACCTGCGTGAATGAACGCTTCCAGCAGGTCCGCCTGGCGGTGGAGCCGCGGCCAGGTGAGGGCGCGGGAACCGGAACCGGCGCTGGCGGAGGGCCTCGCCATGGGTGATGCCTTGACAAGGCCGCTGGTCGCTGCGGCCCAGTTGCCCTGGGCGAGGCAGTCCTCGGATCAGCTGCGATTCACCGCCAGCCTTGCGGTGGTGGCGATCATCTTTCTACCGCTGGCGCTGTGGATTCCCTCGCTCAGCCTGCCGGAGCCGGATCGTAAGACTGTCGAGCAGGTACCGCCGGCCCTGGCCCGCCTGGTCCAGCCGGTACCTGAAGTGCCAGAAGTGAAGGTGCCGGAGCCGGTCGTGACGCCGGAGGCCCAACCCGAGCCCGCCCCGAAACCGAAAGCGGAGCCCCGCCCTGAGCCAACGGTTGAGCAACCGCCGGCCCCGACGCCCGCCGTGGCACCGCCCGAACCAGAGCAGGTCCCGGCGCCGCGCACTCAGACCGTGGAGCAGGCCCGCCGGACCGCGTCCCGGTCCGGCCTGCTGGCCATGAAGGACCGGTTGGCCGCCATGCGGGCGCCGGACCCAGCGCCGCCGCCAGTGCTGACGGCCAACACCCGGGACGCGGCCGCGCCGACAGCTTCGACGCAGGCGACCGGCTCGGTGCTGGCGGACAGTGGCGGCGCCACCATCATGGATCAGCCCGCTACCCGGGAGCTGGCGGTGGCGGAACATCGGGTGAAGACCGTAGACGCCCCCCGGGAGGCCGCCGCCAAAACAGTGGCGAAGTCGTCCGCGAAGAGCCGAAACCCGGCCGAAGGCGAGCGCTCCATGAGCAACATCCGCCAGGTCTTCGACGCCCAGAAGGCCGCGCTGTATGCACTGTATCAGCGGGCGCTCCGCAAGGATCCGACCTTGCAGGGGAAAGTCCTGCTGGAGCTGGTGATTCAACCGGACGGCTCCGTCTCGGATTGCCGGGTGGTCAGCTCGGAGCTGAATGACCCGGACCTCGAAAAGCGTCTGGCTCTGCGGGTCCGACTGTTCGACTTTGGTGCCAGCAAGGTGTCGACCCGAACCGTGCGTTTCCCGGTGGATTTCCTGCCGGGCTGAGGGCGGCGTTCGGGTCTACCTCCGGGGGGACAAAACTGCTATTCTCACCACCACTTTTTTGGGCTGCTACTTTTGTCGAGTTGATTTTTTAATCACGAAAGCATGGGTAGACCGCGAGAATAAGACGCGCCAAACAGGAGATGGTGATGGATTTTGAGCAGTTCTATCAGGACAAGTATCCCGCCGGCATTCCCCGGGAAGTGGACCTGGACAAGTACCAGAGCATGGTGGAAGTGTTCGACCAGGCGGTTCGAAAGTATGCCGACCGCCCGGCCTTCAGCGCCGTCGGCGTCACACTGACTTACCGTGACCTGGATGTCCAGAGCCGCAATTTTGCGTCCTGGCTGCAGAACAAGACCGATCTCAAACCTGGTGATCGCATTGCCGTGCAATTGCCCAACCTGCCCCAGTATCCGGTGGTGGTGTTTGGCGCCATGCGCGCCGGCCTGATCGTGGTGAACACCAACCCGCTGTATACCCAGCGGGAAATGGAGCACCAATTCAACGATTCCGGTGCCCGTGCCCTGGTGGTGCTGGCCAACATGGCCGGCACGGCGGAAAAGGTGATCCCGCAGACCGGCATTGAGCACGTGATTGTCACTGAAATCGCCGACCTGCACTCGCCGCTCAAGCGCACCCTGATGAACGCGGTGGTCAAGCACGTCAAGAAGATGGTGCCACCGTTCCACATTCCCGGTGCCCACAAGCTGCCGGCCGTCCTGTCCGCCGGTGCCCGGGGTAAGTTCGAGCCCGTGGCCTGCAAGAAGGACGATATCGCGGTGCTGCAGTATACCGGTGGCACCACCGGCGTCGCCAAGGGCGCCATGCTCACCCACGGCAATCTGGTGGCCAACCTCCTGCAGGTCCGCCCGATGATGGAAGACACGGTGGTCGAGGGCAAAGAGGTGGTCATCGCGCCGCTGCCTCTCTACCACATCTATTCGTTCACGCTGAACTGCGGCATCATGCTGGAGGCCGGCGCCCATAACATCCTGATCCCGAAACCCCGTGATATCCCCGGCTTCGTCAAGGAACTGAAAAACCACAAGTTCACTGCGTTCCTGGGCCTGAACACGCTGTTCGTGGCGCTGTGCAACAACGCCGAGTTCAAGGCCCTGGACTTCAGCTCCCTGAAGCTGACGTCCTCCGGCGGCATGGCGCTGACCAGCGATACCGCCAAACTGTGGCAGCGGGTGACCGGCTGCGAGATTTCCGAAGGCTACGGCATGACGGAGACCTCCCCGGTGGTCACGTTTAACCCCCACAGCGCCATCCAGATTGGCACCATTGGGCTGCCGATCCCGTCCACCCTGGTCAAGACCATTGACGAAGAGGGCAATGAGACCCCGTTGGGTGAGCCTGGCGAGCTGTGCGTCAAGGGCCCGCAGGTGATGCGTGGTTACTGGCAGCGGCCGGAAGACACTCGCAAATCCTTCACCGACGACGGCTATATCAAGACCGGTGACGTGGCGGTGATTCAGGAAGACGGCTATCTGCGCATCGTGGATCGTAAGAAGGACATGATCATTGTGTCCGGCTTCAACGTCTATCCGAACGAGGTCGAGGACGTGGTAAGCAGCCATCCGAAGGTGGTCGAGTGTGCCGCCGTTGGTGTGCCGGATGAGAAGAGCGGCGAGGCGGTCAAGGTGTTCCTGGTACCCACCGCCGAGGGCGTGACTGAGGCCGAACTCAAGGAGTTCTGCCGGGAACGGCTCACCGCCTACAAAGTGCCGAAGTTCTTTGAATTCCGGGATGAGCTGCCCAAGACGAACGTGGGCAAAATCCTGCGCCGGCAGCTCCGGGATGAAGAAAAGAAATAAGGCGCATTGCCTGTCGCAAACCCCGCTTCGGCGGGGTTTGCCGTTTTAAGCCTCGCGGTTTCCCGCTAGACTGTGCAGCCCAATAACCACCGTCATTCCAGGTTCCATGCCGGCACAGAGCACCCGTCTACACCGATGAGTAAATCCAGATCCCGTCCTGCTGTATCCTCGACCCCGGCCGCCAAGGCCCTGTTGGACCAGCTGGGCCAGTGCAATCAGCTGGAGGCCGCACGCATCGTCCGCACGCTGTCCCGGTTCAAAGGCGGCGACCCGGACGACAAGACCCTGGAGAAGCTTCGCGGGTGGCTGGACACCGGCCTAGAGCGGGTGCGCGAACGCCAGGCGCTGCACCGCCCCCTGAGCTTTCCGGCGGGCCTACCGGTTTCCGACCGGGTTGAGGATATCCAGGCCGCCATCGAGGGCCACCAGGTGGTCATCGTTGCCGGCGAAACCGGCTCCGGTAAAACCACTCAGATTCCGAAGCTCTGCATGAACCTGGGTCGCGGCACCCGCGGCCTGATCGGCCACACCCAGCCCCGGCGGATTGCCGCCCGCAGCGTCGCGGCGCGGATTGCCGAGGAAATCGGTGAGTCGGTGGGCGGCCAGATCGGCTATCAGGTGCGCTTTACCGACCAGACCTCCGAGCGCTCCCGGGTCAAGGTGATGACCGACGGCATCCTGCTGGCGGAGGTCCAGCACGACCGGTTCCTGGACCGCTACGACACCCTGATCATCGACGAGGCCCACGAGCGCAGCCTCAACATCGACTTCCTGCTGGGGTACCTGCAGCAACTGCTGCCGAAACGGCCGGACCTGAAGGTGATCATCACGTCCGCGACCATCGAGGTGGAGCGGTTCAGCCGGTTTTTCAACGACGCACCGGTGATTGAAGTCAGCGGCCGGACCTACCCGGTGGACATCCGCTACCGGCCATTGGCCGGGGATGAGGATGACCGGGACCAGAGCTGGAACGACGGCATTCTGAGCGCGCTGTCCGAAATTGAAGACCACGAGCGCGAACAGCGGCAGCCGCCGGGCGACGTGCTGGTTTTCCTGCCCGGTGAGCGGGAAATCCGCAACCTCAGCAAGGTGCTGCGGCACGCGGACCTGCGCCACACCGAGGTGCTTCCCCTTTACTCCCGGCTCAGCAACCAGGAGCAGAACCGGGTGTTCCAGGCCCACAAGGGCCGGCGCATCGTGCTGTCCACCAACGTGGCGGAAACGTCGCTGACGGTGCCGGGTATCCGCTACGTCATCGATACCGGCGTGGCCCGAATCAGTCGCTACAGCGTCCGTTCCAAGATCCAGAGGCTGCCCATTGAACCGGTGTCCCAGGCCAGCGCCAACCAGCGCGCCGGTCGCTGTGGCCGGGTGGCGCCGGGCCTCTGCTTCCGCTTGTTTGACGAATCCGACTTCCTGAATCGGCCGGAGTACACCGATCCGGAAATCCTGCGCACTAACCTGGCGTCGGTCATTCTGCAAATGACGACCCTTGGGCTGGGTGACATCCGCCAGTTCCCGTTCCTGGAAGCGCCGGACGGGCGGCAGGTCAACGACGGCTACAAGCTGTTGGAAGAACTCAGCGCCGTGGACGAACGCCGCCGCCTGACGCCACTCGGGCGAACCATGGCGCGCCTGCCCCTGGATCCGAGGCTGGCCCGGATGCTGGTGACTGCCGCCGAGCTTGGCAGCCTGGCAGAGGTACTGGTGGTCATAGCCGGACTGAGCGTGCAAGACCCCCGGGAACGGCCCCAGGACAAACAGCAGGCCGCGGACCAGGCCCACGCGCCGTTCAACGACAAAGAATCGGATTTCGCGACCCTTCTGAACATATGGAACTGGTACGAGGAGCAACGCCAGGACCTGTCCCAGAACCAGCTCAAGAAGCTGTGCCAGAAAACCTTCCTCAGCTGGATGCGGATGCGGGAATGGCGGGACATTCACCGGCAGCTCACCCTGATTTGCCGGGAGCAGAAACTGTCGTTCAATCGGGAGCCCGCCAGCTACGACCCGATCCACAAGGCCATTCTGGCTGGCCTGCTTGGCCAGGTGGCGGTAAAGGTGGAGAAACGGGAGTACCTGGCCACCCGTAACCGCAAGGTGCAGCTGTTTCCCGGGTCCAAAGTGTCCCGGAGCGCGCCAAAGTGGATTGTGGCGGCGGAAATCGTCGAGACCAGCCGGGTGTTCGCCCGCATGGTGGCGGCCATCGAGCCGGAATGGGTGGAGCCGCTGGCTGGGCACGTGGTGAAACGTCACTACTTTGAACCGCACTGGGAGCAGAAGCGCGCCCAGGTGATGGGCTATGAAAAGGTCACCCTTTATGGCCTGGACGTGGTGCCCAAGCGGCGGATCAGCTACGCCAGCATTGATCCGGCGGAATGCCGCAACCTGTTTATCCGGCGCGCACTGGTGGAGGGTGACTACCACACCCGCGCGCCGTTTATCGCCCGTAACCGTGAGCTACTGGACTCGGTGGATGACCTGGAGCGCAAGACCCGGCGCCGGGACCTGCTGGTGGACGACGAGACCCTGTTCACGTTCTACGATGAGCGTCTGCCGGCGGATATCGTCAGTGGTCGCCATTTTGAGACCTGGTGGAAAGGGCTGTCACAGGACGAACTGAAACACCTGGAACTGACCGAAGCGGATGTGATGCAGCGGGCCCTGGACGATCAGGCCGGCCAGCAGTATCCCGATTACCTGGAATGGGAGGGGGTTCGTTACCCGCTGAGCTACGAGTTTGAACCCACCAGTGAGCGCGACGGCGTGACCCTGCAGGTACCCCTGATGGCGCTGCGTCAGATTCCCAGCCGACGGCTGGAGTGGCTGGTGCCCGGGCTGCTGCGGGAAAAGTGCATTGCGTTGGTCAAAGGCTTGCCCAAGGCGTTGCGGCGGAACTTTGTGCCGGTGCCGGATTTTGTGGACGCGGCGCTGGCCAACCTGCAGCCCTCCAACGAGCCGCTGACGGCCCAGTTGGGGGAGCAACTCCGGCGCATGACGGGTGTCCGCATTGACCCGGCCGCCTGGTCGGAAGCGGAACTGCCCCGACACCTGCGAATGAACCTCCGGGTGGTGGGGGATCAGGGTAAAACGCTGGGAGAGAGCCGGGATGCATCGGAACTCCAGGACCGGCTTGAGGGCAGGGCGGAGGCGGCGCTGGCGTCCGCCGAAACCGATTCCCGCCAGGGCGCGGAGGTATCGTCGCACCGGGAATGGGCGTTTGGTGATCTGCCCGAGCAGGTCCAGACCGAACGCGGTGGTATGGAGATCACCGTTTGGCCGGCACTGGAGGACCTGGGGGACGCGGTCCGCGAGACCCGGTGCCTGGACCGGCTGACCGCTGCGCAGACCCACCAGCGGGGGGTGGCCCGGCTGATCATCCAGCGGTTCGGCAACACCCTGGCCGACCTGGAGCGCAAGCTGCCCAGATTCAAACAGTCGGCGCTGATGTTTGCGCCGGTGGGCCAGGCCCGTGTGTTGCTGGACGATCTGCTGCTGGCCACCGTGATGGAGCACTTTCTGGCCGACGACGTGCCCCGGACCCGGGCCGCGTTTGACGCCTGCTTTGACCACCACCGGGGCGACTTTATCCCGGCCCTGGAGGCTGCCGACCGTCGCCTGCACGACGCTATGGGCGGTTACCAGAAGGTGGCCCGGCAGCTCAAAGGCAAAATCCCGCTGGCCCTGGCCAACAGCCTGGCAGACCTGAAGTTCCAGCTGTCCCAATTGGTGTACCCCGGGTTTCTGGTGGCCACGCCGTCCGACTGGCTGGCACGCTTCGGCGTGTACTTCGAGGCCTGCCTGGTCCGACTTGAGAAAATGCCCCGGGAGATGGGCCGGGAACGGGAGTTCCTGCACACTATCGAGCCTCTGTGGCGCCGCTACGTCAGCAAGCGGGATGAACAACAGCGGCAGGGCATCAGTGACCCGGAGCTGGTGCGTTACCGGTGGATGCTGGAAGAGTTCCGGGTCTCGTTCTTTGCCCAGCAACTGGGCACGGCGGTGCCGGTGTCGGTACAGCGGCTGGACCGACAGTGGGAGCAGACCCGCGTGTGACGCCGGTTGGGCCGGAATGCTCCGATCCGGTGCGCGAAAGCCGGTGGGCGCGGGACATTGGTCCCCAGTGTGATAAACTTTGCCGCCAAGGGATGCGTTGTCATCAAGTGTTTATTCTCCTGACGTGGGGTTAGCGTGATTAAAGCCGTCATCAGCGGTACCGGTCTGTACACACCGCCCGCCACCATCGATAACGACGAACTGGTTGCCGCATTCAACGAGTTTGTGGATCTGTACAACGCCGAGCACGCCGATGCCATTGAGCGGGGCGAGGTGGCGGCGCTCCAGCCGTCGTCCTCGGCGTTCATCGAGAAAGCCTCCGGCATCCAGCGCCGCCACGTGATCAACAAGGACGGCATCCTTGACCCCCGGCGCATGACCCCGTCCATCCCGGAACGCAGTAACGACGAGCCCTCGGTGCAGTGCGATATGGCCGTGGCCGCCTGTAACGAGGCGCTGGCCCAGGCCGGGCGCACAGCAGCAGACGTGGACGCGGTCATCGTGGCCTGCTCGAACCTGCAGCGGGCCTACCCCGCCGTCTCCATTGAGGTTCAGCAGGCTCTCGGCATTGACGGCTTTGCCTATGACATGAACGTGGCCTGCAGCTCCGCGACGTTCGGCCTGCAGGCGGCGGTGAACGCTGTCGAGAACGGCACCGCCCGGGCCGTGCTGGTGGTGAGCCCGGAAATCTGCTCCGGCCACCTGAATTTCCGGGACCGGGACAGCCATTTCATTTTCGGCGACGCGTGTACCGCCATTCTCGTAGAGCGGGAAGAGAGCGCCGGTGCGGGCCAGGGTTTCGAGATTCTCGGCACCCGCCTGAAAACCCGGTTCTCCAACAACATCCGGAACAATTTCGGCTTTCTGAACCGGGCCGACGAGTCCGGCGTGGGCAAGCCGGACAAACTGTTCGTGCAGGAAGGCCGCAAGGTGTTCAAGGAAGTTTCGCCCATGGTGGCACAGACCATCCAGGATCATCTGGAGGCGTTGTCCCTGGCGCCATCGGATCTGCGGCGGATGTGGCTGCACCAGGCCAACCTGAACATGAATCAGCTGATTGCCCGCAAGGTGCTCGGCCGGGACGCGGATCGAGAGGAAGCCCCGGTGATCCTGGACGAATACGCCAACACCAGTTCCGCGGGCTCCATCATTGCCTTCCACAAACACAAGGATGATCTGAAGCCCGGGGATCTGGGCGTTATCTGTTCGTTTGGTGCCGGTTACTCCATCGGCAGCGTGGTGGTTCGCCGCCGCTAAGCCGTCTGGCGCTCAGCCACTGCTGGCGAGCGCCCGAAGGGTGTCGGGCAGGGCCGTGGAGGTTCTTGCCGACCGATCAAACCAGACGATTTTCGCGTAACCTTCTGAGTACAGGGCGCCGGTATCGGCGTCCACCAGTCGGTGGTAGGTGTCGAGGCTCGTGGTGCCGGCTTTGTCGGCGTAGGTCTCCACCACCACCGTGGCCGGGTGCGTCAACTCCTTCAGAAAGGTCGCGCTGGTCTTTATAATAACGGGGCCGGTGGGCTCTTCGGGGCCACCGACGCCGAGGGATGCGAGCCAGGTAATCCGCGCTTCCTCGAAGAATCGGAAGTAAACCGTGTTATTGGCGTGGCCGTATGCGTCCATGTCACCCCATCGCAGCGTCATGGTTAGGGTGCTAACATGATTGCCCGGTACTGTCATGCGGTCCTCCGGTTGGCAACAAAGACAATGAAAAAGCGCCGGTATTGTTGACGAACTGAAACCAGAATCACAACCCAAGAGCACACGATGAACGTAATTTTTCTCCGGCGCTTACTGACCTCACTGATACTGTTCGGTGCGCTTTTGCCTGCCCTCGTGCAGGCACAGGCCATGGAACAGCCGGCCCCAGCGGATGCCGGCCCGGTATCGGCCAATGATCCCTATGAAAACTGGAACCGCAGGGTTTTCGTGTTCAACCAGTACGTCGATCGTTACGCGCTGAAGCCGGTGGCCCAGGCGTACCGTAAAGTGACGCCGAACCTGGTGGACCAGGGGGTGACCAATTTTTTCAATAACCTCCAGGAGGTGCGCAACTTTATCAACAGCGTGCTCCAGGCCAAGGGCGAGTCGGCGGTGGTGGCGTTTGGGCGCTTCACCTTCAACACCGTGTTTGGCGTGGCGGGCGTTTTTGACGTTGCCACCAAATTCGATCTTCCGGAACAGCCGGAGGATTTCGGCCAGACCCTGGCGGTGTGGGGTGTCGGCTCCGGGCCGTACCTGATGTTGCCGCTGCTGGGCCCGGCCACGCCGCGGTATTTCACCGGCCTGGCCAGCGATGGCTTTGTGTTCCCGTCGCCCTGGGATGAAATTGACAGCCCGGAAACCTATTACGCCCGTGCCTTGCAGATTGTTGACAAACGCGCCGACCTGATCCCGGCGGAGGCGTTTATGTCAGGCGACCAGTATGTCTTCGTGCGTAATGCCTTTCTTCAGCGTCGACAGTATCTCATCAACGACGGCAAGGTGGTTGAGGATCCCTTTGCCAGCGGCGATGATGACAACGTGATGCTTGAGGACTTCTGACGGAACCGCGATGTACTACGACTTCTTCGGCTTTCGGGAACCGCCGTTCTCGATCGCGCCGGACCCGCGCTACCTGTACCTGAGCGACCGCCACAAGGAAGCCCTGGCGCACCTTATGTATGGGGTTCAGGGGCAGGGCAGCGGTGGGTTCATTGTCATCACCGGAGAAGTCGGCACCGGCAAGACCACGGTCAGCCGGTGTTTTATCGAAAACGCCCCCGAAAACGTCGATATCGCGCTCATTCTCAATCCCCGCCTGTCCGCCCGCGAGCTGTTATCCGCGGTTTGCGACGAACTGGAAATCGCCCATGCGGCGGAGGCTTCCATCAAGCAGATGGTGGACCTGATCAACCGGGACCTGCTCAATGCCCATGCAAGGGGGCGCCACAAGGTTCTGATGATCGACGAGGCACAGAACCTGTCCGCGGACGTGCTTGAGCAATTGCGCCTGCTCACCAACCTGGAAACCGCCGAGAAAAAGCTGCTGCAGATTGTGCTGCTGGGGCAGCCGGAACTGCAGCAGGTGCTGGCATTGCCGGAACTGCGGCAGCTCAACCAACGCGTCACCGCACGCTATCACCTGGACGCCATCGCCGCCGACGATCTGCCCGGTTACCTGCGCTATCGGGTGAGCGTCGCGGGCATTCGTGGGGATCTGTTTACCGCCGGAGCGATCAAGCGGTTATACCGGGAGAGCCAGGGTATTCCCCGTTTGATCAACCTGATCAGCGATCGGGCGCTGCTTGGCGCTTACGCCGAAGGCGATCATGAGATCCAGCGCGCCCACATCCGCCAGGCCGCACGGGAGGTCAAGGGCCCCTTGCGGCTGCGCCGACCCATCCGAAGCAATCCGCTGGCCTGGGGAGCGTTGGCGCTGGTTGCCGTGCTGGCGGTGGCCGGCTTGCTGGCACGGGATCTCTTCGCGCCGGCCGACAGTGCGCCCTCGGCAAACACGGCGTCGTCGGACGAATCCCCGCCATTGGCTCCGTCCCCGGAGGCAGAGGCCGACGACGTACGGATCGGGCAGGTGCAGCGGGCCGCAGACGGTGAAGAGCCGCCGGACCTCCATACCCTGTTGCTGGACGATACTCAGGCGTTTTCCGCGCTGTTTGGGGCTTGGGGCAAACGCCTTGAGACGGGTGGCACCGCGCCCTGTGATCAGGCGGAGCAGGAAGGTCTGGCCTGCCTCGACCGCCAGGGGACGCTGCGCAGCCTGATGTTTCTGGACCGGCCGGCGTTGCTGCGCCTGCGGCTGGACGATGGGCGCCAGGGCGCCGTGGTTGTCACCGGTCTGGATAGCGGCCAAGCCACGCTGAGCCAGCCGGACGGCCAGCGGTTGACGGTCCCCGTGGACGCCCTTGAGGCCTCCTGGTTCGGCGATTACACCGTGCTGTGGCAACGCCCCGAGCTGCCGACGGGAGACGGTTCCGGCGAGCCTTTATGGCTGGATGCCCGGATGATGACGCTTGCGGACCGGCTGGCACCGTCCGAAGCGGAACGTGACCGGCTGATCCGACTGCCGACGGAAGACCAGGTGAAGTGGTACCAGTCCCTGCGGGGCCTGACCGTGGATGGCATTGCCGGGGGCATGACGATTATCCAGATGAACAACGATCTGGACGCGGCGGTGCCTCGGCTGAGCCGGGCGCAACCGGCGGCGGCCGGCGAGGATCTGGCCAGGCAGGGAACAAACTGATGTCGTACATTCTGGATGCCCTGAGAAAGTCTGAGTCCGAGCGCCACCGTGGCAAGGTGCCCGATCTGGGCCAGTCGGTGCAGATGATTCACCGTCCGCGCAAGCACCGTCGGCTGTCGCCGGTGGTGTGGATCGTCCTGGCGCTGCTGGTGAATGCGGTGGTGCTGGCGGTGGTTTTCTGGCCACGCCCGCAGTTTGCGACGCCTGCGGCGGACGCCTCCCCGGTGGTCGCCCCCCAGAGGGCGTCGTCCCAGGGCGCAGCGCCGCTTTCCGCTGCCAGCGGGTCCAACACGAACGATGACAACACCCGTGCCGCGTCGGCCGACGATGCTGCTTCGCAGGCGGCCCCGGTCGTTTCACCGATGGGCCAGGCGCCGGAGCCAGCGGCCCTCGACGCCCCGCCAGAGCAGGTATCGCCCGCCGTCGCGGCGCCCACGATTATCGTGCCGGCGCCCCGCCGGGCGTCGGCGCCCTCCGGGATGACAGCGGCCATCAATTCCGATACGGTGCCGCATCTCATTGAGTTACCCCTGTCCTTCCAGAGGCGTGTGCCCGATTTGACCTTCAACAGCCACATCTATTCCTCCGATCCCCAGGCCCGCCGGGTCATGATCAACGGGCAGTACCTGCGCCCCGGTGACCGGTTCGACGGGCTGACCGTAGAGGGCATCACCGAGGATGCCGTGGTGCTCAGCCTCGATGGCCAGCGGTTCCGCATTGGCGCCATGCGCGACTGGATGAGTCCCCGCTGATGGCGCTGTCAGACTCGGTCAAGCAGGATATCCAGCAGGCCTATCGGGACGTTCTCGCCGGCAAGGGCATCAAGGCCCGATACGGCCAGCGCTTGATGATTGCCGAGATCGCCCGCTACATGGGTGAGATCACCGACAACGATGGCCAGCGCACGTCCCCGCCGGCCACCTGCGTGGTGGAAGCGGGTACCGGTACCGGCAAGACCCTGGCCTACCTGATTGCCGCGATCCCGGTGGCGCGGGCGCTGGGCAAGACACTGGTGATTTCCACGGCCACCGTCGCCCTTCAGGACCAGATTGTGCTCAAGGACCTGCCGGATCTGAAAAAGCACTCCAATCTCTCGTTCTCCTGGACTCTGGCCAAGGGCCGGGGCCGCTATCTGTGCATGTCCCGCCTGGAAGCCCGGCTGCACGATGAGGGCAACGGCGACAGCGACACCATGCCGCTGTTTCTGCTGGACGAGACCACGGCGGATGAGCCCGGCACCCGGGCGTTTTTCGAGCAGATGCTGGCCAGCTACGGCTCCCGCGCCTGGGACGGCGACCGGGATCACTGGCCGGAGCAGATTCCGGATGCGGTGTGGCGCCAGGTCACCACGGATCATCGGCAGTGCACCAACCGGCACTGCCCCTACTTTGACAGCTGCGCCTTTTTTGATGCCCGCAAGGACCTCGATGCCGCAGACGTCGTCGTGGCTAACCACGATCTTGTTTTGGCGGACCTTGCCCTGGGCGGTGGCGCGATTCTGCCGGAACCGGAAAACGCGCTGTTTATCTTTGACGAAGCCCACCACCTGCCCGATAAAGCGCTCAATCACTTTGCCGCCTCGGTGCCCCTGAACGGCACACGGCAATGGTTGAAACAGGTGTCCCAGGCGCTGGTGAAAATGCAGCCCTATCTTCCGCCGGATACCCAGGCGGCGCGCATGCTGGACAAGATTTCCGGCGCCGGCCGGGAGCTGGATCAGATGCTGGCCCGGGTCTACGAATACGCGGAACAGAACACCGTGTGGGAATTCAGCGAAGAGCGGCGCAGCGCCCAGTGGCGATATCCGGAAGGCGCGCTACCGGAGATGCTGGCCTCACTCGCCGCCGAAGCCAGGCTCTCAACCGCCACCCTGGTGCGCCAGATGGGAGCGCTGGCGGACGAGCTGCAAGGCGCGTTCGACGAGCGCAAGGAACACGAGATAGACCGGGAAACGGCTGAGGCCTGGTACCCGGTGGTCGGGGCATTTCACAGCCGTTCCGAAGAGCAGCTGAGGTTGTGGGCGGCCTGGTGTGAGACCTTTGAAGGGCCGCCTCCGGCCCGCTGGGCGGTGCGCCAGCGCTGGGATCACGCCGAAGACATTACCTTCTTCAGTTCTCCGGTGCTCGCGGACAACCTGCTGTACGCCCGGCTCTGGTCCCGGACCTACGGCGCCGTGCTCACCAGCGCCACGCTGACCGCACTTGGCCGGTTTGACCGGCTCCGTTCCCGGGCCGGCCTGCCGGAGGCCAGCCGTTATCTGGTGGTGCCCAGTTCGTTCCGCTACGGCGACATGGCCACCGTGGAAGTGCCGTCGATGCCGGCCATGCCCACCGATGACGGGTTCACAGATGCCCTGGTGAAACGCCTGCCATCGCTCTGGGCAGGGGAGAAGGCCACCCTGGTGCTGTTTACCTCCCGCCGGCAGATGCAACAGGTGAGAGATGCCCTGGCGCCAGACCATCCGGACCTGATCATTACCCAGGACGATATGGCCAAAGGTGAGGTGCTGCGCCAGCACTGTGCCCGGGTGGACGAGGGCCGGGCCAGCGTGTTGTTTGGCGTGGCCAGCTTTGCCGAGGGCATTGATCTTCCCGGTAAGTACCTGCACCACGTGGTCATTACCCGGCTGCCGTTTTCGGTGCCTGACGATCCCATCGAAGCCAGCCTGGCCGAGTGGGTCACGCAGCAGGGTGGTAATCCCTTTATGGAGATCACGGTGCCGGACGCCTCCATCAAGCTGGTTCAGGCGGTGGGGCGGCTGCTGAGGACCGAGCAGGACACCGGCCGCGTGACCATTCTGGATCGCCGCATTGTGTCCCGCCGCTACGGCCAGCTTCTATTGGACGCGCTACCGCCGTTCAGACGCATCATCGAGCGCTGATTCCCGCGATACCGCCGATTCCCGCCGCGCCGCCAGTCGTTCGCTTGACCAAAAAAAAGAGCCAACCGGGGTTGGCTCTTATCAGCGGGTCACAGGACCCAGGCGTCGAAACAACGCGGAACAAGGGGAATCTGAAGGCCTGAAGTTTCAGAATTCCGGGGGAGGCTGTGCCTCACCGTCGAAACCATCTTAGGTCGGAAAAGGGGGTAGGTGGATCGTCCAAAGGGCGTAGTGGGCGTAAGCTCTGGCGGAAAACTGTGACAGCGGTCACACTTTAGGATGAGTCGGTGGCGGAGAGGGAAGGCCGCTAGCGTTCCAGGAGCCCGAGCGTGCGGGCCCTGGCCAGCGCTTCGGTACGCCGCGAGACGGCGAGTTTACCGTACAGGTTGCGGATGTGCGCCTTGACCGTGGCCGGCGCCACCTCCATGGCCCGGGCAATCTCCTTGTTGGCCAGGCCCTGGTGAATCAGCGCCAGTACTTCCTGCTCCCGCTGGCTCAGGGGCTCCGGCAGTGCGTCGTTGGACGCGGCGTCGGGAACCGCGATCGTTTCGCCAGCTTCTTTTTGCTCCCGGGTTGACGCATGGGGGCTCGAGCCCGCTTCGTCGGCGTTCGCCACCTGCGCCAGCATCTCTCGCAGTGCCTGGTGCCAGCGCCCTGGCGCCTTCAAGGCCGGCAGCCTCGCCAGGCAGCCTCGCAGGCGCGGGCCTTCCTCGGCAAACAGCCGGCTCAGCCCCGACTCCGCCGCCCGCTCCAGCGCCAGGGTCAGCAGGGTGTTGGCATCGCCGGGCCGGTCCATCCGGTCCATGGCTTCAGCTGAGATCAGCAAAACTTCCACCAGATGCAAATGATGGGCGTCCCGCTCCGCGTCGCTGCGCAGCGGCATCAGGCTTTCCAGCGCCGCTCTGGGCTGATCCTGGGCGTTCAGTACCCGGGCGCGAGCCAGGTGGTATTGCTCCCGGTGCAGTGGGTTGGCGATGGCCTCCAGCGACTCTTGATCCAGGCAGGTGCTGGCTCGCTCGACGTCGTCGATGGCCAGATAGCAGCGGGCCAGCAAGGCCGCACTCAGGGGCGGTTCAAACAGAATGTGTTCGCGCCGCTTGCGGGCCACCTGCCGGGCGTCTTCCAGGGCGTCGATGGCCTCGCTCCAGAGGCCTTCGCTGAAGGCCAGGTGCCCCGCTACATGCTGGATGATCACATGCTGGCCGGGCTCCGTGCCACGCCGCACATGCTCCAGCAGCGGTGCCAGGTGGCTGTGGGCCAGCGGGAGTTCGTTTCGCTCCCGGCAGATTTCGGTCAGTGCCGCGTTCTGCCAGCAGGAAATCAGCCGGGGCTGGCTCGGGTCGGCGTAATGCTGGTCAACCCATTGACGCACGTCCGTGCAGGTCTGGAGCGCTGCGTCGATCTGGCCCCGGTGGTACTGAATCCAGGCGAGCAGGCCGCCGCTGGACAGCGCGGTACTGGGCTTGCGTTCCACCTGTCCGTAGTGCACCGCTGCCCGCAGCGCCTCGACGGCGCCGGGCAGGTCCCCCTCACCGTAGCCGTCGAGGCCGAGCCCGTAGTAGGTCACGGATTTCAGGGGAATGCGGGTGTGGTCGATGTCTTCCAGCACTTGCCGGGTCAGGTCGTTGGCCCGCTTGTCGTCGCTGCGGGTGCGGGCCAGATAGGAACGCACCAGGGCAATTTCGCTGTTCAACCCGAGGGCGCCTTCAGCGTCAGGGTGTGAATCCGCGACTCGGCGATCCAGCAGATCTTCCAGGGACAACAGCAGCGGTTCCAGGCTATCCACCCGGTTGGCAAAAAATAGCCCCCAGACCCGCAGCATCTGCAGCTGCGGACTCTGGCGGACCAAGTCATCGGGCAGGGCATCGAGCCATTCCAGTACCGGCAGGTGAAAGCCCCCGTGGATCAGATTATTGCCATGCTCTGCCAGGACCTGGGCGAGCCAGGGCCAATCCTGCTGCCGGACAATCTGCGCTATGGCTTCCTGAACGTGGCCGTGGCCCAGTAGCCAAGTGACGGTGATGCGCCAGAGGCGGTCGGCGCGTTCCGGATCGGTCTGGGCCAGGCGCTGGCGTAGGGCGTCCCGGAACAGGTCGTGGTAGCGGAACCATTCGTTACGGTTGTCCAGGGGAATCAGGAACAGATTCTGCCGGAGCAGTTCCTCGAGCATGGCCTGGCTATCCTCCCGCTCGCGAAGGATGTCGCACAGGGAAGCGGTCAGCCGCGGGCAACAGGCGGTATCAAGCAGGAAATCGGTGGTTTCAGGCGGCTGCAGTGACAGCACCTCCGTCAGCACATAATCACTGATCTGGCGCTCGTCGATGTCCCAGCGCCCCGCCTCACTGGCGCCGGGCATGGGCGCACGGCCGCCAGACAGCGCGGATAGCTGCATGGCGGCGACCCACCCCTCGGTTTTCCGGCAGATGGCCCTGGCCTCGTCGTCCGACAGATCCACGCCCATTGTGGTGCGGAAGAACGCCAGGCATTCGTCTTCGGAAAACGCCAGTAGGCCGGGGTGGATGTCTTCCACCCAACGGCGTACCCGCCAGCGGTTCAGGGGCAGATGGGGCTCCGTACGGGAGGCCAGTGTCAGGCGTTTGCCGGGGGGGAGATAGTCCAGAAACCAGGCGATCTGCCGGTGGATGGCGTCGTGGTCGATGCAATGATAGTCATCCAGAACCAGCGTCCAGTCGGCGTTGTCCCGGGCCAGCTCGTTGATGATGGCGGTGATCACGGCGGTCATGTCGTCGCCGCTCTGGCGATTCAGTATCCGGTGGCATTCGGCCATGCCGGGCAGGCCGGCGTATTCGAAGGCGCCGGTCACGTACTGCCAGAATCGGCGGGGTTCGTTATCGTGTTCGTCCAGGGAGAGCCAGGCGGTGGTGTCCGAGGTAGTGGCGCACCACTGGCTGACGAGGGTGGTCTTGCCAAAACCGGCGGGCGCCACGACCAGGGTCAGCCGGTTGGCGCCGCTGGTCTCCAGCCGCGAGCGCAACCGGTCCCGGGGCACCGCGCGGGGATCGGAAGAGGGCCGGAGGAACTTGGTGGTCAGCAGCATGGCGTCTCGCGGTCTGGCATCGTCAGACGGTCAGGGCATTGTCGATGGTGCAGTGTACAAGTCAAGCGCGCGGGCGGCACGGGTTATGGCAAGGGTTATGAGCGCAGCAGGCGAAAATGCCATTTTGGTCTAAACTTTCTGGAAGATACTGTATATAGTGAAAAAGAATGAAAAATAAAGTTTTTATGCGGGAGTCCGGCCCTCGATGAAACTACAACAGTTGCGCTATATCTGGGAAGTGGCCCACCACGACCTCAATGTCTCGGCGACCGCCCAGAGCCTGTTTACCTCCCAGCCGGGTATTTCCAAACAGATACGGTTGTTGGAGGACGAGCTCGGCCTTGAGGTGTTTGCCCGCTCCGGAAAACACCTGACCCGGGTCACCCCGGGCGGCGAGATCATCATCCGCGAGGCCGGTGAGATCCTGCGGCGCGTGGACGGTATCAAGAAGATCGCCCAGGAGTTCAGCAACCAGCGCAAGGGCGAACTGAGCATTGCCACCACTCACACCCAGGCCCGATACGCGCTGCCGCCCATTATTCGCGGGTTTATCGAGGCCTATCCGGACGTGTCCCTGCACATGCACCAGGGCACGCCGATGCAGATTTCTGAAATGGCCGCGACCGGCGCCGTCGATTTTGCCATCGCCACCGAGGCCATGGACCTGTTCAACGACCTGATCATGATGCCCTGCTACCGTTGGAACCGCAGCATCATCGTGCCCAAGGATCATCCCCTGGCCAACAAACCGGACCTGAGCCTGGCGGAGCTGGCGGAGTACCCGTTGGTGACCTACGTATTCGGCTTTACCGGCCGTTCCCGCCTGGACGAGGCCTTCCAGTCCCAGGGCCTGTCACCGAAGGTGGTGTTCACGGCGGCGGACGCGGATGTGATCAAGACGTATGTGCGCCTGGGCCTTGGCGTGGGCATCATCGCCTCCATGGCGTTTGATCCGAAAACCGACACCGATCTGGTGGCCCTGGATGCCCACAACCTGTTCCGACCCAGCGTCACCCGCATCGGTTTCCGGAAAGGAACCTTCCTGCGGGGATACATGTACGACTTTATCCAGCGATTTGCCCCGCACCTGACCCGGGAGAAGGTGGACGCCGCCGTGGCGCACCAGGGGAACAGGGCGGAAATAGAAGCACTGTTCAAGGACGTGACGCTGCCGACCTATTGAAGGCTCGCGGGAACCCGAATACCCGGGGTCAGATGAGACTCATCTGACCCCTGTTTCCTCCATCTGACCCCTGTTTCCTCGACAGTCAGCCCCTGGCAATCAGATTACCGGCGTGCAGCCCACACTCCTTATGGGTGGCTTCCTCCCACCACCAGCGCCCCTCGCGCTCGTGCTGGCCGGGCAGTACCGGGCGGGTGCAGGGCTGGCAGCCGATGCTGACGAATCCCTGCTCGTGCAGGCGGTTGTAGGGCGCTTCGGCCATTCTCAGGTAATCCCACACTTCCTTGGACGTCCAGTTGGCGAGCGGGTTGAACTTGATCAGCCGTTCGCCGGCGCCGTCGAAGGTGGTGTCCACCTGAACCACCGGCACGTCGTTGCGGGTGCCCGGGCTCTGGTCCTTGCGCTGGCCGGTCACCCAGGCGTCCAGTGTCGAGAGCTTGCGCTTGAGAGGAGCAACTTTCCGGATGCCGCAGCACTCGGAGTGGCCGTCCTGATAGAAGCTGAACAGGCCCTTCTTACTCACCAGGGCCTGCACCTCGGCGGCGTCCGGAAACAGGATGTCGATGTCGATGCGATAGTGCTCGCGGACCTTGTCGATAAACTCGTAGGTTTCCGGATGCAGGCGACCCGTATCCAGGGTGAATACCCGCAGGTTGCTCGTCAGCTTGTGGGCCATTTCGATCAGCGCCACGTCTTCGGCACCGCTGAAGGAGATGGCCAGGTTGTCGTAGTGCTGCAGGGCGGCTTTCAGGATGGCCCTTGGGCTCTGGCCTTCCAGTTCGGCGCGCAGGGCATCGATATCGGTCATGACGGCTCCGTCTCTCATCATTTTCGGGCAGGCTATCACTTCGCGCTCATACCCTGAAGGAATTACAGTCTATATATTTATTACCCTTGCGCCGAGTTGGTGGGAAAAGCCCGATGCAATCCCCCGGGGTTTTCCTTATCATACGGGCTGTTTTTGCCGAACAGCGGCGCATTCACCCCTAGCATCAGGAGACGAACGTGGAACTGGCATGTCTTGACCTTGAAGGAGTTCTGATTCCGGAAATCTGGATCGCCTTTGCGGAGAAAACCGGCATCGATGCCCTCAAGGCCACCACCCGGGACATTCCAGACTACGACGTGCTGATGAAGCAGCGCCTGCGCCTGCTGGACGAGCACGGTTACGGGTTGCCGCAGATCCAGGAGGTCATCGGCGAGCTGGACCCACTGCCCGGCGCCCGGGAATTCCTGGACTGGCTGCGGGAGCGATTCCAGGTGGTGATTCTGTCCGACACCTTCTACGAATTCGCCATGCCGCTGATGAAGAAGCTTGGCCACCCGACGCTGCTGTGCCATAAGCTCGAAGTGGCTGAAAACGGCCAGATCACCAACTACCTGCTGCGCCAACGGGATCCCAAGCGCCAGTCCGTGAGGGCCTTCCAGCTGCTCAACTACCGCGTGATCGCCGCCGGCGACTCCTACAACGACACCACCATGCTGAGCCAGGCCGAGCAGGGCATCCTGTTCCACGCGCCAAAGAACGTCATTGATGAATTCCCCCAATTTCCGGCCGTGCACACGTTTGACGACCTGAAACAGGCTTTCCTCAGCGCGAGCCTGGTGCACAGCGCCTGAGCCTGGGGCTGAAACCGGGAAACCTGGGGTCAGATGAAACTCATCTGACCCCTCTCTTCGACTCCGCCCAGCCCCTCGGGGTCAGATGAGTTTCATCTGACCCCATTATCTAGATCCCTGCCCAGCCCCGGGGTCAGATGAGTTTCATCTGACCCCTGTTTAACGCCCCGTTTTACCCCTCAAACCTGTCAAGAAACCGCATCAAACCGCCCACCTTCGTCAGCATTTCCTCATACTCCTCACCAGGCACGGAATCCGCGACGATACCGCCACCACCCCAGCAGTGAACGGTGTTTTCTGATCCTTCGGTTTCACACAGCAGCGTCCGGATAGCAATGCTGCTGTCGAGGCTGCCGTCCAGCCCGTAATGGAACACCGAGCCGCAGTAGGGCCCGCGCCAGTGGGGTTCGAGCTCGCGGATGATTTCCATGGCGCGGATTTTCGGGGCGCCAGTAATGGAGCCGCCGGGGAAGGCATCGAACAGTAATTGCAGGGGCGAAACGCCGTCCGCCAGGGTGGCGCGGATATGGCTGACCAGGTGGTGGACGTTCGGGAAGGATTCCAGGGCGAACAGCCGGTCCACCGATACCGAGCCCGGCGCCGCCCGGCGGCCGAGGTCGTTGCGCAACAGATCCACGATCATCAGGTTCTCGGCCCGGTCTTTCTCCGAGTTCTGAAGCGCTTCGGCCATCGCCCGGTCCTGTTCCGGCGAGCCGCCTCGGGGGCGGGTGCCCTTGATCGGGCTGGTCTCGGCGACGCCGTTCTGAACCCGGAGGAATCGCTCCGGAGACAGCGACAACACCTCACCGCCGGGGACCCGGAGAAACGCGCTGTAAGGCGTGGCGTGGCTTTCCGACAGGGCCCGGAAAGCGGACCAGGGGGAGCCGCTGAAAACGCCCGTAAACGCCTGGGACAAATTCGTTTGATAGCAGTCGCCGGCCGCAATGTAGCGGCGGATGGCCTGGACGCCCGCTTCGACCTCTTCCCGGGATTGGCAGGGGCGAAATGGCCGGAGCATCTGCCATACACCCGGGGTCAGATGAAGGCGTTCATCTGACCCCAACCCAGCGCCATCCCCAAAGCCCCGGGCTCCCTCCGGGGTCAGATGAATGCTTTCATCTGACCCCAGCTTTGCGCCATCCCTGAAGCCTCGGGCCCCCTCCGGGGTCAGATGAACGCTTTCATCTGACCCCAGCCTTGCGTCATCCCCGAAGCCTTGGGCCGCCTCCGGGGTCAGATGAAACTCATCTGACCCCTCGTTCAGTCCAGCGCCCACCAGCCCGGCCAATTGCTGCCGGACAGGTGCCCCACAGGCCGGATGCACCCACAGCCAGAACCTGCCCGTCGCTGAATGCCGGCTCGCGGCCCACAGATACAGCCCCGCGCTGAGCAGGGGCACGGGCAGGCCGGGGCAGAGGGGCCAGAGGCGGGGCTCGCGGGCGTAGCCGAATTCGTAGCTGATCAGTCCAATCCAGCCACCGATCAGGTACTCGCGGTCAGCCGGCGCCCGAGTGTTTAGCCCATAACGGGCAAGCCGCTCGTCCATTCGCAGCGCGAGCCCCTCGATGTCTGGCCGCTCGGCACGTGCATTGCTCCCGATCGCCGGGGCATCCACCTGTTCCGTCGCCTCCGCCAGGGCAGAGAAACCCGTGAGCGTGCCGCCACCGGCGCCCGCGCCAAAGCCGCCGATGTGCACAAAATCCGGCTGGGCGCTGGCCCAGGCCAGCAGCGTCTCGTAATCAGCAGCGGTCAGCTCGCGGAGCAGGGGGCTGGCCAAGGAACCTCCGGGAAAATTGGCAGAATGATACCTGGGGCACAAAACGCCCGTTGTCGGACGCTCTGGCGGGTTGGTCTAATGAACGACCGTATTGTACCCCAGCTCTCGCCGGGGCCGTGCAGTCCGATCATACCTATAAGGAAGACCCATCATGCGTACCTGTCGTTCATCCCTGATGTCAGCCCTGGGCCTGGCCCTTGCCTTGACCGCCGGAACCGTTGTTGCTGAGGAGGCCGCGAAGGCACCGTCCAAGGAAGTGGTAGAACAGGCGGTGAAAAAGGAGCTCTCGAAATGGGCCGTGGTGGGTCAGCAGCAGATGATCTACCTGACGGAGCACGCTATAGACCAATACGAGCCCGAGCTGCTGGATGATCAGCCGGACCTTCCAGCAGCCTGGATGCTGATGAAGGACGGCAAGACCATCAAACGCATCAACATTGACGACCAGGCCGGTGAGGCCCCGGCTACCGTTCGCCTGCTGATGTATCGCGCGGCGTTGAAGTCCATTGCCCGCCAGCGTGAGATTTCCGCCGGTGCCATTCTGTACACGGGGAAAGTAAAAGAAGGGTCCGACGAGCGGGCCTTGGTGGTGGAGTACGAGCATCGGCTGGGCATTTCCGCCAACAAGGTGATTCCGTTTGAAGTCAAGGGCGGCAAGGTGCTTTACGGCGAACCGGTGACCGAGGACAAACCGTTCCAGCTGTTCTATGACAGCAAGGAAGACGCGGCGGCCCAGAACGCCAAAAATGCGAAGTAGTCGCGATTTGTTTCAGTCTGTTAATGGCCGGTAAGGAAGTGTGAATGCAGTCACGGTTCCCGAGTGTAAAACAATCTTAAATGAGCTCGTGGGGTCACGAAGACTGCCATAACCAATCAAAACTCAGATAACAAAAAGATGAGTTTATAAGGAGATAAAAATGAAAGGCCTGAAGAAACTTGCTCTGGCTACTGCCGTAGCCGCCGCTCCCTTCGCCGCTCACGCCGAGCTGAAGGCAATGAATGACACCGCCATGGGCGACGTTACCGGTCAGGCCGGTGTCACCATCGAGCTGGAAACCAAAGTCAGCATCGGTCAGTTCAAGTACACCGATGAAGGCTCTTTCGCAGTCAACGACATCGTCCTCGGCGGTGCTGGCGTAACCACCGGTGGCGCAGCCGCTGGTTACAACGACCTGCTGGACCAGCTGAAAATTGACATCGACGTTCAGGACGACGGCGACGCCACCATCCACGTTGGCACCCTCGACGGCAACCCGATCGACTGGGGTATGAACGTAGGTTCCATGGAGCTGCTGGCCGGCAACACCGGTTCCGACAGCACTACCCTGATCTCCAACATGAGCGGCTGGGGTAACCTGGCGCGTCTGGACTTCCGTGTAGACACCGCGACTGACCACCTGAACATCCAGGCGGCTTTCGACGTGCAAGACATGGACTTCGACGTTGAGTTCCTGGGTGTTGGCATCCGTGACATGAAAATCACCGGTGCTGGCGCAAACTTTGACTACGACGGCGACGGCCAGACCCTGGCTGGCGGCGCTACCACTGAATTCGGTATCGACACCACTACTGCTGCTGGCCAGCAGCAGCTGGGCGTGCTGACCCAGTTCGCCAACGTCAACCTGGACGTCTACAAAGGCAACGGCCTGGGCGCGTCTACCGCGACCGACGTACTGCGTGTTGACGTAAACAACGTGGTCATGGATATGTCCATCGGCTCCATCGAAATCGGTGGCGCGTCCATCGGTTCCATCGCCATGGACAACCTGGCCATCACCGACACCAAGCTGGCTATCTACGGTCACTAATCTGACCTGGATAACCTGACTGGTTAGCGCCCCGCTCTGCGGGGCGTTTTTCGTTCTGTTCCCCGATGACCAATGCTGGGAACCGGGCACAAAAAAAGCCGCCGAAGCCCAGGCTCCGGCGGCTTTTTTGTGATGGGTTAAACTCGAATGGGCATCACTGCTGCTTGGGTACCGCGATGGACAGATCAAACCCACCGCCCGGGCGCGGCGTCAGGCTAATGGGCCCTTCGTTAATGCCTCGGGGCAGTTGAATCTGGTCAATGCCCGGCGGGTTGCCGATGGAAAAGTTCAGGTTCTGGCCGTCAAACGCCACGCCCAGCTGGTCATTCAGGAAGGTCTGGCTGAACGGCTGGTCCGGGATCTGTGCCTGCTGGCCAAAAATCAACGGCGGAATCCGGGGCGTGAAGTTCGCCGGCGGCTGGGCCCGGGCGATTTGCTCGGTGGGCAACAGCAGGGCACGGCGCAGGAACTCATCCTGGGCGTTCTCCAGGGCGTCCTGTCGGCCGTCTTCCACCGTCTGCTGAAGTGCCTGGCGATAGGCTTCCTCTTCAGACTCGCTCACGACGGGTTCGCCCGGCGAAATGGTCAGGGCACGAAGAATACGCTTACGATCCGCCGTGGATTTCTGCCGTTCCTTGGGTACCACGATGACGGCTGAATCCTTTACGTAGGTATCAACCATTTCGTCCTGGGTCATAGACTGGACGCCCGAAAAAGCGGGCAGGCTGACGGAGCAGGCCGCGATGGCCAGAGTCAGTTTTCGTGGGCCGTTCATGGCGAAACCTCATGGTGGTATTCATCCTTCAGTATTTGGCGGACAGGTGACATTTTCAACCAATGTCGGGCTGGAATGTGATCAATCTCTTTGAAAAAACGGTATGGTAAGAACACCCTCCGCGGGGTGATCCTGAACCGGACTCCGGAAGCTCCGATGCAACACTATCTCTCGCGCCGATGGCGCACCTGGATTCATCGACGCCTGCCAAGGGCGGACGAGCGCACCTTTTCCCAGCGAACCATTTTTATCCTGCCCACCGGAGCGGGCTGGGTGTTTGGCGTCTTGCTGCTGATCATGCTGGTCACCGGCATAAACTACCAGAACAGCCTGATCTACCTGATGACGTTCCTGCTGGGAGCGCTGTTCGTGGGGGCCATGCACCAGACCCACAACAATCTGTCCGGCCTGACGCTGGCTCTGGTGCAAGCCGGCGAGGGCTTTGCCGGCGAGGACATTCCATGGCGCTTCCGGCTAACCGCAGGGCGGCACAGCGCTGCGGCCATTCGTTTGTTCTGCAGCGGCGAGCCGCACATCCTCCATGTGCCCGCGGGCGAATCCCGGGAGGTGACTCTGGCATTCCCCGCCGGGCAGCGGGGGTACGTTCGCCCTGAGCGGATTCGTGTCGAAACCCGATTTCCCTTTGGTCTGCTGAAAGCCTGGTCCTGGCTTCGTCCCGCGTCGTCAGCGCTGGCGTTCCCGGCGCCTATGGTGACCAGCGATAGACCGGGTCAGGCGGAGCCCGGCGAGCAGGACCAGCAGGCGGAAGCCGCCCCCGGTCAGGATCATGCCGATCTGCGACCCTGGCGGGAGGGAGACCTGAGCCAGCGGGTTCAGTGGAAACGATTCGCCCGCACCGGCGACCTTATGGTGGCGGACTGGCAGGGAGAGTCCGGTAGCCCAAACTGGCTTGATTTCTCGGCCTGGCCAGGGGTGGACGCGGAACGACGGCTCAGCTACCTGGCGGCCCTGGTTCTGGAGCGGGCCCAGCGAGGCGTCCCCTGGGGCCTGCGACTGCCGGGCCAGGTGCTGGAACCGGATCAGGGCGCCGCGCACCGGCAGCGGTGCCTGCGGGCGCTGGCCACCTGGAACCGCCAGCCGCCCCGGGATCCGGAGCCCCGCGCCCTGGGCAGCCGCCGGCGAAGAGAAAAAAACGGCAGCGAGGAAACGGCCACTGGCGCTGCGGAGGTCTCGCCATGAGCGGGTTGCCCTCCCGCGCGCTGCTGTGGCTGACCCTCGGTTTTGGCGTGCTGCTTTTGCCACAGTGGGATCGGCTGCCCGTCTGGCTTTTGGCCGCCTGTGGCGTTCTCGCCGGCTGGCGCTGGTTGGCCCAGGCTGGCCGGCTGGCCTTGCCCGGACGCTGGCCCCGGCTGGGGCTGATGGCGGTGCTGATCGGGCTCTACATCGCCCAGGTGCGGGGGCAGTTTACCGTGGATACCGCCGCCTCGTTTTTTGTACTGGCGGTGGCCCTGAAATGGCTGGAAACCCGCACAGGCAGGGATTTTTACGTGCTGTTCTTTATCCTGTGCTATCTGGCAGCGGTGAACTTCCTGTTCCATCAGGAAATCCTCTGGGCGTTATTGAATTTTGCCGGGCTGTTGCTACTGCTGGTGAGCGTTCAGTCGCTGCAGGCGCCGGACCTGCCCAAAGGGTTCGGATCTGGCTGGCGCCGTCTGGGTGGCTTGATGATTCGCACCTTGCCAGTGGTCGTGCTGCTGTTCGTGTTTTTCCCCCGCATGGCGCCGCTGTGGAGCGTGCCCCTGGTATCCGGCCAGGCCCGCACCGGCATGACTGACACCATGACGCCGGGCGATATTTCCAATCTGGCCCAGAGCAGTGAGCGGGCCTTCCGGGTCACATTCGGTGCTGATATGCCGCCGTATCCGGAACGCTACTGGCGCGGCCTGATCCTGGACCGGTTGGATGGCGACACCTGGCGCCAGAGTGGCGAACGATCCTGGCAGGCGCCCGGTCGGGTGGCCATGGACGGCGGCGCCGGCGAACTGAAACCCAGGGAATACGATGTACTGCTGGAGCCCACCGACCAGCGCTGGGCCTTCGCCCTGGATGACTCGGTGGCGGCCTCCGACAACGTGCGCAGCACCGGTGATGGCTTGTTCCGCTTCCAGCGCCCCGCCGACAGTCAGGTCCGCTATCGCTTGCGGCGGGAAACGAACGCGGGCGATATCCCGCCGCTGTCCCGGGCAGAGTGGCGTCAGTACCTCCAGTTACCGGGCAGCGGCAATCCCCGGGCCCGGGCGCTGGCGTCCAGGTGGTCGTCGTCCATGAGCGACGAGGCGCTGATTCTGGCGTTGATGCGCCGTTTCCGGACCGAGCCCTATTACTACACCTTGAGGCCGCCGGCGATGCCGGACGATGGTGTTGACGCCCTGCTGTTCGATGTGCGTCGGGGCTTCTGCGCCCATTACGCGGGCGCGACCGCTTTTTTGCTGCGGGCGGCGGGTATTCCGGCCCGCATCGTGGTGGGCTACCAGGGCGGGGAGCCGGGTGCCGGAGGCGACTATCTGATTGTGCGCCAGTACGATGCCCACGCCTGGGTAGAAGCCTGGCTGAACGGCCGGGGCTGGGTGCGCATTGATCCCACCGCCGCCATTGCGCCTGCCCGCGTGGAGTCCGGGCTGCGAGACGCGGTGGCGGACGAGGGATCGTTCCTCGAGGACGAAACCTTCTCGGCGGAAAAGTACCGGAATCTGCCCCTGGTAAACTGGGCCAGCCTGCAGCTGGATCGGCTCAACTATCAATGGCAGCGCTGGGTGGTGGGGTATCAGGGCCAGAGCCAGATGGACCTGATGTCCCGGCTGCCGGGTAACTTCGGGCTCCGGGAGCTGGGTTACCTGAGCGCCGGCGTGATCGGTGCGGGGCTGTTGCTGGCCGGCGTCGTTTCGGCCTGGCGAATGCGCCGCAACGGTGGGCGGGGCGAGATGGCGAGACTGGTGGGTGGCTGGCATCGGCTCTGCGAGCAACGCGGGTTGCCGGTCCGGCATGGCGAAACCCCGCTGGCCCTGGCAGAACGTCTCGGTCGTGCCCGCCCGGCGGTCGCGGACGATGCCCGCCGTTTTGCCCGTATCGTGAACAACCATTATTATGGCCGCTCCACGGGCGATGCCCGTCTGCAATACCGGCAGTTGCGCCGGCTGCTCCGTGCCATGCGGCGCCAGCTGCGACAGCCGGTGAACCCTGTGCCAGGAGGCTCAACATCAACACCGCCGACGATCTAGCTATCGACATGCCCTGGCTGGGCCAGGCCTGGCAACGCATCCAGCAGCGGCTGGCGGATGACCGGCTGCCCCACGCCTTGGTCATCGCCGGCGAGCGGGGCGTGGGCAAGCGGGCGTTTGCCGATGCCTTGGCCAGGCTGCGGCTGTGTGGCCGTCCGGTATCCGGCTCGCTGGGCCTCCCGGTGGCCTGCGGCCAGTGCAAACAGTGTGAGCTGACCGCCGCCGGAAGCCACCCGGATGTGCGGGTTTATGCCCCCGAAAAGTCCCGCATGGTCAAGGTCAGCCAGGTACGGGAACTGTCCGCGTTTGCCGTGGCCTCGCCCCAGGTGGCTCACCACAAGGTGGCCATCATTGACCGGGCGGACCAGTTGAACATCAATGCTGCCAACGCCCTGCTCAAAACCCTGGAAGAGCCCCAGGCCGACACCACGCTGCTACTGGTGCAGGAATCCGGCCGCCCGCTGCTGCCCACCATACGCTCCCGTTGCCAGGTGGTGGCGCTGCCATTACCCGCCATGAGCGAGGCGCAAGCGTGGATTGAGCGGCAGGGCAGGTCTGCCGACAGCGGTGACGGCGCTTCTGGCGGTGAAGTCTCTTCTGATGGTGAAGTCTCTTCTGATGGTGAAGCCTCCGCTGGCAGTGACGCCATCCGGCGCGCGCTTCTGCTCTCGGGCGGCGCGCCACGGCTGGCGCTGGAGTACCTCACCGGCGATTTTATCGGGTTGCGGGAAACGGCTTTTGAGGCGTTTCGCCAATTCATGAAAGGTCAGGTGCCGGTCACGGAAGCTGCCCGGGCGTTCAAGGCCCTGGGGTTGGAGGCAACACTGACCCTGTTTGAGCAGTGGGCCGCCGATCTGGCCCGGCTCAGCGCCGGCGGGGAGTCGCGGGACCCGGACGCCGCCGATATGCTGCGTTTTCTGGCCGGCCGACACCCACCGTGGGTGGCCCAGCGCCTGCTGGACGCGGTGCGTGAGTCCCGGGCGGCGGGCGTGTACAACGCCAGCCCGGAGCTGGAAGCCAGCCGGCTGCTGTTTGCCTGGCAGGCCCTGATGCCGGGTCGGCGCGCCGGCTAGCGGCGGGTTGCACGTTTTCCGGCGCAAGCTGCTATGATGGCAAAACGTTCTATTCATTGAAGAAAGGTGTCAGCCATGGGTCCAGGCTTCGGTGCACGCAGTGGTATTCTCACCCTGACCATCAAGGACAAGGCGGTGCTTTACGCGGCCTACATGCCCTACATTCGCCAGGGCGGCCTGTTCATCCCCACCCAGAAGCAATATCAGCTCGGCGACGAAGTCTTCCTGCTGCTGAACCTGATGGACGAGCCCGAGAAGATCCCGGTGGCCGGCAAAGTGATCTGGATTACCCCCAAGGGGGCCCAGGGCAACCGGGCCGCAGGCATCGGCGTGCAGTTCAACGGCGATGACGAAACCGCCCGAACCAAGATTGAGTCTTACCTGGCCGGCTCCCTGAGTTCCGACCGTCCGACCCACACCATGTGATTGCGGAGCAGGGCGGTATGAACGATTTAACCCGCGGTGATCCTGAGACGCTGGGCGCCGGCATCGAACCCCTAGATACCCCGGTTGTTACGTCGCCTCTGCCGGGGGGCGAGGAACGCCTCTGGCGCCTGAAGGCGATCCGGCTGGCGGGGCTGTCCTGGCCCTGCGCCGGCGAGCCGGTCAAACCCGTACCCACCTTCATGCTCCACGGCTGGCTCGATAACTGCCTGAGCTTTTGCAAGCTGGCGCCGGCTCTGGCGGCGCTCTCTGACGTGCACACCCTGGATATGGCCGGCCACGGCAAATCCGGGCACCGACCGGCGGGGCAATCGTATCTGCTGATGGATTACGTGGGCGATCTGGCCGAACTGGTGGACCGTTACGTCACCGATGTGGGGCCGGATGCCGGCGACGGCCGGGTGGATCTGGTCGGGCACTCCCTCGGCGGTATTGTTGCCAGCCTTTACGCCGCGGCCTTCCCCGAGCGGGTCCGGCGCCTGGTAATGATCGACAGCCTGGGGGCCATCAGCCGTCCCGTGGAGGAGACTGTGCCGCAGCTTCGCAAGGCTCTTCGTAAGCGCCTGGCCGGATCCGGTCGGGCGGTGACCTATCCGGACCTGGCCACCGCAGCGAAGGCCCGGGAGGGCGGTTTCATTCCCCTGAGCCACGAATCGTCGTTGACCCTGGTGGCGCGAAACATGACCCAGACGGACGACGGCTTCGTCTGGCACACGGACGCCCGCCTCCGGCATCCGTCGTCGCTGATGATGACCGAGCCCCAGGTCCGAGCGGTGCTGTCCGCTATCGAAACGCCGTCTTTGTTTGTGCGGGCCGCCGACGGCCTGCTGGCTTCCCGCAAGGGCATGAATGAACGCGTGGACTGCCTCAAAGGGCTCACGGTCGCCACGGTTCCCGGTGGGCACCACTGCCATCTGGAAGGCGATACCTCCGTGGTGGATCAGGTGGTGGCGGATTTCCTCGCCGCGCCCGATGTGCCGGCCTCTCCTGTGGGCACGATGGGTGATACCCGTGGCTGAGCCAACCGACAAGGCGGCGGCACTGGTCGAGGGCGCCCGGGTATCCGCTGTGGGCGAGTCCACCAGGGAAACGGCCAAGCCGGCCCGGAAGACGGTGGCGCTCACCCTCGGCAGCGGTGGCGCCCGCGGCTATGCTCACATTGGCGCGATTGAAGTGCTCAAGGAGCGGGGCTACGACATCGTTGCGCTCTCCGGCTGCTCTATGGGCGCGCTGATCGGCGGCATGTACGCGGCCGGTAAGCTCAAGGATTACAAGGACTGGGTCACCGGTCTGGGGCAGTTTGATGTGCTTAAACTGCTGGACGTTACCTTCAGTTCAGTGGGCGCTATCCGGGGCGAGAAAATCTTCTCTGTCGTTCGGGACATCCTCGGTGAGATCCGTATTGAGGATTTGCCCATTCCGTTTACCGCCGTCTGTACCGACCTGCTGGCCCATAAGGAAGTCTGGTTTCAGGAAGGCATTCTGGAACAGGCGGTACGGGCGTCCGTCGCCATCCCCGGTGTGGTGACGCCCCTGGTCCACAACGGCCGGGTACTGGTGGATGGGGCGTTGCTGAATCCGCTGCCGATCATTCCCACCATTTCCGCCCACGCGGACCTGATCATTGCGGTGAATCTGGCGGGCGAAGACGACATGGAACCGCGCATACCGGACGCGGCGTTTGTGGATGAAGTCGACGCTTCGGACACCGAGGAATGGATAGATGCCCTTCGGGAAAAAGCCTCCCGCTGGTTTGACTGGGATTCGGTGAAATCCCTGGCGGTGCGCAAGGCCGCCCACCCGGAGCGATCGGCGGAAAGCCCGGAAGAAAAGATCAGCCGGGAGGTAAAGCGCAAGGAAGCCCAGAACCGGGAAAAGCAGCAAAACCAGGACGCTGACACCTCCGGCGCCCAGGCGCAGAAAACCGCTGCCAGCGGTCACGACCCGCGGTCGCTGGACGACGCAGACACCATTGACTGGGACAAGCTCGGTATCGGCAAGTTTGATGTTATGAACCTCAGCATCGAAACCATGCAGAGCGCCCTGGTGCAGTACAAGCTGGCGGGCTATCCGCCGGATCTTCTGGTGAATATCCCCAAAAACGCCTGCCGGACCTACGATTATCACAAGGCGCCGGAAATGATTCAGCTTGGCCGTGAACGTATGGCGGCGGCTCTGGACCGGTTCGAGCGCAGTCGCAGCAGCTCAGGGCCGCTCGCCATCTGATGCCGGGGTCCGGTCGCCGGGCTGCAGGTGACCGGAAAATCAGCGTATAATCCGCCGCTGACACGCCCAGTAACAGGAAGCCTTTGTGACCACGCCCCGTGACGACCTGTACACCGTTCGCGATTACCTGCGATACGCCTGCTCCCGTTTTGCCGATTCCGATCTGTTCTTCGGTCATGGCACCGATAACGTGTGGGACGAAGCGGTACAACTGGTGATGCGCAGCCTGCACCTGCCGCTGGAAAACAACACCTTGTTCCTGGACGCCCGCCTGACGTCGGAGGAACGGTCCCGCATTCTGGATCGCATCGAGCGACGCATCCGCGACCGGGTGCCCCTGGCATATCTGCTGGGGGAGGCCTGGTTCATGGGCCTGCCGTTCAAGGTGGACGAGCGGGTGCTGGTGCCCCGGTCGCCGATTGGCGAACTGCTTGAAAAAGGTCTTCAGCCCTGGCTGGGGGCCACTGAGGTGCACCGGGTGCTCGATCTTTGCACCGGCAGCGGCTGCATCGGCATTGCCGCCGCCCAGGTATTTGAGGGCGCAGAGGTGGATCTGGCGGACATTTCTGAAGACGCGCTCGCCGTTGCCCGCAGCAATATTGATCTGCACGGCGTCGGAGACCGGGTCCGGGCCATTCGATCAGACGTTTTCGATCGGCTCGATGGCCAGTACGACGTTATCCTGAGCAATCCGCCGTATGTGGACGCCCACGACATGGCGTCTATGCCGGAGGAGTTCCGCCACGAGCCAGAACTGGGTCTCGCCGCCGGGGAGGATGGCCTCGACATTGCCCACCGTATCCTCGCCCGGGCGGCGGAGTTTCTGACCGACAACGGCTTGCTGATCGTCGAGGTGGGCAACAGCTGGGTGGCCCTGGACCAGGCGTACCCGGACCTCCCGCTGACCTGGCTCGAGTTCGAGAACGGCGGCGACGGCGTGTTCCTGCTGCGCGCGCAGGACCTGCGCTCCTGGCAGGAAAGCCGTTAACGTCATTTCTTATAAAAACCGGATAAGATACTGAATCATGGCTGGAAATACCTTTGGAAAGCTGTTCACGGTAACCACCTTCGGAGAAAGCCACGGGCTGGCTCTGGGGTGCATCATTGACGGTTGCCCGCCGGGCCTCGAGCTCACGGAAGCGGACTTGCAGCGGGATCTGGACCGTCGCAAACCGGGCACGTCCCGGCATACCACCCAGCGCCGTGAGCCGGACGAAGTCCGCATTCTGTCCGGGGTGTTCGAAGGCCGCACCACCGGTACCCCGATCGGTCTGCTGATTGAGAACACCGACCAGCGCTCCAAGGACTATTCCAAGATCGCTACCCAGTTCCGTCCGGCCCATGCGGACTACACCTACCACCACAAGTACGGCGTTCGCGATTACCGGGGCGGTGGGCGTTCCTCCGCCCGGGAGACCGCCATGCGGGTGGCTGCCGGCGCCGTGGCCCGCAAATTCCTGCAGGAACGCCTGGGCATTCGCATTCGGGGCTACCTGTCGCAGTTGGGCCCGATTCGCGCAGAAACCCTCGACTGGGATCAGGTTCACCAGAACCCGTTCTTCTGCCCGGATCCGGCCAAGGTGCCGGAAATGGAAGCTTACATGGACGCCCTGCGTAAAGAGGGGGACTCCATTGGCGCCCGCATCAACGTGGTCGCCGACGGTGTGCCGCCGGGCCTGGGTGAGCCCATTTTTGACCGCCTTGATGCGGACCTGGCCCATGCCCTGATGAGCATAAACGCGGTCAAGGGCGTCGAAATCGGCGCCGGTTTCGACTGCATCGAGCAGAAGGGTACCCAGCACCGGGACGAGATGACGCCGGACGGCTTTCTCTCCAACAACGCCGGCGGCGTGCTCGGGGGTATTTCCTCCGGTCAGCCCATTGTTGCCAGCATCGCTTTGAAGCCCACGTCCAGCCTGCGGCTGCCCGGCCAGAGCATCAACGAGGCGGGTGAGCCCGTTGAGGTGATCACCACCGGCCGGCACGACCCCTGCGTGGGCATTCGCGCCACACCGATTGCCGAGGCCATGATGGCGATTGTTCTGATGGACCACTACCTGCGCCATCGCGGGCAGAATGCGGATGTGTCGGTGTCGACGCCCGTATTGCCGCAACTCTGAGGGAAGCGTTTAAAGGCCAAAACGCATAAGGAGCCGGGCTATCTACTGGCGTCTCTCCAACCTCTACTTCTGGTTCTTTGCGCTGCTGGGCGCGCTCCTGCCTTATTGGTCGCTGTACCTGGATGACCGCGGGTTCAGCTACCTGCAGATTGCCTCGCTGATGGCGACCATCCAGCTCACCAAGATCGTCGCACCCAGCGTCTGGGGTTGGCTCGGTGACCGCAGCGGGCGCCGGGTCCGGCTGGTCCGGTTTGGCGCTTTGGTGGGCTCGCTGTGTTTTGCCGGGGTATTCCTGAAGCCTGGTTTCTACGGGCTGATGCTGGTGATGCTGGCGTTTACCTTCTTCTGGAACGCCATCCTGCCGCTGTATGAGGTCATCACGTTACGGACGCTGGCAGCGGACCGGGAGAAGTACGGCCGGGTGAGGCTGTGGGGCTCCGTGGGGTTCATCGCAGCGGTGGCCGGGGTTGGCGCGTTACTGGAATGGCTACCGGTCAGTACGCTGCCGTGGCTGCTGCTGCCGGTGTTTGCAGGGATCGCGGTGTCGGCGTTTCTGGTGCCGGCCGAGCAGGGGGCCATCCGGCGGTCCGCACCCCGGGGCAGTCTGAAGGCGATTGTCACCCACCCGGCGGTGATGGCGTTCTTCGCCATGAATTTCCTGCTTCAGGTGTCCCACGGGCCTTACTACACGTTTTTCAGCATCCACCTCGAACAACACGGCTACAGCAAGCTGGCCACCGGCCTGCTTTGGTCCCTCGGGGTATTGGCGGAAATTGGTGTTTTCCTGGTGATGCACCGGCTGACGCGACGCTTCACCATCCGGCAGATTGTGTTGGGCGCCCTGGCACTGACGTTGATTCGCTGGCTGATGATTGCCGAGCTGACCGATTACGTCGTTTTCCTGGTCGTGGCGCAACTGCTGCACGCCGCGTCCTACGGGGCGTTGCACGCTGTTTCCGTGCAAACCATCCAGCGCTTTTTTGGCCAGCATCACCATGGCCAGGGGCAGGCGCTTTACAGCGGGCTGACCTTTGGCGCGGGCGGGGCCGTCGGGGCGTGGATGTCCGGGTTCCTGGTGGACGGCATCGGCACCGGGGCTGCGTTCCTTGGGGCGGCAGGCGCCATGGTGCTGGCGCTGATTGTTACTGCCCTGTGGCTGCGCCCGCCGGGTTCAGGCGCCCTCAATCTCCCGGACAAGGGCCAGTAGCGCCCGGGCCGGCGCGCTCAGGTCCCGGCCGGACAGACCAATGCCCCCCAGAACCCGGGTGACGGTGTGGCCGACGTCCAGGGTGGCCAGGGTATCGTCCACCATCCGTTGCGGCAGGACACTCCAGCCCAGGCCCACGTTGGTCATCATCTTCAGGGTTTCGAGGTAGTTGGTCGGCATCTGGGGATCCAGGGGCAGGTTGGCCTCCAGAAACAGCCGGCTGACCAGACGGTACGTTGAGGTGCCGGTGGCCGGCAGCAGGGCCGGATAGCGAGACAGGTCCGCCAGGCTGGGGCTCCGGAGCGCGGCCAGGGGATGGTCCCGGCCGGCCACGAACACCATGGGATCCGGCCACTGCACGAACACGTTCAGGTGAGTGTCCATGCTGTCGCTCAAGGTGACAAAGGTGAGTTCGGTGTGGCGTTTGGGGAGTTGTTCGTAAGCGGCGTCGGATTCCATGAACTGCACGTTCAGCGCCACTTGCGGGTAATCCCGGCGAAAGCGCCGGAGCCAGCCGGGCAAGTGATGCAGTCCGATGTGGTGGCTGGCCAGCAGGCTCAGTTCGCCCTCCACCTCTTCCGAATCCGGAGCCAGTGCCACCCGGGCGTTGTGAATCTCGTCCAGGATCCGGCGGGCGTGGGGCAGCAGTCGGTTGCCCGCGTCGGTCAGGCGAATGTCCCGGCTGGACCGATCGATCAGGCGCGCGTTCAGCTGGGATTCCAGGGCGGCTAGGCGTTTGCTGATTGCCGGTTGGGTCAGGTGCAGGGTCTCTGCGGCTTCTGAAAACGACCCCTGGTCGACGATGGTGATGAAGGCGCGCAGCGCGTTGGTATCCACGGTGTTCGGGTTCCTGTGATGGGCAAGGGTACCGTCAAGAATAACTCAAAGGAATGCGAAAGATAAAAAAGATGAATTGAGGTTATCCATCGCCGGAGCGTACCATGGCGGTCAGACCAAAAGACCGATAACCGGAGAGTGAGAGAGCATCATGGCCGGCAAAACCTTATACGACAAACTGTGGGACGACCATCTGGTCAAGCAGCGGGACGATGGCTCAGCCCTGATTTACATCGACCGGCAACTGCTGCACGAGGTGACCTCGCCGCAGGCCTTTGAAGGTCTGCGTCTGGCAGGCCGCAAGCCGTGGCGTCTGGACGCCAACCTGGCGACTCCGGATCACAACGTGCCGACAACGGATCGTGCCAAAGGCATCGACGGCATTGTCGATCCGGTGTCCCGCACCCAGGTGGAGACCCTGGACCGCAACTGCGACGAATTCGGCATCCTCGAATTCAAGATCAAGGACCTGCGCCAGGGCATCGTTCACGTGATCGGGCCTGAGCAGGGCGCCACGTTGCCCGGTATGAGCATTGTCTGCGGCGACTCCCACACCTCCACCCATGGCGCGTTCGGTTGCCTGGCCCACGGCATCGGCACCTCGGAAGTGGAGCACGTGTTGGCTACCCAGTGCCTGGTGCAGCAGAAAATGAAAAACATGCTGGTGAAGGTCAACGGCACCCTGGGCCGTGGCGTGACCGGCAAGGACGTGATTCTGGCGATCATCGGCAAGATTGGCACCGCCGGCGGTACCGGCTGCGCCATCGAGTTCGGCGGTGAGGCCATCCGTGGCCTGAGCATGGAAGGTCGGATGAGCATCTGCAACATGGCCATCGAGGCCGGTGCTCGGGTGGGCATGGTGGCGGTGGACGACACCACCATCCATTACGTGAAGGGTCGGCCGTTTGCGCCGAGCGGGGAGACCTGGGACAAAGCCGTGGCCTACTGGCGCACGCTGCACAGCGATGACGACGCGGTATTCGACAAAGTGGTCGAGCTGGACGGTTCCGCCATCAAGCCCCAGGTCAGTTGGGGCACGTCTCCGGAAATGGTCACCGATATCGACGGCGCCGTGCCGGACCCCGCCGCCGAGGCGGATCCGATCAAACGCGAGGGTATCGTCCGTGCGCTGAAATACATGGGCCTGCAGCCGAACCAGAAGATCACCGACATCCAGCTGGACCGGGTGTTCATTGGTTCCTGCACCAACAGCCGCATTGAAGACCTGCGGGAAGCGGCGGCGGTGGTCAAGGGCCGTAAAGTGGCCGCCAGCCTGAAACAGGCGATGGTGGTTCCCGGTTCCGGTCTGGTTAAGGCCCAGGCCGAGAAAGAAGGCCTCGACAAGATCTTTCTGGACGCGGGTCTGGAGTGGCGCGATCCGGGTTGTTCCATGTGCCTGGCCATGAACGCCGACAAACTGGGGCAGGGCGAGCATTGCGCGTCCACCTCCAACCGCAACTTTGAAGGCCGGCAAGGCTTTGGCGGCCGCACCCATCTGGTGAGCCCGGCCATGGCCGCCGCCGCTGCGGTGTCTGGCCGTTTTGTCGACGTCCGCGATCTGATCCACTGAGCCACAGGAGACGTGCCATGAGAGCATTTACTCAACATCAGGGCCTGGTGGCCCCCATGGACCGGTCCAACGTGGATACGGACCTGATCATTCCCAAGCAGTTTCTGAAGTCCATCAAGCGCACCGGCTTTGGGCAAAACCTGTTTGACGCGTTGCGGTATCTGGACGAAGGCCAGCCAGATCAGTCCTGCGAGGGCCGGCCCCTGAATCCGGATTTTATGCTGAACCAGCCTCGCTACCAGGGCTCAAGCATCCTGCTCGCCCGCGCCAACTTTGGCTGTGGCTCCAGCCGGGAGCACGCGCCCTGGGCCCTGGACGATTACGGCTTCCGGGTCATCATTGCCCCCAGCTTTGCCGATATCTTCTACAATAATTGCTTTAAGAATGGTCTGTTACCCATTGTTCTGGATGAAGAAGTAGTGGATCAGCTGTTCCGGGAAGCCGCAGCCGCCGAAGGCTACCAACTGACGGTCGATCTCACTGAACAGACCGTGACCACGCCGTCTGGCGAAGCCTTCGGGTTTGAGGTGGATGATTTCCGCCGTCACTGCCTGCTAAACGGACTGGATGACATCGGGGTGACCCTGGAAGACGCGGAGGCGATCCGCCAGTACGAAAATGAGCGCCGGCAGACCGCACCGTGGCTGTTTGGAGCCGGGGCCTGACCGCTCTGCTCGCCTCCGATTTGCATGACGCACTGAAAACGACGAAAAAGGAATCTAGTGACGATGTCCCGAAACATTCTGCTGCTGCCGGGCGACGGTATTGGCCCGGAAATCGTGGCCGAGGCCGAAAAGGTCCTGCACAAGGTTAACGAGCGCTTTTCCCTTAACCTGGCCTTTGAAAGCGCCCTTGTGGGCGGTGCTGCCATCGACGAGACAGACGTGCCGCTGCCCGAGTCCACCCTCGACAAAGCCCGGGCTGCTGATGCCATCCTCCTGGGGGCCGTAGGTGGCCCGCGCTGGGACAGCCTGCCCATGGCCAACCGCCCGGAAAAGGGTTTGCTGGGCCTGCGCTCGAACCTGCAACTGTTCGCCAACCTGCGACCGGCCATCCTTTACCCGCAGTTGGCGTCTGCCTCGTCCCTCAAGCCGGAGATTGTCTCGGGCCTGGATATTCTGATTGTGCGGGAACTGACCGGCGGGATCTACTTCGGCCAGCCTCGGGGCACCCGGCAGTTGGAAAGCGGTGAGCGCCAGGGATACAACACCTACGCCTACACCGAGTCGGAAATTCGTCGGATTGGCCGGGTGGCCTTTGAAGCGGCCCAGCAGCGGGGTAAGAAGCTGTGCTCTGTGGATAAAGCCAATGTGCTCGAAGTGACCGTGCTGTGGCGGGAAGTCATGGAAGACCTCAAGCGCGAGTACCCGGACGTCGAGCTGTCCCACATGTACGTTGACAACGCCGCCATGCAGCTGGTCCGCGCCCCCAAGCAGTTTGACGTGATTGTGACCGGCAACATGTTTGGTGATATTCTTTCCGACGAAGCGGCGATGCTCACCGGCTCCATCGGTATGCTGCCGTCCGCGTCGCTGAACGCGCAGAAGCAGGGGATGTACGAACCCTGCCACGGTTCGGCGCCGGACATTGCCGGCAAAGGCATCGCCAATCCGCTGGCCACCATTCTCAGTGCCGCTATGATGTTGCGGTACAGTCTGGGCGAAGATCGCGCCGCTGATGCCATTGAGGCGGCGGTCAGCACTGTGCTGGATCAGGGGCTGCGCACCGCCGACATCTTCTCCGAGGGCAGCCGCAAGGTGACCACCCGGGAGATGGGCGAGGCGGTGCTGGCCGCACTCTGACATCCGATCCGGCCTTCCACGACCCGACGGCACCACGATGCGGTTGCCGCGGGATCATCCATCCTGTCCGCGCCAGCGATAACGGACGCGGGCGGGCATAAAAGAGGTTCAAAGATCGCACATGAAGCGAGTTGGACTTGTAGGCTGGCGCGGCATGGTGGGCTCTGTCCTCATGCAGCGCATGCGTGACGAAAACGATTTTGCCGACATCGACCCGGTGTTCTTCTCGACGTCCCAGACGGGAAAACCGGCGCCGGACGTGGGCAAGCAGGGTGTGCCGCCGCTCCAGGACGCCTTCGACATCGACACGCTCAAAACCCTGGATGTGATCGTGACCTGCCAGGGCGGTGACTACACCACGGCGGTTTACCAGAAACTGCGGGATGCGGGCTGGGACGGCTACTGGATTGACGCCGCCTCCACCCTGCGCATGGTCGATCACTCCGTGATTGTGCTGGACCCGGTCAACCGTAAGGTGATCGATGCCGCGCTGGACAAGGGCGTGAAAGACTACATCGGCGGCAACTGCACCGTCAGCCTGATGATGCTGGCCCTCGGCGGCCTGCTGGAGCAGGACCTGATCGAGTGGGTGTCCCCCATGACTTACCAGGCGGCTTCCGGCTCTGGCGCCCAAAACATGCGCGAGCTGCTCAACCAGATGGGTGAGCTGCACGGTGCGGTGAAGGCCGAGCTGGCCGACCCGTCTTCCGCCATCCTAGAGATCGATCGTAAGGTGACCGAGACCATGCGCGGCGGCGATTTTCCCACCGAGCACTTCGGCGTTCCCCTGGCGGGCAGTCTGATTCCGTTCATCGACAAGCAGCTCGATAACGGCATGAGCAAGGAAGAGTGGAAAGCGGGCGTGGAGACCAACAAGATCCTCGGCCGGTCCGACCGACCGATCCCGATCGACGGTATCTGCGTGCGCATCGGCGCGATGCGCTCCCACAGCCAGGCGTTGACCATCAAACTGCGCAAGGATCTGCCGGTGGCGGAGATCGAGCGCATCCTGGCCGGCGGCAACGATTGGGTGAAAGTGGTGCCGAACGAACGCACCGCCTCCATGGAAGAACTGACCCCGGCGAAGGTCACCGGCACCCTGAGCGTGCCCATTGGCCGCATTCGCAAACTGGCGATGGGGCCGGAGTACATCTCCGCGTTCACCGTGGGCGACCAGCTGCTGTGGGGCGCCGCAGAACCGCTTCGCCGGATGCTGCGGATTCTCCAGGAGCGTTAAGAAATGTTACACAGGGGCGCTTAATGCCAACTGTGTCCGGTTTCGACGAACCGGTTTGGGGGCGGAGGCTGATTTCAGCCTCCGCCCCTGTTATTTTCAGAGGTCGTTCACACGGCCGGTGATATTCGCGGCTTTTCCTGTCCGCGCATGGGGTTCCGTGCGATAGATAAAAAAATGCTACAGGGATTGTCGGTGATTGATTGATAAACGACGTGTTATCAACAATACTTGCGTCATTAAATCAGCGCATAACGATATAAAAACGATAACGTTCCAGACGATATCCAGAAAGGTCATCCAACCTCATCCGATTCTGTTTGAACTCAAGCCGTAAAGAATAACGGAGACTGGAAAGGAAAAAGCATGAAGGTACGCAAGCTTGCGGTTGCACTGGCTCTGGCGGGAGGACTCGGCTCCGGCGTCGCACAGGCGTTGGGACTCGGGGAAATTGAGCTCCAGTCCTATCTGAACGAGCCTCTGGACGCGGAGATTATCCTGCCGCAAAGCCAGGGGGTCAGCCCCGACGATGTGATCGTCGAACTCGCGCCGGATTCGGCCTATCAGCGGGTGGGGCTGGCGCGCAGTGCCTTCCTCGGCAAACTCCGCTTCAAGGTGGTGACCGGCGGCGATGGCAATCTCCGGGTTGACGTGACCTCCCGCGAACCGCTGCGCGAGCCGTACCTGAACTTCCTGCTGGAATTGTCCTGGCCTCAGGGCCGCCTGATGCGAGAATACGCCGTGCTGGTGGACCCGCCCGTGTATGCGGAGCAGTCCGGTGAGCGGGAAGCCGTTTCCGCACCTTCCGCCAGTCCGGCCCCCGCCAGCCAGACACGCCAACAGGAATCTGCCCGCCGTCAGGCGCAAACGGTGAACGCCTACCGCGACACCGGCACGTCTGCGAATCGCGCACCGACCACCCTGGGGCCCACGACGTCCTCTGATACCCTCTGGAGCCTGGCGTCACGGGTTCGACCGGACGACAGCGTGACCGTCCAGCAGGCCATGCTGGCGCTGCAGGACCAGAACCCCGACGCCTTCATGGGCGGTAACATCAATCGCCTGAAGCGGGGCGAAATTCTCCGGGTTCCCACCCGTGACCAGATGCAGCGCCGTACCGCCTCTGAAGCCGCCCAGCAAGTGCGTGAGCAGAACCAGGCCTTCAAGGCCGGCAAGCGCACGGTGGATGCAACGGCCAACACCGCCAAGGCCAGCGGCCAGGGCGCTCCGGCCCGCAGCGGCGACGAACTCAAGCTCCTGGTGGCCGACAACAAAGACGCGCAATCCGCCGAGAAAGGCGGCTCCGCGGGCGGTGATGGCAAACTGCCGGGCGGTGTTGATGCCGGTACGGCCGTTGCGATGGAACAGCTCGAGAGCGTCAAGCGTGAGAACGCCGACCTGAACAGCCGCGTCAATGACCTGCAGGATCAGGTTGAGACACTGCAGCGCCTGCTGGAACTCAAGAACAGCCAGCTTGCCGATCTCCAGAAGTCGGCGGGCCAGACGGCGAACGCCGACGTTCAGCCGGGAACCGCCGCCGAGCCGGCTGCAGCGGCCGGCGATGGCGCTCAGCCAGAGATGGCGGGAGACACAACGACGCCGATGACGGCCGAGGCCGGGAAACCGGAACAGGCGCCTGCTGGCGATGAGGCCGCGACGCCGGCCCCTGATCAGGCCGGCACCAACCAGTCCGCCAGTGACCAGGCAATGACCGAACCGGCGTCAGACGACGCGACCGCCGTATCCAGCACCGAGGCGACCGACGCTCAGGGCGATAGCGCCGCTGAATCCGCCGCAGAACCGGCCCCGGCCGCTCAGCCGGCGGCGAAGGCTGAGCCGGCGAAACCGAAAGCCGAGCCCGAGCCCGCCAAAGGGTTTGCGGGCAACGTGATCGACCAGATCATCAACAACCCGCTGTATCAGATTGCCCTGGGCGGCGGCCTGGTCCTGTTGCTCCTGCTGCTGCTTCTGGTGGCGCGGCGCAACGCCAACCGGGAAAAAGCGTTCTACGATCAGTTGAATAGCGAGACCGGTGACGAAGGCGACGGCGGTTTCGATCTGAGCCTGGATGACGAGCCGGACGCAGACGACACGGAGCAGGGCGAAGGCGACGTTATTGCCGAAGCCAACAGCTACATTGCCTATGGTCGTCACGCCCAGGCCGCGCAGGTTCTGGAAACTGCCATTTCCCGCGAACCGAGCCGGTCTGACCTGCGCCTGAAGCTGCTGTCTGTTTACGCAGATCTTCAGGACCGCGATGCCTTCGAAAAGCAGTTTGGTGAACTGAGCGCGATGGGCGACGATGACGCCCTGGCGGAAGCAGAATCTCTCAAGACCCGTCTGGAAGAAGCCGAAGCGATGCCCAGCATCGACGACCTTGAGTCCCAGCTTCGGTCGGACAGCTTTGCCGCTGAACCAGCAGGCGAGCCGGAAGATCGCGACGATGAGGTAACCTCGGACGAGCTGTTGGCGGATCAGTACGACGCCAGCCGCCAGGACGACCTGGAAAACGAGTTCCGGGACTTTGACCTGGACTTTAATTCCCCGGCCGGGGAGGTCGCTGCCGCAGAAGCCGAGGCCAACGACGAGTCTGAAGCGCCGGCGCCTGTGTCCGGTGATGCCCGGGACGATGCCATTGAGTTTGATCTGAGCGGGCTGGAAGACCGGACCACCGGCGATCTGGAGACTGTGGACGAAGGCGATCTTGAATCGGACAGCGAGGCGACCGATTACTCCTCACTCGAAATCGACCTGGAAGACGAGACCGCCTCCGCTGACGGTGAGTCCGAAGCCGCCGACGACGAGCTGCCGAGCCTCGACGAGAATGACACCACGGCCGCCGCCGGCGACGTTGAGCTGGACGGGCTGGACGAGTCCTTCCTCGACGAGCTGGATGCCGAATTGGACAAGGTGGCCGGAGAGGACGACGAACTGGCTGGCGACGATCTTGAAGCGGCATCGCTGGACGACCTCGAGCTGGATGTGTCCGATGAGGACCTGGCGCTGATGGAAGAGTTTTCAGACAGTGCGGATTCTGCCAATCACGCCGCGCAAACCGGTGATGAAGCCGAAGAAGCGGCCTCTGAGATCGACGAAGAGCTGAGCCTTGAGGACACCCTTGGTGAGGGCGATCTGGTCGGCGAGGAAAGGGCGGATACCCCTGAAGACGAGGTTGCCGGCGTTGAGACGCTTGAAGAGCTCGACGAACTGGATGATGTCACCCTGGACGATCTGGCCAGCCTAGAGGACGCGGGAGACGCTGAAGAGGATGTTCCGCTCGCGAGCGAATCCATCGACGAGGCGCCGACGTCAAAGCCATCGTCAGCGGACGTACTTGATCTGGACGAAAACGACCTGGGCGATGACGACGACTTCGATTTCCTGGCCGGCACGGACGAAGCCGCCACCAAGCTGGACCTGGCCCGTGCTTATCTGGAAATGGGTGACAGCGACGGCGCCCGGGATATCCTGGAGGAGGTGGCGTTGGAAGGTAACGAAGAGCAACAGGCGGAGGCCCGGGATCTTCTTAAAAATCTTTCCTGATTCGTTATAATGCCGTGAAAGGCAGCAGGCGCCGGCTCCGGTCCTTCCGGAATAAAGCCGGCGTTTTGCGTTTCAATACCCTCGCTGTGAGCCAGGATTCTTGTTTCAGACGATACCGCCACTGACCACCGATAATGCCCTCGGCGACGGCCGGGTTGTGCTGGCGTTCGAATACGATGGCCGGGATTTTCACGGCTGGCAGATGCAGAAATCCGGGGTCCGCTCCGTTGAGGCCGAACTGGCCCGGGCTGTCGGCCGGGTGGCCAATCACCCAGTAGAGCTGGTCTGTGCCGGCCGTACCGACGCCGGCGTACACGCCAGCTATCAGATTGCCCATTTCGAGACGCCGTCCGTCCGTAACTTACGATCCTGGGTGATGGGCATCAACACCGCCTTGCCGGACGACATTGCGGTTCACTGGGCCGGGCAGGGTACGGGCGACTTTCACGCGCGATTTACCGCGATTTACCGGCGTTACCGGTATATCATCTATAACCAGCCTGTGCGGCCGGGCGTGCTTCGGGGGCAAGTCAGCTGGACGTTTCGGCCGCTGGATGCCGGCCGCATGCACGATGCGGCCCAGGCGCTAGTGGGCGAGCACGATTTTTCGTCGTTTCGGGCGGCCGGTTGCCAGTCCCGGACGCCAGTTCGGTTCCTCGAAGCCATCTCGGTGGTCCGCCACGGCGAATTCGTGGTAATTGACGTGCAGGCCAACGCGTTTCTGCACCACATGGTTCGGAACATTGCCGGTGCCTTGATGGCGGTGGGCCAGGGCGCTCAGTCCGTTGACTGGATGGCCGACGTGCTGGCAGCCCGGGACCGGACGGTGGCGGGTGTAACCGCACCGCCTCACGGACTGTACCTGGTCGATGTGGGTTATCCGGGTGAGTTCGACATTCCGGCGGCCCGTTGCGGCCCCGGCTTCGCGGCCCCGTGGTTTGACGACGCCGCCAACCGGCCAATCACACCGACGCACATTCACCGTAAGGGAGTGCCTCCGTCGCCATGACAGCACGAGTCAAAATCTGCGGGCTGACCCGGCCTGAGGACGTGACGGCCGCTGTTGCGGCCGGTGCCGACGCCATCGGGCTGGTGTTTTACGGGCCAAGTCCCCGTGCCGTCACCATCGAGCGGGCGAGTGCGTTGGCACAGGTGGTTCCAGCGTTTGTGTCCCTGGTGGGGTTGTTTGTGAATCCGTCCGCTGCCGAGGTCCGCCGTGTCCTCGAGGCGATACCCCTGGACCTGTTGCAGTTCCACGGGGACGAATCCCAGGAATTCTGCCAGCAGTTTGGCCGGCGCTGGATCAAGGCGGTTCGGGTGCGCGAGCAGGGGCAGATTGCGCAGGCTTTCCGCGACTATCACCAGGCCGCCGGCCTGCTCGTGGATGCCTGGGATCCGGACCGATATGGCGGCACCGGCGAGGCGTTTAACTGGTCTCTGATCCCCGCTGACAGGCCGCTTCCACTGATATTGGCCGGTGGTTTGTCATCTGATAACGTAGCCAGCGCCGTAACACTGGTGAGGCCCTGGGCCGTCGATGTAAGCGGCGGTGTCGAGCGCGGCAAAGGCATCAAGGACGCCCGGAAAATGTCTGATTTCATCAACGAGGTTCACCGTGTCTGTAAAACTGACTGAAGAAATGCTCAACGCGCTGCCGGATGCCCGAGGTCACTTTGGCGCCTTCGGCGGGCGGTTTGTGTCCGAGACCCTGATGGACTCCCTGATGATCCTGGAGAAAGAGTATCTCCAGCTCAAGAAGGATCCGGAGTTCCAGGCCAAGTTTGATCAGGACCTCGCCGATTACGTGGGTCGCCCGAGCCCGCTGTATCTCGCTGAACGCCTGACCCGTGAGGCCGGCGGTGCGCAGATCTGGCTGAAGCGGGAGGATCTGAACCACACCGGGGCCCACAAGGTGAACAACACCATCGGGCAGGCGTTGCTGGCCAGTTTCCTGGGCAAGAAGCGCATTATTGCGGAAACCGGTGCCGGTCAGCACGGCGTAGCCACGGCCACCGTGTGTGCGCGACTCGGCCTTGAGTGCCACGTGTTCATGGGTGCCGAAGATGTTCAGCGTCAGTCCCTGAACGTCTTCCGGATGAAACTGCTGGGTGCCCAGGTGCACGCGGTGCAGAGCGGAACCCGAACCCTCAAGGACGCCATGAACGATGCCATGCGCGACTGGGTGACCAACGTTGACGACACCTTTTACATCATCGGCACCGTGGCGGGCCCGCACCCGTACCCCATGCTGGTGCGGGACTTCCAGTCGGTGATCGGGCGTGAGGCGCGGCAGCAATGCCTGGAAAAAACCGGCCGATTGCCGGATGCGCTGGTGGCCTGCGTCGGCGGTGGTTCCAACGCCATTGGCTTATTCCATCCGTTCCTGGCGGACGAGTCCGTTGAAATGTACGGCGTTGAGGCCGGCGGGCTGGGCATCGAAACTGGCCAGCACGCGGCTCCCCTGTGCGCCGGTCGCCCCGGTGTCCTGCACGGCAACCGCACCTACCTGATGGAAGACGAGAACGGCCAGATTGCCGGCACTCATTCCGTCAGCGCGGGCCTCGACTACCCGGGCGTCGGCCCGGAGCACGCCTGGCTGAAGGACATCGGCCGCGCCCATTACGTGTCCGTGACCGATGACGAAGCCATGGACGGGTTCCGCAAGCTGACCCGCGTTGAGGGCATCATGCCCGCCCTGGAGACCGCCCACGCGGTCGCCTACGGCGTCAAGCTGGCGGCGAGCATGCGCAAGGATCAGAGCATCATCATCAATGTCTCCGGCCGCGGCGACAAAGACATCCACACCGTCGCCAAGATCGACGGTATCGAGATCTGAGAGAAGGACAGGGCATGAGCCGAATCGAAGGGGTTCTCAAGACCCTCAAGGGCCAGGGTCGCAAGGCGCTGATTCCCTACATCACCGCCGGTGACCCGCATCCGGATCAAACGGTCGGCCTGATGCACACATTGGTCGACGCCGGTGCGGACATTATCGAACTGGGCGTGCCGTTTTCCGATCCGATGGCGGATGGCCCGGTGATCCAACTCGCCTGTGAGCGGGCACTGCGCCACGGCACCTCTCTCAAGCAGGTGCTGGCGATGGTGAAGACCTTCAGGGAAACCAACAGCACGACGCCCGTGGTGCTGATGGGGTATCTGAATCCGATGGAAGCCATGGGCTACGAGGCGTTCGCGGACGCGGCCGTGGCCGCCGGCATTGACGGTATCCTGACCGTTGACCTGCCCCCCGAGGAGGCTGCGGACGTTGCGCCGTTGTTTACCGCCCGGAACCTGGACGCGATCTTCCTGCTGGCACCCACCACCACCGATGACCGGATTCGGGCGATCAGCGAACACTCCTCCGGCTATGTGTACTATGTTTCTTTCAAGGGCGTGACGGGTGCGGCCAAGATCAACGTGGATGAAGTGGCGGCCAAAGTGGCCCATATTCACGAACTGACGGCCCTGCCGGTGGGTGTTGGTTTCGGCATCCGCGACGCCGAAACCGCGGCGGCGGTCGGCCGGGTATCCGATGGTGTAATTGTTGGCAGTGTTCTGGTCGATACAATAGCGCGAAATCAGGCAGATACGGTCGCGCTCAAGCGAGCTCTGACCGATCTTCTGCACCCGATGCGTGAAGCGCTGGACAGCCTGGCTTCCTGAACGAAGCCATGGCGGCAGGCCTCAAAGGACAGGATTGAAACATGAGCAACTGGCTGGACAAAATCATGCCGAGCAAAATTCGCTCGGAATCCAAACAGAGAACTGGCGTGCCCGAGGGTCTCTGGAAAAAATGCCCCAAGTGCGGGGGATTTCTGTACAAGCCGGAACTCGAGAAAAACCTGGACGTCTGCCCCAAGTGCGAACACCACATGCGCCTGAACGCCCGGCGCCGCCTCGATATCTTCCTCGACGAGGATGGCCGGGAGGAAATTGGCGCGGATCTGGAGCCCTGGGATCGACTGAAGTTCAAGGACACCAAGCGTTACAAGGATCGACTCTCCGCGGCCCAAAAGGCCACCGGCGAGAAGGATGCACTTCTGGCCATGAAGGGTTCCGTGCTGAGCGTGCCGCTGGTCGGCTGCGCCTTCGAATTTAACTTCCTCGGCGGTTCCATGGGCCAGGTGGTGGGCGAGAAGTTCGTCCAGGCCGCCAACGTGGCGCTCCGGGACCGTATCCCCCTGGTGTGCTTCTCCGCCAGTGGCGGCGCGCGTATGCAGGAAGCAATCCTGTCGCTGATGCAGATGTCCAAGACCTCGGCCGTGCTCGAAAAAATGAAGCAGGAAGGCGTGCCGTACATTTCGGTGCTTACCGATCCGGTATTCGGCGGCGTCTCCGCGAGTCTGGCCATGCTGGGCGACCTGAACATTGCCGAGCCCAACGCGCTGATCGGTTTCGCAGGTCCCCGGGTGATCGAACAGACCGTTCGCGAAAAGCTGCCGGAAGGGTTCCAGCGCAGTGAATTCCTGCTGGATCATGGCGCCATCGATATGATCGTGCACCGCCATCAGATGCGTGAGCGAGTGGCGCACCTGCTGGCCAAGTTCACCGGCCAGGACAAGCCCGGCACCGAGGCGCCGATCGAGTTTGAAATCACCGAAAAGCCGGATGCCGATGGCGCCGGTTGACTCATCCGGCGCCGGCGCCCGGCCGGCGCCTGGCCCGTCCGGGTCGCTGGACCAGTGGCTGGCGTACCTGGAATCCATTCACCCCACCGAAATTGACCTCGGCCTCGACCGGGTTCTCGTCGTGCTGCGCCGGTTGTTCCCCCGGCGCCCCGCTGTGCGCATCGTCACGGTGGGCGGTACCAATGGCAAGGGCAGTTGCGTGGCGGCCCTGGAAGCGCTTCTGCAGGCCGCAGGGCGTCGCACCGGCGCCTACACCTCACCCCATCTTCATCGGTACAACGAGCGGGTTCGCCTGAACGGCCGGGACATTGACGATGCGTCGCTCGTGCGGGCGTTCGACCGGGTCGAGCAGGCCCGCCAGAACATTTCCCTGACGTATTTCGAGTTCGGCACCCTGGCGGCGTTTGTGGCCATGGATGAGGCCGGGCTGGACGACTGGCTCCTTGAGGTGGGGCTGGGTGGGCGTCTGGACGCGGTTAACGTCCTGGATACCGATCTGGCGATCCTGACCTCCGTGGATCTCGATCACCAGGCGTTTCTCGGTGACAACCGGGAATCCATCGGCTTCGAGAAAGCCGGGATCTTCCGGCAGGGGCGGCCGGCCATCTATGCGGATGTGGACCCGCCCCGATCAGTCCTGCAGCAAGCCGCGGCCCAGAAGGTCCCGCTGCAGCGCCTTGGGGAGCAGTACGCGCTGACGGTGAACGATGCGCTCGGTACGCCGGTGCTACAGAGTCAGGGGGCTCGCATTCTGCTACCAGCCGGGCCGCTGCCGGTGAACAGCGTGGCCGCCGCCGTCGTAGCGGTGCGATCATTGGCGCCGGAACTGCCCGTGGCCGACATTGAGCGTACGCTCTCCGTGCTGGCTGTACCGGGACGGTTTGAAACGCTGAAGCGGGCACCCGCTGTTATTGCTGACGTTGGGCATAATCCTCATGCGGCGCGTTGGCTGGCTGGTCGTCTGGCCAGCACCCGGCGGCCAGGGCAGCCGGTCTACGCCGTCTACGGTGCCTTGGCGGACAAGGATGTGGAAGGGGTTGTTGCGGCCCTGTCTGACGTCGTGGACCGCTGGTGGCTGGCGCCGCTTTCGGTGCCTCGGGGGCTCGACGCGCTGTCCTTGGCCCGGCGTGTCCAGGCCGGTGGCGTTGATGGCGCAGTGCCCTGCGAAAGCGTTTCGGGCGCCCTCGACTGTGCCATTGCCGAAGCAGGCGCCAGGGACGCTCTGGTCGTTGTGTTTGGTTCGTTCTTCACGGTGGGCGAGGCCCGCGCTGTGCTTGCCGGCACGTCGGACCGGGGCGTCGCCCCTTAAACTTTGTCCATGGCGGCGCCGCCGCTTTGAGTTCTCTGGGCTGCCCGTTTACCATCGGGACTGGCGCGTTTGCGGACAGGACAGACAGATCGGGAGTAATAGTGTGGACGGACTGAAACAACGGATCATTGGCGCTTTGGTGCTGGTCTCCCTGGCCGTGATTTTCGTGCCCATGATCTTTGATGAGCCACATTCCGAACGGACGACCACGTCCATACAGATTCCTGAAGAGCCCCCATTCCCTGCGGTAGACGTGGGCGACGGGTCTTCTGCCAAGGGCAGCAGCGACCAGACGGATGTCCCGCCGCCCTCCAGCGATTCTTCCCTCGCAACCGAGGTGCCGGCATCGTCCGGCGCAGGGACAGCACAGACACCTCAGTATCGGTTGATCGAACGCTCCGACGATTCGGCGCCGGCGGGCGGCGCCACCGACGAGCCGCCTGCCCGACAGGACGTCGCTGTTCCTGAGCCGGCCCCGGCCACTGAAGAGCCGGCGGTGGCGTCAACGGCACCGACCAAGGCCCCTGCAAACGACAGTGATAACGAAGAATTCAGTGGCTCCCTTGAAGGCGCCTGGGTGGTTCAGCTTGGCAGCTTTGGCAACCCGGACAACGCCCGTCGCCTGCGGGATAAAGCCCGTGAACAAGGCTACAGCGCGCACCTGCAGGAAGTGACCCGGGGTGACGTGAAACTGGTTCGCGTGTTCAGCGGTCCCTATGCCGACCGGCAACAGGCCGAGGGTGCCAAGGGACGGATCGACAAGGCGTTCGGGCTGAAGAGTCTGGTCACTCAGGGAGAGAACTAGGGGCTCGCCTTGTCGCTTCGTAAACCGGCGGCGTCCATCGGAACGCTGGCAGAGCTTTGGCGCCGGAGCGATTCCTGTTAGAATTCGCGCTTTCTCCACGCCACCGGGTTTTTCATGGAAGCGCTGATCTGGATCGACTGGGTCATCATTGCCCTTATCGCAGTGTCCACGCTGATCAGCCTGAAGCGTGGCTTCGTCCGCGAAGCACTGTCGCTGGTCACCTGGATTGCCGCGTTCATCCTGGCGCGGACCTTTCACCCGCAGATGCAATCGCTGCTGGAGAGCACCGTGGAAACGCCGCTGGTGCGACTCGTGGCGGCGTTCGCCATTCTGTTTTTTGGTACCCTGATCGTCGGCGCCATCATCAATAACCTCATCGGCCATTTGATCCGTGCCACTGGGCTGTCGGCGACGGACCGGGTTCTGGGTATGGGGTTTGGCCTGCTTCGGGGGCTGGTCGTGGTGGTGGTGGCCATCGCGTTCACCCGGTACACGCCGCTGGCTCAGGATACCTGGTGGCGGGAGTCGGTCATGATCCGCCATCTGGCCGTGGTTGAGGACTGGTCCCGGCGTACCTTTGGCGATGAATTCGCCCGTTTCCTCGGGCCGGCCGCCAACGCCGTCCCGGCCAGCACCGGCGGCGCATCCGCGCCGGTGACCAAGGATGTGGCACCAGAGTCCACGTCCGGATAACCTTTCAGTTTCAACACTCGGAGATTCTCCTATCCATGTGTGGCATTGTCGGCATCGTCAGCACAACCAACGTCAATCAGTCGCTCTATGATGCGCTGACTGTACTTCAGCACCGGGGCCAGGACGCGGCGGGCATTGTGACCTTTCAGGACGATCGGTTCTTTCTGCGCAAGGACAACGGGCTGGTGCGCGACGTGTTCCACACTCGTCACATGCGCCGACTGGTGGGCAACGTGGGTATCGGGCACGTCCGCTACCCGACGGCCGGCACGTCCAGTTCCGCCGAGGCCCAGCCGTTCTATGTGAACAGCCCGTATGGCATCACCCTCGCTCACAACGGCAACCTGACCAACGCCGATGAGCTGGCCCGGGACCTGTTCCGCACGGACCTGCGCCATATCAACACCAACTCAGATTCCGAGGTGCTGTTGAACGTGTTTGCCCACGAGTTGCAGAAGCTCGGCAAGCTGGTGCCCACGAAGGATGAGATCTTTTACGCCGTGAAGGCCGTGCACAAGCGCTGCCGCGGCGCCTACGCGGTGATCGCCATGATCACCGGATACGGCATTGTTGGCTTCCGGGACCCGAACGGCATCCGACCGGCGTGTTACGGCGTGCGGGAATGTGAGGACGGCACGAAGGAGTATATGATTGCCTCCGAGAGCGTTGCCCTGAGCGCCGCCGGCTTCCGCCTGGTGCGTGATATTGCTCCCGGCGAAGCGGTGTACATCGAGACCGACGGCACCCTCTACACCCAGCAATGCGCTGACGAGCCGCACCTTTACCCGTGCATTTTTGAACACGTGTATTTTGCCCGGCCGGACTCCATCATCGACAAGGTCTCCGTTTACAAAGCCCGCCTTCGCATGGGCGAGACCCTGGCGGACAAGATCCTGAGGGAAACTCCGGATCACGACATCGACGTGGTGATTCCCATTCCCGACACCAGCCGCACCTCGGCCATGCAGATGGCCCACCGGCTGGGCGTGAAGTTCCGGGAAGGGTTCATCAAGAACCGCTACATCGGCCGTACGTTCATTATGCCCGGCCAGAAAATGCGCAAGAAGTCCGTGCGTCAGAAGCTCAACCCGATTGATCTGGAATTCCGCGGCAAGAACGTGATGCTGGTGGACGACTCCATCGTCCGCGGCACCACCTGCAAGGAAATCGTCCAGATGGCTCGGGACGCCGGTGCCCGCAAGGTGTACTTTGCGTCGGCCGCGCCTCCTGTGCGCTACCCGAACGTCTACGGCATTGATATGCCGTCGGTGCACGAGCTGATTGCCCACGGACGCACCGTTGAGGACATCCGGGAACTGATTGGCGCCGACTGGCTGGTCTACCAGGACCTGGACGACCTGATTGCCTGTGTGAATGATGTGAACGACAACATCGAAGGCTGGGAGTGTTCCGTGTTCAACGGTGATTACATTACCGGCGATGTGGACGAGGCCTACCTCGATCGCCTTGAAGCGCTCCGGAAGGACGATCAGCGCAGTCTGTCGGGCATGTCGGATACCGACAACGGCATCATCGACCTGCACAACGACGAAGACTGAGCATCAGCGGCCATCAGGAGACGAGCATGACCCTGCGCAGAGAAGAAACCATCCAGATTCCGGAATCGGATCTCGACGGCATGTCCGTGGATACCCTGGCGGTGAGGGCAGGGCAGATCCGTACCGACCAGTTGGAACACAGCGACGCGATTTTCCCGACCTCCAGCTTTGTCTACGGCAGCGCCGCCCAGGCCGCGGCCCGTTTTGGGGGCGAGGAACCGGGCAACATCTATTCCCGCTTCACCAACCCGACGGTGCAGGCGTTCGAAAAGCGCCTGGCCGCAATGGAAGGCGGAGAGCGGGCGGTGGCAACTGCCTCCGGCATGGCCGCCATTCTGGCCACCTGCATGTCCCTGCTGAAGGCTGGTGATCATGTGGTCTGTTCCCGGGGCGTATTCGGCACTACCAACGTGCTGTTCCAGAAGTACATGGCCCGGTTTGGTGTAACCACCAGCTTTGTCGGCCTGACCGACCTGGCGGCCTGGGAGTCGGCGATCACGCCAGACACCCGCATGCTGTTCCTTGAAACCCCCTCGAATCCCCTGTGCGAGGTGGCCGACCTGGCGGCGCTGGCAGAGCTGGCGCACCGGAACGACGCGTTACTGGTGGTAGACAACTGCTTCTGCACGCCCGTGCTACAGCGGCCGTTCGAGCACGGCGCGGATCTGGTGATTCATTCCGCCACCAAGTATCTGGATGGTCAGGGCCGCTGTGTGGGCGGAGCCGTCGTCGGCCCCAATACGCTGATGGAGGAAGTGTACGGGTTCCTCCGCTCCGCCGGCCCCACCATGAGCCCGTTCAACGCATGGGTGTTCCATAAGGGTTTGGAAACCTTACCGATTCGTATGCGCGCCCACTGCGACAATGCGTTAGAGTTGGCGCAATGGCTTGAGGGCCGAGCGGGCGTTGAGTCGGTGTTCTACGCCGGCCTCGTCAGCCACCCGCAGCACGAGCTGGCCCGGCGTCAGCAATCCGGCTTCGGCGGTGTGCTGTCCTTCAAGCTGGTTGGCGGCCGTGACGAGGCCTGGCGGTTTATCGATGCCACCCGGATGATTTCGATTACGGCGAACCTGGGTGACGTCAAAACCACGGTGACGCATCCGGCGACCACCACCCACGGGCGGCTGTCGCCCGAGGACAAGGCGCAGGCGGGCATCACCGAAAACCTGGTGCGCCTGTCGGTGGGCATCGAAGCCATTGACGATCTCAAGCGGGATCTTGAGCGCGGCTTCGCCGCCCTCGGCGCCTGACACAACGGACACACTACAAGGTATTCATGGCCGAAACCGCAAACGCGAAAAAAGCCGCCCCCGGGCCCTCCAGAAAGGCGTCCCCGGCGGCTCCCACCGAAAAGCAGCAGCGTTTCCGCCGCTTTGTCGCCCAAGGTGCGCGGGAAGGCGCGGTGATTGCGCTGGTCGCGCTCGCGATCTATCTGGCCATGGCACTGGTCACCTTTACCCCGGGCGATCCAGGCTGGGCCAGCATTGGCCACGATACAACCGTGAAGAACTACGCCGGGCGCACCGGCGCCTGGCTGGCGAGCCTGCTGATGGATTTCTGCGGCGAGGTGTCCTACCTGTTCCCGCTGATGGTGGCTGGCTACGCGGTGATGCTCATCCGCCGTCGGGCGGAATCCCTGGATCTGCACTGGCCGCTGTTCCTGGTCCGTTTTGGCGGATTTCTGCTGATTCTCCTGTCAGCCACCAGCCTGTTGTCCCTGTATTCGGTCTTCGGGCTTGGTGAGTCCTCCGGCGGTGTGCTCGGCGGGGCGGTTTCCGATGCCATGGTTCGGTTTTTTAACCTGCCGGCCACCACACTTCTGCTGATCGCTATTTTTCTCTTTGCCCTGACCGTGACCACCGGGTTGTCCTGGTTCTGGCTGATGGACCAGGTGGGCGGGCTGGCGCTCCGGTTCGCGGAGGGCGCCAAGGGACTGATGGCGTCCGACGACAAGGGCAAGGGCGGGACAGACGCGAGCAGGGCGAAAAACGCCGCCGATCGGTCTGAGACAGGAAAAGCCCGGCCAGCGCCCGTGCCCGCTCCGGCCCCGAAAGTCGAGGCCCGTAAAGCCGATCCCGCACAACCGCCCGTCATTCGCGACCGTCTGGACGGCGCTGCAACAGCCGGAAAGCCTGCGCCCTGGTGGCGCCGCTGGTTCAAGCGCTCAGCCCAAAAGGCGCCGGCGTCCGCCAGACCGGCGGCGCCGATCGCCCAACGTCGGGAACCGGCTCTGGGCGAACCGTCTCCCGGCGAGGTGACCGAACGCCTGGAGCATTTCAGCGCCACGGACGACCGGGCTCGCGCCGACGCGTCGCCGAGTGGGCGATCTGGCGACGCACCCCGCGCGCCGGCCGAACCTGCGCCCAGCCGGTCCGTGAAGATTGCGCCGTTCAAGAAGGACGAACCCAGGCCGGAACCGGCCCGCCGCGGTGACTCCCAGGGTTCCCTGTTGGCCGACATTGAAAGCCCGATCCCGCCGATCTCCCTGCTGGACCCCCCCGAGGAACACCAGGAGAAAGGGTATTCCGAGGAATCCCTGGAGCACATGTCCCGTTTGCTTGAGGAAAAGCTGAGTGATTTCGGGGTTTCCGTGGAAGTGGTTGAGGTCAATCCCGGGCCGGTGATTACCCGGTTTGAAATCAAACCGGCGCCCGGGGTCAAGGTCAGCAAGATTTCCAACCTGGCCAAAGACCTGGCTCGTTCCCTGGCGGTGCTCAGCGTCCGTGTCGTGGAAGTCATTCCGGGCAAGTCCGTGGTGGGCATCGAGATACCCAACGAGAAGCGGGAAATCGTGCGTCTGTCAGAGGTGCTGAGCGCCCGGGTGTTTACCGAAAGCAACTCCGCGCTAACCCTGGCATTGGGCAACGACATTGGTGGCAATCCGATGGTGGCCAACCTCGCCAAGATGCCCCATCTGCTGGTGGCGGGTACCACCGGTTCCGGTAAGTCGGTGGGGGTCAACGCCATGCTGCTGAGCATGCTGCTCAAGGCCACGCCCGACGAAGTCCGGTTCATCATGGTGGACCCAAAGATGCTGGAACTGAGCATCTACGACGGCATCCCGCATCTGCTGGCGCCGGTGGTCACGGATATGAAAGAGGCCGCCAACGCCCTGCGCTGGTGTGTCGCGGAGATGGAACGTCGCTATCGGCTGATGGCGAGCTTGGGGGTGCGTAACCTTGCCGGTTTCAACCGCAAGGTGAAGGACGCCCGGGCTGCGGGAGAGCCGCTTCTGGACCCCATCTGGAAGCCGGATGAGTACCTGGACAACGGCGAGGAATATCGGCCGGAGCTCGAGACCCTGCCTTTCATCGTGGTGGTGATCGACGAGTTCGCCGACATGATGATGATCGTCGGTAAAAAGGTGGAAGAGCTCATCGCCCGGATCGCCCAAAAGGCCCGGGCGGCCGGCATCCACCTGATTCTGGCGACCCAGCGGCCGTCCGTGGATGTGATCACCGGCCTGATCAAAGCCAACATCCCGACGCGGATGTCCTTCCAGGTATCCTCCAAAATCGACTCCCGGACGGTGCTCGACCAGGGCGGTGCCGAGCAGTTGCTGGGCCACGGCGACATGCTCTACCTGCCGCCGGGCACCGGTTTGCCCGTGCGGGTTCATGGTGCCTTTGTGGACGACGATGAGGTGCATCGTGTGGTCAGCGCCTGGAAGGAGCGGGGTGAGCCCGACTATGTGGACGATGTGCTCAACGGCGCCGAAGGTGAGAGCCTGCCGGGCGTTCCGACCCTGAGCGAGGGCGGGGACAGCGAGAGCGACTCCCTGTACGACGAGGCTGTGGCTTTTGTCACCGAGGGGCGCCGCGTATCCATTTCATCCGTTCAGCGGAAATTCAAAATTGGCTACAACCGGGCGGCAAACCTGGTGGATGCCATGGAGGCATCGGGCGTGGTCAGCCCTGCGGGCCACAACGGCACCCGCGAAGTGCTGGCACCGCCGCCGCCCCGGGATTAGGAGACACCATGACACGGTTAAACTGGATGACACGTATGACCTCTGGCGTGGCGCTGGCTGTGGCGCTTGCAGCCACCCCGGCGCTCGCGGTCGACAAGGCCCAGGCCAGCGAGAAAGCCGGGGAAAGCCCGTCGGCGACCGCCCAGGCGTCGAGTCCGGATCAGGCCGCCGCGCTGGCCGAGCTGCTGCGGGATTACCGCACCTATCAGGCATCGTTCATCCAGATTGTGGTGGACGATTCCGGCAAGCAGATCCAGGACACCCGGGGCACCCTCAAAGCCAAACGCCCTGGGCTGTTTTATTGGGAAACCAAAGCGCCGCTGGCCCAGGTGATCGTCAGCGACGGCAAGCAGGTCCAGGTGTATGACCCGGACCTGGAGCAGGTCACTGTCCAGGCCCTGGACAACCGGATCCAGAGTACGCCTGCCTTGTTGTTGAGCGGGCAGGTGGAGGATCTGGAGACCACCTATCGGGTGAAAGAAGGCCCCGCCGGCGACAACACCCGGCAGTTCACCCTCGAGCCCCGTAGCCCGGACTCTTTGTTCACTTCCCTTCGACTGACCTTCAACAATGGCCGGCTCAAGGAAATGCGCATGCGGGATTCGCTGTCTCAGCTCAGTATCCTCAGTTTCGATCACATCAAACTGAACGAACCCGTGCCCGACAGCGCCTTCACCCTCGACTACCCCGACGGCGTGGACGTCATCCGGGAAGGTCAGTAGGCTCATGCAGGAAGGCCTGTTTGATGAGGCCACCGGGTTCGAGCCCCTGGCCGCCCGGATGCGGCCGCTGACTCTGGACGATTACGTTGGCCAGGCCCACCTGGTGGGGCCGGGCAAGCCCCTGCGCCGGGCACTGGAACAGGGGCAACTGCACTCGATGATCCTGTGGGGGCCGCCGGGGGTTGGCAAGACCACGTTTGCCCGACTGCTGGCCAACGTGGGGGATCTGGCGTTTGAGACCGTGTCCGCGGTGCTCAGCGGCGTCAAGGACATCCGCGGCGCGGTTGACCGGGCCCATCATCGCAAGCGGGCCGAAGGCCGCGACACCCTGCTGTTCGTGGACGAAGTCCATCGCTTTAACAAGAGCCAGCAGGATGCGTTCCTGCCGCACATCGAAGACGGCACCTTCATCTTCGTCGGCGCCACCACCGAAAATCCCTCGTTTGAGCTGAACAGCGCACTGCTGTCCCGCACTCGGGTGTACGTGCTCAAGCACATCGAGGACGACGACCTGCGCCGCCTGCTGGTCCGGGCGGTCACGTCCGAGCGGGGGCTGAAGGGCGCGCTGGTGGTGCCGGGCCCGGTGATCGAGCTGATGGCCCGGGCCGCAGGGGGTGACGCCCGTCGCGCCTTGAACATTCTGGAAGTCGCCGCGGATCTGGCGGAGCCGGGTGAGGGCGGCCAGCCGACGGTGAACGAGGCCGTGCTGGAGCAGGTGCTCCAGACCAGCCTGCGGCGGTTCGACAAGGGCGGGGATGTTTTTTACGACCAGATATCCGCCCTGCACAAATCCGTTCGCGGGTCTGACCCGGACGGCGCGCTCTATTGGTTGTGCCGCATGCTGGACGGCGGCTGTGACCCGCTCTACGTGGCCCGTCGCTTGCTGCGCATCGCCAGTGAAGACATCGGCAACGCCGATCCCCGAGCCCTGCGCCTGGCCATGGACGCCTGGGACGCCCAGGAGCGACTGGGCTCGCCGGAAGGCGAGCTGGCGCTGGCCCAGGCCGCCACCTATCTGGCGCTCGCGCCGAAGAGTAACGCGGTTTACAAGGCGTTCAACCAGTGCATGGCGGACATCCGGCAGGACCCGGACTACGAGGTGCCGGTACATCTTCGCAATGCCCCCACCAAGCTGCTGAAGTCCATGGGACACGGCGCCGAATACCGCTACGCCCATGACGAACCGGACGCCTTTGCCGCCGGGGAAGCCTATCTGCCCGAAGCCATCCATCATCGGCGCTATTACCAGCCCGTCTCCCGGGGCCTGGAAATCCGCCTGGCGGAAAAGCGGGCCCGGTTGGATGAGCTCAACAACGCCAGCGATACCCGCCGCTACCCCTGAGGCCAGGCCTGCTCCCGCAATCCTAACGGGCCGTGCAGTGGCCAGCCGCGACTGTGCGGGTATAATGGCGGGCATTTCAACCCACTCGCAAACCGGAAACCAGGACTATCATGCTCGATCCCAAACTCGTCCGTACCCAGACGGAAGACGTGGCCCGCCGGCTGGCGGTCAAGCATTTCACCCTCGACGTTGCCGCGTTCGAATCCCTCGAACAGCGCCGCCGGGAGCTGCAGGTGCGCACCGAGACCCTCCAGAGCGAGCAGAACAAGCGGTCCAAGTCCATCGGCAAGGCCAAGGCCGCCGGTGAGGACATCCAGCCGCTGCTGGACGAGGTGGACAGCCTCAAGCGCCAGCGCGGCGAGGCGGAAGAGGCGCTCCGGGCCCTGCAGGACGAACTGAACCGGTTCCTGTCCGGCATTCCGAACCTTCCGGACGAAGGTGTACCGGAAGGGGAGAGCGAGGCGGACAACGTAGAGATCCGTCGCTGGGGCGATCCCACCCCCTTTGACTTTGAGCCCAAGGACCACGTGGACCTCGGCGAGACGCTGGGGGGGCTGGATTTTGAGACCGCCAGCCGTCTGGCCCATTCCCGGTTTGCGGTGATGCGTGGCCCGGTTGCCCGACTGCACCGGGCGCTCGCCCAGTTCATGCTGGACCTGCACACCGGTGAACACGGCTATCAGGAAGCCTACGTGCCGTATCTGGTGAATGCCCGGACGCTGTACGGTACCGGCCAGTTGCCGAAGTTTGAGGACGACCTGTTCCGGATGGACGGCGAGCAACCCCTGTACCTGATTCCGACCGCCGAAGTGCCGGCGACCAACCTGGTGGCGGACAGCATCCTCAACGCCGATGAGCTTCCGCTGAAACTGGTCTGCCATACGCCGTGTTTCCGCAGCGAGGCCGGCTCCTATGGCCGGGACACCCGGGGCATGATCCGTCAGCACCAGTTCGACAAAGTGGAACTGATTCACGTGGTGCGCCCGGAAGACTCCGAGGCGGCCCTGGAATCGCTCACCGGGCACGCCGAAACCGTGCTCCAGCGCCTGGGCCTGCCGTATCGCGTGGTGGCGCTCTGCGGCGGTGATATGGGCTTCTCGGCGGCGCGCACCTACGATCTGGAAGTCTGGCTGCCGGGCCAGAACGCCTATCGGGAAATTTCGTCCTGTTCCAACACCCGGGATTTTCAGGCACGGCGTATGCAAGCACGCTGGCGTAACCCGGAGACCGGTAAACCCGAGCCTGTGCACACGCTCAACGGTTCCGGACTTGCGGTCGGGCGCGCCCTGATCGCGGTGATGGAGAACTACCAGCAGGCGGACGGCAGTATCCGCGTTCCGGACGCACTGAAACCGTACATGGGAGGCATCGACAGGATCCAATGACCGAGCAACCGGCGGACGCACCAGGAGCGGGCATCGCGCACCGCCCTGCACCAGAACGGAACAGGACCAACCCGGTCACGCACAACCCCAACCGGTCCGCCGGGGCGGTCGCCCTGGTGGGCGCCGGCCCTGGCGATCCCGAGCTGTTGACCATTCGGGCCTGGCGCGCCATTCAGGGCGCCGATGTGGTGCTCTACGACCGCCTGGTCTCGTCAGAGATCCTCGATCTTATTCCCCCGCATGCCGAGCGAATTCACGTTGGCAAGCAGCGCTCCAACCACACCTTGCCCCAGGATCAGATCAACCAGCGCCTGGTCGAACTGGCCCTTGAGGGGCGCAGGGTAGTGCGCCTGAAAGGCGGTGACCCGTTTATCTTCGGCCGGGGCGGCGAGGAAATCGAAACCCTGGCGGAGGCGGGCGTGCGCTTCGAGGTGGTGCCCGGCATCACCGCTGCTTCCGGCTGTGCCGCCTACGCGGGTATTCCCCTGACACACCGGGATTACGCCCAGTCGGTGCGGTTTATTACCGGTCACCTGAAGAACGACACCTGCGATCTGCCCTGGTCGGATTTTGTTCAGAACAATCAGACCCTGGTGTTCTACATGGGCCTGGTGGGGCTGCCGATCATAGCCGCCAAACTGGTGGAGTACGGGATGAGTCCGGATATGCCGGTCGCGTTGGTATCCCGGGGCACCACGCCGGAGCAACAGGTGGTTATGGGAACGCTCTCGACGATTGTGGAACGGGTGGGGCAGGAAGAGGTTCGTCCGCCTACGCTGGTGATCATTGGCGAGGTGGTGGCTCTGCGGAACCGACTGGACTGGCTGGGCGACGCCGTCTGACGGCGCCGCCCCAACGATTTACCGAACGCGCTTCGGAAGCACATCCTTGAGTTTGGCTCGCATATCCCGGATGGCCTGCTCGGTGGTCGGCCAGTCGATGCAGGCGTCGGTGACGGACACGCCGTATTTCAGATCCGCCAGGTTCGCCGGAATCGACTGATTACCCCAGTTGATGTGGCTCTCGACCATCAGGCCCTGAATGGAGGTATTACCCTCAACAATCTGGTGCGTGATGTCCTGCATGACCAGCGGCTGTATGGCCGGATCCTTGCTGGAGTTGGCGTGGCTGCAGTCCACCATGATGGACTGGCGAAGGCCGGCTTTGTCCAGAGCCTGCTCGCACAGGGCCACACTCACCGAATCGTAGTTGGGCTTGCCGCCACCGCCGCGCAGGACCACATGGCCGTAGTTGTTGCCCCGGGTGCGCACAATGGCCACCTGGCCCTGCTGATCAATGCCCAGGAAACTGTGGGGGTGTGAGACCGACTTCATGGCGTTGACGGCGACGTCCAGGCTGCCGTCGGTGCCGTTCTTGAAGCCAATGGCCATGGACAGGCCACTGCTCATTTCCCGATGGGTCTGGGATTCGGTGGTGCGGGCGCCGATGGCGGACCAGGCGATGGTGTCCTGCAGGTACTGCGGCGAAATCGGGTCCAGCGCTTCGGTGGCGGCGGCCAGCCCCATCTCGTTAATGTCCAGGAGCAGGCGGCGGCCGATGTGCAGGCCCTGCTCGATGTCGAACGTGTCGTTCAGGTGCGGATCGTTGATCAGACCTTTCCAGCCGACGGTGGTGCGGGGCTTCTCGAAGTAGACGCGCATCACCAGAAGCAGCGTGTCGCTCACTTCGTCCGCGAGGGCTTTCAGGCGCCGGGCGTAATCGTGGGCGGCCTCGACGTCGTGGATGGAGCAGGGGCCCACCACCACAAACAGGCGATGGTCCTTGCCGTCCATGATGTCATAGATGGCCTGACGGTTGTTGGCGACGGTCTCTGCCGCCTTGTCTGACAGTGGCATTTCCTGCTTGAGGGCTTGCGGAGTGATGAGCGTTTCGACGCTGGCCACGTTCAGATCTTCTAGTTTCTTTCCCGACATGTTGTACTTTTTCCCCGGTTCTGATCGACTTGGTTATACTGCGCTAAACGCCCAGTCTTTTCAACGCTTCCAGCCTATGGGGAACGGATGTCAGACTCCCGAAAACACGCGCCGGACGGCCTTGCTGCGTCACCCATCGAGGCGCTGTTAAACGGCATCCGGGTGCCTGACCTGCCATACCCGCCCGGGGCTTTGGCGGCCGGTGCGGTCAGCGATTGGCGACCCTTGCTGTTGTCCTGCTGGTCTGAACAGCGCGACGAGCGGGTGACCCACGTGATCCGCTCGGTCAACCTCGATTGGTCGATCCGGCAGGTGAACGCCGCGTACCTGGCGGACCGCATCATGGATGTGTTCCTGGGCACCAGTGGCCTGCATCCGGAACTGAGCCGGCGCATTGCGCGCCTGCGGTTTTTCCTGGCCTGGCGCCTGGACGCGGCAGGCGGTGAGGCGCTGTCACCGGCCATCGTCCAGTGGCTGGACGGGCTCGGGGAATGGCGCGGTTGGAGCAACACCCGGGGTCGCTCCAACCGGGCCTTGCTGGACCAGCTCGACGGCCTGGTGTCGGTGGTGTCCGGCGCGTTTGATGGCAACACCGTGGCGCCGGTGCTTCAGTTCTGCGAAGACTGGCAGCAGGATGCCGCCAAGCGCGCAGCGCAGATCGATCGGCTTTCGCAGCGCCTGTTGGATACCGAGCAGGGCGCGGCCCGGCAACGTCAGGCCGACCAGGTTGCCAGGGCGCTGCTGGGACGGGCGCTTCAGGACCGCCACTTGCCGGAAACCGTGGTCAGGTTCCTGCGTGACGACTGGTACCGGCTGCTCAAGCAGGCGGTGTGGAGCGACGTCCAGGCGGGCGGCCCATCCGACGGCAACGATGGTCTCAAACACGGCCGGAAGCTGCTGGAATGGCTGGTTTGGGCCTGCGATCCGGCGCTCTCGGACGGCCAGCGGAACCGGCTGTATCAGGTGGGCGAGCAGTTGGGTGAACGGGTATCGGAAGTGTGGCAGCGGCTGATGCCCCAGCCCCTGACCGAAGGGGCCCTGGCCGACATCGAGCGGGCGCTCGTGGCGCGTTTGAGGGGCGAGGCATTACCGGTCGTCGACGCTTTGGCCACCCCGACACCGCTGGTTTGGGAGCCGGAATGGCTGAGTGCGACGCCGCCGGCACCGGACATCATCGACGCGGTGACCGGGAAGTGGTTTGTGTGGGGGGAGGGAGCGTCCGAAGAACGGCGCCGCCTGTCTGCCGTTCTGCCCGGTACCGCCGAAATCCTCTGGACCAATGGCGCCGGTGTCAAGCTTGGGCTGCAGGCCTGGGCTTCATTTGAAGACGAGCGGGCCAGTGGCGTCGCCCGTCCGCTGCCGGAGCTGACGCCGTTTGGGGTGGTTCTCGCCCGCACTGTGCAGGAACTGGCCCGGGTGTATGCCCGACAGAAAGCCCAGCGGGAGCGGGCCGCGGCCGAGGCCAGCGCCCGGGCCGAAGCCCTGCGCAGGCAGCAGGCGGAGGAAGCTGAGCGTCGCCGCCTGGAAGCGGAGGCCCGGGAAGCCGCCCTGGCCCGAGAGCGGGAAGCGGCCCGGCAGCAGCAACTGGCCGATGAAGCGGCGGAACAGGCGCGGTTGCTTCGGGAACAGACCTTGCTGGTGCAGGAGCAGGTGGCCAACATCAAATTGGGCGGGTGGATTGTGGTTCAGCAGGCACCGCCCCTGGAACCGCGCCGGTTGAAGCTGGCGGTGCGCATCAACGCGTCCAGGAAACTGGTGTTTGTGGATCGCCTGGGCCTGAACCGGCAGGAGTGGAAAGAAGACGAACTGGTGGCTGGCGTGCTGGAAGGCCGTATCCGGCTGCTGGGCAGCGGCGCTGAGTTCGACGACACGCTGACCCGGGTGGTGGGACGAATTCGGGTGGGACGCCACTGATCTCAGAGACGGATGACTGTATGAACAACAACGACTACCGGTTCGGAAGCGAAGACGACACCGGCGGGCTCCGGGACAGCCGGGCCGACTACCGTTTGACCGCGAAGGCCAGGGCCGTAATTGAACTGGAATCCGAAGATCCTGAAGGGGGGGCTGTCCCGGAGGATTCGCCACGCAAGCTCGCCGGCCGGGTGCGGGACCTGTCCGCCGGAGGGTGCTGCCTGTGGCTGCCGGAACCCGTGGCCATCAGCGCCTTGTTGCCCATGACCATCTGGCTCGGCTCGGACGTTCACAACGGCTTCCCGCTGACGGTGGAAGTGATCTGGTGCCGGCCATCGGAGAACGGCTTCCTGGTAGGCCTTCATGTGCTCGCCTCGGACGACACCGGCTACGTGGACTGGGTGGAGGCGGTCGGCCGGGCCATGTCCGGGGCATAAAAAAACCGGCGCTCAATGCGCCGGCTTTTCGCGGACTCTCTGCTGGCCCAGCAGCGTCCAGGGGCGGGGAGACTCAGTCCTCGAGTTCGCCCATGCCGGTGATGTTGAAGCCGGCATCCACGTACATGATTTCGCCGGTGACTCCGCTGGCCAGGTCCGAGCTCAGGAACGCGGCGGCGTTGCCCACTTCCTGAGTGGTCACGTTGCGGCGCAGGGGCGCTCGCTTGGCGTTCTCGGCCAGCATCTTGCGGAAGCTGGCGATTCCGGAGGCCGCCAGGGTCTTGATCGGACCGGCGGAAATGCCGTTAACCCGGATGCCTTCCTTGCCCAGGCTGGCGGCCATGTAGCGCACGTTGGCCTCCAGGGAAGCCTTGGCCAGGCCCATCACGTTGTAGTTCTGCAGCACCCGCTCGGCGCCCAGGTAGCTCAGGGTCAGCAGGGAGCTGCCCTCGTGCATCATCTTGCGGGCACCCTTGGCCAGGGCAACAAAGCTGTAGGAGCTGATGTCGTGGGCGGTGCGGAATCCGTCGCGGGTGGTCACGTCCACGTAGTTGCCGTTCAGCTCGTGGGCGGGCGCGAAGCCGACCGCGTGAATAATGATGTCGATGTGGTCCCAGTGCTTGTTCAGTTCCGCAAACGCGGCGTCGATCTGCTCATCGCTGGCCACGTCGCAGGGGAAAGTGAGCTTGCTGCCCCACTGCTCGGCAAACGTCTCCACCCGGGACTGAAGTTTTTCGTTCTGATAGGTGAACGCGAGTTCGGCGCCTTCGCGCGCGAATACCTCGGCAATGCCGTAGGCGATGGAATGTTTGCTGGCAACGCCAACGATCAGTGCTTTCTTGCCACTGAGCATGCCCATGGGTCAATCTCCCTGTATTCCTGATGTGTGCGGCATTATCCCCGAGCCCCGGGCCCGGAGTAACGGTCAATTGGTCGTAGTCGGCCCGGACGTGTCCTGATAAAACAGGGCCGCGCCCAGCAGTTCCCGGGTATACGCCTGTCGGGGGGCCCGGAATACCTCGACGGCGTCCCCATATTCCACCATCCGACCATGTTGAAGCACCAGCAGCCGGTGACTGAGTGCCCGAACCACGGCCAGGTCGTGGCTGATAAAGATATAGCTTAGACCATAGCGGGCCTGCAGCGATCGCAGGAGCTCAATCACCTGCTTCTGCACGGTCCGGTCCAGCGCCGAGGTGGGCTCGTCCAACACGATAACGTCAGGCTGCAGCACCAGGGCCCGGGCGATGGCGATGCGCTGGCGCTGGCCGCCGGAAAATTCGTGGGGATAGCGATGGCGGATAGCCGGATCCAGGCCGACATCCGACAACGCCTGAATCACCTGCTGCTCGTGGCCGTCCCGCTCGCCCGGCGCGTGAACATCCAGCCCCTCCCGGACAATCTCACCCACGGACATGCGCGGGCTCAGGCTGCCGAACGGGTCCTGAAACACCATCTGGAGTCGGCGCCGGTAAGGCCGGAATCGGGCCTGATTGAGCCCGGACAGCGTCTCGCCGCCCAGGGCAAAGTCTCCGGTACTGCCAATCAGTTTGAGCAAGGCGTGTCCAATGGTGGTTTTACCGCTGCCGCTCTCGCCCACAATGCCGAGCGTTTCGCCCCGCCCGAGGGTAAAGGAGACGTTCTGAACGGCGTGCACGTCCCGCAACACCTTGCCGAACAGGGACTTTTTCAGTGGAAACCGGACGTCCAGGCCCCGGACCTCCAGCAGCGGCTCGGGGGCCTGTGGCGCCGGCGGTGGGCTTTCGGGAGGCTCCGCATCCAGCAACTTGCGGGTGTAGGGATGTGCCGGCGACTGGAATAGCGTTTCGGTGCGGGCCTGTTCAACCACCTCGCCCTGTTCCATGACCACCACCCGGTCCGCGTAGCGCCGGACGATGCTCAGGTCATGGGTAATCAGCAGTACCGCCATGTTCAACCGCTGGCGCAGCTCCCCCAGCAGTTCCAGCACCTGCTTTTGCACGGTGACGTCCAGGGCCGTGGTGGGTTCATCGGCAATCAGCAGGTCCGGCTCGTTGGCGAGCGCCATGGCAATCATCACCCGCTGCTTCTGGCCGCCGGATAACTGGTGGGGATAGCTGCCAAGGCGGGACTCGGGGTCCGGGATGCCCACCAGAGTCAGCAGTTCCAGCGTTCGCGCCCGGGCCTGGGCCGGCCGCATGCCACGATGCACCGCCAGGATCTCGCCGATCTGACGCTCGATGGTGTGCAGCGGGTTCAGGGAGGTCATCGGTTCCTGGAAAATCATGCTGATGTCCTGGCCCCGCACCTGGCGAAGGCGCTTCTCCGGCACCGCCAGGAGGTCTTCGCCCCGGAACCGGATCTGCCCGCTGGGGTAACGGGCGTGCCGGGCGTCGAGTAACCGCAGGATGGATAGCGCTGACACGGATTTTCCGGAGCCGCTTTCGCCCACCAGCGCGACGGTCTCGCCGGTATCCACGCTGAAGGACACGGAGCGCACCACCGGGTCGGCGTCGTCAAAGGCGATGGACAGGTTGGATACGGTCAGCAGGTCAGTCATGTCAGTGCTTTCTCGGATCAAACGCGTCGCGGACGGCTTCGCCGACGAACACCAGGAGGGTCAGCAGCAGGGCCAGGGACACAAACGCCGACAGCCCCAGCCAGGGCGCCTGCAGGTTGGCCTTGCCCTGGGCGATCAGCTCGCCCAGGGACGGCGAGCCCGGGGGCAGGCCAAACCCCAGGAAATCCAGTGACGTCAGGCCGGTAATGGCGCCGGTCAGGATGAACGGCAGGAAGGTGAGGGTGGCCACCATGGCGTTGGGCAGAATGTGCCGGAACATGATCTGCCGGTTGCCCAGCCCCAGTGCCCGGGCCGCTTTCACGTACTCAAAGTTGCGCGCCCTCAGGAACTCGGCCCGCACCACGTCCACCAGCCCCATCCAACTGAACAGCACCATGATGCCCAGCAGCCACCAGAAATTGGGCTGAACAATGCTCGACAGGATGATCAACAGGTACAACACCGGCAGCCCGGACCAGATTTCGATAAACCGCTGGCCCAGCAAGTCCACTTTGCCGCCGTAGTAGCCCTGAAGGGCGCCGGCGGCAATGCCCACCACGCAGCTGATCAGGGTCAGGATCAGGCCGAACAGCACGGAAATGCGAAAGCCGTAGATCACCCGGGCCGCCACGTCCCGGCCCTGATCGTCAGTGCCGAGCCAGTTGACCGCGCTCGGTGGCGCCGGTGAGGGCACGTCCAGGTTGTAATTGATGGTGTCATAGCTGAACGGAATCGGCGGCCAGAGGATCCAGCCGTTACGCTCGATTTCCTCGCGGATGTACGGGTCCCGGTAGTCCGCTTCGGTGGGCAGGAAGCCGCCAAAGGTCTCCTCCGGAAGGGTCTGGACGACCGGGAAGTAAAGGTCACCCTTGTAGGACAGCATCAGCGGTTTGTCGTTGGCGATCAGTTCCGCGCACAGGGACAGGCCAAACAGCACCAGGAACACCCACAGCGACCAGTACCCCCGGCGGTTGGCGCGGAAATTCCTAAGACGGCGCTGCTGGATGGGGGACAGCTTCCAACCCATCAGGCCCCCTCCCGGCTGTCAAAGTCGATGCGCGGGTCCACCAGCACGTAGGTAACGTCGCTAACAAGCTTCAGCATCAATCCCATCAGGGTGAAAATGTAAAGGGTGCCAAAGACCACGGGGAAGTCACGGTTCAGAACCGATTCGAAGCCCAGCAGCCCCAGGCCGTCCAGGGAGAAGATGACTTCGATCAGCAGTGAGCCGGTAAAGAACAGGGCGACCAGTACCCCCGGCATGCTGGCAATGACAATCAGCATGGCGTTGCGGAACACGTGACCGTAGAGCACCCGGCGCTCGTCCAGGCCCTTGGCTCGGGCCGTGACCACATACTGCTTGCTGATTTCATCCAGGAACGAGTTCTTGGTGAGCAGGGTTAGTGTGGCAAAGCCGCCAATGACGTTGGCGGTCACCGGCAGCGCCAGGTGCCAGAAGTAGTCGCCGATTTTCTGGTACCAGGTCAGCTGCTCGAAATTGGGCGAGGTCAGGCCCCGGAGCGGGAACCAGTCCAGGTAGCTGCCGCCGGCGAACAACACAATCAGCAGCATGCCGAACAGAAAACCGGGGATGGCGTAACCGATGACAATGACCGAGCTGGTCCAGACATCAAACCGGGAGCCGTCATAGACCGCCTTGCGCACGCCCAGGGGAATGGAGACCAGGTAGATGATGAGGGTGGACCAGAGGCCGAGGGAGATGGACACCGGGAGTTTATCGACAATCAGCTCCGTGACGCTCTTGTCCCGGAAGAAGGAGTCGCCGAAATCGAAGGTGGCGTAGTCTTTGAGCATCATCAGGAAGCGTTCGGGAGCCGGCTTGTCGAAGCCATACATGGTGCGGATTTCGTCGAGTAGCCCTTCCGGCAGGCCGCGGGAGGCCCGGGTGTCGCCGGACCCGGTGGCCACTTCCGAGCCACCGCCACCGCCGGCGCGGGCCAGGGTGTTGCCGCCGTGGCCCTCAATTTGCGCGATCATCTGCTCAACCGGTCCGCCGGGGGCGGCCTGCACGATCAGGAAGTTCAGCAGCATGATCCCGACCAGGGTCGGGATGATCAGGGCGAGGCGACGGAGGATGTATACCCCCATCAGGGTTCAATCCACCAGTCGTTCAGGTCGATGCCGTTCTTGGGTGTGATCTCCGGCCGGTGCAGTTTGCGCCAGTAGGCGACCCGGTCCCGGGTCAGGTGCCACTGGGGAATCACGTAGTAGCCGTACAGGAGCACCCGGTCAAGAGCGTGCACCCGGGTCTCCAGGGCCTCCCGGTCCGGTGCCTGAATGACCTTGTCCACCAGCGCGTCCACCACCGGACTGCTCACGCCCATATAATTGCGGGAGCCAGTGACGTTGGCGGTGGCCGACGACCAGTATTCCCGCTGCTCGTTGCCCGGCGAATCCGATTGGGGAATGGTCTGCACAATCATGTCGAAGTCAAAATCCCGCACCCGGCGGATGTACTGGCTGGTGTCCACCAGGCGCACGTTCACATCAATGCCCAGACGCGCCAGGGTGTTCTTGAAGGGCAGCACCACCCGCTCGAAGCTTTGCTGGAACAGCAGGATCTCAAACGCCAGCGGCTGGCCGGTGGCCTGGTTGACCATCTTGCCATCTTTGATCTGGTAGCCGGCGGACCTCAACAGTTCCAGTGCGGTGCGCAGATTGCCCCGCAGGCCGTCCTTACCGTCGGTAGTGGGCGGCTCGTAGGGCGTGGAGAACAGCGCCGGTGGCAGCTGGTCGCGGTAGGGCGCCAACAGCGCCAGTTCCTGGTCGGAGGGCGTGCCGCTCGAGGCCAGGTCGCTGTTCTCGAAATAGCTGTCCGTGCGGGTGTACTGGCCGTAGAACAGGTTCTTGTTCGCCCATTCAAAATCAAAGGCGTAAGCGAGCGCGCGGCGAACCTTCGGATCGCTGAAGACAGCGCGACGGGTGTTGTAGGCGAACCCCTGCATGCCGGCGGGGCGCTCCTGCTCAATGGCTTCCTTGACCACAGAGCCGTTCTCGAACATCGGACCGGTGTAGGCGGTGGCCCAGTTCTTCGCGGAGGCCTCCAGACGGAAATCGAAGTTGCCGGCCTTGAACGCTTCCAGGGCGACGGTGTCGTCGCTGTAGTAGTCGTAGCGGATCCGGTCCACGTTGAACCGACCCTTGCGAACGCCCAGGTCTTTCGCCCAGTAGTCCTTGACCCGCTCGAAGGTAATGGAGCGGCCGGCTTCGAAATCGGCGATGCGGTAAGGACCACTGCCCACGGGGGGCGTCAGGCTGTTATCGCCAAAGTCGCGGTCTTTCCAGTAATGCTTGGGCAGCACCGGGAGCTGGCCGACGATCAGGGGAAGCTCCCGGTTGGTGGTGCCCCGGAAATCGAACCGAACCCGGTGCGGGTTCTCAACCACCACGTCTTTTACGTCCGCGTAGTAGTTCCGGTAGAACGGATGGCCTTTGGTGACCAGCGTGTCGAAGGTGAACTTCACGTCCTCGGCGGTGATCGGCTGGCCGTCCTGGAAGCGGGCTTCCGGGCGCAGGTTGAACACCACGTAGCTGCGATCGTCGGGCACCTCGACAGACTCGGCGATCAAACCGTACTCGGAAAACGGCTCATCGGCCGATGCTTCGAGCAGCGTGTCGTACAGGTAGCTGCCTACGCCGGCGGCGGATACGCCCTTGACGTCAAACGGGTTGAACGAATCGTAGCCGTTGGCCACCACAGACAACCGCAGGGTGCCGCCCTTGGGAGCCTCCGGATTCACGTAGTCGAAGTGGTCAAACCCCCTGGGGTACTTCAGGTCCCCATACATGGAAAGGCCGTGTTGATGCGTCAGGTTTGCTTCGGAGGCGGGGGCGCCAGCGGCGCTGGCGGACAGCGTCATCAGGCCGGCCAGGGCAGTCAGGCCGACGCGGAACCACAGGGCAAGTCGGGGACGTGTCATAGGTGTTGTTACGGACTGTTACGAATGTCGACGTAGAGTACCAGACTTTGCCCGGGTTGCAGATAACGGGCGGTATTCAGGTCGTTCCAGCTTGCGATGTCGCTCACGTTTACCGAAAACCGGCTGGCAATCGCCGCGAGCGAGTCGCCCTTTCGGACCCGATAGCCCACCTTGCGGATCATCGCCTTGCCCCGAAGGCTGTTGGCGGCCAGCACCGTCCCGCCTTTGGGAGAGTCGGACCAGATCACCAGTTTCTTGCCCGGGAACAGGGGGTCCCCGGGCGCCATGCCGTTCCAGGCGGCGAGCTGACGGACCGTCACGCCGTGATCCCGGGCAATGTCCCAGAAGGTGTCGCCCTGACGCACCGTGTAGCCCAGTTTGTAGCCCTGGCGTTTGCGATCCTGGGTGCGAGCCAGGCGTTGGGCGGCGCTCAGGGAATAGGCGTCAGCGCCACGGGTGGCGGAGGGAATCAGCAGCTGTTGGCCGACGATGATCAGATCGGAGTTCAGCTTGTTGACGCGCTCGATCACGTTCGGGGTGGTTTTGAACCGTTTGGCAATGGTGTTCAGGCTATCGCCGGAACGGACCTTGTAATTTTTCCAGGATACCCGCTGGCTCTTGGGGAACGACGCCAGGGCCTGCTGGAAGGCCGCTGCCCGTTGTTTGGGCACCAACAGGCGGTGCGGTCCGTCCGGGTTGGTGGCCCACCGGTTGTAAGACGGGTTCAGCAGGTAGATCTCTTCGATATCAACGCCGGCCAGTTTTGCCGCCTGGGCCAGATCCAGCTGGGAGCCGGTGTTAACCACTTCGAAATAGGGTTCGTTCTTCAGGGCGGGTAGCGTGATGCCGAAGGCTTCCGGGTCGTCAAAGATCTTCGCCAGGGCGATCAGCTTGGGCACGTACTGGCGGGTTTCTGGCGGCAGGCTCAGTGACCAGAAGTCCGTAGGCCGACCGGCGTTCTGGTTGCTGCGTATGGCGCTGGAAACGGTGCCACCGCCACTGTTGTACGCCGCCAGGGCAAGCAGGTAGTTGCCGTCGAAGCGCTCGGTCAGCCGCTCCAGGTAGGTCAACGCCGCCTGTGTCGCGTTGATGATGTCGCGCCGGTCGTCGTGCCACCAGCTCTGGGTCAGGCCGTAGTATTTGCCGGTGGAGGGGATGAACTGCCACAGGCCCGCAGCGCGGCCGTGGGAGTAAGCGAACGGATCAAAGGCACTTTCCACCACAGGAAGCAGGGCAAACTCTGAGGGTAGGCCGCGTTTGTCGGTTTCCGACAGGATGTAATACAGGTAGCGGCTGCCCCGGTCGACCACCCGGCGCATGTACTTCGGGTGTTTGGCGTACCAGGCCAACTGTTCGCGGACCGCTTCGTTGTCCACGGAGTGATCCAGCGCAAACCCGGCGCGCAGGTGCTGCCAGAGATCGTCGTCGGTGGCCGCTTCCGCGTTTTTGGTGCCACCTTCTTCCAATCGTTCCCGGGCTTCACGGGCCTCGGCCTGAAGCTCTGGTGCAATGGCGTCGTCCAGGCGACCGTCACTGGCTTCCTCCGCGGATTCGTCGTTCTGGACCGCATCCTTCAGAGACTCGTCGCCTGTGGCAACGGTGGCACGATTGGAGTCGACGGGGTCGCCGTTCTGGGAAAACAGGGTGGTGCAACCTGTGGACAGGGAACTGACGAGCAACAGGCAGGCTAAACGATTCGCCGACATACACATTTCCGGGAGGTGACTTAAAACCGCAACGATTCTATGTAAGCGGGCTTTTCAGGGTCAAGAAACCGCTCGTTACGGTGACGCAACAGATTGTGACCCCGAGGGCGTGGTGCCGCCGGTTTCAGCCCCGGAAATGGTCCTTTCCGTGGCGGATGGCGGCGAAGACGGCGTCGTCGGAATCCGCGGGCAATCCCTCACTGAGCGCATAGCGGCGCGCGGCGCTGACCACCATCGGGTCGTCCCAGCGCAGGAAGGGATTGAGGGATTTTTCGTCGCCCAGTGTCGATGGCACTGTGGGAGCATTCCGGCCCCGGGCGTCCCGGCATCGGGCTTCGAAGGCGGCGAGATCGTCGTCATCCGGGAGCAGGTGCCGGGCGTAGGCGAGATTGGCCAGGGTGTACTCGTGGGCGCAGTAGACCTGAGTCTGATCCGGCAGCGCCCGCAGGGATTGCAGGGACTGGCGCATTTGGGCGGGCGTTCCCTCGAACAGTCGGCCACAGCCGCACACGAACAGGGTATCGCCACAGAACAGTGCCGGAGTGGCCCCGGCACCGCTCTCGCAGAAATAGGCGATGTGGTCCAGGGTATGCCCGGGTACGCCCAGTACCCGGAAGGTCATGGGGCCCCAGCCGAAGGTGTCACCAGCAGTGACCGTCTCCGTGCTGCCGCTGAACGGCGAATCCGCCGGGCCAATGATCCGGACACCGGGGAACGCCTTGATCAGTTCCTTGATGCCGCCAACATGGTCCGGGTGGTGATGGGTCACCAGAATGGTGTCCAGCGTAAGCCGCTGCTGGTGCAGGTGGTCGAGCACCGGAGCAGCCTGGCCCGGATCGACAATCAGTGCCTGGCCGGCGTCGGCCACGCACCAGATATAGTTGTCGCTCAGGGCTGGAATCTCGGAAATGCTGGGCATGGCTGCTCCTCTCGCTCGCTGTGTGTTCGCGGATGTCGCCTGCTATGATAATGGATTACACTCAGCGCCCCAACCGGACACCCGGTTCCGGCCAGCAACGCCCAGATACCGGTCAGGCAGCCCATGAACGACAGATCACCGTTGGACGACGCCGGCACGCTCGACTACCGGGAACGCCACGACAGTTTCGAACGCTGGTTCCAGACGCCCCTTGGCCGGGCGTTGCTGGCGGATCAGCGGCGCTTCTGCGATCTGGAGCTGGGCGAAATGGCCGGTGCCCGACAGCTCCAGGTGGGCGTCAGTCACCGTCTTCCGCTGGCAACCGGTACCGATTTCGCCCAGAGAATCATCACCACGCCCCGCTGGTTTTCCCACATGCCCGACGGCGTGGTGGTCTGCGATTCCGACGAACTGCCGCTACCGTCCGACGCCATGGACCTGGTGATCCTTCACCACAGCGCGGATTTTTCCGTGTCGCCGCACCAGGTGCTTCGGGAGGCGGCACGGGTACTCCGGGGCGAGGGCACGATATTACTGCTGGGGTTTAACCCGGTCAGCCTCTGGGGTGCGCGCCGTCTGATCTCCCGGGCCCACGAAGGCCCCTGGGGTGGCCGCTTTCTGAGCCGTGGCCGGATGGAAGACTGGCTGCGTTTGCTCGGATTCGCCGTAGAGGGGTCAGTGACCCGTTTTCTGCGCCTGCCACTGCAGCGCAGCGGGCGCCGTCCCGACCGGCGGCTGGACGTACGACTGTCCGACAGCCGTTTGATGCCGTTGGGCGCCTACTATGGCATCCTCGCCAAAAAGCGGGTGTATGGCCGCTTGCCCCGGCGTCCCGTGTGGCGCCCCAGCAAAGTCATCGCGTTACCGGGCACGGGCTCTGTCGGCCTGTCACGGCAACTGCAAACGACTCATCGAACCACCAACGATCCTGACCTTGGGAGCACGAATGCCCGGAAACGTCACCCTGTACACTGATGGCGCCTGCAAAGGCAACCCTGGCCGCGGCGGCTGGGGCGTTGTCCTGCGCTACGGTGATGCCGTCAAGACCCTGCACGGCGGAGAAGCCAATACCACCAATAACCGGATGGAGCTGATGGCGGCCATTCAGGGGCTGAAGGCGCTCAAGCGGGCCTGCGAGGTTGATCTATACACCGATTCGCAATACGTGCGAAAGGGCATCACGGAATGGATGAAAGGGTGGAAGCGCAACGGCTGGAAAACGTCGGCGAAAAAGCCGGTCAAGAATGAGGACCTGTGGCGGGCGCTGGATGACGAGGCCGCCCGGCACACCATCAAGTGGCACTGGGTAAAAGGCCACGCCGGCATTCCGGACAACGAGTTGGCCGATGCGCTGGCAAACCGTGGCGTGGACGAACTGACAGAGGCGTGAGATGAGACAGATCGTACTGGATACCGAAACCACGGGCATCGACCCGAACGACGGCCACCGTATTATTGAGATAGGCTGCGTCGAGGTGATTGAACGGTCCCTGACCGGACGCAACTACCACGTCTATATCAATCCCCAGCGGGAAGTGGAGGCGGAGGCCATCTCTGTTCACGGCATCACCAACGAATTCCTGGCGGACAAGCCGGTGTTCGCGGACATCGCCGACGAGTTTTTTGAATTCATCAGGGGCGCCGAACTGGTCATCCACAACGCGGCCTTTGACGTGGGTTTCATGGACGCTGAGTTCGGCCGCCTGAAGCCGGTTCGCAAAACCGCGGACCACTGTGGCATCGTCGACAGCCTGGCCATTGCCCGGGCCAAACACCCGGGCCAGAAGAACAACCTGGACGCGCTGTGCAAACGCTACGGCGTGGACAACAGCAATCGGGAGCTGCACGGCGCGCTGTTGGACGCGGAAATCCTGGCGGACGTCTACCTGCTGATGACGGGTGGCCAGACCGCGCTGTCCCTGGACGCTGGATTTTCGAACGGGGGCGGTGGCACCGGCGTTCGCCGCTTGGACGGTAACCGTCCCGCACTGGCGGTTGTGCGCGCGTCCGACGACGAGGCGGACGCCCACGAAACCTTCCTGGACCTGCTGGACAAACAGGCTGGCAAAAGCCTTTGGAGAAAGTGGCAATCCGCGGAGTGAGAACCCGTTTACGTTGTACCTTTTGTTACAGACGGGCTTTGTTGAGGCGCGTGAAATTTGTGTTATAAGTAATGATAAGTTCGCCATTTTTCTCTGCGAATCACACACAGGAAGCGTATATGGTTCAATCGTCATTGGCGACGAAATCGCAGTCGTTTGATCTGGTCAGGGGTGAAATTGAACAGACCATCAAACAGGCACAAGCCAGCCTCGAGCGCTTTCAGGAGAATCGCGAGAGTGGTGAAGACCTTCAGAACTGTGTCGACTACCTCAATCAGTTGAGGGGTATCTTTATTCTGGTGGAGCTGCGGGGCGGGACGTTGCTGTGCCAGGAAGCCGTGGCCATGGCCAACGACGTGCCGGTCGGGGCCAATGACGACAAGAATATTCTGCTGACCACCCTCAACGGCGCGCTGTTTATCCTCCGCCGTTATGTTGAGTATTACCACCGGGAACGCGCCGACCATCCTGAGCTGCTGTTGCCGGTGATCAATGACCTGCGGGAAGCCCGTAAGGAAAAGCCGTACCCCGAATCCCGGTTCTTTGAGGTAGACGTTCGCGAACGCCCGGATTTCTGTGCCGGCGCCCAGTTGGCGCCGTTTGACGGCGACGCCGATGACTACGATGTGCTCGCCCGACGCATGCGACTGATGTTCCAGATTGCGTTGCTGGGCGTTCTGCGCGAGCGTAATGATCCTGTCAATAAACGCCTGCTTGGACGTGCTGCCCGAGGCTTTGCCCGCCTGTGCCGCGAGGCGCCCATGGCGCAGATGTGGTGTTTGCTGGCGGTGGTGGCCGACACCATGCTCGACCGGGCGATGATCTTTACCAAATCCCGCAAGCGGCTGCTGATGCGGATCGAGCGCTACGCCCGGGAAGTGGTCTACGTGGGCAAAGTGGCGACCGCCAAGGACGCGCCCGATTCCCTGATTCGCGATCTTCTTTACCTGCTGTACCGCAGCGGCTCGGCCAATCCGGAAGTCACCCGCGTGCTGTCCGCGTTCCATGTCGCGCCCGCCCAGTTTCCGGACGCCATGCTTGAGGCCCACGCCCGGCGCCTTTACGGCCCAGGCGTGGACGTCCTCAAGCCGCTTTCCGATGCGTTGCAGGACGAGTTGAATCAGCTCAAGGACAAGCTCGACATCATTGAACGGGGCATCGAGCCGGACCTGGCGGAGCTGTCATCCATCGCGACCGCACTGGAGCGTCTGGCGAGCATTCTGGTGATGCTGGACCTGAACAAACTGTCCGCCGTTGCCCGGGAAGAAGCGGGCCGGCTGCGGGCGTGGGAAAGCGATAAGCGGTTGCCCGACGATGAGGAATTGTACCGGCTGGCCGATTCGGTGCTCGGGGTTGAAGACGCGGTAATGCAGATTGTCACCCGGGGCATTACCTCCGAAACCGACGCTTTGGCTAACAGCCAGCACCACCGGGAAGAGTCGGTGTACCTGCGCGAGGCGCTGATTGTGGTGGCGGACGAGGCGAGGGCGGCGCTGACCCTGGCCAAGCGGGCAATCACCGCGTTCGTCGAATCGGATTACGACAAACTCCACCTGGCCAACCTGCCGGTCACCCTGCACAGCATCTGGGGCGGGCTCCAGATGATCAACGATCCGTCGGCCGCCGACGTGCTCGAGCGAGTGGCTGCCTCCATTCAGGAGCGCCTGCTGGACGCCCGGGAAGCACCGTCCGGGCAAGTGCTTGAGGCGCTGGCGGACGGTTTGACGTCCCTGGAGTATTACATCGAAAGTATTGGTCAGCGGGAGGAGCGCAACGTCGACTTGCTCAAGCTGGCGGAATCCTCCCTGGCGGACGTGGGCCTTTAAGCCATGTCCTCCTCGATGGCCACCGTGGTGCTCATCGGCGTTGGTGTGGTGCTGGTGGTGGCCAGCCTGCTGTTCTTCCTTCGCCCACGCTGGTTGTTGGGCTGGCTCAAGGGCATGGCGGTATTCGCCGTGCTCCTGCTCGGGCTCTATGCGTTAACCCTCGGCATCACCCTGACCCGCTATGACGCCCTCGAGGGTATGCAGACCGTAGCGCGAATCGGTACCGTTCAGGCTGGGCCGCAGCGCTGGCGGGTAACGGTGGAAACCGAGAGCGGGGCGCCCGTTCAGGCCATGATCCTGGGTGATCAGTGGCAGATGGACGCGCGGATTCTGAGGCTGGCGGGGCCGCTTCGATGGCTGGGGCTGGCGCCAGGCTATCAGTTGGAGCGCCTCAGCGGCCGTTATACCTCCCTGGAGCAGGAGCGAAACGCCCCCCGCTCGGTGATTGGTTTGTCCGAGGCCTCCTGGCCGGACCTCTGGGCGCTGGATCGCACGTTCAATCTGCCTTTCATAGAGGGTGTTTACGGCAACGCCACCTTCATGCCGATGGGCGACGGCGCCCAGTTTGATGTTCGGCTGTCCTCCAGCGGGCTGGTTGCGGTGCCCACCAACGACCAGGCCCGGCAGGCGGTGGCTCGCTGGGGGCAGTAACGTCCACCCATAAAAAAACCTGCCCGGAGGCAGGTTTTTTTAACACCAGCACGATCAACCGATGCTGAACAGTTCGCCCAGCTTGGTCGCCAGCATCATGTCCCCTTCGGCGCGCAGTTGCCCAGCCATAAACGCCTGCATGCCATCGGTCTCGCCGGACACGATACCCTGCAGCGTTTCGGAATTCATGATCAGGGTGACGGAGGGATCGTCATGGGCGCCTTCGTGCAGTTTGCAGGTGCCGTCCTTGATGACCAGGTGGTAGGTCTTGTCGTCTTCGATGTCGAACTGGAACACCAGATCCATGCCCTGGGCGGCATCTGCGTTGAAGTTCTGTTCGAATTTTTCAAATACCTGAGCTACCGACATTGGTTTACCCTTTCGAATGGTTGTCTTGTCATGGCAACGGCTTGCGGTCCGTGGCGTTGTGAGCCTGTACTCCGGCACCCGGGCTAGCCGCCCTCGCCATCCGACTTTATGGTGAGCATCCAGGTGTGTCAAGCTTGATCGAACGCTTGTTTTAATTTTTGCCCTTGCTTATCAGGCCTGACCCGGTAAGTTACACTCTGATCAACTGTTTACCGGGAGTGCACACCTTGGAATTTCTGACCGAATACGGCCTGTTCCTGGCCAAAATCGTGACGTTTGTGGTTGCCGTCATCGTCGTGGTGTCCGTCATCCTCTCAGCGGCAAAACGAGATCGCCCGGAAGGTGAGGGCGAGCTTCGGGTCCAGAAGCTGAACGACACCTACCGCAAGCTCAAGGAATCCATCCAGGCCCGGCTGATGGACGACACCGAGCGCAAGGCGTTCCAGAAAGCCCGGAAGAAAGTTCAGAAAGCCGAGAAGAAGCAGAAGAAAGCGGCGGCCAGCGGCAACGAGGCGGCAGAGGCTGCCACGTCCCGGGTGTACGTGATCGATTTCGACGGTGACATCAAGGCCAGCGATACCGACCAGCTCCGGCGTTCGGTCTCCGCTGTCCTGAGCGTGGCCGATCCGGCCAACGACGAGGTGGTCATTCGCCTGGAGAGCGGGGGCGGACTGGTACACGCGTACGGTCTGGCCGCCGCTCAGCTGGACCGAATCCGCAGCAAAGGCCTCAAGCTGACCGCCTGTGTGGACAAGGTTGCGGCCAGTGGCGGCTATATGATGGCCTGCGTGGCGGACCAGATCGTGGCCTCACCGTTCGCGGTACTGGGGTCCATTGGCGTGGTGGCGCAGCTGCCGAATTTTCACCGGCTGCTCAAGAAGAACGACGTTGATTTCGAGGTGCTCACTGCGGGCGAGCACAAGCGGACCCTGACGGTATTTGGTGAAAATACCGAGAAGGGCCGCCAGAAATTCCTTCAGGATCTTGAGGACACTCATGGCCTGTTCAAAGACTACGTGAGCGAGCGCCGGCCCCAGGTTGACATCGCCAGCGTCGCAAACGGGGACATCTGGTTTGGCCGCCGGGCCCTCGATGTGAAGCTGATCGACCGGATCCAGACCTCCGACGAATATCTCATTGAAGCCTGCGAGCGCGCCGACGTAGTGTCGGTGTCATTCCAGCGGCGCCGGACCTTGCCCGAGCGTCTTGGGCTGGCGGTCAGCAGCGCGCTCGAACATACCGCCTGGCGGGTACTCGGTGCTCTGCGCAATCGGAACCTGCACTGATCAAAACAACAATGGCACCGGCGTCACTCTGAACCCAGACTGCCGTCGGCCGCTCAAAGGGGAGACGATAATGACAGCACAGACTTTCAGCGCCTGGCGCGTCGAAGAGAACGACGGGGAGTATCAGGGCCGTGAGCAGACCCTGAGCACCGACGCCCTACCGCCGGGCGAGGTCCTTATCCGCGTTCGCTATTCGTCACTGAACTATAAAGATGCGCTTTCCGCCTCCGGCAACAAAGGCGTAACCCGTCAGTTCCCTCACACCCCGGGCATTGACGCCGCCGGTGAGGTGGTCGAATCGTCCACCGGCGCGCCGGCCGTTGGCAGCCCGGTCATCGTCACCGGCTACGATCTGGGGATGAACACGGACGGTGGTTTTGGCGAATACATCCGGGTGCCGTCGGCCTGGTGCGTGCCTCTGCCCGAAGGCTGGTCTGACCGCACCGCCATGGTGTATGGCACCGCTGGGCTGACCGCCGGCCTGTGCGTGAGCAAACTGCTCAGAATGGGCGCTCAGCCTGAGCAGGGCCCGGTGGCGGTGACAGGGGCGACCGGCGCGGTGGGCAGCGTTGCGGTGGAACTCCTGTCCCACCTGGGGTTCAAAGTCATTGCCATCAGCGGCAAGGCGGACCAGACCGATGCGTTGAAAGCACTGGGAGCCCGGGATGTCGTGGGTCGCGAGACGCTCGCGGAAGAGAAAAGACCGTTACTGAAGCCGGCTTTTGCCAACGCCATCGACACCGTCGGCGGCGCGCCGCTCGCCGAGCTGCTCAAACAGATTCGTCCGGGGGGCTCCGTGGCCATCTGCGGGTTGGTCGCAGGCCCTCAGCTTCCCACGACTGTGTTGCCCTTTATTCTGCGGGGCGTGAACCTGCTGGGCGTGGATTCTGTGGAGATTCCGCTGTCGGACAAAATCGCCATCTGGGAGAAGTTCGCCGGCGAGTGGCGATGCGAAAAGACCGAGAATGCCGCGCGTGAAATTGCCCGGGGCGACCTGGATAGGGCCCTCAAGGCGTTCCTCAAGGGCGAGTCAACTGGAAAGATTGTGCTGAACCACGCCCTCTGAGGGGCGTGGTGTGCCTCAGGACGCGAGGCGGCGGCGGAACATCGGAACGTCAGTGTCCGTTGCCGCCTGGTAGGCCAGGGAAAAGAAGTTCAGGCACTGGCCGACCTTGGTGATGTCCTTGTCGGCCCGCAGCACGTAGGCGTCAAACCCACAGCGCTTCATGAACTGGAGTTGGTCCAGCAGGACGTCACCAACGGCCCGCAACTCGTTGCGGTACCCGTAACGCTCCCTCAGCAGCCGGGCGGTGCTGTAGCCCCGGCCATCGCTGAACTTCGGGAAGTTCACCGCAATCACCGGCAGTTCGTTTACATGGGCAGCGAGCTGCTCGGGCTCCTGGTCGCTGTCGAACCAGACGCCAATGTCCTTCCGGCCGGCGTAATGCTCGTAACCAGCCACCCACAGGTCCACCGGAATCAGCGCGGGCTGATTGGTCGGCAGGTCGAGGGATTCGCCGTCGTCCGGGCGGGGTACGACAACCCACTGGTCCTGGCGAATGCTGCCATCCGGTGCGATCACATTAGGCATAAACCCGCTCCTTGAAAGGATCCATTCCGATGCGCTGGTAGGTGTCGAGGAACGTCTCTTCCTCCGTCCGGCGCTCTACGTATACGTCGATGATCTTGGCGATCACTTCAGGCATGTCCTCCTGGGCAAAGGAGGGCCCCAGGATTTTGCCGATGCTGGCGTTGTGGTGGGATTCGCCTCCGAGGCTGACCTGATAGAACTCGGCGCCTTTCTTGTCGACGCCCAGCACCCCGATGTTACCCACATGGTGGTGGCCGCACGCGTTCATGCACCCGGAAATGTTCAGGTCGATCTTGCCCAGATCGTAGACGTAGTCCAGATCGTCAAACCGGCGCTGAATGGCCTCCGCCACCGGGATCGACTTGGCGTTGGCCAGGGAGCAATAGTCACCACCCGGGCAGCAGATAATGTCGGTCAGGGTGTTGAGGTTGGCGGTGGCAAAGCCCAGGGGCTGGATGCGCTGCCACAGTTCAAACAGGCGGTCCTGGCGCACATCGCCCAGCACCACGTTCTGCTCGTGGGTCACCCGCACTTCGCCGACGCTGTACTCATCGGCCAGGTCCGCCATTTGCTCAAGCTGGAAATCGCTGACGTCGCCGGTCGGAACACCGGTCTTCTTCAGGGACAGGGTCACGATGGCGTAGCCCGGCTTCTTGTGGCGGTCGACGTTGTGGGTCATCCACCGGTCGAATTCCCGGTGTTCAAACCGGTGCTGCGCCAGCGCCTCGGTGGCGTCGGGCAGGGCCTCGTACTCCGGCTCGGTGAAGTAGGCCTGAAAATAGCTGACCGCTTCCCGCGTCAGCCGGGTGGGGGAGTCCTTGATGTGGGCCCACTCGGCTTCCACTTTCTCGGCAAACCCTTCCGGCGTGAGCGCCTTCACCAGAATCTTGATTCGAGCTTTGAATTTGTTGTCCCGCCGGCCATAGCGGTTGTACACGCGCACGATGGCTTCAAGGTACGTCAGCAGATCCAGCTCCGGCAGGAAGTCCCGGATCACGGGTCCGACCATGGGCGTACGGCCCAGGCCACCGCCCACGTGCACCCGGAAGCCCAGCTCGCCGGCGTCGTTGCGCAGCATCTGCAGGCCGATGTCGTGCACCTGGATAGCGGCGCGGTCGGTGTGCTCGGAGGCGTTTACCGCAATCTTGAACTTCCGGGGCAGGAAGGCGAACTCCGGATGGAAGGTGGACCATTGCCGGATGATCTCGCAGTACGGGCGCGGATCGGCGATTTCGTCCTCCTGAACGCCGGAGAACGGATCGGTGGTGGTGTTACGGATGCAGTTGCCGCTGGTCTGGTTGGCGTGCATTTCCACCTCGGCCAGCTCGGCGAGGATATCGGGCACGTCTTCCAGGCGCGGCCAGTTCAGCTGGATGTTGGTCCGGGTGGTGAAGTGCGCATAGCCCTTGTCGTAGTCGCGGGTAATGCGGGCCAGCCGGCGCAACTGGTCGGAACGCAGCATGCCGTAGGGCACGCAGATGCGCAGCATGGGAGCAAAGCGCTGAATGTACAGACCGTTCTGGAGCCGCAGGGGCAGGAACTCGTCTTCGGAAAGTTCGCCGGCCAGGGCGCGTTCGGTCTGGTCCCGGAACTGGGCAACCCGTTCCTGGGCGAGCTGTCGGTCGTGTTCGTCGTAAACGTACATAATTCAGGCGTTCCCGCAGGGTGCATATATCAGAGCGGCAGGATAACACCGGGTTTTTATTTCCAAAATGATTATTTCTAAATATGTTTATCGATTCAGGTGATAAAGAAAAGGTGGACCGGGAAGGATTTCCTGCTTAACTGAAAGATGGGAACCGAAAAAGGTAACGCACTGTGAAAAAGAGCCTGCGTTCGGACAGCGAGGTGGATGCCATCGCCGCTGTCCTGCTGATTCTCCTGGCGGTGGCGTTCGCCGTGGTGTGGGTCTCCGGCCAGTAACCGGAACCCGGCGGATTACTCCGCCGGGTCGTAGGCCAGGCTGGGCATGAGCCAGCGCTCGGCGTCGGCCTTGGACACGCCCTTACGCTCGGCGTAGTCCTCCACCTGGTCCACCCCAATCTTGCCGACCGCAAAATACTTGGCGTCCGGGTGGGCAAAGTACCAGCCGGAAACGGCGGCTGCCGGGTACATGGCAAAGTGCTCGGTCAGCTCGATGCCGGCGTTGCCGGTGGCCTGCAGCAGATCAAACAGGGTACCTTTCTCGGTGTGGTCCGGGCAGGCCGGGTAGCCGGGCGCCGGGCGGATGCCCCGGTACCGTTCTTTCACCAGGTCCTCGTTGGCCAACCGCTCGTCCGTGGCGTAGCCCCAGAATTCCTTCCTCACCCGTTCGTGCATGCGCTCGGCAAAGGCTTCCGCGAGCCGGTCCGCCAGGGCTTTGACCATGATCGCATTGTAGTCGTCGTTGTTCGCCCGGAATTCCTCGGCGAATTCATCAGCGCCGATGCCCGTGGTGACGGCAAAGCCGCCGACGTAGTCGTCCCGGCCGATGTCGGCGACAAAGTCGGACAGCGCCATCATCGGTTTGCCCGGGGCTTTCTCATCCTGCTGGCGCAGGTGGTGCAGCACCGTCAGTTCCTCGGAGCGGCTGTCGTCGGTATAGAGCACAATGTCGTCACCCCGGCGGTTGGCCGGCCAGAAGCCCACCACGCCGCGGGCGGTCACCCGCTTCTCGTCCACCATGCGCTTGAGGATGGCCTGGGCATCGTTAAACAGGGTGCGGGCGGCGTCGCCGCGCTTGGGGTCGTCAAAAATCGCCGGGTATTTGCCGGACAGGTCCCAGGAGATGAAAAACGGTGTCCAGTCGATGTACTCCACCAGCTCTTTCAGATCGTAGTCGTCAAACACCCGAACGCCGGTAAACGCCGGGCGAGGCGGCTCATAGCCGTCGAAGGCGATGTCCGGCGCGCGGTCGCGGGCTTCTTTCAGGGACACCAGCTTGGTGCGGTCGCCCCGGTTCTTGCGGCGTTCGCGGATCTCGTCGTATTCCACCCGGGCGGCCTCCACGAACGCCGGCTTGGCGGTGCGGCTGAGCAACTGGGACGCCACGTTCACGCAGCGGGAGGCATCTGAGACGTACACCGCCAGGTCGTTTTTGTACTGGGGCTCGATCTTCACCGCCGTGTGGGCCTTGGAGGTGGTGGCGCCGCCAATCATCAGCGGGATGTTGAAGTCCAGTCGCTGCATCTCCCGGGCCACGTGCACCATTTCATCCAGGGAAGGGGTGATCAGGCCGCTCAGGCCGATGATGTCCACGTTCTCTTTTTTGGCGGTCTCGAGGATTTTCTCGCAGGGCACCATGACGCCCATGTCGATCACTTCATAGTTGTTGCACTGCAGCACCACGCCCACGATGTTCTTGCCGATGTCGTGGACGTCGCCCTTCACCGTGGCCATCAGGATTTTGCCCTTGGCCTGCTGGTCTTCGGTCTTTTCCGCCTCAATGAACGGAATCAGGTGGGCCACCGCCTGTTTCATGACCCGGGCGCTTTTCACCACCTGGGGCAGGAACATCTTGCCGTCGCCGAACAGGTCGCCGACCACGTTCATGCCGTCCATCAGCGGCCCCTCGATCACTTCGATCGGGTGGCTGGCGTTCAGGCGGCAGGCCTCGGTGTCTTCAAGGATGTAGTTGGTGATGCCCTTGACCAGGGCATGTTCCAGGCGCTTTTCCACCGGCCACTCACGCCAGGCGAGGTCTTCCTCCTGGGTCTTGCCGCCTTTGCCCTTGAACTTCTCGGCGGCCTCCAGCAGCCGGTCGGTGGCGTCGTCCCGACGGTTCAGGACGACATCTTCCACCAGGGCTTTTAGTTCGGGCTCGATCTCGTCGTAAATCACCAGTTGGCCAGGGTTGACGATACCCATGTTCATGCCCGCCTTAATGGCGTGGTACAGGAACACCGAGTGGATGGCCTCGCGCACCGAATCGTTGCCCCGGAAGGAGAACGACACGTTGCTCACACCGCCGGAAATGGACGCGTGGGGCAGGTTGTCGCGAATCCAGCGGCTGGCGTTGATGAAGTCCACCGCGTAGTTGTTGTGCTCTTCAATACCGGTGGCGATGGCAAAGATGTTCGGGTCGAAGATGATGTCGGCGGGATTGAAGCCGATGCCGGTGAGCACGTCGTAGGAGCGCTTGCAGATCTCGGTTTTGCGCTCGTAGGTGTCTGCCTGGCCGTCTTCGTCGAACGCCATGACCACCACGGCGGCGCCGTAGCGCATGCAGTCCCGCGCCCGCTGGACGAATGCTTCTTCGCCTTCCTTCAGACTGATGGAATTGACCACGGCCTTGCCCTGGATACAGCGCAGGCCGGCTTCGATCACGTCCCACTTGGACGAGTCGATCATGATTGGCACCCGGGAGATGTCCGGCTCCGAGGCCACCAGATTGAGGAACGTGACCATCACCTCCTTTGAATCCAGCATGCCCTCATCCATGTTGATGTCGATGATCTGGGCGCCGTTTTCCACCTGGTCCCGGGCAACGCTCAGGGCCTCTTCGTACTGTTCTTCTTTGATCAACCGCAGAAAGCGTTTCGAGCCGGTGACGTTGGTGCGCTCACCCACGTTGATGAACAGGGTGTTCTCATCCCCGGTGAACGGCTCCAGGCCGGACAGCCGCAACGCCTTGGGGCGATCCGGGATGGCACGGGGCGGGTACTTGGCGACGGCGTTGGCAATGGCCTCGATGTGCTCGGGCCGTGACCCGCAACAGCCACCGATGATGTTCAGGAACCCGTCCCGGGCGAACCCTTCAATGATCTCGGCCATTTCCTCGGGGGTCTGGTCGTATTCGCCAAACTCATTGGGCAGGCCCGCGTTCGGGTGGGCGGAGACGTAGGTTTCCGCCTTGTTGGACAGCTCTTCAACGTAAGGGCGGAGCGCGTCCGCGCCCAACGCGCAGTTCAGGCCGATCGACAACGGCTTGGCGTGGGCCAGGGAGTTGTAGAAGGCCTCGGTGGTCTGGCCGGACAGGGTACGGCCGGAGGCGTCCGTGATGGTGCCGGAAATCATGATCGGCAGCTCAATCCCGCTGTCTTCGAAAAACTGCTGGGTGGCGTACACCGCCGCCTTGGCGTTCAGGGTGTCAAAGATGGTTTCAATCAGGATGATGTCGCAGCCACCTTCCACCAGGCCGGACACCGCCTCGTAGTAATTGTCCACCAATGTCTGGAAGTCAACGTTGCGGTAGCCCGGGTTGTTTACATCCGGTGAAATGGACGCCGTGCGAGAGGTGGGGCCGACGGCGCCGGCCACGAACCGCGGCTTGTCCGGGTTGCGGGCGGTGTACTCGTCGGCAATTTCCCGGGCGAGTTTCGCCGAAGCCACGTTCAATTCCCGGGCCAGGGATTCCATGCCGTAGTCCGCCTGGGACAATTGGGTGGAGTTGAACGTGTTGGTTTCGATGATGTCCGCGCCCGCGTCCAAATACTCCGCGTGGATATTCCGCAGAAGGGCCGGCTGGGTGAGGTTGAGTAAATCGTTGTTGCCCTGGACCTCGCGCTCGAAATCGCGGAACCGATCGCCCCGGAACGCGGCTTCGTCCAGCTTCTGGTTCTGGATCATGGTGCCCATGGCGCCGTCAAGAATGAGGATGCGCTCTTTCAGGGCTTGGTGGAGCTGTTCCAGACGGGTGGTGCGATCGGTCATTGGGTCTTCTTCCGCAGTTCGGGTTTCAACGTCTTGTTGCCGGGCGTATCCGTACGATCACGTACGTACGAGGCGCGGGATCATAGCAAAATTGGCGCAGTCCGTCTCAGAACCATTGATCATGATCATGTGCCGGGCCACAGGCAGCGCACCGGAGGCAGGAGGGCGTACGTAAAAGTCATGACCCCAATAATGCCCGACTATTTTACTTGGTCTTTTATGTTTCTGCGAAGTCTCCTAAAATGAGACCCACATTTACAGACGGGTAACAACTATGGCCTTGGTGACTGTAACCGATTCCGCGAGGGACTACCTCGCTCAGCTGATTGAGAAGCAGGACGTCGACGGCATGGGTGTCCGCATTTTTGTTACCCAGCCGGGCACGCGCAACGCGGAAACCTGCCTCGCCTACTGTCCGCCCAACGAAGTAGTGCCCACTGACGAGCAGCTGGACCTGGGCAAATTCACCCTGTACCTGGACCACAACTCTGTTCCGTTCCTGGAAGAGGCCTACGTGGACTACTCCAAGGACAAGATGGGTGGCCAACTGACCATCAAGGCACCCAACGCAAAAGTGCCCAAGGTGGACGAAAACGCGCCCCTGCCGGAACGCGTGAACTACATCCTGGCGTCCGAGATCAACCCGAACCTGGCGGCCCACGGCGGCGAAGTCTCGCTGGTGGAGATTGTTGAGGAGTCCGTCGCGGTTCTGCGCTTTGGTGGCGGTTGCCAGGGCTGCTCGGCGGTCAGTCTGACGCTCAAGCAGGGCGTCGAAACCACCCTGAAAGAGCGGGTGCCGGAAATTACCGCCGTGCGCGACGTGACCGACCACACCGTTACCGAAAACGCCTACTACCAGTAAGCCTCCCTCGCCGAGGCGTTTCGCCTCGCCCGGCGCCACTGCCTCCCGATGCTGCCGCATCACCCGGGATGCAGTGGCGACACGGCCAATGCGGCGCTGTCGTCGTTCCTTCATCCTGTATGGCATACCATAAGGGCCTTGCGGGGCCTTGAAGAACGAACGATACGCGGCGTGGCCGTTTTGGTTTTCCGGGGTAACTCTTGATTGATTCAGCGCTGCTCTCTGTGCCTGCCATGGCCGCCGTCACCGGTTGGGCCACCAACTGGCTGGCTATCCAGATGTCGTTCCATCCGGTTCGCTTCATCGGCGTGGGCGTGCTTGGCTGGCAGGGGGTGATTCCCCGGAAGGCCGAGAAGATGGCCCACATCTGCATCGACCAGACGCTACAGACCTTCGGCAACCTGAACGACGTCTATGCGCAGCTGGAACCCCAGCGCATTGTGGAGCAGGTGGTGACTCAGCTGTTGCCCCGGGTGGACGAGTACATCGATGACATCATGTACGAGCGCCATCCGGTGCTGTGGGACAACCTGCCCCGGTTTCTTCGGGAACGGATCTATCGGTGGGCGAGGGCGGAGCTGCCCCAGTGCATTGAAAGCCTGGTGGAGGACTTTGGTGACGATCTGGATGAGCTGGTGGACCTGAAGGCGCTGCTGAGTCGCGAGCTGCAGCAGCACCCGGACCTGATGAACCGCATCTTCAAGGAAGCAGGGGCCGTCGAGCTGCGTTCAGTGATCAACTACGGCGCGATTATTGGCGGCCTGTTGGGCGCGCTTGTCGTGCCCTTCTGGACCCGGTATCCGGAGCCCTGGGTTCTGCCGCTGGCGGGCTTTGCCATTGGTTTTGCCACCAACTGGCTGGCTATTCACCGCATTTTCTCACCGGTGCTACCCCGGCGAGTACTGTTCTGGAGGATCCAGGGGCTGTTCCTGCGCCGTCAGCCGGAAATCAGCGAGATCTGGGCGCGGCTGGTGGCGGAGGAACTGATCACCGTCGAAAAGGTGGCCGACGCCATGATTCACGGTGCCCACGGCGACCGCACCCGGGCCATGATTCAGAAACACCTGAGGCCACTGCTGGACAACTCACCGGTGCTGCGCACCGCGACCCAGATGTCCGTGGGCGTGACCGGCTACACGGAACTGAAAAAGGCCATGTACGCCCGGGCGGTGACCGCCACCGGCGACGTCTTTGCCGACCCAGGCTTTAACCGGGATCGGGCACCCGTGGTGGCCAAGGTGCTGGCTGGGCAAATGAAAGCCCTCGGGCCCCGAGAGTTCCAGGGCATCCTGCGCCCGGCGTTTCACGAAGAAGAAATCCAGCTGATGGTGGTGGGCGGCGTGTTCGGCGCCCTGGCCGGGCTGCTGCAATACGTGAGCCTGACGTACCTGACGCTCTGATTCTCCGTACGGCCATAACCACGGGCGGGCCGCCACACGGCACCGCGACGGCGATCTGCGTCGGGTTCTACAGGCAGTTGGTGGGCCGGGGTAGCCCGGCAATCCGGCAGGCGGTCTTGGCGGGCGTGCCCGGGAACAGCCCCATCAGGTAGATGCTGTTGCCACGATCTTCCCCCAGCGCCTCTTTAACCGCCTTCACGAACAACCGGTTCGAGGGCGGCGACATCTCATGCTCTTTATAAAAATTCCTCAGGAACTGAATGATTTCCCAGTGATTGTCATTCAGTTCGATACCACTCTCCCTGGCAACGATCTCGGCAACGGCCGGTGTCCAGGCGCGGGGGTCCTCCAGGAAACCCTCGTTGTTGCGTTCCGGTAAGTTCGGGTTGGTCATGGTGCGCGTGGCTCCTGAATCTTGGGCGGTTACCAACTGATCACCCGTTTGGCCCGGGCCGAGAGGGACACCATGCCGGCGTAATCGATACCCTGTTCGGCGCCCGGCTCAAGGCTCCGGGCAGCGGCATCGGCCACCAGCGCGTACACGGGCACCGTCACACCGGCGAGGTGGTTCCCGGCCAGGGCCAGCACCGCGTTTTCCGTCAGCAGCAGGGCATCACCGTCCGCCAGGGCGGCCAGGCAGTGCTGGAATCGGGCCTGGTCCGGGGTGCGATTAACGATGTGCAGGGTGTTCAGGGTCGCCATGGGGTGCGTCTTATCCGGCAAAGGTGATGTGGTCGTAACCGGCGTACAGCTCCGGGGTCACGTCGACAGGGCGGGCAGGCATCACCAGGTTGCCCGCGACACCGAATCGCTCGCAGCTTGCCCGGCACGCCAGGATCTCGTCCACGCCAAACACCGGCGCTGCCGACAGGTTCCGGTGTACAGCTTTTTGTCCCAGGGCCCCAGCGGGGCCGTCGCTGCCCGCTTCCGACGGGCGCAGCCACGCCACCCCGGCGCCCAGGAACAGCAGTGACACGGGCTGATCGAAAGCGGCCAGCGCGAACGCCATGTCCAGTGCCTCCCGGCCGCTCCAGTCGCCATAGGGTGCCCGATCGATCACTACCAACGTGGTCATCGGTTATCGCCCCCCGTGGAAGTAAAGCACTTTGCCGTCACCCAGACGGCTGTCCACCCATTCCCCAAGGCCGGCCAGCTCGAATGGTGCCCGAAGATTGTGCCCGGGCAACGCGTAGCGGGCCTGCTCGGCACTGTCCACGACCCCTCGGCGCAGGGCCGAGGCAATGCAGGCGATCCCCTGAATACCATTTGCCTTCAGGAAATCGGCCCACTCTGCGGGCCAGTCCGGTTCGTCGGACGGCGGCGCGGCGAGGGCGGAGGCCAGGTGAACGCCGTCCCCGTACAGGAACACCCGGTGGATCCGGTGGCCGGCAGCCACGGTAGCCCGGGCAAACGAGAGCGCGGTCTGCGGTGCCTGGCTGCTGTAGGGCGCGCCGGTAATCACCAGTGTGAACGCGGTTGGCGCAATCGCCGGTGTCTCGGCCTGTGGGGGGATGGAGGACGTCATACCTGGCCCTGTGTTGGATTCGGCACCAGTTTACCCAAAGAAAAAACCCCGGCAAGGCCGGGGTTCTGACGTTCGGGGCGTGTCGGCGAATCAGTCGTCGCCGCTGAACGCGGCCAGCAGTTGAAGCAGGCTCAGGAACAGGTTGTAGATAGAGACGTACAGGCCCACGGTGGCGATGATGTAGTTCCGCTCGCCGCCCTTGATGATCTGGCTGGTTTCAAAGAGGATCATGATGGAGGCGAACACGGTGAAGCCCGCAGACACGGCCAGTTGCAGGGCAGAGCTTTCCATGAAATAGGCCAGGACCATGGCGCCGATCAGGACGAACGCGCCAGCGGTCAGGAAGCTGGACAGGAAGCTGAAGTCCTTCTTGGTGATGATGGCCGTTGCGGAGAGACCGACAAACGCCACCGCCGTCAGCGTCAGGGCCTGAGCGACAATCTGGGAGGCGCCAGCGGCCACGAACGCGCCGATGATCGGGCCCAGGGTGTAGCCCATGAAGCCGGTAAGGGCAAAGGTGGTCACGATGCCCCAGGGGCTGTTCTTCAGGCTATAGGTGGCAAACAGCAGGCCCAGATAGCCAACGATGGTGATCAGGAAGCCCGGATGGGCGCCGTTCATGTTCAGGAACGCGGTCAGGGCCGAGAACGCCAGGGTCATGCCCAGCAGCATGTAGGTGTTCCGCAGCACCTTCATTGCATCCGTGCTGATGCCGGCGGACGCACGCTCGGTCTGGGGTGTGTTATACCCCTCCTGGGTGTTCTGCACGCCGAATCGTCTGTTTTCCATGGTCTTCTCCGTTGTGTAACGACTAGGATCTGAGTCTCATCATAATGTCGGAATCGCAACTTTCAATGCTCTGAGACAGAAACCTTAAAAAAGGATTCCATTACAAACCGTTAATGTTTCCGGGGGCGGACCGGTTCGCGCAAGGCGTTGACAGAGCATGGGATTCCGGTATCATGCTCACCGCTGTCGCATCGGCAGCACCGAAAAACCGTTATGGGCTCCCGCCCGTAATGACACATTATCGGAGCGTCCAGCGTCGGTAATGCATGGTGGGCTGGCAGAGTGGCTGAATGCAGCGGTCTTGAAAACCGCCGACGGTGATGAGCCGTCCCGGGGTTCGAATCCCTGGCCCACCGCCATTTTTTCTTCGTTTCCCCGATCGTTTCAATGCAATGTCTGCTCCGTCTGAAGCCGCAGTGGTTTTATGTGCGCTCAGATCACGCAGCCGCCACCGAGCGGCCACGTAATTTCCGTCGACCCCTCTCCCGGTTAATCCGGCATCGCCTCACGGCAGCGATCGGCGCGCGCTTGCCGGGCCGCCAGGGTCTCCGGCGCGTTGTCCGGCCGGGCCCAGCCCTGCAGGTTTTCTTCCACCAATTGGGTCAGCGCGTCAATGTGACCAGGAGTGGCGTTCAGCGCCGGGATGTACTCGAAGCGCTCGCCGCCGGCGTCCAGGAAGTAATGCCGGTTCTCCACGTTGATCTCCTCGATGGTTTCGAGGCAATCCGAGGAGAAGCCGGGGCAGAACACGTCGATGGAGCGCACGCCTTTGCCCGGCAGGGCCTTGAGGGTTTCGTCGGTGTAGGGGCGCAGCCATTCCTCTCGGCCGAAGCGCGACTGGAAGGTGGTGAGGTAATCCTCGCGGGACAGCCCCAACCGTTCGGCCAGCAACCGGGAGGTTTTGTGGCACTCGCAGTGGTACGGGTCGCCCCGCAGCAGATACTTCTTGGGCACACCGTGGAAGGAAAGCACCAGCTTGTCACTCCGGCCGTGTTCCGCCCAGTGAGCTTCGATGTGTTTGGCCATGGCCTCGATGTACGGCGGAAAGTCCGGGTAATGGGAGACAAACCGCAGGTCCGGGAGCCAGCGACGGCTCTGGAAGTCCCGGGAGATGGCGTCAAAGGTCGACGCGGACGTGGACGCCGAATACTGCGGATACAGCGGCAGAACCAGCAGGCGCCGCACACCCTCGGCCTGAAGCTCGTCCAGCACCTTGGGAATCGACGGGTTGCCGTAGCGCATGGCGAAGGCCACCACAATATCCTGCCCGTATCGGGCTTTCAGGGCGGCTCTAAGGGCTTCGGCCTGATGGGCGGTGTGGGTCAGCAGGGGCGAGCCTTCCGGCTGCCACACGCTGGCGTAGGCCTTTGCGCTGCGTCTCGGACGAATGCGCAGGATGACCCCGTGGAGGATCATCCACCAGATCGGTCGCGGCACCTCCACCACCCTCGGGTCCCAGAGAAACTCCGCCAGGTACCGCCGCAGGGCGGATGGTGTCGGTGCATCGGGGGTGCCCAGATTGGTGATCAGCACGCCCAGCCGATCCGGCTGGTTGTGGCGGTAGTCGGTGACGCCTTGAAAGCTCATTCGGGAATCCTGTCTGGTTCGGGTAGCCGGCTCAGTGTTTCAGACGGTACTGCTGCGCCAGCCTCGGGATCAGGCCGCCAATGTCCAATCCGGCGTGACGGGCCCGTGTGACCACTTCTTCCGGGCTGGCCTCGCGGGCCGAGCTGAGCGCCCAGAGCACGGTGCAGCGGGTGCCGGAGCGACAGAAAGCCAGTACGGGTTTGTCGGCATCCCGGATCATCGGGGCGAAGGCGTCCACGTCGTCATCGGTGATGTTGCCGGAGGCGACGGGTTGGTAGACCCAGGCTATGCCGTGTTCCCGGGCAGCGGCGGCGATGTCGGCCATGGCGGGCTGGCCGGGCTCTTCGTGGTCCGGACGGTTGGCCACCAGGGTACGGAACCCGAGCCGGGCGGCTTCGGCGACGTCGTCCACGGTCAATTGGGGGGAGACAGAGAGCGTGTCATCAATCTTGCGGATGTCCATGGGGGTCCTCCAGTCAGTGAAGCGCGGCGGCAAGAACGATCGCTCGCCGCCGCGAGTTTCCGGGGAGTAAGGTATCAGAATTCCGTCAGGATGTTGCGCGGCGGCGCTCGATGAGTTCGAAGAGCACCATGCCGGCGACCATGGCGATGGCAAATACGGCGGCCTTGGTGTAGCCGGCGCCCAGCGCCACCAGCGCGGGCCCCGGGCAGAAGCCGGCGATGCCCCAGCCCACGCCGAACATCAGGCTGCCGATCACCAGCCGGCGATCCACCGTTGTGTTGGTGGGCAACTTCATGGCAAACCCCAGGAACGACAGGGTGCGCCGTTTGGCCACGGTGAAGGCGAACAACCCGACCAGTATGGCGCCGCCCATCACGAATGCCAGGGACGGGTCCCACAGGCCGGCCAGGTCCAGGAAGCCGAGCACCTTGGCCGGGTTGGCCATGCCGGAGATGATCAGGCCGAGGCCAAACACCAGGCCGGCCAGGGCAGAGGCAAGGGTGTAACGAACCATGATTCAGACCCCCAACAGGTGACGAACAACGTAAACGGTGACAAAACCCGCGCCCATGAAGCTCACGGTCGCCACCAATGAGCGGACCGACAGTCGTGACAGGCCGCACACGCCGTGACCACTGGTGCAACCGGACCCGTATCGGGTGCCAACGCCCACGAGCAGGCCGGCCACAATGAGGGCCGGGTAGCCCGCGTCAATGGTCACCTCTGGCATCCCGGAAAACAGCACCCATACGGCCGGCGCGCCGACCATGCCTGCCAGAAAAGCGATGCGCCAAAGCAGGTCGCCCCGTACCGGCGTCAGCAGGCCTCCGAGAATGCCGCTGATGCCGGCAATACGGCCGTTCAGCAGCACAAACAGTGCCGCCGCCAGGCCAATCAGAAGCCCGCCGGCGAGGGCGGACCAGGGGGTGAATGCGTCCCAGGCAATGTCCATGATTGACCTCCTGTGGGTTCGGGTGTTGTGGAAAACGGGTGGTTTTGTAGCCCCAAAGGCCAGGAATAACCGTTGGTGTAGCGTACAACAAAAAATGGCATAACCTTATAAGTAAATGCAATAACCTGTCTGGCCCGGCGGGAAGATCGGGTGGTGAGACGGGCGGCCGCCGGGCGAAAAAAAGCCCGGCAAAGGGGGCCGGGCAGAGGCGTGCGAGTAGTATCCATGAAAGACTTCCAGACAAACCGGCGCCCGGAGGTGCCGGTAACGGGAAGTATTGACCATAATTTGAACAGTTCAAGCCGTGCCCGTGTTTTGCTGAAAACATTTTTTCATATGGACGGGCTGCTTATGCCGGGGCCTTGCCGGGCGCTGCATTCAGGGCAGGGCTGTACTACAATGGCCGGGCTCATTCCTATGTTCCGAGGCCGATGTCATGTCTGACGACCAAGACCGCAAACCCGAGTCCGACCCGCAGCTGGCGGACAAAATCAAGGACTCCGCCCGGCAGATCTGGCTGGCCGGCCTGGGTGCCTACACCAAAGCCGAGGAAGACGCGGGTCGCTTTTTCGAGCGTCTGGTCCAGGAAGGTGAGCAGCTTGAAACCAAGACCCGCGGCGTGGTGGAAAAACAGGTCCGTTCGGTGGAGGACCGGGTGGAAGGCGTGCGGGAGCGTGCCACCGGCACCTGGGACCGCCTGGAAAGCCTGTTTGACCAGCGCGTGTCCGGCGCTCTGCGGCGGCTCGGCATTCACCGCCGGGAAGAGATTGGCGCGCTGGAGCAGCGGATTGCTCAGCTTGAGCAGGAAATGGCCGAGCTGCGCGGACGCAAGGACGAAGAAGAATAGGCGAGACGTCGGAGCCCCGGACCTGTCACGGGTCGCCGGATCCGCCTCCGGCGTCTACAGGTAGTCCTGGCTGATCATCGCCAGTTCTTCCCGGTCCGGTCCGGTGAAGTAGGGCATCAAGAGGTTCAGCATTTGGTATACGCCCCGGCCGGGACCCACCGCGTCCCGATTATCCAGATGGGATAGCGAATCAAAACTGCTCCAATAACAAATCGTTAGCGTTAACTGTTCACGTAGTGATTCCAGTTGCGCCTCGCCGATGTCCATCATCCCCTGGCGGCGGAAGCTGTCGCACAACCGGCCAAACGCCTGCTGCTTGCGATTGAGAATGCGCCGAAAGCGGTTCTGAAGGGCGTCGTACCGGGACAGTACGTTCACCAGATCCTGGTACAGGAACCGGTAACGGGCCACGCTCTCGAACAGCAGGTGCAGGAAGAAGCCCATCTGGTCCAGGCTGATGTCGGTGTCTTCCGGGACGGCCAGCAGGTCGTTCATCTCTGCTTCGTAGTGGTCGAACAGCTCGGAGACGATGTCGCCTTTGCTTTTGAAGTGGTAATAGAGGTTGCCCGGGCTGATATCGAGTTCATCGGAAATCAGCAGGGTGGTGACGTTAGGTTCGCCCAGCCCGTTGAACAGCGACAGGCTGGCGTCGAGGATGCGGTCCCGGGTCTTGATTTTTTTCATGGCGCGCCCCGCGCCGGTTACAGGTCGAAACGGGCCCAGACCGGACAGTGGTCCGAGGGCCGTTCCATGGCGCGAATATCGTAGCTGACGCCGGCGGCGCTGGCTTTCGGCAGCAGGCCGTCACTGGCGAGGATGAGATCAATCCGCAGGCCCCGCTTCGGGTCCCGCTCAAAGCCGCGGCTGCGGTAATCAAACCAGCTGAAGGTGTTGCTCTCGTCCGGGTGCAGGTGTCGGAACACGTCCGTGAGCCCTCGGCCCTGAACCTGCGCCAGCCATTCCCGTTCCTCCGGCAAGAAGCTGCATTTGCCGTCCCTGAGCCAGCGCTTGGCGTTGTCCGCACCGATGCCGATGTCCTGGTCCGTGGGGGAGATATTCATGTCGCCCATCACCACCAGGTGGCCGCCGGTCTGCTTCAGATCGTCCAGGTAACGCATCAGGTCGGCGTAGAATTTCTCCTTGGCGGGGAACTTGACCGGATGGCTGCGCTTTTCCCCCTGGGGAAAGTAGCCGTTGACCACGGTAAGGGTGTCCCCATTGACCTCAAACGTGCCGGTGATTAATCGTCGCTGGGCGTCTTCCGGGTCCCAGGGGTAGCCTTTCTGGACGGACACCGGCGCCTCGCGGGACAGCAGGGCCACGCCATAGTGGGTTTTCTGGCCGTGGAAATGCACGTGATAGCCAAGGGCGCGGATCTCATCGACGGGGAAATCATCGTCCTGGACCTTGGTTTCCTGAAGCCCGATCACGTCCGGCTGGCACTCATCCACCAAAGCCTGGAGCTGGTGCAGGCGGGTACGGACGCTGTTCACATTGAAGGACACGAACTTCATGGCTCAGTCGGCTCCTGGCAGGCGTTGTCGGCGGATGTCGAGAGTGCGAGCGGGCACATTGGACGCCGGCCCGCCGGTGGCCGAAGTGTAACACATCAACCGGCTATTCACCGGCCGGTAGCAGCGAACAGTCGGGATACGCGTCGATCCGGTAACGAATGTGGGCGTTGTAATTGCCATCGGCGTTCTTGCGGATGTTGGTCAAGCCCCGGTAGTCAGTGAGCGCGCCCCGGTCGTTGTAGCCGAGGTGAATGGGGTCAACCAGAAAGCTCAGCACGGTGCTGGTGGGCTTAATGGCCACTTCCAGCGCCGCATTGATGCCCTCGACGTTCTCCGGTACCAGATCAAAGCCGTAATAGTCACCGCGTGTCGGAGCCAGGAAGCGGAACGAGACGGTCTTGCCGGCTTTCAGGGTGTCCCAGTTCTGGCGAACCAGATTGTCAAAGCCGGCATCCACCACCAGGCGCTTGGGCTGGTCGATCTGCCAGCGTTTGGTGTCGCCGTTCGGCCGAGTCCAGCGGATGCGCACCTGGCCAGCCTCCGGGTAATCAATGCGGATCGATTCATCGAACCCCGGCTGTTGGAAATGGACGGCGGGACGGAGGGGCGAGCCGTTGTAATCGGCGGTTTTGCTGGCGATTTCCTCACCGCTGTTGCCATTATCGCCCGGGCCGTCGCCGCTGTGCTGGCGGTAGCGGGCGAGGTCTTCCGAGGGGCGAAACACGCCACCTTCACAGCGTCCCGTCACCTGGTGCGTTTCGGTATACAGTACGCGACCGTCCTTGGCGCTGGCGCTGGCGCTGGCGGTACCGGTAAACCGGAACTCAGCGGCCTGCAGGCCGGTTGGCAACAGAACCATCAGGCCCAGGACGGTGAGCGGGCGCCGGATGCCCGGCGCCGGACTACGCAGGATCATGGCACAACTCCGTGTAGAGCGTTCGGCGAACCCAGAGTAGCAGAGGAAACAGCACCAGCCACCCCAGGGCCAGGGCGGCGAGGGATAAGGCCCCCCGATCCAGGTTGACCGCCCCCAGTTCGGCGGCAGACCAGTAGGCGAAGGGGCCCGCAATGGGCGCCAGCAGAAACGGCAGCCACCGCCGATCATCCATCCAGGACAGGGAGTGGCAGACCGTCGTCATGAACATCGCCCACAGCCCCACCAGCCAGGGTGGGGCAACCCCCAGTGCCCCGGTGGGCGCGGACAGCACGCCGGTGTTCAGCCAGAGCGTATCCAGGCTGGCACCGGCCACCACGCCCAGCCCAATAAATTGGGCCTCGGCTAACCGGTGTCGGCTGATCACCGCCAGGTGCAGGGCCACCAGCGCCATCGCGCCGAACGCGGCCGGCCGGCCTGGGTAAAGCACGCAAAACAGCCAACCGGCCTGGAACAATATAAAATTGAGGACATTGCGAACCCGGGGGCTCACGGTTATTGGCTCAGCAGGTTGGGGCGCTTGTTCCCGGGCTTGGCAAAGACCAGCTGGGCCACGCCGATGGCGCGCTCGCTGAACCCGGCTTCGCAATAGGCGAAGTAAAAATGCCACAGGCGCCGGAAGGCGTCGTCGTAGCCCATGGCGTGCAGCCGTTCGCCCAATGCCATGAACCGGTCGTTCCAGTCCCGCAGCGTGCGAGCGTAGTGAAAGCCGATGTCCTCGGCGTGGGTCAGCACCAGGTCCGTATCGCCCCGCACGGCGTCGAGAATGGCACCAAACGAGGGAATGAAGCTGCCGGGGAAGATGTAGCGCTGGATGAAATCCACGTTTCTCAGGGCCCGGAGGTAGCGCTGCTCGGGCATGTTGATGGCTTGCACCAGCGCGAGGCCGTCAGGTTTGAGCAGGTGGCTGATCTGCTGGAAGTAGCTGTTCAAGAACTGGGGCCCCACCGCTTCGATCATCTCGATGGACACCAGTTTATCGAATTGGCCGGTGAGATCCCGGTAATCGTCGAACAGCAGGGTGATGTGATCCTGCAGTCCCTCGGCCTCCACGCGGGCCTGAGCCAGCGCCAGTTGTTCCCGCGAGATGGTCGTGGTGGTCACGTGGCAGCCGTAATGTTTTGCCGCATGAACCGCAAATCCACCCCAGCCGGTGCCGATCTCCACCACCCGGTCGCCGGGCTGGAGGTCCAGTTTCCGGCAGATGGTGTCCAGCTTGTACACGGCGGCTTCTTCCAGGGTGGCGTCCTCGCGGGGGTAGATCGCCGAAGAGTACATCATGGTCGGGTCGAGGAAGGCCTCAAACAGCTCGTTGCCCAGATCGTAATGGGCACTGATGTTCTTGCGGGAGCCTTCCCGGGTGTTCCGGTTGAGCCAGTGCAGGCCTTTGAGCGCCGGCTTGGAAATCCAGGCGAAGCGGTCTTCAAACGCGTTCATGCGGTCGACGTTGCGGGTGAAGAAACGCAGCAGGGCGACCAGATCCGGCGTGGTCCAGTCCCCGGCCACATAGGATTCTGCGGCGCCGATACCGCCCCCGGTGAGCAGATCCCGCCAGGTGCTGTGGTTGTGGATGACCAGCTCCGCTGGTGGAAAAGAGAGATCGCCATCGCCCAGCACCAGCGGCGCCTCGCCGGGCTCGTGAATGGTCAGCACGCCGCCCTTGAGCCGTTTCAGCTGTTGCAGGACCAGACGGCGGGCCACCCGGGACACTGGGGAGCCGGCGCCACGTGCGGTCGGCTCGAGCGTGCCGTCTTTGCTATGTAGGGACGTATTCAGGTTCTCCATGACGTTACCTTTCCACCAGAAGTGCGTGAGTCCTTGCCGCTGGTGACATCCAGGCCGGCATCGTCGGACCCCTGGCGATAGCCGGGGTCAGTGTCTGAGCGCTTGTCAGGGTGCGTATAAAAGGGCGCTCCACGAAGTTTCAGGCGCAGCGCGTGCCAGTAGATACCCGCGGTGACCTTGAGGGCCTCCAGCGGGAAACGCATCAGGCTGCGATGAACCGTTTTACGAGTCAGGGGGGTGCGCTGGACCACCAGGGTGGCGTCAAACTGCTTCTCGTCCCCCTCCCGAACGTTCATGTGGATGCGCAGCTCCGGGCCCCGGAAACTGAAGGTCCACTGGTAGTGCTGGTCCATGTCGTTGAACGGCGACACGTGAAAGCGCTTGTCGAAGCCGAACCGCTCCGTGCGCCAGCCACCCTGGCCAACCGGGGCGCCGGTGGTTTCCAGGCAATAGACGTGGCGCTCGAGCCAGGGCGTGTTGGTGATCTGCGCGACAATCACCCGGGGCACATCGCCGCTGGCCGGCGATGTGTCTGCGGCATAGCAGAAGTAGAAACTCACCGGGTTGAACACATACCCGAAGTACCGGGGGTGGGTGATCAGCTCCACGGCCCCGTCCGGCCACCAGCCGGTCGCCTGGCGAACATGCTCGCGAACGGCGTGGGACAGGCTCTGGTCTGGCTCACCGAAGTAGTCCTTGCGGTAAAGAGACAGCCAGTTAAAGCGTTCGCTGGAAAACAACGGGCTGAGACCGGTCACCCGGGACCAGTCGTCCACGTCCAGGGCGAGCATGCCGGTGGCGTATTCAAAACCGTGGTGAACCGGCGCCAGGCGCCGGTGGCGAACGGTGCCTTCAAGCCAGGCGCTGGCCATCTCAGAGCTCCATTCCGAAATCCTGCAGAACCCGCACCGCGCTGCGCACACCGTCTTCATGGAAGCCGTTAAACCAGTACGCACCGCAGTAATGGGTGCGATGCCGGTTGCCGATGTCGCCATAGCGCTGCTGCGCCGCCACCGATTCCAGGGTGAACACCGGGTGGGCGTATTCGAAGCGCTTGATGATCGTGTCCGGGGCGATGTCGTGGCTGCGGTTCAGAGTGACGCAGAAGGTGTCCGGGGCATCGTGGAAGTTCTGCAGGATGTTCATGTTGTAGGTCACGGACACCGGCTGACTCCGGTGTTCGGGAATGTAGTAGTTCCATGCCGCCCAGGCCCGCCGGTTTGAGGGCAGAAGCGTGGCATCGGTGTGCAGGACCACGTCGTTCTTCTGGTACAGCATGGCGCCGAGCACGTCGCGCTCCTGCTCCGTCGGGTCGGCCAGCATGGCCAGGGCCTGGTCGCTGTGGCACGCCAGGATCACCTGGTCGAAACTCTGGGTGTTGCCGTTTACGTCGATCTCGACCCGGTCCTCGTAACGTCGCACCGCCGACACCGGGCTGTTCAAGTGGGTGCGATCACCGAGCCGGTCCATCATGCGGGTCACGTAGGTGGCGGAGCCGCCCGTGATCACTCGCCAGGTAGGGCGATCGTCCACCGACAGCATGCCGTGGTTGTTGAAGAACTGGAGGAAAAACCGAATCGGAAACTGTTCCAGCATGATTTCCGGCGCGGACCAGATGGCCGCGCCCATGGGCACGATGTAGTACTGCCGGAAATACCGGGAGTACCGGTTGCGGTTGAGGTAATCCCCAAGGGTTTCCTGATCGTTAATGGCGCCAGAAGCCAGGTCCTGACGGGTTTCCCGGTTGAACCGCAGGATTTCCCGGATCATCCGCAGAAAAGATGGGTTCAGCAGGTTCCGGCGCTGGGCGAACAGGGTGTTCAGGCTGGTGCCATTGTACTGCAGCCCGTTCGTGGAGCTGTCCACGCTGAAGCTCATGTCACTTTCTTCGTAGGCGACGTGAAGCTGTTCCATCAGGCGGATGAAATTCGGGTAGGTCCAGTCATTGAAGACGATGAAACCGGTGTTTACCGGCCACAGGCGACCACCGGAGGCCACCTGTTCGGTGTTCGTGTGTCCGCCGGCGTAGTCGCCCGCTTCAAACAGCTGCACATCATGGCGCTCGGCCAGTTTCCATGCGGCGGTCAGTCCGGCAACGCCGGCGCCAATGACAGCAATGCGCTGACGTTCCTGAGTCATTCCCGGTTTTCCTGTGAGGCGGTCTTCGGTTGGGTGTTATTGGGTGTGGGGCCAGAGCCGGGCCCCTGGTCGGCTGACCGGGCCATGGACGCGGCCATGCGATCAATCAGCGGTTGTGGCAAGGCGCCCAGGGCTTTAAGCAGCCAGGTAAAGCGGCGTGGGAAGGCGATGTCGTTTCGGCCGCGGGCCAAACCGCTGACAATACGCTCGGCGGCGTCTTCCGCCGTTACCAGAAACGGCATGGGGAAGTCATTGCGGTCGGTGAGGGGCGTCTTCACAAAGCCTGGTGAGACCAGCACGACGTCTATACCCTCTGCGGCGAGATCCGCCCGCAGCGAGTGGGCCAGGTAACCTAATGCCGCCTTGGAGGCGCCGTAGCCCTCGGCTCGGCCAAAGGGAAACCACCAGGCAGAGGAGCCGACGATCACCAGTGTGGCCGACTGGCCCTGGGCGCGTGCCCGGCGCAAGGCGGGCAGGGCGATGTCGATACAGCGGGCGGTGCCGATCACGTTGGTGGTCAGGTTCCGTTCGATCACAGCGCTCTGGTACTCGGCGACGTCCAGATATTCGCAGGTGCCGGCGTTGAGGATGGCCATGTTCAGCGGGCCGTCAGACTCCAGCACCGGGGCCAGGGCCGCCAGTTGCTCGCTGTCCGTGGTATCCGCTGGGGCGCAGGTGATGTTACCGGCGCACTGGGCCGCAACCTCGTCCAGCGCGTCCCGTCGCCGGCCGGTAATGACCAGGCGATGACCGCCCCGGCCAAGGGCCAGTGCCAGCGCTTCGCCGATGCCAGAGCTGGCTCCGGTAATCCATATCGAATTCCGTCCCTGCAGTCGTTCACTCATCCTGCGTGTTTCCTGATCCACCGTATAACCCGGCCCACCGCGGGCAAGTGCTCGTAGAGTAATTGGCCGGCATCAAAGTAATCCCGGTGATAGCACACCCGGTCGTCCCGGATCTTGAGCTGACTCATGCCATCAACACGGATTTCCTCGCCGCCGCGGATGCGCTTGTGCCTCAGGACCATCACCCAGGGAATGGCCACGTCCGACCGGCTGATCACTGGCGCCGCGAACTCGAACCGGCAAGAGATGACGTTGCCATACGCGCCGGCGAAATAGTGGGTGAGCGCATCCAGCCCTTCGACCTGGCTGAACGGATCCTGGAAACGGACGTCTTCGCTGTACACCTCCTGGAGCCGGCTCAGATTGCCCTTGTCGAGCTGATTGAACAGTGCTTCGAATCGCTGGACCGTGGCCGGCACTGCCGGATTTTTCACTCCGACTTCAATAACAGATGCGGTCGTCATTACTTCTTCCTCCGCAAAGCGTCGAGTTGACGGGTCTCCTCCTTAATATGCTGGGGTATCGGGTTCAGATCCCAGATGATGCCGAGCTTTGACATCAGCCAGAGCCCGTACCAGGTCAAATCGATTTCGTACCAGCGAAACCCTTGGCGCACGGACTGCGGCCACCGATGGTGGTTATTGTGCCAGCCCTCGCCGAGGGTGATCAGCGCCAGCCAGCCGTTGTTGCGGCTATCGTCCTGGGTATCAAACCGGCGCTTGCCCCAGACATGGGAAAGGGAGTTGATGGACACGGTGGCGTGGAACAGCACGACCGTGGAAATGAAAAAGCCCCAGACCAGCAATTGCAATCCGTTGGTGCCCAGGGACGGCGCGTAGGCGTCGAGGAGCTCGCCGAGGGCGTAGATGGCCACCGCACAGCCAGCCGGCACCAGGGAGTCGAAACGGTTAATGAACCGCAACTCCGGGAATTTCAACCAATCACGGACACGGCGCTCATCCATGGCGAAGCCGGCGTCGCAGGTGAACCAGCCCATGTGGGACCACCAGAAGCCGCCGTGGTGGGGCGAGTGAAGATCCTCTTCCCGGTCTGAATGCTGGTGGTGATGGCGGTGATGGGCCGCCCACCAGAGCGGGCCGCGTTGGGCCGCGCTGGCGCCCAGCAGCCCAAACAGGAACTGGGCCGGGCGGCTGGTCTTGAACGTCTTGTGGGCGAAATACCGGTGGTAGAAACCGGTGATGGCGAACATCCGGATGACAAAAAAGATCGCGGCGAAGGCCAGCGCAAACGCGCTGTAGCCAGTTATGAACGCCAGCAGGCACGCCAGATGCAGTGCCACGAAGGGGATCACGCGGATGAAATTGAACGATCGGGAGGTGCTGTCGATATGATCCGAACCCGCGTCAGAGTCGAACCACCTCAGGATGTTGACGAACCAATGTTGCACTCGGGTCATACCCTGTTTGCCCTTTTACTACTGTTATTGAACCGCAACGATGTCGGGTCCGGTTAGCTCTCCGACATCACTTGCCTGTTTTACGTTGCAGCTAGCCCGATTGGATGCACAAACGCAATGAATTCCGTGAGCAAATTTTCATCCTCGGTACGGCGAATCGCCGTGATCGGTTCAGGCGTGGCCGGGCTGACCTCAGCGCGCCTGCTCCAGCAAGGTGGCCACGACGTGGTGGTGTTCGAGAAAAGCCGGGGCCCCGGCGGTCGCCTGGCGGCCAAACGCGTCCCCGGCAACCCGGACCTGAGCGTCGATATGGGCGCCCAGTACTTCACGGTACGTAGCCCAGAGTTCCGGGATTTCCTGGCGCAGAACGTCGGCGACGAGGCGTTTGCCGAGTGGCCCGGGCGGCTTCGGTTTCAGCGCGCCGACGGTGTTCTTGAGCCGTTTCCGGAGGATCACCGCTACGTTGGCACGCCCCGGATGACCGCCATTACCCGGGCGCTTTCCGAGGGCGTGTCTATTCGGGCCAATGTGCGAATCGAGCGCATGGCGAGGGACGCCGGATGCTGGCAGGTGGTCGCGGACGACGGCCGACAGGAAGGGGGCTTTGATGCGGTGCTGGTCACGGCACCGCCGGCGCAGAGCCTGGCGATTCTGGAAAACAGCGGGCTGAAGGCCTTGAGCGGCGATCTTCCGCACGCCGACGAAGGCATGCTGCCTTGCTGGGCCGCCGCCGTCCATCTGCCGGAGCCGGTAGACCCCGGATTTGACGGCTTACGGCCGGCTCATCCGGCACTGTTCTGGGTCGCCAACAACAGCACCAAGCCGGCACGGGCAGGTGAGGGCCAGTGGTGGGTGCTACACGCCAGCGCGGACTGGACCCGGGCCCATCTGGACGATCCGGCCGGGGACGTGGCCCGGCAGCTGTTCGAGGCGTTTCGTGACGTGGCCGGCGTGGAGGCCGAGATGGATAACTGGCTGGCCCATCGATGGCTCTATGCCCGCTCAGAGAACCAGCCCAAGCCGGGCCATCTGTGGTCCCCGGAGCAGTGCGTCGGCGTTGCCGGCGACTGGCTGTGCGGTGGCCGGGTGGAAGGCGCGTTCCTGAGTGCCGCCGGGCTGGTAGCGGCGATGGGATGAGGCCTGCTCCCCGAGAATGGCCAACGTCACTCCCGAAACCGGCGACTGAAAACGGCTACTCGGTCAAGCTGGCGCCCGGCGCTCTGGTGCCCCCCGGCTGGGTGTAGAAATGGGTGATCGTGCCGTCACTGAACTTGCTGAAAAAGGCGCTCACCTCTGAGATCCGGCGCAGGGAGCGCTGGCGAGTGATCGGATCGCGCACCAGCACCTTGATGCTGCTGAAATTGTCCTGAATATTGGAAAACCGCGCCCGCATGGAGCAGGTCACCACCCGGGACGGGTCCAACGACAGTTCGGTTGCCAGCCAGGACCGGTGCCGGGCCATGGCTTCGGAGGAGAGGTTCTCCCGGGTGTCCAGGTGGTCCAGCTTGACCCGGTGAACGATGCAGAAGGAAAAGCTCGCCGGATTCTGGCGGGCCACCTTCCGGAACGCTTCCCAGAAGAAACTGTCCGTCAGCTCGGCGAAATAGCGCATGTCGCTCAGGCAGGTATCGATCCAGGCAAAGTTGTCCGGATCGGCCAGCACCTCGTTGATCGCCTCCCGCAGCACCCAATCGAAGCCCAGCGCGGTCTTGTGGGCGTACACCTTGCGGTACATCTGGTGGCGGCTGTACACAAAGTCTTCCAGCGCGCCCAGGCCTTTCTGGGTGATGGCGAGGCCCAGCCAGGGCTCGTTCAGGTCCCAGCCGAAACGAAAGTTGGTCAGCAGGTGGTCCAGGTTCAGACCGCCGATGGTGACGGACGAGTGGAAGCCGTCCCGAAGCATGTAATCGGCCCGGTCCGCATCAATTTCCCCGGACACAATGGACGACAGCAACCCCATTACCATGGCTGGCACGTCCGCTTCCGCCATGGCGCCGCTCTGGGCGTCGGCGCCGGCGATGAACGCCCAGAAGGTGAGGGCGTGCTGGCGAAAGGTCTCGCTCGGCGCTACGTCCGTGGTTTCCATAATGCCGATGACGTCGCTTCGCTCGATACCGGCGGCGGCCAGGTCCACGGAAGTGAGCACCTCGTGGGCGACCCGGACGGAGTAGTGCTCATGTTCGAGCTCTTCGGGCGGATGCTTGTGGTACTCGGAGACGTCGATGCCCTCCCACAGCCGCTGGAAGCGGTCGGACCGGGACATCAGCTCCCGGATGCGGGCCGCCTGGGTGAACTGGTGGGAAAAGCTCGAGTGGCCGCTGTCGTGCAGCAGGCAGCCGAGGCGGATGACTTTGGTGAGGTAGTCGATGGCGTCCAGTTGGTGCAGGGTCAGGTCGGCCTGGTCACTCAGTTGCCGTTCCCGCAGATAGGCGTCAATCATGCCCCGGAACATGCGGGTGCCCACGTGCAATACGCCAATACTGTGCAAAAACCGGGAGTGGGTGGCCCCCGGGAATACCAGGCTCAGGATGTCGTTCTGGCAGATGTTGCGAAGCCGCTGGAACAGCGGGTGGTCGATCACTTGGATCTCGTGCCGGTACAGGGGAATGCCGCCGTGAACCGGATCCATGATCAGCTTGTCGTAAGCGCCGAGCAGATCGTTTACCGCGCGTCTCATGTGCAGGAATCCCCCAAATTCATCAGCCGGGCCTTGTTATATCACAGGGGCGTGCCAGAATAGGCCTTAGATCCCTGTTTTCTCGTTTACCGATGGTAGTTTAGGGCAACCGACATGGCATCGCGCACCGAGCGCATTCTGATTATCGACGCCGACGAAAAATCGCGCACGGACCTTGCCCGCTATCTGGAGAGCCGGGGCTTTTACGTGACCGGGTGCGCGGACGTGTCCGCTGCCAGCAGCCAGCTCGGCCATGCCATCCCCGACGTTCTTTTTGCCGATCTGCCCGCCACCGCCATCCGCGACCTGGCAGGGCGCCTGGAAGAGGCAGAGGCCGCCACGCCGATTGTGGCCGGCTCCACCACGGAGTCCAGCCAGGATGTGGTCAGCGCCCTGCGCGCCGGCGCCGCCGACGTTATTCTGAAGCCCTGGACGGACGACCGGGGCCTGATTGACGGAGTCATCGCCCGGCTGCTGGACCGGGCCCGGGTCAGCCGGCTCAACCAGCTGTACCGGAAGGAGCTGGAGGAAGCCAACCGTGACCTTCGGGCCGGCATCTCTGAACTGCGGGCCGACCAGAGCGCGGGCCGCAAGGTGCAGCTTCGCATGCTGCCGGAGCGACATCAGATCACCGGCGGGCTGTCGGTGGATCATCTGATCAAGCCGTCGCTCTACCTCAGTGGTGATTTCCTCGATTACTTTCGCCTGTCCGAAGACAAGCTGCTGGTGTACATCGCCGATGTGTCCGGCCATGGTGCCAGCTCCGCCTTCGTGACGGTGCTGCTGAAAAATCTGACCAACCGCCTCCAGCGTAACCTCAGAAGGCAGTCCAGCGACGACATCCTTTACCCGGAGCGGTTCCTGGAGCGGATCAACTCGGAGTTGCTGGACACCGGCCTGGGCAAGCACGCCACGGTGTTCGTTGGCATCATCAGCGAATCCGAGCGGCGCTTGCGCTATGCGGTGGGTGCGCATTTTCCGATGCCCATCCTGTCGTTTGAGGGCGGCAGCACCACCTTCCTGGAAGGCAGTGGGTTGCCGCTGGGGCTGTTTGAGAGCCCGGAATGGGAGGTGTACGAGGTGGCGCTGGACAAACCGTTCCACCTGTTGCTGTTTTCCGACGGGATTCTGGAAGTGATACGCGCCAAATCCCTGGAAGAAAAGGAGCGTCGGCTACTTGAACTCGTCTCGGGAGGTCGTCACACTATCGCATCGCTGAACGAGGCCCTGAGCCTGGATGCGATGACCGAGCTCCCGGACGACATCGCAATCGTCTCGGTGAGTGACTCGGTGGGAATTCCTGGCACCGCGTCCTCTCATTAGTGGCAGTGTGAATCATGGCTGGTTACAAGATTCTGCAGGCTGAGAAACAGGGCATCTACGTCCTGAAGTTTATCGGGGAAATCCGGCTCAATCTGTGTTCGACGCTGGACAACCTGGTGGAGTCCATTACCCAGGACCCGCAGTTCAAGACCGTGGTGATCGATCTGACCGAAACCGAGATCATCGACAGCACCACCCTCGGGCTTCTGGCCAAAATCGCCATGGCCGCCCAGAAACAGAGCCACTTCCTGCCCACCCTGATTTCCACCAATCCCGACGTCACCCGAATCATCACCTCGATGGGGTTCGACAAGATATTCATTATTGTCCGGGAGCCCGCCTCGCGCATTGAAGAACTTGAAGAAATCCCGGTGCTCAAGGCCAGCGAACAACAGGTTCGCGACAAGGTGCTGGACGCGCATCGGGTACTGATGGGCATGAACCAGAAGAACCGGGAAGAGTTCAAGAATCTGGTTCGCGCGCTGGAGTGCGAAGAGAACGGCTGATCCGACACGACAACGGAAGCACTATGTCTGATTACACCGAGCCCCGGCAATCCGGGAGCAACACCCAGGTCAGGGACGTGGCTGTCCTGGGCGGCGGCAGCTTTGGCACGGCGATGACCAAAGTGCTGGCCGAAAATGGCCACCGCGTTCACTTCTGGATGCGGGATGACCACCAGGCCAGCGAAATCCGTGACACCCGCATCAACAGCCGGTACATGCCCGGCGTCGAACTGTCCGGCGACATTCTTCCCACCACCGACCTTGCCGACGCGGTGGGCCGCGCCGAACTGGTGTTCGTCGCCATCCCCAGCAAAGCCTTCCGAACCGTGATCCGCGAGCACAGCCGCGATTTCCGGGACGGGCAGATTGTCGTCAGCCTGACCAAAGGCATCGAGGCCCAGGGTTTCAAGCTGATGAGCGAGATACTGCAGGAGGAGATTCCCCGCTGCCGCATCGGCGTGCTGAGCGGCCCGAACCTGGCATCGGAAATCGCCAACCGGGATCTCACGGCCACGGTGATCGCCGCCAAGGACCCGGACGTGCGCCGCGCGGTGCAGGATCTCCTCGGGTGTGAGTATTTCCGGGTATACGCCAACGTGGACGTGTACGGCGTGGAGTTGGCGGGCGCCCTCAAGAATATCTATGCCATCGTGGCGGGCCTGGCCTCCGCGCTGGACATGGGCGAGAACGCCAAGGCCATGCTGATCACCCGGGGGCTGGCGGAAATGAGCCGCTTTGCGGTGAGTCTTGGAGCCAATCCGATGACCTTCATGGGGCTGGCCGGTGTGGGCGACCTCATCGTCACCTGTACGTCATCAAAAAGCCGAAACTTCCGCATTGGCTACGCGGTGGGCAAGGGCCAGGCCCTGGAAGAGGCCGTCGAAGAGCTGGGGCAGGTGGCCGAAGGCATCTACACGCTCAAGCTGGTAAAAGAGAAATCCGAGGCCATCGGCATTTACATGCCGCTGGTTCGTGGCCTGTATGAGATCCTGTACGGGTCGGCGTCGATCAGCGCGGTGATCAACAGTCTGATGATGGCGGTCCAGAATTCGGACGTGGAATTCATACTGCCGCGTACCATTGCCCAATAGCATTTGCGAACAACCCCGCAGCGAATCGGGCGCGGCAAGCGTGGAACAGGAGGCATCCAGGGCCATGAAACTGATTATCATGCGCCACGGCGAGGCCGGTTGGCACAGCCTCGATCAACAGCGGGAACTCACCGAGCGGGGGCGGTTGACCGTGGGCGCCGTGGCCCGGCAGATTGCCGAGAGCGACTGGCGCCCGGCCATGATCTGGGCGAGCCCCTACACCCGCGCCCGTCAGACCGCTGCCATCGTGGCCGAAGTGCTGAACGTCCCTTTGGAAGAGCGCGGCTTTCTGACGCCGGACGACGATCCCGGGCAATGCCTCGACGCCTTGCTTGAGGGTGCGCCGCCGTCGCCTCTGATGCTTGTCTCCCATATGCCACTGGTGGGCAGCCTGTCCACGCTGCTGGTGGATGGCCATCGCCGCGGTATTCCGTTCATGACCGCCCAGGCGGTGGCCCTGGAGCTGCCCGTGGTGGGGCCGGGTTGTGCGGATCTGAAAGCCCAGTTTTTGCCGTAACGCCCTCAGGCGGATAGCCGTTCCCCTTGTAGATCAAGCAGCTCAATCACCCGATCGGCGGATGCGATGGTCTCTTTCCGGTGTGCAATCATGACCCGGGTAATTCCCAGCGCCGCAATATTGTCGCTGACGCGCCGCTCAAGCGCGTTGTCGAGGTGGCTGGTCGCCTCATCCAGGAACAGGATACGAGGGTTACGATAGAGGGCCCGAGCAATGAGGACCCGTTGCTTCTGGCCGCCAGACAGCACCGTTCCCATATCCCCAATCAGGGTATCGTAGCCCATCGGCATGGCGGCAATGTCGTCGTCGATGGCCGCGATGGCTGCCGCGTGTTTGATTCTCGCGTCATCCGGGGCGGTACTGAAAAACGTGATGTTGTCCCGGAGCGTCCCGGAAAACAGCTGATCGTCCTGCATAACCACGCCAATCCGGTCCCGGTAGTGCCCCAGCCCCAGCTGTGGTATCGGATGGCCGTCGATGCGCACCTCGCCGTCCGTTGGCTCCACCAGGCCAATGAGCGCTTTCATCAGGGTACTTTTCCCACACCCGGACGGGCCGGTCAACGCCACCGATTCGCCGGGCCTTATGCTGAATGAAAGCTCGGATAACACCGGCGCGTCCATCTCGGAGTAACTGTACGAAAGGCCGGAAACGTCGATCTGCCCTGAAATGTCGATGGCTTTCCCGGAATCTGTGCCGATGTTTTCCGTTTCGGTCAGGGCGATATCCGCAATCCGGTCCCGATGCAGGCCCAGCAGAACAATCTGAATAACGGCCTCGATAAAGCTGGCGGCCTTTTCTTCAAAGTTGCCCTTCCACATGGTGATCGCCATCAGTACGCCGATCGTCAACTCGCCCTGCATGATCAGCGCAGCGCCAATCCAGATGACCACCACGTTAACGACACCAAACAGCAACGAGTTCACCCCATTGAGCCAGATTTCGAGCCTGTTGACGTTGATTTCACTGTTGATGGCATCCGCTGTCCGATTTTGCCAGCCCACTTCCCGGTCGCGCTCGCCCCGCATGATCTTGATGCTCTGATTTCCCCGGACCGTTTCAAGAAAGTTGGTATCAACCTTGGCTGATTCCATGATCTCGGCCTCGGATCGCCGGCGCAGAACGTTAAAGGACACCACCCGCACAAGGGCGTAGACCAACGTTGCACCGGCGATGATGAACGCCAATGTCTGGCTGTAGCTAAACAGCAGGCCCAGCGTGATCACCACCATGCCGCCGTCGATCAGGGCCGCGAGGACGCTTCCGGTTATGGTCTCGTTGACAGACTCCATGGAACTGAAGCGGGACTGGATATCACCGACATGCCGCTGTGTGAAAAAATGATGGGGCAGATAGATCATGTGGCGAAACAGCCGGGCCGCCATCTGGAAATTCAGCGTTTTGCTGAAGTACAACAGCAGCCACGATCGAAAGACCTCGGCGATTGTGGTCAGTAACGCGAGCAGCAGGAACCCGATGCCAATCACCGTCAGCATGCTGCTGTCATCGGTTGCCAGGGCGGTATCCGTGACGATCATGATCATGTACGGCGAGAGCAGAGCCAGGCCCTGAAGCACCAGCGACACAACCAGAATCTGGGCTATCAGCGCCTTCATCCCGGTCAGCGGAGGAATCAGGCTCCACAGGGACAGGGGGCTGCGCTCATCCTTCTTTTCAAACCCGTCACTGGGACGCAGTTCAAGGGCAATGCCGGTAAAGTGCTGATCGACCTCTTCCCGGGTCAAGGTCAATGCGCCTCGCGCGGGGCAGTGTATGCGCACCCCGTTTGAGGAAACCGATTTCAGGACCACGAAGTGGTTCATATCCCAGTGCAGGATGGCGGGAAGAACCAACTGGTCAATGCCTGAACTCTCGAGTTTCAGCGGCCGTGGAATGAGCTCCAGAGCGGACGCCACATTCATGATCTGGACAAGGTCCGCCCCTTTCAGAGAGAGGGAGTGCCGTTGGCGCAGGGTGTGCAAATCCAAACGGTGGCCGTGATAGCTGGCAACCATGGCGACGCAGGCGAGGCCGCATTCCGCGGCTTCGGACTGCTGAATGACGGGCAGTGAGCGCGTGGACAGGAAACGCAAGGTGTTGATCATGGGGTTTCAAGTCTCCCGCGAAGTCGATAGAGAGGGTCGAGCAGCCACTCGTGAATCCGGAGCCGGTCCAGAACGATATCGGCCTGCAGCGTCTGGTCCGGCCGCAGGCGGATTGGGACGCCCTGGGTGGTTGTCAGGGTGTCATCGAGCGCAATGGTGACTGGGTAGAAGGCCCGTTGCTGGGAGTTGCTGATGGGCGCATCCAGATCCTTCGCGTCCAGTGCCGACCGCTCAATGGCAACCACGTGCCCGGCACCACTGCCAAATCGCTGATAGGGGAAAGCGTCAAATCTCAGGTTTACGCGTTGCCCGACGTCGATGAAGCCGATGGCGTCAGTGGGCACGAACACCCTGGCTTCCAGCTGATTCCGCCGCGACCTGATGATCGTGACCAGATCGTTGGGGTGAACGAGCTGGCCCGGGGGCGGCGGCGCGACGCTGACGTAGCCATCCACCGGGGCCTTGACCAACGTGACGGCTTTTGCCTGGAGGGCGTTCAACTGATCGGTGAGTTGAAGTTTGAGTTCCTGTAACTCATTGATTTCGATCAATCCCTTCGAGCGCAGGCTCTCAAGTTCGTCGTTGAGGTCGGTCTCCTCTGACGACAGGCTGGCCAGTTCCTCCTGAAGCCGGGCTTGTTCGTTCAACTGGTCGATATAGGCCAGTTTCTTGTTGTCCACTTCGTCGATCGTGTTCAAGCCCTTTGCCCGGTTTGACAGGGCACGGTCCAATCTCCGCTTTGTCAGCTGGCGGGCCCTGGCGTTCAGTGCCATTCTGGTTTGAAGCTGCGTCCGTTGATCGGCCAGGCGTGACAGCTTCGTCTGAATATGGCGCTGCTCCAGGGACTGTTGGTCCTTTTTCAACTGGGTACGTTTGGACAGTACCTCGATGCGCTGAGTCAGGTTCGCCTCCTCAAGTTGAATGTCCGCCTCGGCGTCCCGTGAGTAATGGGATCGTTCAATGCGGACGAGGGTCGTACCGGCCGGCACGAACTGACCGAGCCGTACCGGGCTTTCTGTGACGACGCCACCGGTCGACACCCGGATCTCCGATTGTCCCGATTTGGGTTTTAATACGCCGCCGACCGTCTCGGTGCGCTGGAATTCGCCGAAATACAGGTACAGCGCAATCACCATGGCGACGCCCAGCAACGTTGTCGATATCGCAAGAATACCCGGCGTGGTCATGTTGATCGGTTTGCCAAACATCGAGTCGGTCGCGGATTCGATGGCCTGGCGTCGGAACAGTTCTTTACGCATGTCGTGGTTCCCAAAAGAGCAGGGCAGGCGGCCGCCGTCGGGTTTGCCCGGAAGTCGCGTAATCAAGCGCCGGTATAGGCATCCCTTACCGGGAAAAAGACCGATAACCAGAAGTCGACATCGTTACAGGGTTCGGGCAACGCGATACCGTCCACCAGCAGGAACGGGAAGACATCGGGCTCGTTCCTATCCTCTGAGGCACGCTCGAACTGGTGCATCAGGGACAGGACGTCCGGATTGGCGTCACCCTGTTTGTCGGCGGACGTTGCGGTGTACTCCAGAACACCGGGACCGATGCGTTCCAGAAAGGTGGCTGGGTCGCAAGCCGGAATCTTCTTCAACTCATTCAACAGCGTGAAGTAGCTGGGAGATTCTGTTCGCCGGCAGGTGAAATAGACGTTCAGATCAACCGGGCGTGTCGCCAGTGCCGACCGCCTGTCAAGAAGGGAGGCCAGGACATCCATGCAGTGCTCACAGTCCAGGCTCAGGCACAGCGTGATGGTCTTCCGGGCGTCAGGGTGCTGAACCGCCGGAAAGTAAGCGCCAAACGAGGGGCGGAGCCCTGTGCCCTGAGTCAGTATACGAAGATCGAGAGGGTCTTCCTGGCGAACAATGGATGCCCACAACATTCGCTCATTATCCAGGTCAATAAACGCGGAGTACGTTTTCCACAGAGCCCACAGCGCTGAGAATAGGGTGATTGCAATAAGTGCCCAGATAAATGCCTGGGATAGCGTATAACCCGATACGTGGTCTATTGTCGTGACAGATATAATAAATGTGATGACATTTAACGCATTGAAGAGATTGCACAAATAACAGAATTTTCGTGCAATGATCTGGGCGAAGAAGAGCAGGCCTGAGACAAGGGCAAGCAGGCCGAGAAACGTGATCAGAAACCCCGGGAATCCTGAAAAAATGAATATGGTCCCGATGTAAATAGAGGCCAGCGCTGAAAATGAATACAGGGACAGCGGGATGCCGAAAAGGTGCGATGCAGAGCTGAACATCATTTCCGAACAACGGCCACCCTTGCGGTCGCAGAGTTTGAGAAGGGATCCGTTTTCGGCGTTAAAGCACTGCACGTAAACGATCACGGCGTTTACGGACAAAGCGGCGACAAAGCCGGCGTGCAATAGAAGAATGTTTAACATGATGGACGCTTGACCAGGGCCATAGAAACGCCGCTTGCCCCTCACCAGTGACAAGCGACGAGAACTCTCTACCGTTGTTGTGCTGCACGGCTAAAGAGAGGGCGAGCAGTGCCTGCCCTTAGCAGGTACCAGCACCCGTAATCGCTCCACCGATTGCGCCGGTAATCGCACCAACGACAACGCCCAGGGGGCCACCCTCGAGACCACTTGCCGCGCCGCCGGCAGCGCTGACACCGGTCGCCATTCGAATGCACTTACGACGATCGCTGTGGCGACGCGCCTGGCGCTTCGCCCGACGGGCCTTGAACCGGTCACGGAAGCGGCCGCCGCTGACTTCCATGCACTCTTCGAACGTCAACTCTTGCATTTGCGTAGCTTGATTGTTCATTGCTTTCTCCAGATGTCAGGTGTTGTGCCATTGTTGGCAAACAAAAGCTAGCAACGCATGATTAAAACCGTCAACGCGATCGCAAAATATGAATATCATTCCGCAATAATTCATGATCTTTTATGCGGCGAGGACAACTCCATACAACGTCATAATGAAATATTGCGCGGCGTGATGTGTTTAGGGTATTTACATAAAATAGCTGTCAGCCTATCCGGTAAAATAACCTGCCTATTATTAACCCTTATATTTGATACGCCTTTTTGTTTTGGCATAGTTTATTAAATGCAGGAGGCAGGAGAGATCGCATTTAATAATGCACAATCGGGAGAAATGTTAAAATGGGTAATGCTTGCTGGTTGAGGCAGAATGATTGCGATGTGGGGCCCAAATGGTTCATTCTGGGTCGCCCAGTTACCCCCTTTTTTCAGGAATGTGGACGGTTATGAATGGATCTGAAGGTGTTGAGGGCAGAATTCAGGCATCGCTGCCCGAGAGCGACGGACGGCCCCCTCTCGAGCACTGGCATCCTGAGCTGTCAGGCGATATCGATATTCGTATCACGAGGGACGGGGTCTGGCTTTACCAGGGCGCACCCATCGCTCGGGAGTCGATTGTCAGGTTGTTTGCGTCTGTTTTGCGCCGCGAGAGTGATGGCGATTACTACCTCGTCACGCCAGTTGAAAAGTGGCGGATCAGGGTAGACGACACACCGCTGCTGGCACACAGCCTGAGCGTCACCGGGGACGGGGCGGCGCAGGTCCTCTCGCTGACGACCAGCGTGGGCGAGACCCTTGCCATCGGCGAAGACCACCCGCTGACCATGGGTACCTACCCCGGGGGCGAGCCCAGGCCTGTTATCGCCGTTCGTCATGGGCTGGACGCCAGGATGGTCACCAGTGCCTATTACGATCTGGTGGGCTGTGTCGTAGAGAGCGCCGACGATAGTGACTCGACGGCCCTGGGCGTTTGGAGTGGGGGAAAATTCTGGAAAATCGGTTAGAGCGGTTGAAATGCCGATGACCGCGCCCATTAATACGGTGGAAACCACAGTAACACCGTTGTTAGACTGTGGTTATGCTTGTTATCGAGCCTGGCTCTCTAACGAGGCCCGGTGGTCGTTAGTCCCTCTGTTCAGTCCGACTGTTCACGATCACTTTCGATTGCCTTTATTCACATACAGTCATTGCGACAGGCAAGGAGAAACAATGGCCCAACCTCGAGTTGTCACCATTCACTACACCCTCACGAACGATCAGGGCGAGCAATTGGACTCTTCCCGTGTGGAAGGCCGCGAGCCGCTGTCCTACCTCGAAGGGGCCCAGAACATCATCGGCGGACTGGAAAGCGCGCTGACCGAGAAGAATGCCGGCGATCAGGTGACCGTTTCCGTCGCACCGGCTGAGGGTTATGGCGAAGTCAACGAAGAGTTGATCCAGCCGGTTCCGCGGTCCGCCTTCGAAGGCGTCGACACCATTGAGCCGGGTATGCAGTTCCAGGCGCAGACCCCGGGCGGCCCCCAGATCGTTCGCGTGGTGGAAGTCAATGATGAAACCGTCACCATTGACGCAAATCACCCGCTGGCCGGCCAGACCCTGCACTTTGATGTGGAAGTGGTCGAAGCCCGCGAAGCGACCGACGAAGAACAAGAGCACGGCCATGTTCACTAAGCTGTGACTCTTCTCGTCAAGAGGGGCAGGGAAAGCCCGCCCCTCTTGACGATGACCATCTCCCTTTCCGTCAGGGCCACAGTAACTGGGCCTGTACGGTGTTTTCCTACCCTTCCGTGGTATCCCGCGCTCCCCGTTCTCGCATTCTACTTGCCGGCTCATCGACCTGATCGGCCGTGCGTCCGACTGTGTCGCCAAACCGTTCAGGCTTTCTGAGGGAAAGTGCGTCCCACCTCGATTATTGGGGACATTCGGACTCTTTTACAAAAAAATCGTAGGAATTTGCATTCCCCGTTCTGCGAAAACGCCTTAGCTTAAAATGCAGGCGTTGGGGGGTATCTGCCGGATTGCTCGGTTCAGATGTTCTATTGCGCAAGACCTGTGGCGGTAAAACAACAAACGACAAACAGGCGCAAACTATGGGTGTTGAACGGAATTTTCTGGAAGTATCAACAAACACCTGGCGCGACGCTGAGTCGTGCACGACCAACGAGAGACGCCAGCATTGGCACTACCACGATCAGTTTGAGCTTCACGCGTTCTGGAATTTTTCCGGGCAGGCCGCTGTGGGTGGCCACCGCGGGGCACTGGTGGAGCACAGCGTGTTCTTGCTGGCTCCGAACATTGCCCACGCCTGGATCGGTGAGCCGACTAACGGCCATCCTCGTGGTGATGCCGTTATCGACTGCGCCGTACTGTTCAGAGAGCACCATACCGCCAGAATTCTCCAGCTCTTCCCGGAGCTGCGGAACCTTGAGTCGTTGTTGGCCGATTCCGGGTATGGGGTTGAGATCTCTGGGGTGCCGGATATCCACGAGATCGGTGACCGGATTCTCGAGCTCGAGCAGCTTGAGGGGTGTCGCCGCTTCAGCCAGTTTCTGGCGGTTCTGGATCGCCTGGCGAGCTGCCCCCGAAAACTGCTGAATGTCGGCAACAGCGTCGGGCCGGCAAATTTCCTGGCATCCGAGAATCTGAAGAGGGCGTTGGCTTACACGCGCCAGAACTTCCGGACCAACCTCACGCTGGAGCAGGCGGCTGAAGTCGCGGTCATGAGCCCGTCGCACTTTTGTCGCTCGTTCAAAAAGGCCTATGGCGTAGGGTTTGTCGAGTACGTGAACAAGCTGCGTGTTGAATGCACCTGTGAGCTCTTGAGAAGCAGTCGCAGGCCAATCGCGTCGATCGCGTATGAGTGCGGGTTTGTGAATATCTCGAACTTTAACCGGAACTTTAAGAAGTACGTGAAGCAGTCGCCGTCGGAGTTCCGGCGATCTCTGTAATCGGAAGACGGGGTCAGTTTGGAAGACGGGGTCAGATGAAAGAGCTCATCTGACCCCTGGTCACGCCGGAAAAAAAAGGTCGGGGTCAGATGAACGCTTTCATCTGACCCCTGGTTGGCCTCTGGTTTGACGCCAAGCCCATAAAAAAGGGTCAGATGAACATTCATCTGACCCTTTTATGCGTCACCCGAACATCACATGTTCGGATAGTTCGGACCGCCGCCGCCTTCCGGCGTTACCCAGGTAATGTTCTGGGCGGGGTCCTTGATGTCGCAGGTCTTGCAGTGCACGCAGTTCTGCGCGTTGATCTGGAAGCGCTTGCCGCTGCCGTCGTCGGATTCAACCACTTCGTAGACGCCCGCCGGGCAGTAACGCTGTGCCGGCTCGTTGTACTTGGGCAGGTTCTCCTGGATGGGAATGGTCGGATCGGTCAGCTTCAGGTGAACCGGCTGGTCTTCCTCGTGGTTGGTGTTTGAGATGAACACCGAAGACAGGCGGTCAAACGTCAGCGTGTTGTCCGGCTTCGGGTAGTCGATCTTCTTCGCGTCGGCCGCCGGCTTCAGGGTGGCGTAGTCCGGCGTGGTATCCCGGAAGGTGATCGGCAGGCTGCCCCGCAGGATGTTCTGCTCGAAGAAGGCGATGGCGCCCCCCACGATGTTGCCAAACTTGTGCATGGCCGGGCCGAAGTTGCGCTCGGCGTACAGCTCTTTATACAGCCAGCTGTCCTCGAAGCGCTTCTGGAAGCCGGTAATTTCTTCGCCGGTCTTGCCCTCTTTCAGCGCCTCGAACACCGCTTCGGCGCCCAGCAGGCCGGACTTCATGGCGGTGTGGGAACCCTTGATCTTGGAGCTGTTCAGTGTGCCGGCATCGCAGCCCAGCAGCAGGCCGCCAGGGAAACTCATCTTGGGCAGAGCGTTGTAGCCCCCCTTGGCGATGGCGCGGGCGCCGTAGGACACGCGCTTGCCGCCTTCCAGATACTTTCGAATTTCCGGATGCAGCTTCAGCCGCTGGAATTCTTCGAACGGGCTCAGGTGCGGGTTGCTGTAGGACAGGTCCGTGATCAGGCCGACATAGACCTGGCCGTTTTCCAGGTGGTACAGGAACGAGCCGCCGGTGCTGCCGGATTCGTTCAGCGGCCAGCCGGTGGTGTGAACCACCAGGCCCGGCTCGTGTTTGGCCGGGTCAATGTCCCACAGTTCCTTGATGCCGATGCCGTAATGCTGGGGGTCTTTGCCTTCATCCAGTTTGAAATCGGCGATCAGGCGCTTGCCCAGGTGACCGCGGCAGCCCTCGGTAAACAGGGTGTACTTGGCGCGCAGTTCCATGCCCGGCATGTAGCCGTCTTTATGGGAGCCGTCGCGGGCTACGCCCATGTCACCGGTAATGATGCCCTTGACCTGGCCATCCTCAACGATAGCTTCCGCTGCGGCGAAACCGGGGTATACCTCAACGCCCAGCTGCTCCGCCTGTTCGGCGAGCCAGCGACACAGGTTACCCAGGCTGATGATGTAGTTGCCGTGGTTGTGCATGTTGCGGGGCACAAAGGCGTTGGGAATCTTGGTGGCGGCGTCCTGGTTCTTCAGCAGGAAGATGTCATCCCGGGTCACCGGGGTATTGAGGGGCGCGCCTTTTTCTTTCCAGTCGGGAAACAGCTCGTTCAGAGCGGTCGGCTCGAACACGGTGCCCGCCAGGATGTGGGCGCCAATCTCGGACCCTTTCTCGACGACGCAAACGGTGAGTTCCTCGCCCGCTTCCTGCGCCAGTTGCATGACGCGGCAGGCTGCCGACAGGCCCGCAGGGCCGCCGCCGACGATCAGAACATCAAATTCCATCGATTCGCGTTCCACGTTGGTCTCCTCAAACAGCTTATATTGACTATTTATACGCCCGCAGGCCTGTTCAGGGGCGTCATGATACCGATATTCGGGACGCCCGACGACTGTTCGCAGCCGGCAAAACCGGCTTTGTAACTCAAAAGCATACCGGAATCGAAGAATCAAACAAACGTTTGTTTGAAAATTCCGCCACGATTTGGCATTGTACGTGTACACCGAAATATCGTGTGTTTTGAGTCGATTTTTAGTATCGTCTCATCGCCGATCCGGGTCAATACCGGATCAATGGCTGCAAAAGCGGTCCTGGAGCGTCATCGGGGGCTATTGACCCCTCTGGCCTTTGCCTGCAGTATTATTGCCCACTCAAGTATCGGCAGGCTCTCCGAGAGGATTGCGAGTCATTAAACCCATCGTAGAAGAACGAGGAATCTATGAAGGTTCTGGTCGCTGTAAAACGAGTTATCGACTACAACGTCAAGGTGCGGGTCAAACCGGACAACACCGGCGTTGACCTCGCCAACGTCAAGATGGCAATGAACCCGTTCTGCGAGATCGCCGTTGAAGAGGCGGTTCGTCTTAAAGAGAAGGGCGTTGCTACCGAGATCGTTGTGGTATCCATTGGCCCGAAGGCCGCCCAGGAGCAGATCCGTACCGCTCTGGCGCTGGGTGCTGACCGCGGCATTCACATCGAGACCGATGACGAAGTCCAGTCCCTCGAAGCGGCCAAGCTGCTCAAGGCTGTGGTCGAGAAGGAAGAGCCCAAGCTGGTGATCCTCGGCAAACAGTCCATCGATTCCGACAACAACCAGACCGGCCAGATGCTGGCGGCGCTGACTGGCATGGGCCAGGGCACCTTCGCCTCTGAGGTCGTTGTTGAGGGCGACAAAGTCAACGTGACCCGTGAAGTGGACGGCGGCCTGATGACCGTTGCCCTGAACCTTCCGGCGGTGGTGACCACCGACCTGCGCCTGAACGAGCCGCGCTACGCGTCCCTGCCGAACATCATGAAGGCCAAGAAGAAGCCGCTGGACACCGTGGCTCCGGCAGACCTGGGCGTTGAGATGAAGCCGCGCCTGTCCACCCTGAAGGTTGAAGCCCCGGCCTCCCGTCAGGCGGGCATCAAGGTGGCGGACGTTGCCGAGCTGGTCGACAAACTGAAGAACGAAGCGAAGGTGATCTGATGAGCATCCTGGTTATTGCTGAACACGACAACAGCAGCCTGAAGCAGGCCACCCTGAGCGTGGTTGCGGCTGCCAAGGCCATCGGTGGTGATATCGACGTTCTGGTGGCAGGTGAAAACTGTGGCGCCGTTGCGGAAGCCGCGGCCAAGGCCGAAGGCGTGAACAAGGTGCTGGTTGCTGACAACGCCGCTTACGGCCACTTCCTGGGCGAGAACCTGGGTGAGCTGGTCGCCGAAGTGGGCAAGAACTACAGCCACATCCTGGCCGCTGCCGGCACCACTGGCAAAGACTTCATGCCGCGCGTTGCTGCGCTGCTGGACGTTGCCCAGGTCTCCGACATCATCCGCGTTGAGTCCGATGACACCTTCGTGCGCCCGATTTACGCCGGTAACGCGATCGCAACCGTCAAGGCCAGCGACAGCATCAAGGTGGTTACCGTACGCCCGACCGGCTTCGATCCGGTGGCTGCCGACGGCGGCTCCGCTTCCGTTGAGCAGCTCGACGTGGTCAAGGACGCTGGCCTGTCCAGCTTCGTGAGCGAGCAGAAGGCTGAATCCGATCGTCCGGACCTGGCCTCTGCGGGCATCGTGATCTCCGGTGGCCGTGGCATGCAGAACGGCGACAACTTCAAAATGCTGGAGAACGTGGCTGATCTGCTGGGCGCCGCCGTTGGCGCGTCCCGTGCGGCGGTTGACGCCGGTTTCGTACCCAACGACATGCAGGTCGGCCAGACCGGCAAGATCGTTGCCCCGCAGCTGTACATCGCCGTTGGTATCTCCGGCGCGATTCAGCACCTGGCCGGTATGTCCGATTCCAAAGTGATCGTTGCGATCAACAAGGACGAGGAAGCACCGATCTTCCAGGTGGCCGATTACGGCCTGGTGGCGGACCTGTTCGAAGCGGTTCCGCAGCTTGAGGAAGAGCTGAAAAAAGCCGTCTGAGCCTGAGCCCGGACGCACGAAAAAAGGCACCTTCGGGTGCCTTTTTTTGTGCCCCGGATTTGTGTCCGGGTGACGGCTTGGCAATCGCCGGCACGCTGAGCAGATGGCCCATGTTGTCAGTCGCCGTTCCGCTCCTTGCGACGGCCGACAAGTCGCTTTTCCGCTTTGCTGATAAACAGCATATCGGCGATCAGATGTACGGCCCGGTTGGTGGTGCGCAGGGCGCCGTAGATGTCGCGCCGGGTTTTATCGTGGCTGGCCTTGGCCCGGCGGGCGCTGGCTTTGAACTGCTCATCGGACGACAGTAGGTCGATCAGCCCGAACGTGGTGCCGGCAAGGGCCTGGTGCAGGCGCTCGATAGCGGTGGTTCCGCCAGAGACGGTACCTTCCACCAGCCGGGCGCGGTTGCGCACCTCCAGCAGCTCCAGCCGTTTGCGCTGAACCGTGCTCAGACGGGCAGCGTTCCGGGCATTGATCCGCCGGATCTGGGAGCGTGTGGTTTGCAGATCCCGATAGGTGAGCGTGCCCAGGGCACCGGCGCCCAGCAGGCAGAGGATAATCAGGGCATTGAGCATGGGTTGGCTCCCTTCAGCGGTAGTCGATCTGGATGTCGACGTCGATCTGCCGTTCCCTCAGCTCCACTTCCAGTTCCTTCTGGACCTCCTGGTACACCATCTTGCTCACCATCACGGGTAGATGGTCGGCCAGCATCCGGGCGCTGCGGGACTCCCGCTTCGCCAGGGCAATCGGGTCCCGAATCCGCAGCGTAAGTACGGGTTCGGGCGGTGGAAGCGCGGCATCCTGGCTGTCCTGGTCCATCAGGTGGCGAATCAGGGCTTTCTGTTCACGCAGTTGCCAGAACAGAAAGCCGTTGCCGGCCAACAGGGCCAGGCTCAGGACGAACAACACCGATGTCAGCAAAGGCCACCTCCGTTCCTTCTTGGTATCGGGTGCAGTGTGCAGTAATGCCGGCACCAAGCGATTGGCCGTACCGACGCGCGGCAGCCGAGCCCCGGGAAACTGGACGCAGGCCGCAAAGCTGGTAATGTCCTGGGCCTGCACCTTGCACGGCGCCCGGACGGCCTTCAAAATTCCAGAAACAACGACAGGGAGCAGGTTATGGTTTGGCTCAAGGCGTTTATCGCCGGTTTTCTCGCCACGCTGGTGTTTCACCAGGGCTTGTTTTACGTGTTCTATCTGGCAGGCGTTGTGCCCGCCGCCCCCTTTAGCATGGCACCGGTTCCGCCGTTCGGCGTGCCTCAGGTGCTGTCGCTGAGCTTCTTCGGTGGCCTTTGGGGCATGGTGTTGTGGCTGTTGCTGGGCCGACTGGCGGGCACCGGCTACTGGCTGGGGCATGTGCTTGCCGGCGCCGTAGGGCCCACCGTGGTCGCGATGCTGGTGGTGTTTCCGCTGAAAGGCATTGAGCCTTCTGCCCAGATGTGGGTAGGCGGGCTTATTCTGAACGGTTTCTGGGGCCTCGGCGTTGCCGTGATCATGCGCCTGTTGCGCGCCCGGGCCGTCCCGGCGACTGGATAACTGTACGTCAACTTCATTACGACAAGGACGCAGCATGACCGATTCCACCGAAACAACCCAGGCCTCGGGTAAACGCCACGATCTGGTGGTGTTTGGCGCCACCAGTTTTGTCGGGCAGATTCTCACCCGCTATCTGTTTGAGCGCCACGGCGTTGGCGGTGACCTGGACTGGGCGATCGCCGGGCGCTCGGAGGCAAAACTCAGCGATGTTCGCACGGCCCTTGGCGATGGTGCGGCGGGCCTGCCGTTGCTGATGGCCGATGCGGCGGACGACGATGCGCTGGCTGACCTGTGTGCGAGCACCCGGGTCGTGATCTCGACCGTAGGGCCCTATGCGCTGTACGGCGAACCCCTGGTCCGGGCCTGCGCCCGGTCAGGGGTGGACTATTGCGACCTGACCGGCGAGGTTCAGTGGATCCGGCGCATGATCGAGCGCTACGAGGACGATGCCAAGGCGTCCGGGGCGCGCATTGTGCACTGCTGCGGGTTTGATTCCATTCCTTCGGATCTCGGTGTCTGGTTTTTGCAGACCCAGGCGGAAATCCAGTTTGGCGAAACTTGCGAGAGCGTCCGCATGCGGGTGAAAGCCGCCAAAGGCGGTCTGTCCGGCGGCACGGTGGCGTCCATGATCAACATCGCCAAGGAAGCCGGCGCGGACCCGCAGCTTCGCAAGGAGCTGGCGAATCCGTTCTCCATCTCGCCGGACGGCCACCGTTCCACCGTGCGCCAGCCGAGCCTCAAAGGCGCCGAGTTTGACCGCACCCTGAACGCCTGGCTGGCGCCCTTTGTGATGGGCGCCATCAACACCCGCGTTGTGCATCGGTCAAACGCTCTGCAGGACGACCGTTACGGCAAGGAATTCACCTACGACGAGGCGATCATGACCGGCCGGGGGCTCAAAGGCCGGGCCGCAGCCTACGCCATGACCGGGGCGCTGGGCGCGTTCTTTACCGCCTCGGCCATTGGCCCGACCCGCTGGGTGGTGGAAAAGCTCGTGCCCAAGCCCGGGCAGGGCCCGAGCCCGGAAGAGCAGGCGTCCGGCTTTTTTGATCTGCGGTTTGTCGGGCGCACGGGCAATGGCAAAACCATGATTACCCGGGTAACTGGGGATCGTGACCCGGGTTACGGCTCCACCGGCAAGATGCTGGGTGAGGCTGGCCTGTGCCTGGCGTTTGACGTGCCCAAGGATCAACCTGGCGGCTTCTGGACGCCGGCCTCCCTGCTGGACGGTAAGCTGCTGGAGCGGCTTCAGAACAACGCCGGCCTGGTGTTCGAGGTGCTTGAAACCCGCTGATCGGGTTTACAAGGGGAACCTGAGTACCCGGTCACAGCGGAGCAGGGCGTCGGTGCCATGGCCCAGGCAGATCACCGTGCGCCCTTCCAGCCAGCGCTCGAGGCGCGTGGCAATGCGCTGGCGGGCGTCGGCGTCCACCCCGGTAAACGGCTCGTCCAGAAGTACGAGGGGCGCAGCGCTCAGCAACACACGGGCGAGCGCCACCCGACGGGCCTCGCCCCCGGACAGCCGACTGCCGGTGCTGCCCAGCCAGGTATCGAGCCGGTCCGGCTCGGCCTCAAACCGATCCGCCAGTTCCACCACCTCCAGCACCTGCCAGAGATCGCCGTCGGACGCGTTCGGGGCCCCCAATAGCAGGTTCGTGCGCAGGGTATCTTCGAACAGTTGGGTTTGCTGGGTCAGGTAGGCGCAGGGGACGCGAGCGACGGTGCCCCGGGCCGGCGTCTCGAGCCCCGCAAGGGCATCCGCGAGAGACGATTTACCACTGCCTGACGCTCCGAGCACCCCGAGCCGCTCTCCCGGTTGGAGCTTCAGGCTGAAACGCGTGAGTAACGGGGGCAAAGTGCCGTGGCGCAGAGTCAGGTAGTCCACCGCCAGGGCGGCGCCGTCCGTAGGCGCGACAACACCGTCGATGCCCGGCGTAACCGCCGTATCCTGATTAAGACGATGGGCGGCAGAGACAGTGCCACCCAGGCGTCCAAAGGCGTCCGGCAGCATGGCATACACTTCCTGAAGCCCCATCAGGGCAATCGGTACCAGCATCACGACCGGTCCGGTCACTTGCCCGGCGTCGTGCAGCGCAAAGCCCAACCACAGAACCCAGATCACTGAAACGTGGATCAGCAAACCGGCAATCGCCTGGTGCCAGCCTACCCGGCTCTCCACGCGGCTACGGCTCCGGTCCAGGGTGTGAGCCTGGCGCAGCAGCCAGGCACCGTGACGACCCACCCGGCCTGCTGCCCGGAGCTCGGCAATGCCCTCGAGATGCTCAATCACGGCCGTTCGCAGGGCTTCCTGAAGGTCGCTCTGGCGATAGGCCAGCGCTTGGGTCCGCCAGACCACCGCCGCGGTAGCGGTCAAGAGCGCCAGGCCGCAGAGCAGTCCAACGGCCATCGCAGCTTCGGCGCTGAACAGGGCGCCGATCAGCGCCACGACCAGCAACAGCACCACCAGCGCCATGGCTGCCGGAGCAATAAGCCGAAGGTAGAGCGTATCCAGCGCATCAATATCGCTGGTCAGCCGGGACAGCCACTGGGCGCCGGACAGCCGGCCACGACGGGCGACCGACAGTTTCCGGAACAGCGCGATCCGAAGGTCCGTGAGCAGCCGCAAGACGGTGTCGTGGTTGTACAGCCGCTCCCCGTACCGGGCTGCCGTGCGGAACACCGCGAAAAATCGGATGGCACCGCCGGGTACGTACAGGTTTATGGTGGCCGGCAGGCCGGCCGCCAGAAGCAGGCCCACCAGTGCGGTCTGGGTGATAAACCAGCCGGAGACGGCGAGCAGGGACATGCCCGCAAGCGCCGTGGCAAGAATCAGCAAGGCACCGACCAACAGCCGGCCACGACGACGGAAAATCAGGCGAAGCCAGGGCCACAGCTCACGCATCCTGAACCTCCCCGCGGTCAATGCTCAGGATACGGTCTGCCAGGGTCAGCAAGGCTTGTTGGTGGGTGGCAAAGACCAGCGTTTTACCGGCGTCGCACAGCTTGTGAAGGGCGTCGATAACGATGATCTCGCTGTCCGCGTCCAGCCCTGCGGTGGGCTCGTCCAATAGAATCAGATCGTAATCTGCCAGAAACAGCCGGGCCAGACTCAGCCGACGGGCCTGGCCGCCGGATAGGCCCCGACCGTCGTCGGTCACCGCGCTGTGGATGCCGTCCGGGCGTCCGTGCACCAGTTCGGCCAGCCCGACCCGCTCCAGCGCGGATTCGATGGCGACGTCACTGGCCTCCGGCGTGGTCAGCCGCAGGTTGTCCGCCCAGGTGCCGTGCACCAGGAACCCACGCTGCCCGAGCCAGCCAAACCGAAAGCTGCCGGGCGCCCGGCCCAGCACGGAGATCTGGCCCCGGGAGGGCGCAACGAAACCGGCCAGCAGCTGCAACAGCGTGGATTTGCCGCCACCGGAAGGGCCGGTGAGCGCGACAGCCTCCCCACGCCGAAACGACAGAGTGAGGGAACGGAACAACGGCTCCGCGCCTGGGTGGGCGAACCAGACCCCCTGCAGCGCAATGCCTGGCGCATCATCGGCCTCGCCCGTCGCGGACCCGCCCGGTGACGGATCGGAAGAGGGCGTTTGCGAGCGGGCCCCGGAATGCGATTGGGCCGGCGTGACGGCGCGCTGGTCCAGTTCGTCCATCCGGAGCATCAGCTCCGCACCGGCCCCGAGGGCGGCGGCCCGATCGTGATAGTGCTGGGAAAGAACCCGCAGCGGCTGGAAAAACTCCGGCGCCAGTAGCAGCACCGTCAGGCCGCTGAATAACGTGAGCCCGGGCGCAGGGCCAAACTCGATGTAGCCCAGCAGGCCGAAGCCGATGTAAATGGCAATCACCGCAATGGCCACGGAGGCAAAAAACTCCAGTACCGCCGATGACAGAAACGCCACCCGAAGCGTCTTGAGCGTGACCGCACGGTATCGTTCGGAGCGCTGTTCGATGAGCCGGGCGGCCGCCTCGGTCTGGCCAAACAGCTGCAAGGTCGTCAGGCCCCGCACCTTGTCCAGAAACTGCCCGGACAGCCGGCTGATGGTCTCGAAATGCTGTTGATTCAGGCGCTCGGCGCCCATGCCCACCAGGGCCATGAACAAGGGAATGAGTGGCGCTGACAGCACCAGGAAAATACCGGCCAGCCAATCGAGCCAGAACACCACCGCCAGAATCATCAGTGGCACCAGGGTGGCCAGAATCATTTGCGGAAGGAACCGGGCAAAGTACCCGTGCAGGGCGTCGACGTGGTCAATCCACTCACGGCTGAGCACCGCCGCGGACTCGTCCCCCACGGCCCTCGGGCCCGCCTGGCGCCAGTGTTGATGCAGCCGACGTCGAACACTCCGCTTGACGCGCTCGCTGGCCCGGGCGGCCAGCTGGGTTTGCAGCCCCTGGCAGGCGCTACGGGCGATGACCGCGACGGTCAGGCCAAGAAACAGGGGAATCAGGGCGTTGGGCGGTGCGTCCTGCACCAGCCCACGGTGGGCAATGAGCCCGATAAGAACCATCTGGACGATGGCGGCCACCCCGGACAGGGTGCCTGCGAGCGCGGCACCCTGAATCCATCGGCGTTGACCTTGGGCAAGCTCCGAGAGCCAGCGTCGAACGGCGCGCGGTTCCGGAGCCGGCACTTAGTGGTAACCCTCGCCGGCGCGGACCTTGCCCCGGAACACCCAGTAGGACCAGGCCGTGTAGGTGAGGATGATGGGCACCACGAACAGCAGCCCAAGCAGCAGGAACAGCTGGGAGTTGTAAGCGGAAGCCGCATCCCACAGCGTGTAGTTGGGCGGCACCACGTACGGCCAGCGGCTGGCGATTAGCCCCAGGTACGTGGTGATGAACAGCCCCATGGTGGCCACGAATGGCATGCCCTCAAACCGGTTACGCACGGACCGGTAGATCTGGAACGCGCACAGCAGGGTCAGGAACGGCAGCACCCAGATCACCCCGATGTGAGCAAACCAGCGCTCCCGGATGGCGTCGTTCACGAACGGCGTCCACACGCTGATGATGCCGAAGATGGCCAGCACCGCCGCCAGCAGGGGCAGGGTAAGGCGGTAGGCCCACGCCTGCAGTTCGCCCTCGGTTTTCATGATCAGCCAGGTGGCACCCAGAAGCGCGTAGCCGGCAAGCATGCCCAGCCCGGTCAGCACGGTAAATGGGGTCAGCCAGTCAAAGGCGCCGCCCACATACACGCCGTTGGCGGTGGCGTAGCCCTGAATGTAGCTGCCCACAACAGCGCCCTGGGCAAAGGCGGCCACGGTGGAGCCGCCGGCAAACGCCCAGTTCCAGAGGTAGCGGGAGGTCCGCGCCTTGAACCGGAACTCAAAGGCCACGCCCCGGAAGATCAGCCCGGCAAGCAACAGAAACACGCCAATGTACAGGGCCGGCAGGAGGATGGAATACACCAACGGAAACGCGGCCAGCAGGCCGGCCCCACCGAGGACCAGCCAGGTCTCGTTGCCATCCCACACGGGGGCAACCGAATTCATCATGGTGTCCCGGTCGGTTTCGCTGGGGGCGAAGGGAAACAGGATGCCCACCCCCAGGTCGAACCCGTCCATCAGCACATACATGATCACGCCAAAGCCGATGATGAAGGCCCAGATCAGGGCCAGATCAAATTGTTCCATGGTCAGTGACCTCCCTGGCTGGCCGGAGTGTGTTGGCTGTCGTCGTCGTATTCGAAGGGCACATGGGCGGCAGAGAACGGCCGCATCGGGCGCTCGGCCTCATGCTCGTCTTCATCGTGCTGGTCTTCCAGGCCGACGTAGAGCACGCGCATCAGGTAGTACACGCCGGCGGTGAACACCAGCGCGTAGACCACGATGTAACCAATGAGCGTGAACAGCGCCATACCCCCGGTCAGGGACGGCGTCACCGCCTCGGCCTGGGTCATCACCCCATACACGAGCCAGGGCGCGCGGCCACCCTCGGTGACAAACCAGCCGGTCAGCACCGCAATGAACGGCGCCAGGCTCATGAACCGCAGCCCCTGGAGGAACCAGGGCGTGCGCCAGTATCGGCCGCCCTTGCGAAGCACCAGCCCGGTCACCGCAAACAGCAGCATCAGCATGCCCATGGCCACCATGGTGCGGAACGACCAGAACACAAAGCCCACGGGCGGCTGCTCATCCACCGGAATTTCCTTCAGGCCCGGAACCACGCCATCCCAGGAGTGGGTGAGTACCATGCTGGCCAGGCTGGGAATGCCAATCTCCACCAGGTTCCTCTGGCTGTCCTTGTCCGGAATCGCGAACAGCAACAGCGGCACGTGGCTGGAGGTTTCCCAGTTACCCTCCATGGCGGCCACTTTCATCGGCTGATGCTCCAGCGTGTTCAGGCCGTGCATGTCGCCGACAAAAATCTGCAGCGGCACAATAAACAGCAGCAGCCAAAGGCACATGGACAGCGCCTTGCGGTTGGCTTCTACCTCACGGCCCCGCAGCAGGTACCAGGCGCTGACGCCGGCCACCACGAAACCGCCGGTGAGGAACGAGGCCAGAACCATGTGGGTGAACCGGTAGGGGAAGGAGGCGTTGAAAATGGCCTCGCTCCAGGAGGTCACATGAAACATGCCGTCCCGAAGCTCCACACCGGCCGGCGTCTGCATCCAACTGTTGGCGGAGAGAATCCAGAACGAGGAGATGAACGTGCCCAGGGCCACCATCATCGCCGCAAACAGGTGAACGCCCGCCGGTACTTTATGGCGACCAAACAGCATGACCCCCAGGAAGCCGGCTTCCAGGAAGAAGGCGGTGACCACCTCGTAACTGAGAATGGGCCCAAGGAAGTTGGCGGAGGCCTGGGCGAAATTGCTCCAGTTGGTTCCAAACTGGAACGACATCACGATGCCGGAGACCACCCCCATGCCGAAGACCACGGCGAATACCTTGGTCCAGAAGGCGGACAGCTTTTCCCAGACCGGGCTGCGGGTTTTGAAGGCCAGGCCTTCAAGGACGGCAATGTAGGAAGCGAGACCGATGGTGAACACCGGGAAAATGGCGTGGAATGACACCACGAACGCGAACTGCATGCGCGAAAGCAAGACTGGATCAAGTTCCATGGGAACCTCCGGTTAGACCACACACCAATGAGCCATCCCGCAGGAGCGGGGACGAGCCCGGCCACTGCCATAGCATGTTTTGTTATGTTGTAATAACCGGCAGATGGCATCCATGCTACAAGAAAAAACATCAACCCAAACAGGGCATAATGTCGCACTTTTGACTTGAGACAAGTATGGGAATCACGATGCACTTTTACGAAGAAAAAGTGTTGCCTTTCATCATAGACAAAGCCTGCTCAATGGGCCAAATCCTGAAGCTTCGGCAGCAGGTGGTGCCCCGGGCGAAAGGCGTGGTTCTGGAAGTGGGCATGGGCTCCGGCATCAACCTGCAATATTACGATGCCGGCCAGGTCAGCCTGGTCTACGGGCTGGAACCCTCCGAGGGCATGCGCCGCAAAGCTGCCAACAATGTTGCCGCCGCGCCGGTACCGGTGGAATGGGTCGATCTGCCCGGCGAGGCCATTCCGCTGGCGGACAACAGCGTGGACACCGTATTGCTGACCTTCACCCTCTGCACCATCCCGGATGCAAAGGCCGCGCTGGCCCAGATGAAGCGCGTGCTCAAACCCGACGGCGAACTGCTGTTTCTTGAGCACGGCCAGTCCTCCGATGCCAGGGTGCACACGTGGCAGAACCGCATCACGCCCACCTGGAAACGGTTTGCCGGCGGCTGCCACCTCAACCGCCCGATTGACGTGCTGATTCGCGAGGCCGGCTTTGAGGTTACGGAACTCGAAACCCTCTACGTGCCCGGCGCGCCGAAGATTGCCGGCTACGTATACCAGGGCAGGGCGACAAACCCCGACGGCTAATGGCCACCGCGCCCGCCGGAGCGGCGTCCGAGCGGAATCTGAATTGCGTTGCCCGGAACTGACTTATACAATTGCGCCCCGCAAATCCCCTCCTATGCCCGGATGGTGAAATTGGTAGACACAAGAGACTTAAAATCTCTCGGCCGCAAGGCCGTGCCGGTTCGATTCCGGCTCCGGGCACCATTCAAATCCAGACGTCGTTTTCAGCGGTTTTTTCACCAACTTCATCCCCGGTATTCACCACGCCGCGCGGTTCGATCAGTAAAACCTTCACCTCATGCTCCGCATAGGGCTTGTGTTCGACGCCTTTGGGAACCACGAACATTTCCCCCTCGGACAGGTCGACGTGGCCGTCCCGGAAATCGATGCGAAGTTGCCCTTCCAGAACGATGAACGTTTCATCGGTGTCTTTGTGGTCGTGCCAGACGAACTCGCCCTGGAGTTTGACGACCTTGAACTGGTAGTCGTTCATCTCCGCGATCACCTTCGGTGACCACTGGTCTTTGAAAAGGGCGAGTTTGTTCCGGAAGTTCACGGCTTGGTAGTTCATGGGGCCTCTCATTCGGTGTTTTGGAGACGGGTTGCCGTCAGATGATGTTTCTAAGCTTACCTGCAATGTAAGGCGCTGTGGCCAGCACGACCAGAACAAGGGGCCAGAGATTGCCATCCGCGAAGGTATAGGCCCTGGCCAGCTCAGACCACGATTTCCCCTGCAGTACACCGAACGTCGCCTCAAAAGCCAGGGTGAGGGCAAGCCAGCCGAAGCCGATGAGCCAGAGTTGGTGGCGGCGGCGGAGGTGCAGCCACGGGAGGCTGAGGTACACGACAACGAGGATGAGTACTGAGAGCAGAGAACCACTGAGCAGAAGGGATGTTGGGTTGCCCAGCCGCGGTAGAAGCAGATATTCGCGAATGATGCCGTTGCCAATCGCCAACACCAGGATGCCGGCCCAAACGACCATCGCTCTTATGGCAATCTGAGAGGTCATCACCGTTCGTGCCGTCCCTGTGCGTTCCGCGCTTGCCGCCCGAGTCAGCGGGGCTTGTACTGGGTCGGGCAGTATCCCCGGCTCACGTCCGGGCTACGTAATTTCAGATGTTTGGTCGCCCGACCGGATACCCGGGCCCGCCACAGATTAAAGCTACTCCGTTTCAGGCATCGGCGCATCAGGCGGATAACGTCCTTTTCGGCCAGCCCGAACTGACGTTCAATCGCTTCGAACGGTGTTCGGTCTTCCCAGGCCATTTCGATGATTCGGGATTCGTCGTCTATGGGTAATGTCATCGGCCCCTTCCCGTTGCTCGCTGTGCCGTCATATACGTCGGGCGTTCAACACGGATGAATGGTTTGATCCGTGGGAATGGCAACGCGCCGTGCACCCAATCAATCTGTGGCCTCGACGGCGTTTGCCGGGTGATGTCTGGACTGGCGATGGAGCAGGGCCGCCGAAACCATGGTCAGCGCGGACACAATGGCCAGCGCGGAAAATGCGACGTTGTGGGCTCCGATACGGCCGGTGCCACCCGTTTGCTGAACAAGAACCACAACACCGACGGCGCCCAGGGCGCCACCCACTCGCTGCACGATGTTCACCAGCGTTGTCGCGTCACCCATTTCGTCGGCAGCGGCTGTCGTGTAGGCCGCGGTCATCGCGGGCATCTGGGCAAGGGCCACGCCCACACCGCGCGCCACCAGGCACATGGCCAGGCTAACCGTTGATGGCACCTGGGGCCAGGCAAGGGGCAGGGTGCTGATCAACAGAAGGATGGCGCCAGCCAAAGACACACCTCCTCCCCCGAAGCGGTCGGTCAACGCGCCTGCAACGGGCAGTACAAACGCACTGCCCAGGCCCATCACCAAGAGCCATAACCCCGTGGTGACCGAATCCGCCCCTGCGATCAGCTGCAGATACAGGGGGATCAGCAGCAACCCTCCGTACATATTGGCACCTGTGAGGCCTGTGGTCAGGGTGGCCGTGGAAAACATCCTTCGTTTCAGAAGCGTTAGGTCGATGAGTGGGTTCCGACGGTAGATGGTGATTACCAGGAACGCGACCGTTAACAGGACACCGAGCGCCAGCGCAACCGGGCCCGCCTCGCCGTTTCCGGCGTCGCCCATGTCGGAGGCCCCGAACAGGAATAACGGTAGGCCAACGGCCAGTAGGGTATAAGCTGTAACGTCAATGGACCGTTGCGGATCCCGCTCGCCACGGGGTACCAGGCCGATGGCTGCGATCAGGGCCACCACCCCGATGGGAACGTTGAGCCAGAACAGCCAACGCCATGACACCGCATCAAGCAGAAGGCCGCCCAGCACCGGGCCCACAGCGGGCCCGAGCGCAATCACCAGGCCAAGGGTGCCAAAAATACGCCCGAGCTGGCCCTTGTCAATCGTCGACCCGATCACGGCCTGCCCTGCCGGTACCATAAGGCCCCCGGCAAGTCCCTGAACCAGACGGGCCGCGATTAACGCTGGCGCGTCTGGTGCCAATGCGCAGGACACCGACGCCAGTAAAAACACGATGAGGCTGCCAGCCCACAGCCGCCCATAGCCCAACCTTGCGCCAAGCCAGGCGTTGGCGGGTAGCGATACCGCCAACGCGCAAAGATACCCTGTGGCCACCCACTGGACGATGGATAGGCTGGACGAGAGATCGTCGCGAATGGCTTCAATGGCAAGGTTCGCCACGGTGGAATCGAGCATGGCCATGAAGGCGCCCGCCCCAGTCACGGCCGCGATGGCCCAAGCGCGTCCTGGAATGGGCGTTGGTGCTTTGGCCTGCTGGTTCAAACCGACAACCTCCATGCTGGTTCAGCGGAAACCGCTTATGCTGAAATGATGGCGCAGTAACCAGGGTCCTGTCGAAAATTCACGGGTTGCACACGTCATTCATTTGCCGCCAACCCCGACTCACGCTACTTTAATGCTATATCCGAAGAGGCCAGTAACGGATCGGAACCGTCGGCCTCGCCGGCTCGGCGCGCCCGCCTCGGGCGAATTAAAAAGAAAAAGGGAGTTTTCCGATGCGTTACTCCAACGTTGGCTTTGGCGCTATGGCAGCTGCCGGCCTTCTGGCTTTGGCCGGCTGTGGCGGAGGCGGTGGAAGTTCTGGTTCGGGAGGTACCTCTTCGCCAACCGTTAACCAGCTCGACAGCGGCCTTTACATCACATCATTGAAAAGCTCCAGCGGCGGCCAATACAGTGGGGGAACGTACTTTCTACCCTCTGGTAAGTTTACGACGATCTTTGAGGATAGCTCCGGCACCTACGTTTCGTTTGGGCAGTTGAGCATTAGCAATGGATCTATTTCAGGCCAGGGGACGGATTACCTGTACAGGAACGGTGTGCGCAGCAAAGTGTCTGGCACGTTGTCCGGAACCGCCAAATCGACGAGGGAGGCTGAGCTGAAAGGGTCCTCAAGTTCGGAGACCACAACGGCGATACTTGAGCGACAGAATACGTTCAGTGACAAGGGTTACACGCTGGCGGATATTGCGAATACGTACTCCGCGACTTCTAGCAGTTTGGTTTTTACCGTTTACGCCGATGGTTCTCTTGATGGCAATAATGGTAGTTGTCACTTCGCGGGCACGCTGCAGATTCCAGAAGCGAATATTAACGTTTATAAAATTAACTTTGAGGCAACCTTGTGTGCCCCCGGTGAGGGTGCGTCCGCAGCCGAGCGTAATGGCAATTACGAAGGCATCGGAACTTACGTACCGCCGAGTGGCGGCAGTACTGCCCAAATTCGTTTTGCTGCCAACAATGGCTCTTTGGCCATGGTCTTTATCGGCACTCAGTGAGCGCTAATTCGCCGTAAAAACCCCACCACCACCTCGAGCACCACACCTTCCTGCTCCCGGTGCGGCACATGCCCGCAGCCGGGCAGCAGGTGCATGTCACCCCGGCCGGACGTGCGCGAGCTATAGCGGCGGGGGTGTTCCGCGGAACCAAACTCATCGCTGTCACCGTGCAACGCCAGGCTGGGGCAGCGGACGTCTTTCAGCACGCCATCCAGTGTCCAGTCCCGAAACTCGTCTGAGAGCCAGGTATCAATCCAGGCGCTGAGCACCCAGGGTGCTTTGTCGCCGTGGTATTTGCGCAGGCGGTCGACTTGGCCGGGCTGGGCGAACTGGGCGCGGGCTTCGCGGATGCCGGCGAGGGTTTGCGCCTCCACGAACGCCTGGGCGGATTCGGTGATCAGCGCCTCGCAGCGGTTCGGGTAGGTAGCCGCGCAGGCGGCGGCCATGGCGCCGCCAACGCTGTGGCCGAAGGCGATGAAGTGGTCGATGCCCAAGTGATCGCACAGAGCGGTAAAGGCCTGCTTCGGTTCGGCTTCGATAAAGCCTCGGGTGAGCGCGTGGGGGCAGGGGTCGGAGTCCCCGAAGCCCGGGCGATCGTAGGCGATGACGGTGCGGCCGGTGGCGTTGGCGAGGGCGCCGGGAAACTCCCGCCAGAGTGCGACGCAGCCCAGGGAGTCGTGAAAAAGCACAATGGGTGCAGGGGACGATGAGCCCCGATCGCTGGCCGGCTCAGTTACGGAGTAGAAGATTCGGCCGATGGCGGAGGGCAGGTGGCCTGCGGTGTTCATAGCGCGGATTCCGTCGGGTGTGGATGACGAGGGGTGTGGGCGTCGCCGGGTTGACGTTAACGTAAAGTATTAGATGGGCATGTTGCCGCCGGTTGGGCATCTGGTCAATACTCGGTGGTACCGCGGATACCGCGATCTTTCCGACGCACACCCGTTCCAACAACAAGAGCGATCGCCCCCGACGGGCGCCAATTGCCACCAACGACCAGTGAGGCACCCCATGACGGACGCCAACGCACCCCTGATTTTGCAACACACCGAAAACGGCATCACCACCCTGACCCTGAACCAGCCGGACCGGCGCAACAGCCTGTCCATGGCCATGCTGGAGGCCCTGGGCCAGGCGCTTGGGAAGGCCGCAGCGGATCCGGACACCCGGGTGGTGGTGATTGCCGCTGCCGGCCATGTGTTTTCGGCCGGGCATGATTTGCGGGAGATTCGGGAGCACTTCGACCAATGTGACTTCCAGCAGGCCCTGTTCGACCGTTGCAGTGAGGTGATGCAGCAGATCGTCACCTTGCCCAAGCCGGTGATTGCCCGGGTGTCCGGCGTGGCCACGGCGGCGGGTTGCCAGCTGGTGGCGTCCTGCGATCTGGCCGTCGCCTCAGATACCGCGCGCTTTGCCACGCCGGGGGTCAACATCGGGCTGTTCTGTTCCACACCGATGGTGGCGCTGTCCAGGAACGTCACCCGTAAACAGGCCATGGAGATGCTGCTGACCGGCGAGATGATCAGCGCCAGCCGGGCAATGGAGATCGGGCTGGTGAACCGGGTGGTGGACGAGCAGGCGCTGGACGATACCGTGTACGGCATGGCGTCGGTGATTGCCGCCAAGTCCGGCCACACCCTCAAAATCGGCAAGGAAGCGTTCTATCGCCAGCTGGAGATGCCCCTGGTGGAGGCCTATGCCTACACGTCGAAGGTGATGGCGGACAACCTGCAGGCAAACGATGCCCAGGAGGGTATTTGTGCGTTTCTGGATAAGCGTTCGCCGGCGTGGCAGGACAAGTAGCTAAATCGCCCAGGGTCGGTCAGCCGTCGTTCGGGCAGGGTTGGTTCAGCAGCAGCCGGTCGCCCACGCCCAGATCATGGCGGCGGAAGAAGCCGGCGTTCATTTCCACCGCGGACCAATAAGGCTCTGCGCTGGCGTAGGTGGGGCAGCGCAGGCCGTTGGCCTGGTCGCAGGGCGTCATGGTTCGGATTGACCGAATGGTGCGCTGCCGGTCCAGGTAGGCAATGTCCAGTGGAATGAGCGTCTGGTACATCCAGAAGCCGCTGCTGGCCGGGCGCTGTTCACCGTACTCGAACAGCATGCCAGCGCTGTCGTGCAGGTCTGGGCGCTGCATCAGGCCCGCCTGCCGTTGCCGGTCGGTGTTGGTCACCTCAAGCGTAACGCTGACCATCGTTGGCCGGGCCGTGTCCGTCCGTTGCCCCAGAAAGCATGCCCGGGCTTCAGGCAGGCCGGTCTGGGGCAGGGCTCCCAGGCTCGGACCCTCGCTCTGGCAACCCGTGCTGAGGCCGGCCAGTATGGCAAGCGCGGCCCCCCGCAGCAGGCTCAACCGGCTCATGAGCGCAGCCGGTAGCCCGTCTTGAAGATCCACCAGATGGTGACCATGCAGGCGGTCAGGAACACCAGGGTCATGCCCACGCTGATACCCACGTGCACGTCCGACACCCCATAGAACGCCCACCGGAAGCCGCTGATCAGGTACACCACTGGGTTCACCAGGCTGATGGTCTGCCAGATGGGCGGCAGCATGTCGATGGAGTAGAAGGTGCCGCCGAGGAACACCAGGGGCGTGACGATCATCATCGGAACAATCTGCAGCTTCTCGAAGCCGTCCGCCCAGATGCCGATGATGAACCCGAACAGGCTGAAGGTAATGGCAGTAAGTACCAGGAACGAGAACATCCAGAACGGGTGCAGCACGCTGTAGTCCACGAACAGCCGCGCGGTGGCCAGGATGATCAGGCCGAGGATCACGGATTTGCTGGCCGCAGCGCCCACGTAGCCAAGCACCACCTCCACGTAGGACACGGGCGCAGACAGCACCTCGTAGATGGTCCCCGAAAACTTGGGCATATAGATACCAAAGGAGGCGTTGGAAATGCTCTGCATCAGAAGGGACAGCATCACCAGCCCCGGGATGATGTAGGCGGCGTAGTTGATGTTGTCGATGTGGCCCATGCGCGAGCCGATGGCCGAGCCGAACACCACGAAATACAGGCAGGTGGAGATGACTGGCGACAGGACACTCTGCATCACTGTTCGCTTCATGCGGGCCATTTCAAACTGGTAGATGGCGCGAACGCCGTAGAAATTCATGTGCGTCTCCCGTTTGCGTTCATTCGTGCACCAATCCCACAAAAATCTCCTCGAGCGAGCTTTCCCGCGTCTGCAGGTCGCGGTAGTCAATGCCCAGGTCGCCGAGGGTGCGCAGCAGGCGGGCCACGCCGGCCTGCTCCTGCTGGGAATCAAAGGTAAAGATCAGCTCCCAGCCGTCTTTGGCCAGCTCAACCGGCTCCAGGGTCAGCTCCCCGGGAATCTGGTCAAGCCGGTTCTGCAATTGCAGGCGCAGCTCTTTCTTGCCCAGCTTGGTCATCAGGCGGTCTTTATCCTCCACCAGGATGATCTCACCCTGGCGGATCACGCCAATCCGGTCCGCCATTTCCTCGGCTTCTTCGATGTAGTGGGTGGTCAGGATGATGGTCACACCGTCTTCCCGGAGCGTTCGCACCAGGTCCCACATGTCCCGGCGCAGCTCCACGTCGACACCGGCGGTGGGCTCGTCCAGGAACAGGATGCGGGGCTCGTGGGACAGCGCCTTGGCGATCATCACCCGGCGCTTCATGCCGCCGGAGAGGGACATGATGCGGTTGTTGCGCTTGTCCCACAGCGACAGCGCCTTGAGCACCTTCTCGATGTGTGCCGGGTTCGGTGCCTTGCCGAACAGGCCGCGGCTGAACGACACCGCATTCCAGACCGTCTCGAACGAATCGGTGTTCAGCTCCTGAGGGACCAGGCCAATGGTGGCGCGGGCCTGCCGGTAGTCGCGTACGATGTCGTAGCCGCCGGCGGTGACCTGGCCATCAGTGAGGTTGACGATGCCACAGATGATGCTGATCAGCGTGGTCTTGCCCGCGCCGTTCGGCCCCAGCAGGGCAAAGATCTCGCCCTTGTGGATCTCGAGGTTGATGTCTTTGAGCGCCTGGAAGCCATCTTCGTAGGTCTTGTTCAGGTGCTTAACGGAAATGTCCGACTGCACGTGTGGTACCTGCCTTAGCTGCTTGCGTCGTTGGGAGCGGGTGTTGCTTCGGGGCGGCGCGGGCCGACCGGGATGGAGCGATAGTTTCTCATGACTGGCCGGCATTGAGAAACCTCTCGCCACCGTAATGCGCATTCGTGAACGAGGCGAGGCCTGTTCGCGCCGGGCTGGTGTAAACTGACCGGGTCAGCCAATAACAAGGAACTGGTAATGGATTACGGTGACAGCGTTCAAAAGGTTCTTCTGAGAAAACTGAAAAAGGCCGAGCAGGAGACCATCCAGCTTCGCCTGGATTACTGCCGCTTCGTGTTTGGCCTGTCCCGGCGCACCCGGGTGGTGGCCGACGGTCAGGTGTATGAGGTGTGCTCGGTGGATATCGATTCCATGGCCTACAACGCCGATGGCACCTTAACCCGTCCGGCGGTGTCGGGCTTGCCGTTGGGTGAGGGTGCAACCGCTACGGCCGAACCCACGTTCCTCGGCACGGATTGGCAGCTCGCGCCGGCCCAGGCGGCTGCGGCGGTCAGATGAATGCGTTGCTGGTGACCGCCTGATAGACGCTGGCGGGCGCCGGTACAAAATGATGTCCCTGCCAGTGGCTGGCGCCTTCCAGGCCGGCCCGAAAGCAGGTCAGGTATACGCTGTCCGAAGTCAGGTTGCGAATGGCCCAGAGCAGGTCGGTGTGGGGCGCTTCCCATTTGCGGCCGGCGATTTGCGCGGCCAGCGCGGCGAGCTGCGGGGAATGGCGGGCAGAGCGCTCGCACAGGGCATTGGCCGCACCGTACAGCCAGATACCCGCGTACACCCGAACCTGACCCGGCGACTGGGCCAGGGGCAGGGCCTGCTCCCGGCAGTCCCGGTCCTGCAGGCCCGCCAGGATATGAAGCTGGGTGACCAGCTCCAGATGATTCGCGCGGGGACGCTCCGACGGCATTACCGGCGCGAAGACGTCCTCAGCCGGAGCCGGAAAGCCGCCTGAACGACTGTCTGGCATCGCATCCATCAGAGGCTCCGTTCGGGCCAGGGCCTTTACCTTCACGCCCAATAGCAGAACCAACCCGGCCAGACCCAACAGCGATGCCACTTCCAGGCTGTTCGCAACAAGGTCGGCGGTTGTGCTGGCCAGAGGTGCCGTCATGGTTGTTCGTGCTCCCGGAGTTGAAACAGTTGGGCGAAAAAGCGTGGGTTAACGCGACTTACGCCCTGAGTGTAACAACGTGTAACGCCAATTCCTTGCCGAAACCCGCCTGATGTGACCCGACACCACTTTGATCTGACGGAAATGTGACGCCGCTCGCAGCCGGGTTGACGTAAGGCAGGTTGGTCCGGGGGCCGGGCGGACAGGCGTCTACGAAGAGACGAGGGGAGGAAGCGCCGGACGGTTCAGCAGGTGGGCATGGTCTGTAAGGCCAGGCGCCGGCGAATGTAGCGCCCGAGGGTATCAATCCCGATGTTCAGCAGGGCGGTGATCAGTATGAGGATCAGCGCCCGGTCGAAATGGATGTTCTGGATGGCGCTGTCCACGTAGAACCCCAGGGTGTAGATACCCAGCACCCCGAGGATGGCGGTTTCCCGCATGATGATTTCCCACCGGTAGAACAGGAACGCCAGGAACGAGCGATACACCCGGGGCACCAGCTCCCAGCTGTAGCGGTTCACCCCGATGGGTGCGTCCGGGCGGAGGGTCAGGTTGTTGGTCTGGCGGCCAATCAGGTGGCCAATAATGCCGCCGTTGTGCAGGGCCAGTGCAATCACGGCCGGCAGCATGGACGGTCCCAGCAGCTGCAGCAGGATGTAGGCCAGCACGTATTCCGGCGTCGAACGGGCAATCACCAGCCCCACGTGCCCCAGTAACCGCCGCTTCGGGCCGCCAAAATGCCGGGAAATCAGCGGAAAGGTCAGCAGGGCCAGCAAGCCCGTGGCCACCAGGGCCATCTGGGTGAGAATGACGGTGTTCCAGATACCCGGCAGCGCTTCGTTAATCGCGAGGTCAGAAGCCCAGGCCCACAGGCCGCTCAGGCCATCGCCGCTGCGAAGGGGTTCCGGCACGATGTCCTCGGTAAAAAACCGCGCCACGTTGCCCCAGACAATCGGAAATCCTTCGCCCAGAAAAAAGGGCGCTGACAGCACATAGACCGGCAGCAGGCGAGGCCGCACCCACAGGGGAATGGTCGCAATCAGCACGTAGAACAGGATCAGCATGGCGCCGGCGTCGGAGTACATGCCCTGGGAGAACGACGTCTCCAGGTAGAAACCCAGGGTGGGCAAACCCACGAAGCCCAGAATCGCCGAGGACCGCAGGCCGCATTCCAGCCGATACGCGGTGTAGGTGCGGATCTGGTGCCAGGCGTCCGGGATGCGGGCGTACAGGAACGCGGACACAACGCCGGTACCCGGCGGCAGCAGGCGCCGGGGTGTGTCGTCTGCCTCATCGAGGATCTCTGAATACACCTTGGCAAAAATGCCGGCATACGGGATCGCGATGGCCAGCACCCCGGTCAACGGGTGAAAGCCGAAGAACTGGAGAAAAATCAGCGCCCAGAACAACTCGTGTATGGCGCGGATAAAGTTGCAGAACAGGCGCACCGGCAGGAAGCGGTACACCAGAGCCAGCAAAAAGCCCGAGGCGCTGCCGGCGGCCACGCCGACGAAGGCAAACGCCACGGTGCGCAGGAGCGCCGTTGCCAGGCCTTCCGAGCTGAAGAAATTCGGGGTGGCGACACCCAACAGGAAGTTGCCCAGGTCCCGCCAGGGATTGGCAGCGGTGATGGCGATGTCGGAGAACGCCAGACTGACCAGCGCAATGGCCACAAACAACAGGCTGATCTGGACGGTGGGTGCGGTGCGCATACGTGGACGCACCCTCAATACAACGACGTGATGTCGGCGTGGGACAATCGGTCGCTTGGCTCGTCGAGGGCGATGCTGCCATCGGCGATACCAATGATGCGGGTGCAGTAGGCCAGCGCCAGGTCTACGTCGTGCAGGGCAATCACGCTGGTCTCGAAACGGTCCCGAAGCAGCGCCATCACCTGATGGGCCATGGGGCCGTCCAGGGCTGATACCGGCTCATCGGCCAGCAGCAGATCGGCGCCCCGGTACAGGGCCCTGCCAATGGCTACCCGCTGACGCTGGCCGCCGGACAGCGCCGCAGCCGGCTTCCATTGCTGGGGCACCAGGTCCAACTCGGACAGCAGCTCGCGAACCTGTTGACGGTCGCGCTGGCGTGGCCGGACCAGGGTCGACAGATTGTACAGCGTGGAATGGCGGTCGAGCTGGCCCATGAACACGTTGTGAAACACCGGCAGCGCGTTGACCAGTCCCAGGTCCTGAGGCACCAGGGCTGCCTGACTGCCCAAGTGCTCATACAGCAGGCGGATCAGCGTGGACTTGCCGGCACCGCTTTTGCCAACGAGCGCCACTTTGTCGCCCTGCGCCACCCTCAGCGACAAGGGGCCAAGGACCCGCTCGCCGCCGAAGGAGGCCGTCAGGCCGGAAACGTCAATGCCTGGCATCAATCGATGATCCCGAGCGCCTTTGCGGTTTTCTCGATGGGCACGTAGTCATCGTTGCTCGCCGGCACAAAGCCTGATCGCGGGAAGCTTTCCAGCAGTTTCGGGTCGTTCAGGTCCAGCAGGGCCTGGCGGACCTTGTCCTTGAAGCCGTCGCCGAAGCGCTCGTTCACATCACCACGAATGGTCCACTGGTAGTCCGGGTAGGACGGGGTCTGCCAGACAACGCGAACCTTGTCGGTATCGATGTTGCCGTCCTCGAGTTCCTTGTTCCACACCTGGAAGTTCAGGGCGCCCACCTGGTAGGTGCCGGCTTCCACCAGCCTGAGGGTGCGGGTGTGGTTGTCACTGAAACCCACGCGGGAAAAGACGTCCTCCGGTGCGGCATCAAACGCTTCGCGCAGGTAGAAATCCGGCATCAGGCGGCCAGAGGTGGACCCTTTTGCGCCAAAAGTGAAGGTTTTGCCCTTGAAGTCGTCCTTCAAGTCCGCCAGGTTGTCTGCCGGCTGGATGCCGGTGCTGGTGTTGGCGATGAAATAACTGACAAATGCCTGGTCTTCAACGCCCTGGGCCAATGCCTCGGAGCCGGGAACGAGGGCCCGGGCCTGAACACCGGACAACCCGCCGAACCATGCCAGCTGGACCTGGTTATTGCGGAACGCCGTGATGGCCGCGGCGTAGGATTTTACCGGGATATAACGGACATCCACGCCGAGCTTGTCTTCGAGGTAATCGGCAACGCCCTGGAAGCGCTCGACAAGCTTGGTTTCGTCTTCGTCCGGGATGGCGGTGAATACGAACGTCTCGGCCTGAACCGCGGTAGCGCTGAGGGCAAGCAGGGACGAGGCGATAAGGGTTCTCAGGGAACGTATGGCCATGACAAGTCCTTCTGGGTGTGGGCTTAGGGTGGTTGTGCGTCTTTGGGCGTCGCACCGATCTGATCGACGCGAGTGCGGCAGGATACCGTGATTTACGCGAGCACTGAACCTCTTTACGATACCGGCATTGCTTTGGCTTTGCGGTATCCCGCCATGAAAAAGGTTCGTCCATGCAGGTTCTGATGATCACTCCGGCAACGCCGGGTTCCCGTGCCGGCAACCGCGCCACCGCGGAACGCTGGCAGGCGCTGCTGACCGGGGCGGGCCACACGGTGGCCGTTGATACTGAGTACCACGGGCAACCGTGCGACGTGATGATCGCCCTGCATGCGTGGCGCAGCCGAGAGGCCATCCAGGCCTTCCGGGAACGCAGACCCGACCGCCCGTTGATCGTGGTGCTCACCGGTACGGATGTCTACCTGCACCTCAACCGGTGTCCGGAGGAGACCTTGGCAAGCCTGGACGCGGCGGACAGCCTGATCGGCCTGCACGACCAGCTCAGCAGGGACATCCCGGCTCGGTTTGCCGATCGCCTGGTGACGCTTTACCAGTCGGCGCGCGTGCCCGCTGCACAGCCGGCCCCGCCGTCCGATGTGTTCCAGGTTTGCGTGGTTGGTCACCTTCGTGACGAAAAGGATTCGTTGAGGGCCGCCCTGGCGCTGCGCCATATTCCGGTGGACCGTGCCGTGCGGGTGATCTGCGCCGGCAAGCCCCTTGACGACGCCTGGCGTGACCGGGCCTTGCGGGAAGCCCGGGACAATCCCCGCTTCCAGTGGCTCGGCGAATTGGACCAGGCCGGCACGGAGCGGCTGCTCACAGGCAGCCACGTGATGGTCATCAGCTCGGTTATGGAAGGGGGTGCCAACGTGGTCTCCGAAGCCTGCAGGGCGGGTGTGCCCGTGCTGGCCAGCGACATTCCGGGCAACCGGGGACTGCTGGGAGACGATTATCCGGGCTATTTTCCCGTCGGGGACGAGGCGGCCCTGGCTCGGCTGATGCTCCGCGCCATGGACGACAGGCCGTTTCTGGACGACGTGCGCCGGTGGGTCGCGGAACGGGCCACCCGCTTTACCCCGGAGCGGGAGCAGGCCAGCCTGCTGGCGGCGCTGGCGCTTGCCGTGGAACGGTGCCGACAGCGCCGGGGCGGCACCGGCTGATCGGCATGCATCGCGGCCTGCGCCGGGCCCGGGTTGTCAGCTTTTCAGGGTAATCGGTTCGATGGGCCCCTGTTCGTCCTGGGCGGTCACACGGCCGATGATGGTGGTTTGGGGATACCCCAGGGCTCGCAGTTCACGAACGCAGGCCTGGGCCTTGTCGGCCGGCACGCTGGCCAGCAGGCCACCGGCGGTCTGCGGATCAAAAATCAGCGGGTAGAGCGGGTGGTTCACCCACTTTTCCTGCTCGCGAATGCCGCGACGCAGGCGCACATTGGCCGGCTGCAGGGAGCTCATGATACCGGCGGCGACGGTCTCTTCCGCCCCCGGCAGGATCGGGATGGCGGACAGGTTCAGTTCCGCGTCCACACCGGACGGGCGGGTCATTTCCACCAGGTGGCCGAGCAGGCCAAAGCCCGTTACGTCGGTACAGGCCCGGGTGCCGAAACGCCGCAGGCACTCGGCCGCCGCCTTGTTGGACTGCATCATGGAGGTGAGGGCCGCATCAATCCAGCGGCCTTTCGCGGCGAGGCGGGCGTGGGCGGCAAACAGGGTGCCGGTGCCAATCGGCTTGGTCAGGATCAGTACGTCGCCGGGTTTCAGCCCGCCTTTGCTCATCACCTCGTCCGGATCGATCAGGCCGTTCACCGCAAAGCCCAGGGCCAGTTCCTTGCCTTCACCGGTGTGCCCGCCCACCAGGGCGCAGCCCGCTTCGTTGAGAACCTCCACCGCACCGGACATCATCTGGAACACCACGTCTTCCACTTTGGACTCGATACCGTAGGGCACCGTCGCCACAGCCGTGGCGCTTTGGGCCTCTGCGCCCATGGCAAATACGTCGCCCAGGCTGTGATTGGCGGCCACTTTGCCAAACACATAGGGGTCGTCGATGAACGCGCGGAAAAAGTCTACGGTGTGCACCACCGCCTTACCGGGCGGTACACGCAGCACGGCCGCGTCATCCGGCGCGTGCAGGCCAATCAGGATGTCGTCCCGTTCGATGGGGCGCAGCTCACCCAGGGCCCGGGACAGCACGGTGCTGCCCACTTTGGCGCCACAGCCGCCACAGCGCATGGCCACGGCGGAAATGGCCTGGGCGGCTTCCTCCGGGCTCTGGGCCGCCGAGGTGTCCGGCAGTGTGCCGTCGTCTGCCATGGGGGGCAGGTCGCCAAACTTGCGCATGAAGCGACGGTCGATCCAGTTCTTCCAGCGCCAGACCCAGGCGCCCTGAAAACTGGTCTGCCCCCGGGAGGCCACGGCGTAGCGGTCGCCGGTGCTGATCAGCGCCAGCCAGTGTTTTTGCGGGTGGAAATCCCGAGGCGACTGCCCCGTGGCCACCCGGCGCAGGTTGTCGGCCAGCGGACGGCCCTGGCGAACCGCAAACACGCCGGCTTTTTCCCTGGGGTGGTTCACCACGTTGGCGATGTCACCGGCGGCGAAAATGGCGTCGTCGGTTTCGCTTTGCAGGGTGTCCCGCACCCGGACGAACCGGCCAGGGTCCAACGCCAAACCGGTGTCCTCAAGCCAGGCCGGTCCGCCGGCCCGGGTCACCCAGAGAACCTCGTCGGCCTCAAAGATATCGCCGGCGGCGGTTTCAAGCTCGTTAGCGCCCACTCGGGATACGGCCGAACCCAGGTGCAGTTGAACACCGCGCTGGCTGAGGGTGCGTTCAAACACCCCCCGAACCCGGGCGTTGTGGGTCGGCAGTATCCGGTCGGCCCCATCAAAAAGATGGAAATGCAGCAGGTCCGGGTCTTTGCCGCGCTCCGTGAGCACGTTCCGCAGCCGGTGCTGCATGGCCAGGGTCAGCTCCACGCCGCCGGCGCCGGCACCCACCACGGCAACCGTCATCCGCCCGTCGTGCTGTTCCACACGGTCCAGAAGGGCAAGCCAGCGCTGGTTGAAGCCGGTAATGGGCTTGACCGGCACGGCGTAATCGCTGGCGCCCGCCACGTCTGATACCCGGGGGGAGGAGCCAATGTTGATGGAGAGCACGTCGTAGGGCACGTCCGGGCGGGTCCGACAGTGAATGCGCTTGCGACTGCGGTCCAGCCCGATCACCTCGTCCCGGTAGAATCGCGCGCCGGCGTATTCCGCCAGGCGGCTCAGGTCGATGTGAACGTCATCGTAGTCGTAGTGGCCCGCCACATAGCCCGGCAGCATGCCGGAGTAGGGCGTGTGGGTGTCGCGGCAGATGAGCGTCAGGCGTACGCCGGGGACCGGATTCATGGCGAATCGCTTCAGGACCCCAACGTGGCTGTGCCCACCGCCAACCAGAACGATATCGCGTAAAACAGGCTGGTCAGGCGTTCGCATCAGGTGGTTGTCTTGGCGTTTGGAATGGGAAGGGGGACGGTGCTCAGGCCATTTGCCGGAATCCCGGCGTGGATCCCTGGGGCGACGTGCGGCGGGATTTCAGAGACAGCTTTCGTGACAGCACATCCCGCATTCGGCGGAGCTTATCCTCCGCACTGGAACTTGGATTAACGTCCGAGAAATCAATAGAGTAAAAGAAATTGCTGCAGTGCTTTCTACGCTCAGTCACCAGCCCGGTCAACGGCCCCGTGCTGAGGTTCTCGAAGGGCATGGTCATCACAAGGTCCAACGTTACCGAATCCCCAGGCTCAAAGACCTTGTCCGTTTTCAGCACGCAGCCGTAGCTGTCGAGCTCAAACACCGACGCCTCCACCTGTTCCTTGCGGAACAAGCCACGGCGTACCCGGAAGCGGGCGACGAGGTCTGGGAGTGCGTCGTTCATGTCTGCCGGTCTCTCGTGATGTCCGTGGTCACGCGCTTCGCGGCCTGTTCAAAAAACAGGCCGCGAAGCGATTAAACCTTAGCATGTTTGAGACGAAGTTCGTACATGTCTTCCCGGCGGTCCTTGAGGTTGTTGACCGACCCCTCGTTGCGGACGAGCGTGAGTTTCTCCAGGTCCATGTCCGAGAACATGATCATCTCGGTGTTCGGCGTGGTCTCCGCCATGACCGCATCGTGGGGGAAAGCGAAGTCGGACGGCGAAAACACCGACGACTGCGCGTACTGAACATCCAGGTTTTCCACCTTCGGGAGGTTGCCCACGCTACCGGTGATGACCACGTAGCATTCGTTCTCAATGGCCCGGGCCTGGGCGCAGTGGCGAACCCGCAGGTAGCCGTTCTTGGTGTCGGTCCAGAAGGGCACGCAGATGATGTCCACGCCCTGCTGGGCGGCAATCCGCCCCAGTTCCGGGAACTCGATGTCGTAGCAGATCATGATCGCCACACGGCCGGCGTCTGTGTCGAACACTTCGAAGTGGTCGCCGCCTTCGATCACCCAGTCCCGCCGCTCGTGGGGCGTGATGTGAATCTTTCGCTGCTCGTCCACCCGGCCGTCCCGGTGGCACAGGTAAGAGACGTTGAACAGGCGGTCGTTCTCCAGAAGGGGCATGGAGCCGGTGACGATGTTGATGTTGTAGCTCACCGCCATTTCCGACATTTCGTCCCGGAACTGCTCGGTGAACCCGGCCAGGAAGCGGATGGCCCGGGTCTGGTCCATCTGGTCCGTCAGGCCCATCAGGGGCGCGTTGAAGAACTCCGGGAACAGGGCGAAGTCGCTCTTGTAGTCCGAGAGCGCGTCCACGAAGTACTCCACCTGTTTAAGCACCTCCTCCACGGAGGAGAATTCCCGCATCTGCCATTGCACGGCGCCCATGCGTACCTGGGTCTTGCGGGTGCTGAGCACAGAGGTCGGCGGCGTGTACAGGATATTCCGCCACTCCAGCAACGTGGCATAGCCCAGGGATTTTTCATCCTCCGGCAAGTACTTGTGCATCAGCCGGGTGACCTGAAAATCGTTGGAGAGCTGGAAGCTCAGGATCGGATCGTAGATTTCCTTGCGATCGACCCGCTGGATGTACTCCGCCGGGGAGTACTGGTCCTTGTACTTGTGAAAGTTGGGGATGCGCCCACCGGCCAGGATGGCCCGCAGGTTCATGGAGCGGCACAGTTCCTTGCGGGCCTCATACAGCCGGCGGCCCAGGCGGTAGCCCCGGTATTCCGGGTGGATGAACACATCCAGGCCGTACAGGGAATCGCCGTTGGCGTTGTGCCAGATCTTCTCGTTGCGCAGGATCAGGTCATCGTAGGTGTGAGGGTTGCTGAAGCGCTCGTATTTCACGCACACCGTCAGGGCCACCGCCACCAGCTCGCCGTTGTCCTCAATGCAGATCTGCCCGTCGGGAAACTGCTCCACCAGGGCTTTGATCGTGTCCCTCGGCCAGGCGCCGCCGATGTCGTCGTACACCGAGTCCATCAGGATCTTGAGTTGGTCGTAGTCCTCGAGGGTGAGGTTGCGGAGATTCAGATGAAGTTCTTCGTGGGGCATTCAGCGTGGCTCCGGTTGGTCTATAAGACTAGAGTTTAACAGATGGCGCTCAAGACTTCGCTCAGCAGGCCGACATCCAAGGTATCAACCCCGGAACACTACAGCGCCCGAACACACACGAGGAATCACGCGTGAACCTGTCCTTCGGTCAGAAACTGCTTACCGCCTTTGGCGTTCTTCTCCTGCTGTCCATGGCAGCCCTCACTTTCTCCGGCGACTACCAGCTCCAGCGAACCACCAATACCTACGTCCAGGCGCTGATGGACGACGCGGTGGACCAGAGTACGACGAGCATCGCCCGCTGGCTCAACACCCGCCTGACCATGACGGAAGCCACCGCCGAGGCGATGACCGCGGTCAGTGATGACGCACAGGCCCGCACGGTGCTAGCCGCCATCAACAAGAGCGGCGGTTTCCAGAACGTGTACGTGGGACGTACCGATGGCTACATGCTGATGAAAACGGAGGCGGACCAGGCCACGCTGCCGGCGGACTTCGATCCCCGGGTGCGGCCCTGGTACAAAAAGGCGATGTCTCTTGGCAAGCCCTCGTTTACCGATCCGTACCAGGACGTGAGCACCAAGCAAACCATCATTTCCACGCTTGCGCCGGTGCCTTCCGGCCCTTACGAAGGCGTGGTTGGCGGCGACATTTCCCTGGCCGCCATCGAGAAAACCCTCTCCACCGTGACTTTGGCGGGCACCGGTTACGCGGCACTGGTCACCAAGGATGGCACCGTATTGTTCCACCCCAACAAGGAACTGGTGGGCAAGAATATCCAGGCGCTGACCGGCAGTGCGTTGAACACAGACGGCAGCCCGACCCAGTTTGAAGTGGACGATGCCAACTGGCAGGTGAGTTTTCACCCCATCTCCGGAGCCCGGGGCGTGGACTGGTACCTGGGCACCTTTGTGAACACGGACAAAATCCAGGCCCCGGTGATGACCGCCCGCATCAGCGGCCTCACCATTGCCGTAATTGGGCTGCTGGTGTCGCTGGTGATTCTGCATCTGGGCATCCGAACCCTGCTGGCGCCGGTGCGCCGTCTCAATACCGCCATGGCAGACATCAGTTCCGGTGACGCCGACCTGACCCAGCGCCTGGACGACAGCACCAACGACGAGTTTGGCGAGCTGGCCCGCAGCTTCAACCGGTTTGTGGAGAACATCCGCAATGTCGTCCGGGATGTGCAGCAGGGCAGCGAGGAGCTGGGCGGCAACGTCACCGCCCTGAAAAACACCGCGCGCACCAGCCGGGACAGCGTGGAACGCCAGCAGGCGGAGATCGATATGGTGGCCACGGCCATCAACGAGATGTCCGCCGCCGCCAATGAAATTGCCCAGAACGCCCAGCAAACCGCCGATGCGGCCAACACGGCGGACCAGGACAGCCGGGCCTCTCTCGAGACCGTCGCTGCGTCCCGGGACGCGGTTCAAAAGCTCTCCCGTGAGATCAATGCCGCCGCAGAAGTCATTGATACCCTGGGGAAAGACGTGTCATCCATTACCTCTGTTCTGGCGGTAATAGAGGGAATCGCCGAGCAGACCAACCTGCTGGCACTCAACGCCGCCATTGAAGCTGCCCGCGCGGGCGAAGCGGGCCGGGGCTTTGCCGTGGTGGCCGATGAGGTGCGCAACCTGGCCCAACGCACCCAGCGCAGCACCGAGGAAATCAACGACATGATCGGGCGCCTGCAAAAAGGGGCTACCGATGCCGTTGACGTGATGAAAGCGTCCACCGCCGTGTCCAATGTGAGTATGGAAAAAGCCCAGGACGCCATGGACACGCTGAACCGCATCGCGGAGGCAATTACCTCCATCAGCCAGATGACCACCCAGATTGCCACTGCGTCCGAAGAGCAGACGTCGGTGACCGAGGAACTGAACGCCTCCATCAACCGCATTGCCGACCAGGGCCAGGAAGCCGCCGCCGCGGCCAGCGAAAACGACGTGTACAGCGGGCATATCGAAACCATCGGGCAGGGGCTTGAGCAGAACGTATCACGCTTCCGGGTCTGATCGCCCGGAACGAGAGACAGACGCCGCAAGCGACGAAGAAGGGATGGTGACCGGGTGACTACCGCCGAACCAGGAAGTTCAGGCGTCGCTGCAGGTTCTGGAACGTCTGCCGGCCGATCAGGGCGGATTCCTCGGTCAGGTCCGGGTTTGGCAGGCGAATGACCTGCCGCTGGGGCAGTTTCAGGGCGTGCACCGGCTTGGAGAAGAACGTCACCAGATAGCCGCCAAAGCTGCCGTCCTGGATGGCCCGCTCGAGGCCCAGCTGCAGTCGCTGGGCCAGTTCGGGTCGCTCGCGGTTGACGAACAGGTACGAGGGCATCGGATAGGCCAGCACCAGGTCCGGAACGATCACCAGCTCAGGATCGTTCTGCAGTTCCAGATCGTACAGCACCTCGCTGGCGCCCCGGGCAAAGCAGTCAAACCGGTCAGCCTTGAGCATGCCGAAGAGAATTTCGTAGCGGGCGTGGGTGATCACCGAGAGGCCGGCGGCCTGGAGAATCGGGGTATCCGGCCAGTGGCTGCCCTGGCCAATGCGGATGTTTCGCTGCTTGACGTCATCCAAGGTTTTGATGCCCTCAAACATCGGCAGCTTGTCCGGCGTTGTCAGGCACACCCGAAGCCCGAGCAGCCCGCCGTCCACCGGAATGGGAATGGCGGTCAGGTAGTCTTCCCGCTCCCGGGACGTGGCTACGTTGGCAATATCCACCATTCGGGTGTTTGGGTTGGCCAACTCCCGCAGGGCCCGGCCCTGGCTCAGGTCCTCGCTTCGAACCAGACGGTAGGGGCCGTATTCCGGGGTTTCATTCAGCGCCAGGGTCACAAGCGTGTGAATCGTGGGGCTGTCGAAGTTGCGATACCAGAGAATGTAGTCGCGGGTGGGCGGCGGTATGTAGGTGGCACTGTCCGCCTGCGGCGGATCGGCCTGAGTGGCGTCTTCGGGCGCAGCAGCCACCGATGCCGCAGATAACAGCGGCAGCCAGAAGGCGGCAAAAACGGACAGCGCACGAACCATCACCACCAGCGTGTTCCCTCACCGACGAATAGGCGTTCCCTTTGAACGCTTCTACTGTAGTTGATAGATACGCTGGCGCCACGGGCGCCATATCAAAAAAATTGTAAAACGTGATGTCCGACAGATGGCGTGTGCCGTAGACAGGCGTCCTTGGCACGCCCGATGTCCGTATTACAGCGCCGCCGCCTCCGCAATGGCGGTCAGGAAGGCCGGGCCGTATTTCTCCAGCTTGGCGGCCCCCACGCCGCTGACCTCACCCAGAGCCTCAAGGGACTCCGGCATTTTCTGGAGCATGTCGTACAGGGTGGTGTCGTGAAAAATCACATACGGTGGCACGCCTTGCTGGTCCGCCAGGGCCTTGCGGCACGCTCGCAGGTGGTCCCAGGCGGCGGGATTGATATTGCCCATATCCATGTCCGGGCGGTTCCCCTGTCGCTGGCTGCGGCCCGAGCCGGCGCTTTTGCGCACGACCGGGTCTTTACGAAGCTGCAGGGGCTGTTCGCCCTTGAGCAGCGGCCGGCACCGCTCGGTCAGTTGGAGGGCGCCATAGCCCTCCGGATCCGCCTTCAGATAGCCCATGGCCACGAGTTGCCGGAACACGGATTTCCACTCGTTGGCGGACAGCTCGGTGCCGATGCCGAAGGTGGACACCCGGTCGTGCCCCGATTGGCGAAGGCGCTCGTTGTCTGAACCCCGCAGAACGTCAATCAGATAGGTGACGCCAAACCGCTGGCCGGTGCGGAACACGCAGGACAGGGCTTTCTGGACCGCCACCGTACCATCCCAGGTTTCCGGCGGGCTCAGGCAGGTATCGCAGTTGCCGCAGGGTTTCTCAAGGTGGTCGCCAAAGTATTCGAGCAGCACCTGCCGGCGGCAGCCCGTGACTTCGCAGAGCCCGAGCATGGCGTCCAGCTTCTGCCGTTCCACCCGCTTGAACTGATCGTTGCCCTGGGACGCCTCCAGCATCTGCCGCAGCTTGATCACGTCCTGGAGGCCGTAGACCATCCACGCGGTCGACGGCCGGCCGTCGCGGCCGGCCCGCCCGGTCTCCTGATAATAGGCTTCCAGGCTTTTGGGCAGGTCCAGGTGGGCCACGAAGCGCACGTCCGGTTTGTCGATGCCCATGCCAAAGGCAATGGTCGCCACAATAATGACGCCGTCCTCTCGCAGGAACCGCTCCTGGTTACGGGCCCGCTCCTCGGCACTCAGGCCTGCGTGGTAGGGCAGCGCGGTGAAGCCTTTCTGGGCCAGCAGTCGGGCCGTGGCCTCCACTTTATTCCGGGACAGGCAATACACAATGCCGCAGTCGCCCTCATGTTCTGCTTTTATAAAATCCAGCAACTGTTTGTTTGCATTGGTTTTTGGTGCAATACGATACTGAATGTTGGGGCGATCGAAGCCGCTCACGAAATGACGCGCGCCGGTCAGCGACAGGCGCTCGGCAATTTCACGCCGGGTGCGCTCATCGGCGGTGGCGGTCAGGGCGATGCGGGGAACGTTCGGGAACGATTCCGCCAGGATACTCAGTTGCAGGTAATCGGACCGGAAGTCGTGGCCCCACTGGGACACGCAGTGGGCCTCGTCGATGGCAAACAGGGAAATCGAGGCGTTGTGCAGCAACTCCAGTGTGCGCGGCTGAATCAGCCGCTCCGGCGCGCAGTACAACAAGTCCAGCTCGCCGGTACTGAGCGCGTATTCGGTGGCCCGGGCCTGCTGGAAATCCATCGTCGAATTCAGGAAGGCCGCCCGCACCCCGAGCTGGCGCAGGGCAGCGACCTGGTCCTGCATCAGGGCGATCAGCGGAGAGATGACCACGCCCGTGCCCGGGCGGATCAGCGCGGGTACCTGATAGCACAGGGACTTGCCGCCGCCGGTGGGCATCAGCACCAGGGCATCCTCGCCCCGGACAACGGTGTCCACAATATCGCCCTGCAGGGGCCGGAAGGCCTCGTAGCCGAACACATCCCGGAGTACCTCAAGGGGTTCCCGCTGCGGCTGTGTGGGGCGCTCGGTCGCCAGGTTTTCGAAGCCGGCGTCGGGGTACGGGTAATCGTCCAGCGGGGCGTCCGGATAATAATCCGGGTAGTCGTCCGGGTGCATAAGCGCTCTTTGGGTGCTCTTGAAAGTGTCCTTGGGGGCGTTTTGCGCCAAGTGCGGGATGATACCAGATCAGACGCGGGCCCGGGTCAACCCCGGCTTTCGGCGGAGGCAAAGTTGCCTCAAAAACGCTACAATGCTTCGCCTGAAAACCACCGTGGGGTTTAGATGCAGGACTTCGATGCCATCCGTCCCTATTCGGACGACGAAACCGGCCCGGCCATCCAGCGCCTGGTGAACGACCGGGAATTTCTGGAGATGGTCGGCCGTTTCAAATCGCCAACCCTGGCCCAGTGGGCGCCGGCGGTGCTGCGGATGTTGACGCGCCGCTGGCTGATCCGCCATTTCGGTCACGTTACCCGGGTGGATGCCCTGCAAGCCGAGGTGTCCGGTTACGTGGGCGAGCTGGTGGAGAAAACCACCACCCGGGTCAGTCACAGTGGCCTGGACCGTCTGGATCCGAACACCGCCTATCTGTTCATTTCCAATCACCGTGACATCGTGTTCGATCCCATGGTGGTCAATTACCTGCTGTTCCAGAACGGCTTTGCCACCACCCGCATCGCCATTGGCGACAACCTGCTGCAAAATCGCGTGTTCGCGGAGATGATGCGGCTGAACAAGAGCTTTGTGGTGCGCCGCAATATGACCAGCCCCCGGGAAATGCGGGACGCCTACCTGACCCTGTCCGGCTTTATCAACCACAGCATCGACACCGGACAGAGCATCTGGATAGCCCAGCGGGAAGGGCGGGCGAAGGATGGCGTTGATCGCACCGACCCGGCCATCATCAAGATGTTCTTCATGAGCCGGAAGAAGGGCGGCATGGGCTTTGGCGAGGCGATGAACGAGCTGCGCATTGTGCCGGTCTCCATTGCCTACGAGTACGATCCCTGCGACGCCGACAAAGCCCGGGAGCTGGAAACCCGAGCCCGCACCGGCACCTACCAGAAGACCGAAGGTGAGGACAGCGAGCAGATCGTTCGGGGTCTGACCGGTTTTAAAGGCCACGTGCACGTGCATTTTGGCGCGCCCATCACCGACGCGCCGGACAACCCCAAGGATCTGGCTGCCCGCATTGATCGGGAAATGCACGCCAACTATCACCTCCACCCGTCCAACCTGGTGGCGTACCAGCAGCGGGATCAGCACCCGCAGGCCCACAACACCCCGGATGCCGTCACCGAGTCCGTGGTCACCGCCGATACCTGGTCACCGGCGGACCTGGCCGCCGCCGAGGCGGAAATGGAACGGCGACTGGAAGCCTGTGATCCGGCCATCCGGCCATATCTGCTGGACATGTACGCCAATCCGGTGGTGTCGGCCCTGAGCGCCAACTGAGCGGCTGGCTGAGGCAGATTGGTCCGCGCTAGATCCAGAGCATGCAGCCGGTCTCGAATCGGTGGCTGAGGGCGGGGTGGAACGGATAGAGTCGCAGGCGCAGTGTCTGCAGGCCCGGATAGGGCGGCTGTATGCGGCCGCCGAACGTCACTCGGCCGTTTGTGCTTCCTGCCGCAGGGCGTTCACCGCCCCGGTTATCCGTGACCGAAAGCAGAAAGCAGTTCGGTCCCGGCTCATCGTGGCTTCCGGTGCATTCCGGGGTGACCAGGCACTCCATTCGCACATCCTCTGGGGCAAGGCCATTCAGAAACGCCTCGGCGCTGACCTCCACGCCCTCATCGAACGCACAGCGCCCGTCCACACACCCCACCATACTCAGGGTGACCCCCGGCCATGCCTGACGCACCCTCGCTTTCCACCGTGCCAGGTCCCGGGCCTGTTGGCCGTGGTCCGCCAGTAGGCGCTGCCCCTGGGCGGTGGCAGACTGGTAATACCGTTCCACGTAGTCCATCACCATGCGCTGGGCGTTAAACCGCGGCGTGATGGTTCGCATGGAGGCCTTGGAACGGGCCACCCAGGCCTCGGAATAGCCCTGGACCGCCCGCTCGTAATAGGCCGGTATGACGTCGTATTCGAGCAGGTCCAGCAGGTCCCGCGCCTCCTCCCGGTTGCGGAACTCCGGGTCCAGAGCGATATCCCGAGGGGTAATGCCCCAGCCGTTTTCTTCCATGAAGCCTTCGCCCCACCAGCCGTCCAGGACACTCAGGTTGATCGCACCGTTGAGGGCGGCTTTCTGGCCGGAGGTGCCGCTCGCTTCCTTGGGGTATTCCGGGTTGTTCAACCAGACGTCCATTCCGGATACCAGGTACCGCGCCATGGCCTGGTCGTAGTTTTCCAGCAACAGGATGTGGCCGATCAGCGCCGGGCGCATGGACAGCTCATGCACCACCCGGATCAACTGCTGCCCGGGGCCGTCCTTGGGGTGCGCCTTGCCGGCGAAGATCAGCACGGCCGGCCGCTCCGGATCGGTCAGCAGCCGGGTCAGACGGTCCAGGTCAGAGAAAATCAGCGTGGCCCGCTTGTAGGTCGCGAAGCGCCGGGCGAAACCGATCAGCAGTGGGTCCCGCTGATTGTCCAGCAACGGGCGGATCATCCGCTCGGTCACCGACCGGCCGGTGCCGTTGCGTTCGTGCTGGCGGGCAAGGCGCTCGGCGACGAACTCCGACATCCGGTGTTTCAGGGTCTTGTGGACGCTCCAGTAGTGAAAGTCGGGGATTTGATCAATAAACGACCAGAACCCCGGGTTGCGCAGTTCACCGCGCCAGGTCGGTGCCTGCACATCAAACAGCGCTGCCCAATCCGGCGCCAGAAAGGTGGGCACGTGCACACCGTTGGTGATGTAGCCCATGGGGTTTTCCCCCGGCGGAATCTGCGGCCAGATGTCCGATTCCATGCGCGCCGCCACGCCCCCGTGGATTCGGCTGACGCCGTTGTGGAAGCGGGAGCCGCGCAGGCCCAGGCTGGTCATGTTGAAGCGGTGATCGTTGACTTTGGCCCCCAGCGCGTAGATCTGCTCAAAGTCCAGGCCGGCCTGTTTGCAGTAGGGCATCAGCGCGGCTTCCGTCAGTTCCCGGGTAAACATGTCATGGCCCGCCGGCACCGGTGTGTGGGTGGTAAACAGGGTGGCTGCGGCGACGCCCTCCAGGGCTGCCTCGAACGGCGCGCCCGTTTCCGCCATCCATTGCCGGCACCGCTCCAGCACCATAAATGCGGCGTGGCCTTCGTTGATGTGCCAGGCGGTGGGTTTGAGCCCGAGGGCGGCCAGAGCCCGGACACCGCCAATGCCAAGCAACATTTCCTGGCTGATCCGGGTCTGCTCGTCGCCGCCATAGAGCTGCTGGGTGAGCTGCTGGTCTTCGGCGGTGTTGTCGTCTGTCCGGCTGTCCAGCAGGTACAGGGTGACGTGGCCCACCTGCGCCTTCCAGACCCGGGCGCTCAGCGCCCGGCCAGGAAACGGTACGGTGACCACCAACACCTTGCCGTCCTGGAGGACCGGCGTTATCGGCAGGTCTTCACTGCCGTGGCTCTGGTAGCGGGCCACCTGCTGGCCCTGGGCGTCAATGGCCTGGATAAAATAGCCCTGCTGATACAGCAGACCCACCGCCACAAACGGCACTCCCAGGTCACTGGCGGCCTTGCAGTGGTCCCCCGCCAGGATGCCCAACCCGCCGGAGTAGATTGGAAAGCTCTCGTGAAAGCCGAATTCGGCGCAGAAATAGGCGACGAGGGCCTTACCGGCGGGCAAGCTCTCGGTGACGTCCGGATTGGCCTCACTGGCCTGATAGGCGTCGTAGGTGGCGACGATGCGCCGGTACTCGGCCACGTAGTTGCGATCGGCGGCGGCGTCGTCAAGGCGCTGCTGCGACACCCGCCTCAGGAACAGCCGGGGGTTGTGTTCCACCTTATGCCAGAGCGGTGGGTCCAGTCGGCCGAACAAACTGCGTACCCCCGGGTCCCAGCTGTAGTAGAGATCGCTTGCCAGGGCCTCCAGGCGCGACAGGGCCTCGGGCAGGCGGGGGCAGGCTTCAAGGAGAAATTCGGTGGCGTTGTCCATGGGCGTCAGCTCCCGGCGGCAATCGCTTCAGGGTGGGTATTGCCGGGCCGCGGCCGATCGGCCAGTGCCTGGCGATAGACGGTGTCGTAGGCGCGCGCCCGCATCGTCCAGCTGTAGTCGCCGGTCATGCCGTTATAACGCAGGCGGCGCCAGTCGCTCGGGCGTTGAAACCACACCAGCGCCCGGTCCAGGGTGGTCAGCAGGGCGGCGCTGGTGGCCTCCGTGAACACGAACCCGTTGGCGGTGGCCGGGTCGCTGCGGTCCGGGTCCCGAACGGTGTCCGCCAGGCCGCCAACGCCATGCACGACGGGCACGGTACCGTAGCGCATTGCGTATAACTGGTTCAGGCCGCACGGTTCGTATCGGGACGGCATTAGCAGCAGGTCAGAGCCGGCGGTGACACGATGCGCCCAGGGTTCGTGATAGCCGAGGATCACGGCCAGTTGCCGGGGATGTTCGGCCGCCAACTGCCGCAGCGGTTCTGTGTAGCGGGCCTCACCGTCGCCGAGCACGACAACGCGTACGCCGCGCTGAATGATGGCTGGCAGCGCCTCAATCAGCCAGTCGATGCCTTTCTGGGCCACCAACCGGCCAATGAATCCGGCCATCGGCGCGTCGCTGTGGCCAAACCCCAGGGCTTCGGCCAGATCATACCGGCACCGGCGCTTATCCCCCGGGTGGCGGGCGCTGTATTGGGCTGGCAGATACGGATCGTCTTCCGGACTCCAGACCCGGGTATCAATCCCGTTGAGAATCCCCTCCAGGCGGTCGCTGCGGGCGCGGAGCACGCCATCGAGGCCCATCCCGCCCTCTGGCGCACAGATTTCCCGGGCGTAGCCTGGGCTTACCGTGGTCAGCCAGTCGCCATAGACCAGGCCGGCCTTCAGGAAGCTGAACCGGCCGTAGTACTCCAGCCGATCCGGGTGCCAGAGGGCAGGCGCCAGGCCAAGGGCATCAAAGGTTGGCCGGTCGAAAATGCCCTGATAAGCCAGGTTGTGCACCGTGAACACGACTGGCGGGCGATAAGGTTGGTTCGCCAGGTGGACAGGCGTCAGCCCGGCCTGCCAGTCGTTGGCGTGCACCAGCTCCGGCTGCCAGTCCAGGCCCGCCTGACGCAGGGCGATACGTGCGGCCACCCGGCACAGAAGATCAAAGCGCGTGGCGTTGTCGGGCCAGTCGACGCCGTGGGCATCAAGGTACGGGTTTCCGGGGCGATCGAACAGCTCGGGGCATGCCATCAGCCAGAGGGGAACGCCCGTGTCCGGCAGGGTGGTCTGCCACAGGTCCACGGCGTACCGACCGACCGAAAATCGGGCCGCGTGATGACTGGCGGGTGCCTGGGTGAGGGGGTAAGCGGGCAGGAGCACGCGTACGTCGTGGCCCAGGGCTCGTAGCGCTGCCGGCAGGCTCGCGGACACGTCCGCCAGGCCGCCGGTTTTGACCAACGGGTAGGCCTCGCTGGTGACAAACAGCACCCGGCTCATGGCTGATGCTCCAGAATCAGGGCCGCCAGCGGTGGCAGGCTCAGAGTCACCGAATACGGCTGGCTCATCCAGGGCACGTCCTCGGCCTCAAGCCGGTAGGCGTTGCCCAGGTTGCTGCCGCCGTAATAGGCGGAGTCGGAGTTCAGGCATTCCCGCCAGACACCGCCGGCAGGCAAACCGATCCGGTAGCCCCGCCGGGGCACAGGCGTGAAGTTGAACACCACCACCAGCCGGGCTTCATCGGACTGGCGCAGGAAGCTGATCACTGACTGGGGCGAATCGTGGCAGTCAATCCAGCGGAAGGTCTCCGGGCAACAGCCGTCGAGATACAGGGCCGGGTGGGCGGCGTACACCCGGTTGAGATCCTGGACCAGGCGCTGAAAGCCCGCGTGGTCGGAATCCGCCAGCAGGTGCCAGTCGAGCTCGCGGCGCTCGCTCCATTCCCGCCATTGGCCAAACTCGCCGCCCATGAACAACAGCTTGGCACCGGGGTAGGTGAACTGGAGCGTCAGCAGCAGCCGCAGGTTGGCTCGCTGCTGCCAGCGGTCGCCGGACATTTTTGCCAGCAGGCTGCCTTTGCCGTGGACCACTTCATCGTGGGACAGCGGCAGCAGGAATTGTTCGGTGAACGCATACATCAGGCCAAAGGTGAGCCGGTCGTGGTGGTATTGGCGGAAAATCGGGTCCAGGCGCAGGTAGTCCAGCGTGTCGTGCATCCAGCCCATGTTCCACTTGAGATCAAAACCCAGCCCGCCGGTTTCCTGAGGGTGGGTGACCCCGGGCCAGCTGGTGGATTCCTCGGCTATCATCAGCACGCCCGGGAAGCGCTGATGGCACAGGTTGTTCAGTTCCCGCAAAAAGCCAATGGCCTCCAGATTCTCCCGTCCTCCGTGAAGGTTGGGAAGCCAGTCGCCCGGCGGGCGGTCGTAGTCCAGATAAAGCATGGAGGCCACCGCATCCACTCGCAGCCCGTCCACGTGGTAGGCATCCAGCCAGAACAGGGCGCTGCCGATCAGAAAGTTGCGCACCTCATTGCGCCCGTAGTTGAACACCAGGGTGCCCCAACCCTCGTGACGGCCCAGCCGGGGGTCGTCGTGCTCATACAGGGCGGTGCCATCAAATCGGGCCAGCCCGTGGGGGTCGTCCGGAAAATGCCCGGGCACCCAGTCCAGAATGACGCCGAGGCCGGCCCGGTGACAGGCGTTCACCAGGGCGCGGAAGTCGTCGGGGCTGCCGTAGCGGGCGGTCGGGGCGTAATACCCGGTGGTCTGGTAACCCCAGGACTCGTCCAGTGGGTGTTCGGTCACCGGCATCAGCTCGATGTGGGTAAAGCCGAGTTCAAGCACATAGGGCACCAACTGCTCCGCCAGTTCCTGCCAGTTCAGCCAGCGGCCGCTGCCGTGGTGTCGCCAGGAGCCGGGGTGCAGTTCGTAGATGGATAATGGGCGGTGGGACCAGGGCTCTCTCGCCCGCCGGTTCAACCAGTCGCCGTCTCCCCAGGGAAAGTGGCCACGATCGGCCACCACGGAAGCGGTGCCCGGGCGGTGTTCGGTCTGCTGGGCCATGGGATCACCCCGGAGCTGGCAGCGGCCATCGCGAGTGCGAACGGCAAACTGATAGCGGGCGCCGGGGTGCACCCCCGGTACAAATGCGGACCAGACCCCGTAGCCGCCGTTTCGGCGCAGCGGGTGCGTATCGCCGTCCCAGTCGTTGAAGCTGCCCACCACGCTGACCCCGCTGGCGTACGGCGCCCAGACCGAAAAGCGTACGCCGTCGGTGCCGCCCTGGTGGCAAGGGTGCGCACCCAGCACATTGTACAAATGCCAGTGATGGCCTTCGGAGAAGAGGTGGAGATCAAAATCACTGAGTAAGTCGGTGCCCATTGTGGGGACTCCGAAGCCAACGAACGGTCATGCCTTATTTGACGCCTTTCAGGCTGGATAAAAACTGACCTGCGGCAATTCCGTCATCGGTTCGCCTTGGTAACGTGATTTAGCGCCGGTGACCGCCGGCGGCCGACGGCGGTCGGAACGCTCTGTCTCAGGGGGCAGGGACATGCATACCAGCAAGCGATTTGTAAGCCGGCTGACCCGGCAGACCCTGGCCCTCGTTCTGGCCGGCGGGCGGGGGTCGCGTCTCCACGATCTGACCCGGTGGCGGGCCAAGCCGGCGGTGCCCTTTGGCGGCAAGTTCCGGATCATCGATTTTCCGCTGTCCAACTGCATCAACTCAGGTATTGGCCAGGTGGGGGTGATTACCCAGTACAAATCCCACTCGCTGATCCGCCACATCCAGCGGGGCTGGGGCTTTCTCCGGGGCGAACTGGACGAGTTCGTGGAGCTGCTGCCGGCCCAGCAGCGCATTGAAACCTCCTGGTACGCCGGCACCGCGGACGCCGTGCTGCAAAACCTGGACATCATCCGCAGTCACCGGCCCGAATACGTGCTGATCCTCGCCGGTGACCATGTCTACAAGATGGACTACGGCACCATGCTGGCCGCCCACGTTGAGCAAGAAGCGGACGTGACGGTTGGTTGTATTGACGTGCCCCTGGCGGATGCCCGGGCGTTCGGCGTCATGGCCACGGACACCCACGGGCAGATTGTCGCCTTTGATGAAAAGCCCGCCGCGCCGGCGGCCATGCCTGGCCACCCGGACAGGGCGCTCGTGTCTATGGGCATCTACGTGTTCAATACCTCGGTGTTGTTCGATGAGCTGATCAGGGACAACGGGCTCGAAGACGCGAGCAGCCACGATTTTGGCAAGGACCTGATCCCCTCCATGATCGAACGCCTGCGGGTAATGGCGTTCCCGTTCCAGGACCCGGCCACGGGCAAGGCCGCCTACTGGCGGGACGTCGGCACCGTGGATGCCCTCTGGCGGGCCAACCTGGAACTGATCGAGGTGAGCCCGGAACTGAACCTGTACGACGCCGAGTGGCCGATCTGGACTTACCAGGAACAACTGCCGCCGGCCAAGTTCGTGTTCGACGACGGCGACCGGCGGGGCATGGCAGTGGATTCCATGGTCGCCGGCGGATGCATTGTCTCTGGCGCGCAGATCCGCCACTCCCTGCTGTTTTCCCAGGTGCGGGTGCATTCCTACAGCGAAGTCCGGGATTCCCTGGTGTTTCCGGACGTGGACATCGGCCGACGCTGCCGCATTCGCAAGGCGGTGATCGACCGGGGCTGCCGGCTGCGCGACGGCGAGCAGATCGGCTACGACCCGCGGGAGGACGCCCGGCGATTTTACGTCTCGCCCGAGGGCGTGGTGCTGGTGACCCCGGAGATGCTGGGGCAGGAGTATCCCCATGGCCTCTGAGCGGGCGGGCGGCCCGAGCCCGAAAGTACCGGTCGTGCTGTGCTGGCACATGCACCAGCCCATGTACCAGGACCAGCAGAACGGGGCCTTTCTCCAGCCCTGGGTGTACCTGCATGCGCTTAAGGATTACAGCGACATGGCCGCCTATCTTGAAGCGCACCCTCAGGTGCATGCTGTGGTGAATGTGACCCCCGTGCTGCTCGAACAGCTGGACAGCTACCGGATACAGATCGAGCGCTGGCGCCTTCAACACGAACGCCCGGGTGATCCGGTGCTCGCGGCCCTGGTCGCCCGGGCGCTGCCGGAACCCGGCAGCCTGGCGTTCTCCGCGCTGCTGGAACAGACCCTCAGAGCCCACCCAGAGCGGATCATCGCCCGTTTTCCGGACTACGCCAGGCTGGCCGGCCTGGCCCAGCACTACCGGGACCATACGGACCTGCAGCCATACGTTCGCCGGTCCCTGCTGGCGGACCTGCTGGTATGGCATCACCTGGGCTGGATGGGGGAATCGGTGCGGGATGCCGACCCCCGGGTCCAGTGCCTGCAGGCCAAGGGCCGCGGCTATACCCTGGCGGACCGGCTTATCGTGCTGGACGTGATCGCCGATGTGATCAGCGGCATCCTTCCCCGGTACCGGGCGCTGGCCGACTCCGGGCAGGTGGAACTGGCGACCAGCCCCTACAGCCACCCGATCCTGCCGCTGATGCTGGCGTTCGAGAGCGCCCGGGAGGCCTGGCCGGAGAGCGCGTTGCCGGAGCAGCCGGACTACCCGGGCGGCGCCGAGCGGGTGGACTGGCAACTGGCCGAAGCCATCGCCGTGTTCGAACAGCACTTTGGCCGGCGGCCGGCCGGCTGCTGGCCGTCGGAGGGCGGCTTGAGCCAGGCCACCCTGGGGCATCTTGCCCGGGCCGGCTTTCAATGGTGCGCCAGCGGCGACTCTGTGGGCCAACACAGCCTCGCGCTGGCCCGGCGCCGGGACGCCCCTGGGGTGCCCGACGACCTTAACCGACCGTTTCAGTTTGGCGATTCACCGATCACGGTGTTCTTCCGGGACGATGGCCTCTCCGATCGCATCGGGTTTCAGTACGCCCACTGGCGGGGGGATGATGCGGCCACCGATCTGGTTCACCGTCTGGCGGTGCTGGCTCGCCCGGAGCACGGGCCGGCGCCCCAGGTTCTGGCACTGATCCTGGACGGGGAGAACGCCTGGGAATACTACCCGGAAAATGGGCGACATTTTCTTGGTGGCCCCAAGGGCCTGTATGCCGCTCTCACTGACCACCCCGATCTGGAAACCACGACGTTTTCAGCGCTGCTGGAACGACCGGGGCTGACGACGGCCCGGCTGCCGGTGCTGGTGGCAGGCAGCTGGATTTACGGCACCTTTTCCACCTGGATGGGCGATCCGGACAAGAACCGCGCCTGGGACCTGCTGTGCGCGGCGAAGCACCGGGTGGACCTGACGCTTGCCCAGCATCGCCTGGATGACGACCAGCAAAGGCAGGTCGCCCGGCATCTGGCCATTTGCGAGGGCTCTGACTGGTTCTGGTGGTTCGGCGGTGGTAACCCCGCCGCTACCGTGGCGGGGTTCGAGACGTTGTTCCGGCGCCATTTGATCCACTTGTACCAGTTGCTGAACGAGCCGCCACCGGACGCCCTGTTCACCCCTTTGAGCCGGGGCGATGGCCACCCAGTGGCTGGCGGCACCATGAAACGCGGACACGCAGACACCGGCGGCGAGGCCTGATGGCCAGCCGCGCAGACCGCCCAGCGGCGGCAGAGCATGACACCATCGTTGATCACAGGAGCACTGACCATGGAACACCGACTCAGCAAGCGCATTCCCGCAGACCTGTCCCTGATCGTGATGAAACGGGGGCTGCCGGTCGCCGTCGGCGCCGTCTGCAACGCCTCCCGCCGCGGCGTGTTCATTGCCACCGACTACGACGACGTGGGCCTGAACCAGGTTCTGGAACTGGAGCCGTTCACCCCGGACGACAGCCCGAGGGAGGCGCCGATACGCCTCAAGGGCCAGGTGGTCCGAAAATGCCGGGAGGGCATTGGGCTGGAATTTGACGGGGCCGAGAACGATATCGTCGGGATTGCGGAATTCCTTCACTGGCTCAGAACCCGGGCCGAGGGCCGGCCGGCGGATGCCGACCAATACCGGATACTGAAATAGCGCGGGGTGCGCCGGTCAGCCTCGCCAGAAGGCGGGTGACAGGAGAATGATCACGCTCAGGATCTCCAGACGCCCCATGAGCATGCCAATGGACAGTATCCATTTGGCGGCATCCGGCAGGGGCGAGAAGGTCCCGGCCGGGCCAATCAGGTTGCCCAGCCCGGGGCCAACGTTGGTCAGTGCCGCCAGGGAACCGCTGAGGGCGGTCACGAAGTCCAGTTGCAGCGCCGCCAGAGCCAGAGTCATCACCAGCAGGGTGAGCAGGAATACGAAGGTGTAGGCGATCATGGAGGCGATGATCTCATCGCTCACCGAACGGCCGTTGTATTTCCGGGTGAGGACCGCCCGGGGATGGAGCAGGCGCATCAGCTGCTCCTTGAGAATGATGACCGACAACTGGAACCGGAAGATCTTCATGCCGCCGGCGGTGGAGCCGGAGCAACCGCCCACGAACATCAGGAAAAAGAACACCGCAAACGCCAGCGGCCCCCAGGCGGAATAATCGCCGGCAGCATAGCCGGTGGTGGTGATGACGGATGTCACGTTGAAAAGCGTCGCCGTGTAGTTGTGAAATGGGTCGAACACACCGGGGGCGATCCACCACTCATGCAAGGTCAGCAGAAGGGGCACGGCCAGAAGGATGCCCAGCAGCAGGCGCACCTGCTGATCACGGAACAGCACGCCGCGTTGGCCGTGCATTTCGCGCACATAGAGGAAGAACGGAAAGCTGCCCAGGGCCATGAAAATCGTGGCTTCAATCAGCAGAAGATCGCTGAACTTGCCCATGGACTGATCGGAGGTGGAGAAGCCGCCGGTGGCAATGCTTGTCAGCCCGTGGTTGAACGCGTCGAACAGACTCATGCCGGACAGGCTGTACGTTACCACTGCCAGGATCGACAGAAACAGGTAAACCACCAACAGGCCCCGGCTCAGGGTGCGCATGCGGGGCAGGGCCTTATCGGACCATTCTGACGATTCGGTGGCGAACAGACGCATACCGCCCACCCGCAGGAATGGCAGCACGGCAACGAACATACCGATGATCCCGATGCCGCCGATCCACTGCAGTATCGAGCGCCACAGCAGCAGATCGCGATCCATGGTGTCCAGGCCGGTAAACACCGTGGCACCGGTGGTGGTGACGCCGGAGACCGCCTCAAACACCGCATCGGCGGCAGAGATGCCCTGATGGCTGAAATAAAAGGGCAGCGCCGAGAGCAGGGCGATGATGAACCAGCTCGCGACCGTGAGCACAAACATGTAGCGTGGTTTCAGGTCCCGGACCCGGTGGAGGGTGCAGACCAACCCGATGATGCCCAGCACCAGCACGATGATCGCCGAGCGCACAAACGCCATCGCATTCGGCGCTTCGCTGTTCATCAGCAACAGTACCGGCAGCGTCATGAAGGCGCTGAGCAGCACAAACATCACACTGATGATAAAGACAACCGGACTGAGGTTTTTCACCGCGTGCGCGCGCCTGAACCGGAAAATGAAGGCGCCAGAATACCCAGCGCAAGGGGCGCCCGCAAGGTCGCATTGCTGGCCGGTTAAGATGCTGTAAATATGGTGTAAATCGCGAACCATGGGCTGGCCGCCGTCGTCCTGTTCGGGCATGTTAATGAAAAACACCGGCCTTGCCGGACAAGGAGACAGACAATGAACCGATACCTCTTCCGCACACTGGCCACCGGCGGCGTTGCCTCCGCCCTGCTGATGTCCGGCGCAGCAAGCGCCCAGGATATGTACAAATCCGGCGTGCAAGGGCTGTACGCGGGCCTGAACTACACCTTCATGAACGTCGACTACGGCAGCAACGTGGACGCTGACCTGGAAACCCTGTCCGGCAAAGTCGGTGTCATGGCAACGCCCTACCTTGGCGTTGAGGCCCGCGCCGGCTTTGGCACCAGTGACGATCGGGTGCTGGGCGCGGATATTTCCATTGATTCGCTGTTCGGCGGGTACGCCACCCTGAACCTGCCCACCAATACCCCGATCACGCCGTACGCGGTGCTCGGTTTCACCCGTATATCCTCCACGGCGGACATCCCGGGTGGCAGCTACAGCGATGACGACTCGGACGTGTCCTACGGCCTGGGTGTGAACGTGGATATGGCCCGGAACGTGGCCGCCAACCTGGAATACATGCGCTACTACGACAAGGACGACGTCACCCTTGATGGGCTGAGCCTGGGCGTCGCCTTCCGGTTCTGATGAACCACCTGGCGCACGTGTTTCTCGCCCCCGATTCGGCCGAGGCCCGGGTCGGGAGCGTGATGGGAGACTTTACCCGGGGCGTGGACCTGTCCGCGCTGCCGGCGGACGTGCGCCTCGGCGTTCACCACCATCGCCGGGTGGACGGATTTACCGACCGGCATCCGGAAGTGCTCGCTTCCAAAGCACTGTTTTCGCCCCAGCGCCGGCGCTTTGCCGGCGTTGCGCTGGATGTGCTGTACGATCACTTTCTGCTGCGCCACTGGAGCCGCTACGCCCGTGCCGGCTCCGGTCCGTTTATCCGGCAAGTGTACGGGGAATTCCGCTGTCATCGGGACGTGATGCCGGATCGGATGCGCCGGGTGACGGACCGTATGGCCAGCCACGACTGGTTCAACGCCTATCGGGACCTGGACAACATCGGCCAGGCTCTCGACCGGATCGCCGAGCGGGTGCGCTTTACGAATCAGTTTGCCGGCATGATCGATGAGATCCAGGCCCATGAAGACGAGTTGGAGGCGCGATTTCTCCGTTTTTTTGATCACCTTCACCACGTTTCAGAGGAGTTTGAATGCGATTGACGCTGATGCATGCCACCGTACTGGCCGGCGCACTGTTAACGTTGCCCGCCGGGGCCCTCGCCGCGGAGGGGGCTGCCTCCTCCCAGGCCGCCCGGGACGGCGGAAAGGGCGTTCCGGAGGTGCTGGGGTTTGTGGAGTGGGCCATGCTGGAAGACGGGCGTATCCGCATGAAAGCCCGAATGGATACCGGCGCGAAAACCTCCTCCTTGCACGCGGAAAACATCGAGGAGTTTGACCGTGACGGCGACCGTTGGGTGCGCTTCCAGATTCCGCTGGGAGACCACGATGATGTGCCCAGCGACGGCGACCTGAAACCAGAGGACGTGGTGTTGAAATTCGAGCGACCGGTGCGCCGCACGGTGCTGATCAAGCGTAAGGGCGCCGAACCCCAGCGCCGCTATGTGGTGGATATGGACTTCTGCATTGCCGGAACCGTGCACACCACCCAGTTTTCCCTGGCCGACCGGAGCGCCTTCAGCTACCCCATGCTGCTTGGGCGGCGGTTCATGGGGAAGGACAACATCCTGATCGACTCTTCCGACAGCTTCCTGGCAAAAAAGGAATGCAAGTACCTGCCGCTGGGAAAAATCGTCCGTGAGTACAAGGACAACGTCGTGAAGCCCAGGCCGTAGCGGCGCGTTCCGATTGCGTGCCCGGTGCACGGCCACAAAAAAACCGCCTCCCGTTGCGACGGTAAGGCGGTTTTTTTTGGTTCGGCGGCGGTGCCCGGTGGCGCCGCCGGATGATCAGCCCGCCAGGGTGGCGTTGTCGATCACGAACCGGTACTTCACGTCGCTCTTGAGCATCCGCTCATAGGCTTCGTTGATCTTCTCCGCAGAAATCAGCTCGATGTCAGCAACAATGTTGTGCTTGGCGCAGAAATCCAGCATTTCCTGGGTCTCGGCGATGCCGCCAATCAGGGAGCCGGCAATGCTGCGACGCTTGAAGATCAGGTTGCCAATGGCCGGGGAGGGGTGCGCATGCTCAGGCACGCCCACCAGCGTCATGGTGCCATCACGCTTGAGCAGGTTGGTGAACGCATCCAGGTTGTGGCTGGCTGCCACGGTGTTCAGGATGAAGTCGAAGGAGTTGGCGTGTGCCGCCATCTCGTCTTCATTCTTGGATACGATCACTTCATCGGCGCCCAGTTCCAGTGCGGCCTCGCGCTTCTTCTCGGAGGTGGTGAACGCTACCGTGTGCGCACCCAGGGCGTGGGCGATTTTGACACCCATGTGGCCGAGGCCACCGATGCCCACGATGCCCACTTTCTTGCCGGGGCCTACGTTCCAGTGGCGCAGCGGCGAGTAGGTGGTGATGCCGGCGCACAGCAGCGGGGCGACTGCCGCAAGCTGGTCTTCCGGGTGGTTAACTTTCAGAACGAACTTCTGGCTGACCACGATTTTCTGGGAGTAGCCGCCCAGGGTGTGGCCAGGCTCGTCGTCGGTGGCGCCGTTGTAGGTGGGGGTAAAGCCGTTTTCGCAGTACTGCTCCAGGCCTTCGTCGCAGGAGGCGCAGTGCTGGCAGCTGTCGACCATGCAGCCGACGCCGACGATATCGCCCACTTTGAAGCCGGAAACGTTGCCGCCAACGGCGGTTACGCGGCCGACAATCTCGTGGCCGGGAACGCAGGGATAGTGGGTACCCTCCCATTCGGAACGGACCTGGTGCAGGTCGGAGTGGCAGATGCCGCAGTACTGGATGTCGATCTGGACATCCTCGGCACCGGGCTCGCGGCGGTAGATGTCCATGCTCTCCAGCGGTTTGTCACTGGCGTAGGCACCATAGGCTTTGACTTGCATAGCATACTCCTCTGTATGAATGGACAGGGACTCGTGCAACGGCCACCAAGCGTAGCTTACAACCGTTTACGCAGCTATTTACGTTACCGTAACCAGATGGCTCACCGGGGCATTGTTACGGGAAACTCGTATCCGGGTGGTGACGGATTGATCAGGGCCCTGGGGATCAGACGGCGTACAGCCAACGCATGAGGACGAAGGTGCCCATGCCTGCCAGGGTCATGACCAGTGATCCGCACACGTGGGCAGCGATACCCGTGATGGCCCAGAGGACCTTGCCGGCTTGCAGCAGGGTGACCATTTCCGCCGAGAACGTGGAAAAGGTCGTCAGTGCCCCCAGGAATCCCGTGATGACGAAGAGGCGCCACTCCGGTGCGAGTTCGGTGAACTGGGCGAGCACCATGATGGCCAGGCCGATCAGATAACCGCCCGCCAGGTTCGCCACCAGGGTGCCCGGTGGAAGGTGGGGGAACCAGGCGTTTAACTGCATACCCAAGTACCAGCGTAGCAGAGCGCCGCAGGCAGCACCCCCCGAAATCGCAACGATTGATAACCACATAGGCCGTTCTCGCGTGTAAAGGTGAATCAGAAAACGGAGCAGCCGGGTCTGCGCGTCCCGTCCGCGAGGGGGTAACCTTAACCGCCCGCCGGCGCCCCCGCCAGCCACGCCCGGTTATTCCGGAACTCGGCGATCTGCACACGGGCACCGTTGACCCGATGTGCCTCATCCAGCACCTCCGGGTTGGCGACCTGCCAGAATGTGCCGTTGGCAAAAACGGTCACAGCGCCCTGGTCGCTTACCCGCAGTTCCCCGGTGGTGCTGGAAAACGTATGCAATTCTTCGGCCGACGCGTTGTTGCCGGCCACGCACCGGTCCCGGAAAAAGTACAGCAGCACGGCGCCGATCAGCGCCGTCATCAGCAGCTGGATGCCCGCGTTCAAGTCCGGCACCGCCAGGGTCAGCAGGCCGGCGGCGATGGCGCCTACGCCAAACCACAACACCACAAAGGCCCCGATAAACACCTCGGCAATCACCAGCACCACGCCCAGCGTGACCAGGAGCCACCAGGAAATTGTCATATCCATTATGTTGTTCCGGCTCCGCTTGCGCGAAGCCGGTCCGTTATGGGTGCATCACTGCCCGTTTTCGGGGCGTTTACCAGGGTTCGCCAGGAAGTCCTTGACGGTCGCCAGGGAACCAATCAGCTCGCTGACTTCATAGGGCACCACCACCTTGTTCTGGCTGTCGCTCGCGGCAATGCCGGCCCAGGCAGCGATCCGTCCCTGGGTCAGCAGATATTCGCCGGCGTCCGGATTGTCCCGGAGGCCCGCAGCCACCAGCTCGATGGCCTGCTTCTGGCCTTCGGCCTTGAGCACTTCCTCGGTCTTGGCGGCCTCGGCCAGCAGCACCTGCTCCTTTTTGCGGGCCTCGGCGGTCCGTTCCAGGGCTTCGGCTTCCCGGTAGGCGCGTTCTTTGTCACCCTCTGCCTTGGCGATGGTGGAGTTCTTCTCCGCCTCCGCCTTCTGCTCGATGGCCCGGCGCTCCCGGGTGGCCTGCAGTTGCAGTTCCATGGCCCGCTGCACGTTGTCCGGCACGGAGATGTCGCTGATTTCCACCCGGGTCACTTTCGCGCCCCAGCCGCCGGAGGCATTATCCAGCGCCATCAGCAGGGCCGCGTTCATTTCTTCCCGGCTGGACAGGGTGTTGTCCAGCTCCATCTTACCGATCTCCGAACGCAGCGTGGTCTGCGCGAGCTGGGCAATGGCGTGTTTCAGGTCGTTGATTTCGTAGGTGGCCAGCTTGGCGTCGTTAATCCGCAGGAACACCACGCCATCGATGGTGATCTGTACGTTATCTGCGGTAATGACCTGCTGGGAGGGGATATCAATCACCTGCTCCTGGGTGCTGAAGGTCTGCCGCACCTGGTCCACAAACGGCACAATCACGTTCAGCCCGCCGTTCAGTACCCGATGAAAACGCCCGAGGCGCTCGATGACCTGAACCTCGGCCTGAGGCACAATCCGTACCGCCTTGGCCAGGGTGACCACCACGAGAAGGGCAAAAATGCCCGCAACGATCAATACAATGTCCATACGCTTGGTCTTTCCTTGAAGGTCTGTCTCTCCTGGCCGGGGCCAGGGCGTCAGCCGGGCCACGGTCCGCACCCGACGCCGACATTCTACCCCAAGGAAGGCCGGACTTTCGCTGACCGTTGAAGTCGATATACTGGCCGGACGGCGTTTGCCGCGCCGCCATTATCCTCCGCTACCGTCAGGACCCGATTCCATGCCGCTGCTTAGCGCCTTCCTGCTGCTTTTGGTCACCTTCACTTTCGCCAGCACCGCCGCCGCAGAGACGGTCCGGTTGGCGGTGGCCGCCAATTTTGCCGGGGCCGTTGAGCCGTTGACCGCGGCGTTCAGGGCCGAGACCGGCCATGACGCGTCGGTGTCCCTCGGTTCCTCCGGCAAACTGGTGGCGCAGATTCGAAACGGCGCACCGTTTGATGTGTTTCTCTCCGCCGATCAGGCCAAGCCCGAAGCGCTGGCCGCCAGTGGCGAAGCCGTAGCTGACTCCCGGTTCACCTACGCGGTGGGGGCTCTGGCGCTGTGGTCCGCCTCAAAGGATGTCGACGTCAACAACGCGGCCGCCCTGAGGAACGGCGATTTCGGCAAACTGGCCCTGGCCAATCCCCGCCTTGCGCCCTATGGTGCGGCCGCCGTCGACGTCCTGAAATCGCTCGGCCTGGAAGACTCGACCCGGCCCCATTGGGTTCAGGGGGAGAATATCGGCCAAACCTATCAGTTTGTCCGCACCGGCAACGCCGCGCTCGGATTCGTTGCGCTGTCCCAGATTACCGTGGACGGGAAGCGGCCGGAGGGCAGTGCCTGGATCGTTCCCCAATCCCTGTATGCGCCCATCCGCCAGGATGCGATCCTGCTCAAGCGGGGCGCGCAAAATCCGGCCGCCGAGGCCTTCCTGACGTTTCTGGCGTCGCCAGCCGCTCGGACCATCATTCACAACTTTGGCTACACCACGGAGTAGGGCGCCCACGTGCTGACCGACGCCGACCTGTCCGCACTCTGGCTGACGCTCCGTCTTGCCACCGTCGTCACCCTGATGTTGCTGGTGATTGGCACTCCCATCGCCTGGTGGTTGGCGCGCACCCGGTCCTGGCTCCGGGGCCCGGTGGGCGCGGTGGTCGCACTGCCCCTGGTACTGCCTCCGACGGTACTCGGCTTCTACCTGCTCATTGCCCTGGGGCCCAACGGCCCGGTTGGCGGCCTGACTCAGGCGCTGGGCCTCGGCACGCTGGCGTTTACGTTCTGGGGCCTGGTGCTGGCCTCGGTGATTTACTCCCTCCCGTTTGTGGTCCAGCCCCTGCAGAACGCCATGGAAGCCATCGGCGAGCGGCCTTTGGAGGTGGCGGCGACCCTGGGCGCCGGCCCCTGGGACCGATTTTTCACCGTGATTCTGCCCCTGGCCCGTCCGGGGTATCTCACCGCCATCGTGCTGGGCTTCGCTCACACCGTGGGGGAGTTCGGTGTGGTGCTGATGATCGGCGGCAACATACCCGAGGAAACCCGGGTGGTGTCCGTACAGATCTACGACCACGTGGAAGCCCTGGCCTATGGCCAGGCTCACGGCCTCTCGGCGGTCATGGTGGTGCTCTCGTTTGCGGTCCTGCTGGTGCTGTATGGCTTTCGCCGGCGCGCCGGCCTCTGGGGCGCCGGCGCCGCCCCGGTTCCGGAGCACCGCTCATGACCGATGCCCGCGCCCCGGAATCGCTCACGGTGCGCCTTGGCCTGTCCCGGGCCGGCGGATTCGCCCTCAACGTCGATCTTTCCCTGCCGGGCCGGGGCGTCACCGCCATTTTTGGCCCGTCCGGTTCCGGTAAAACCACCTTGCTGCGCTGCATTGCCGGCCTGGAAGCCGGCGCTACCGGTGAGCTGCACGTGAATGGCCAGACCTGGCTGGGCCCGGGCGTGTGCCTGCCCACCCACAAACGGCCGCTGGCCTACGTGTTTCAGGAAGCCAGCCTACTGCCGCATCTGACGGCGCGGCAGAACCTGGCCTATGCCGCTCGCCGGGCCTCTGGGCGGGGTACGGGTGCGGCTGAATCACCGGGCAACGCGAGCGCCGTGGGCGAGCAGGACGTTATTGATCGCATGGGTATTGCGCCCCTGCTGGACCGCAAGCCCGGGCAACTGTCCGGCGGTGAGCGGCAGCGGGTCGCCATCGCCCGGGCGTTGCTGGCCCGGCCGCGGCTGTTGCTGATGGACGAGCCTCTGGCAGCGCTGGATGCCGCCCGCAAGGAAGAGATACTGCCGTACATTGAGCAGATCCGAGACCTGGCGGGCGTGCCGGTGCTGTACGTCAGCCATTCGGTCACCGAGGTGGCACGGCTTGCGGACCAGGTGGTGGCGATGAACGAGGGCCGGGTGGTCGGGCAGGGCGCGGTGGCCGAGGTGCTGTCCGGGCTGGATATTGCCCTGCCGGAAGGAGAAGACACGGGCGTGGTCTGGCAGGGGCCGATTGTGGAGCAGCGGGCGGAATGGCACCTGAGCCGGGTGGCCTGCGCCGGGGGTGATCTGTGGATTCAGCAAGGAGCAGAGAGTCGCCTCGGTGTTTCCGACGGCGAGGTGCGCGTACGTATTCAGGCCCGGGACGTCAGCCTGTCGCTGAAACCATTTGAACAAACCAGCATCATCAATCACTTACCCGCTGTTGTTGAATCCATTTATGAAACGTCCGATGGCGCTCAGGCCCTGGTTCGGCTTCGGGCAGCAGGTCAGCCGCTGGTGGCGAGGATCACCCGGTTCTCCGCTCACCATCTTGGACTGCACACCGGGCAGCCCGTGTGGGCACACATCAAATCGGTGGCCATTGTCCGCTGATGGCGGTCACGACGTTTTACTGTTTCCGTGTCCGCTCAGACCAACGACTGGAAAAGCTCCCGCTCCTGTGCGAAGTGCAGCCGCCACAGGGTAGCCAGGCCAAACAGCAGACGGCGAAGCTCCGCCACGCTCTCGGTGGGCGCATCGGCCGCTTCGGGCACACTGGCCAGAACCCCACCAAGGCGGCGGCACAGGGCAAACAACTCCTGATGGGTTCGGCTGAGGGTTGCCAGCGGATCGTCTCCGTCGAGCATGTCGGCCATCTTTGGGTAAAGTTGTCGGGCATCGGCCTGTTCGTGGGGCAACAGCGTTTCGGTCAGCTCCCGGTAGAGGGCGCGGACGTCATCCATGGCGGCCTGGTTGCCGGAATCCGGCAGGCGGTCGGCCACGCTGGCAAGCCGGTCCAGCATCGGCAGCAAGGCCTCATGCTCCTGTTCCAGTTGCTGCCACTGCTCCTGGCTGAGCCGGGCCCGGGTTCCCCGCTCCGGCTTGAGCGCCAGGGCCCGTAGGGCATTGAGAATCACCGCCACATCAATCAGTTCCTGCAGCACGGCCCCCTGCACCGGCGTCAGCCAGCCCAGCGCTGCGGCTACCATCGCCACCAGGGACAGGCCCATGCCGACGGCCACGCTCTGGCCGGCGATCCGCAGACCGTGGCCCGCCATGTGGCGGGCATCGGCCAACCGATCCAGACGATCCACCAACAGCACCACATCCGCCGATTCCGCCGATGCGGTGGCACCCCGGGCGCCCATGGCAATGCCCACGTCCGCGGCCGCCAGGGCCGGCGCGTCGTTGATGCCATCCCCCACCATGGCGGTGATCTGCCGCTGTTGCTCGGCGGTAACCACTGTTAGCTTGTTCGCCGGGGTCTGCTCGGCGAACACGTCGTCCACGTCCAGGGCGGTGCCGACGGCCTCGGCAATCTGATGGTGGTCCCCGGTGAGCATCACCACCCGCTCCAGCCCGTCACGCCGGAGCCGCCGTAAGGCCCGTGGGGCCTCCACCCGCAGCGGATCCGCCAAGTGAAGGGCGCCGGCCAGCGCACCATCCACCGCCACAAACACCGCGCTGCCGCCTTCCTCGGCCACCCCCCGCAGAAAGTTCTCCGGCCAGGCCGGGGTGCCGGAGAGGCCGTCAAGAACGTAGTCCAAAGCGCCGACGAGCACCCGCTGGCCCTGGACCACCCCCGACATTCCGGCGCCGCCTTGCTCCTGCACGTCGCTGGCTGGCAGCGGCGCCAGCCCTCGCCGTCGGGCGGCGCCAACAATTGCCTGGCCAATGACGTGACCGGAATACTGATCCAGTGAAGCCGCCAGGGTAAGCAGTTGCTCCGGGGTGTTGCCGGCCTCACTGCGAACGGACACCAGCTCGGACTGGCCGGTGGTGAGGGTGCCGGTCTTGTCGAGAATCAGGGTTTTCGCCCGGGCCAGGTGTTCCAGGGCGCCGGCGTTTTTCATCAGAATGCCTCGGCGGGCGCAGCTGGACATGGCAGAGACGATGGCCACGGGCACGGCAAGAATCAGCGGGCAGGGGGTGGCCACCACCAACACCGCGAGGGCTCGCACCGGGTCGCCGCTCGCGGCCCAGGCAATGCCCGCAAGGGCCAGGCTCAGGGGCACGAACCAGGCCGCATAACGATCCGCCATTCGAGCGGCGGGCGCCCGGCTGGCCTGGGCCGAGGCGACCAGACGCACGATGCCGGCGTAGGTGCTGTCGGCCGCCGTGGTGCTGGCGCGCATTTCAAACGGCGGCCCGGCGTTCACCACACCGCTGCATACCGTCTCATGCTGCCGGCGGGTGACCGGCACAGACTCGCCGGTGAGGGCGGACTCGTCCAGCACCACCGAGGCGGAGTCAATGAGCCCGTCCACCGGCACCACATCACCGGCCCGGACCAGCAGGCGATCGCCGGCGGCCACGGCATCCAGCGGCACCGTCTCCACCGAACCGCCGTCCATTCGCTGGGCGGTGCGCGGCGCCCGGTTGATCAGCGCAGTCATCTCCCGCTGCGCGCGCAACCGGGCAAACCCCTCGAGGGCACGGCCGCTGGCAAACATCACGGCGATGATCACCGCCGTCAGGGCCTGATCCAGTGCCAGCGCTCCGGCCATGGCAATCACCGCCAGTACGTCGATACCCAGATCGCGGCGTCGAAGGGTTCGTACCGTATCAACCACAACGGAGAGCAGCGCGGGCAGGGTGCCGGCTAACCACAGCCACTGAGCAAGCGGCGCCCTGCCTACCAGCCAGGCAACGCCGCCGGCGGCCAGAGCCAGGCAGCCAAGGGCGAACACAAGGGAGTTTTGTGAATATAATAGACGCATGCCGGACACCACCTTATCCCTGGAACTGCGAACCTACAATGACGAAGGCCAACGCCACGACCATCGTCACCATCAACTCGTGCTGCCCGTGGCCGGCACATTGCACCTGTCAGTGAACGGCACCGGCGGCGAGGTGTCCGGCCAGCAGGCCGGTGTGATTCCCTCTGGCTCGGATCACGGGTTTGCCGCCTCGGACCAGAACCGCTTCCTGGTGGCCGATATTCCCGAGGCGCTGGCGCCGGCGCTGGACCGGCTGCCGTATTTTGTGCCGCTGGATCCGGCCCTGGCCCACTACGTGCGTTTTCTCCATGCCCAGGTGACCACCGCCGAAACCGGTGCCGCGACCCAGCACCAGATGCTGCAGCTGCTGCTCCAGTTGCTGCAGGAGCGCTACGGCAACCCACGCAGCCTGGATCGGCGCATTGCCGCCGCCAGACAGCTCCTGGACGATCAGTTTCATCGTAGCATCTCCGCCGCAGAACTGGCGTCGGTTGCGCATCTGAGCGTGCGCCAGCTCAACGCGCTGTTCCGGGAACAGCTGGGCGTTACCCCCCATCAATACCTTACCGAGCGGCGAATGGCCCGGGCCCGGCAGATGCTCGAGCAAACCGGTGCCAGCCTCCAGCAGGTGGCGGATGCGGTGGGCTACCAATCGATGTCCACGTTCAGTGATCGCTTCCGCCGGCACTTCGGGCATCCCCCGGGGCATTTCCGGCGCAGCGTTCGATAAAACCCACTCCGCAACCTCCGCCGGAATCCGCATCAGCACCGCCGATTTGCGCACCGGAAATCGCGGCTGGCCGGATATACTGTGAGGCCTCATTGTCGTGTCCGTCAGCCAACCCGCACAGGAGTTTTCATGGCCCGCAGCACTGTTGCCACCGCGACCGCCATCGGCGCCATTTCCGTGGTCCTCTGGGGTACGCTTGCGGTGCTCACCAAATTCACCGGCGGACACATTCCCCAGTTTCAGCTGATGGCCATGACGTTCGGCATTGCCTTTGTCCTGATGGCGGTGCGCTGGTGGCTGCGGGGCGAAAGCGGTCTGCGCTATCTGCGCCAGGCGCCGCAGGCCTGGGTGATTGGCGTGGGCGGCTTGTTTGGCTATCACCTGGCGTATTTTACCGCCATGACCCTGGCGCCCCCGGTGGACGTCAGCCTGCTGGCGTACCTCTGGCCGCTGCTCATTGTGATTCTCTCGGCGCTGCTGCCGGGGGAATCACTCCGGCCCCAGCACTTGATCGGTGCCGTACTGGCTCTGGCCGGCTGCTGGCTGCTGGTAGGCCGCAACAGCAACGGCTTTCAATGGGCCTACGTGAATGGCTACCTGGTGGCCCTGGGCTGCGCCGTGATCTGGTCCAGCTATTCGGTGCTCAGCCGCCTGGTGCGCTCGGTGCCGACGGACGCGGTGGGCTGGTTCTGCGGCGTAACGGCACTGCTGGCGCTGGTGTGCCATCGGCTCTGGGAACAGACCGTCTGGCCCGCCAATCTCACCGAATGGATCGGCGTGGTCGGCTTGGGGCTCGGGCCGGTGGGCATTGCCTTCTTTACCTGGGATCATGGCGTCAAGCACGGCAACATCCAGTTGCTGGGTACTCTGGCTTACAGCGCCCCGCTGATTTCCGTGGTGCTGCTGGTGCTGGCCGGGTATGGCCAGGCCACCGTCGCGGTGATTGGCGCCAGCATCCTGATTGTCATTGGCTCGCTGATTGCCGGTAAAGCCCGGCCCGCGCCCAAAATCCCTGAACCCCATACGGAGAACCGGTTATGATTTCCTGGAACGATTTTGAACAGGTGGAGCTGCGCATTGGCACGGTGATTGAGGCGGAAGATTTCCCGGAAGCCCGCCGCCCGGCCTATAAACTTAAGGTGGATTTCGGCCCCGAGGTGGGTGTGCGAAAATCCAGCGCGCAGATTACCCATCTGTACACCAGAGACGAGCTGGTGGGAAAGCAGGTGCTGGCCGTGACCAACTTCCCGCCCAAGCAGATTGGCCCGTTCATGTCCGAATGCCTGGTCACCGGCGTTCACACAGAGCAGGGCAGTGTCACCCTGGTAACGCCGGACGCCCCCGTACCCAACGGCACGCGCCTGTGCTGATGGCCCATGCAGACCACGTGGGCTGAGACAATGACGCTTCGAGCCTGACCACCCATGACCAGCGCCGCCGCCCAGCAGGGCCCCCAGTACGACCGCCTGATGCACCCGGTGCTGATTGCCGGCTGCATTATTATCCTGGTGAGTTTTGCGATCCGGGCCTCGTTCGGCCTGTTCCAGCTCCCCATTGCCACCGAGTTTGGCTGGCCCCGGGCGTCCTTCTCCCTCGCCATTGCCCTGCAAAACCTGTTCTGGGGCATCGGCCAGCCGCTGTTTGCGGCTTTTGCAGAGCGGTACGGCGACCGCCGGGCGATTCTGGCCGGCGCTGCCTTCTACGTGGTGGGGCTGGTGCTGTCCTCGTTCGCGACGACGCCGGGGCAGCATCAGTGGCTGGAGATTCTGGTGGGCTTCGGCATTGCCGGCACCGGCTTTGGCGTGATCCTGGCCGTAGTGGGCCGCGCGACGTCGGATAAGCACCGTTCGCTGGCGCTGGGTGTGGCCACGGCGGCCGGTTCCGCCGGGCAGATCGTTGGGCCGCCGTTGGCCCAGGCCCTGCTGAGCCAGATGGCGTGGCAATCGGTGTTTGTGGTGTTCGCAGGCCTGATCGTGGTGTCCTTGCTGGCCCTGTTCATGATGCGGGCGCCGCTGCCGCAAAAGCCGGCCGTGGGCGAAGATGACATGCGTACCGTGGTGAAGCGGGCGGTCACCGATCCCTCGTTTCTCTGCATCTTTTTTGGCTTTTTCTCCTGTGGGTATCAGTTGGCCTTCATCACCGCCCACTTTCCGGCGTTCATCACGGAAGTGTGTGGGACGGTCTCCCCGGGAAGCCTGCTGTACTCGATTGGCATTACCTCCGGGGCCAGCCTGGGGGCGGCGTCCATCGCCATCATCGGGTTCTTCAACATCGGCGGCACTTTACTGGCCGGGTGGCTAGGCAACCGCTATTCCCGTAAATACCTGCTTGCCACGGTGTATGCGTTGCGCACGGTGGTGGCCGGTGCGTTCATCATGCTGCCGGTCACCCCGGTATCCGTGGTGCTGTTCTCCATCGCCATGGGGTCGCTGTGGCTGGCGACCGTACCGTTGACCTCGGGGCTGGTGGCTGAGATCTACGGCCTGCGTTACATGGGCACGCTGTATGGCCTGGTGTTTTTCTCCCACCAGCTCGGCGGATTCCTGGGGGTGTGGCTCGGCGGCGCGATGTACGACCTCAACCACAGCTACACGCTGGTGTGGTGGATTGGCGTCGGTGCCGGGGCTTTCTCCGCACTCATTCACCTGCCGGTAAAAGAAATGCCCTGGGCCCAGCGGCCCGCACCGGTGGCCGCCTGAGCCACCACTGACATGGCGGCACCGACAGGCTAACAGCAGCCGGCCCCCGCGAAGCGCGGCCGAGGTGAGGGCGGTCAGCCCGGGTAAGGGATAAACTCCTTGTCGTCCCCAGGCACGGTGGGAAAGCGGCCGGCTTTCCAGTCTTCCCGTGCCTGTTTCAGGCGCTCGGCCCGGCTTGAGACGAAGTTCCACTCCATAAACCGCCGCCCTAGCGGCTCCCCGCCGATCACGGCAATGCGGCATTCCCGTTCCGCCGTTACCTCCACCGTCTGGCCCCCGGCCAGCACCGCCATGGCAAACTCCGGAATCATCGTTCCACCCACGTTCACCTCGCCCTGAGCCAGGTAGATCGCGCGCTCTTCCGTCACCGGCAGCACCAGACGCTGGCCCGGCTGCAGGTGGGCCTCTATGTAGAGGGTATCCGCAAAGACGCGGACCGGTGACGTCACGCCATAGGCGCTGCCCATAATCACCCGCACCGGCACCCCCTCCACGGTCAGCGCCGGGATGGTCTCGCTGGGGTAATGCAGGAACTCCGGCGCCATCTCCTCCGCGGCCTCCGGCAGGGCCAGCCAGAGCTGCAATCCATGCAGGGTATGGTCGGTGGCGGTGATCTCTGGTCGCTCACGTTCCGAATGCACAATACCCTTGCCCGCCACCATCAGGTTGATGTCCCCAGGCCGAATGGGTTGCTCGCTGCCCAGTGAATCCCGGTGCAGGATTTCGCCCTCGAACAGATAGGTGACCGTCGCCAGGTTGATGTGCGGGTGAGGGCGCACGTTGATGCCTTCGCCGGCGGGAAAGTGGGCCGGCCCCATGTGGTCAAAAAAGGTCCAGGGCCCCACCATCTGCCGCTCCCGGGTGGGCAGCACCCGGCGAACGGAGAAACCGCCGAGGCTTTTGGTGCGGGGGATGATCAACAGATCCACCGCGTTTTCGGCGTGGCGGGTGTCGCAATCGGTGATCAGCTCGTCGGTCGGGTTGCTCATGAGGGTGTCTCCTGTTGTGTCATGCAGCTGGGGGCCATCTCAACGCCAATGCCCTATTTTCGTCCAGGATTTGACGTAAATGAAATCCAGACCTGGCACCTTCGCTCATTTCAGCGACAATTGAGAGAAACCGGTTCTTTACAGGGAGGGGATATGGACATCAAAACGTTCGGCGAGCTGATCGACTGGACCCGGGATCTTCACCAGCATCTGGCGAACTGCCTGGGCCACTGCGCTACCGTTCACGAAGAGGAGAGGGCGCGGGCACTGCTGGAATATCTCGCCACCCATGAAGCCGAAATGGCGCGGATGGTGGACGAGTTCGAGCGGCAAAGTGCCCGCAACACCCTGGAAACCCGCGTGTATGACTACCTCAAGCACAACCCGATCGAAACCCATCGCACCTGCGACGAGCCCTACGCCAAGCTGGACTTCCAGGGCATTTACCGGGAAGTGATGGACTATCACCGACAGGTGATGGACTTGTACAAATCCCTCTCGGAGAAAGCCGAAATTCCCGAGGCCCGGGAACTGTTGTCCGCATTGCTGAAAATGGAAACCAACGAATCCATGCGCCTGTCCCGGCAGATCGGACGGATGGATGACGTTTGATGCTGGTGAGCGGGCCGTCATTACCGCGAATGAATGGCCCGCAACGTCACCGCCTGACTGGCGTGATTCCGACAGCGTCAGTCCAGCGGCTTGCGGAAACCAACGGCGATCCGGTTCCATAGGTTGATGGCGCCGATCAACAGCGTGAGATCCGCCAATTCCGCATCAGAAAACTCAGCGCGGGCGGCCTCATACGCGCTGTCGGGAGCCTGGGTGGTCGCCACCAGCGTCAGCGCCTCGGTCCATGCCAGCGCCGCTCGTTCCCGCTTGGTAAAAAAGGGCGTCTCCCGCCAGGCAACCAGCGTGTCCAGCCGTTGCGCCGTCTCGCCGCCTTTGCGGGCGTCTCGCACGTGCATGTTCACGCAATAGGCGCAGCCGTTGATCTGGGACGCCCGTAATTTCACCAACTCCGCCAACGGGCGCTCGATGGTCGATGTTGCCACATACTCCTCAACGGCCAGCATGGTCTTGACGCCCCCGGGGCACGCTTTGAAAAAGTCGATTCGATGGCTCATGTCCGATTCCTCTTGAATTGAGCGGGCACCTTCGTGCCCGACGTACTTACTGATTGACTCGGAATCAGCATAGAATGATGAGCAATCAGCGATAAGACGCCAATTCAGCAATAGATTGTTGTATGGATGGGATAATCAGGTGGATCTGAACGACCTTCGGTATTTCGCGTTAATCGTTCAACACGGCGGATTTACGGCGGCCGAGCGGGTCAGCCATGTGCATCGATCAAAACTCAGCCGGCGCGTCGCGCAACTGGAAGCCTCGCTCGGCGTCAGGCTGCTGCAACGAACGACCCGGCGACTGGCCCTGACCGATGCCGGCAAGATTTTCTACGACCACTGCGCGGCGATGCTGCTGGAAGCGGAGGCCGCCCACGAATCCGTTCACCAATTGCGCACTGAGCCGGTTGGCACCGTTCGGATAACCTGCCCAGCGGTCATGGCGCAGCTGTACCTTATTGAACTGATCTCACGCTTTATGGTGAAGCACCCCAAAGTTCGCATCGAGCTGGAAGCGACGGACCGAAACGTCAACCTGATCGACGAACGCTTCGACATCGCGGTTCGCGCCAGGAATGCCGCCCGGAACGAACCCGGGCTGATTGCCCGAGAAGTCGGTAGCGGCCGCTTCATCCTGGTCGCGAGTCCCGCGTATCTGGAAAAGCGCGGCGAGCCCGTAACCCTGCACGAGCTGGCCGAGTGGGACTGGATCGGCGGCTTGGCGGCCGGGCCGCAGCAAAGTTGGAGACTGACCAACCACAACGGGGCAAACGAAACGTTGCAGGTTCAGCCACGCCTGCTGTGTACGGATCTTCAGGCGCAGTGCAAAGCGGCCTTGGGCGGTGTCGGGGTCGCGATGCTTCCGGAACGCATCGTCAGATCCAGCCTCAACCGGGGGCATCTACAACAGCTCTTCGCCCCGTGGAGCACGGCCGATGAAAGCATTCACATTCTGTTCGTGTCCCGGCGGGGCATGCTGCCCTCCGTTCGAACCCTGTTGGATTATCTCTATGAGGAGTTGCCGGGTGCCCTCGAGTCGTGGGGCGTTTAAAAGGTTGTGATAACAGCGGCCCGACTCGGGATGACCCATGAAAACCAGGATTTCACCCTCAGTGCTGCCATTGTGGTAAGCTTAAATTGCCAAATGGCAGGAGGTGATTATGTCTGCGACCATTGAAAAAGCGGATGATGCGCATGAGCGCCTTGGCCCGGCGAAAGCCAAGGTCAGAGGTGTCTATACCGGTCGTTCCGTTCCGAAGCGTCAAGGTTCAGCCGCTCGACCGCCCGGTTTTGCCGGCCTCCAGGGCGTCAAGAAAATCCGCCTTGGTGGCAAGGCGAAAGAACTGGACGCCCTCAAGGACCTCTTCGACATCGATGACGCATCCTTGTGCACCTTGTTGGGCATTTCGCCACGCACCCTGGCGCGCCGTCGGGAAGAGGGCACCGTGAATAAAGCCGAACTGGATAGGGTGGCCACACTCCATCTGGTCATGCAGGATGCTGTCGACCTGTTCGAAGGCGACCAGGCCAAAGCCCAACGCTGGCTAAAACGCCCCGCGCGCGCGTTGGAACAGCAGTGTCCCATCGATCTGCTGGATACCGAAGCCGGCATCCGCATGGTGCGGGACCTGATCGGGCAGCTCGAGCACGGCGTTTACGCATGAAGGCGTATCGCATTGCCAAGCGAAAGCACAAAGACACCGCGTTTTCCGGGTTTGGCGCGCGCCAGTACGGCGGCCGGTGGAATTTCCCAAAGCACCGGGCGGTGTATTTATCCGAAAGCATCGCGCTTGCCCAGCTGGAAATTCTGGTGAATTTAGGTGAAGAAGACAGCCTAAAGGACTATCTGCTATACGAAATCGATGTGCCCGATGAACAGATCCTGGTGCTGGCCGACGACGCCTACCCAAAAGGTTGGAACAGCCCGAGAGCCTCGCCACGCACCCAGGCCATCGGAACGGATTTCCTCATCGACGGCGACGCACTGGCCCTGGCAGTGCGATCGTGTGTGGTACCGCAGGAATTTAACCTGGTGCTCAATCCGGAGCATCCGGAGGCAGAGGCGGTGATTGATGGGGCGGTCGAGGTGAGGTTTGAGTTTGATTCGAGGCTGGGAGCGTGAAAAGGAAGCTGGTGAGGATCGCAGTGATGGTGATTTTGGATGGGGATCCTCAGGCCGGTCTATACCGTATTTAACATAATATACATTATGCGCACTGAAAAACGGGACGTTAGGTCAGTGATTCATTCAACGGAGCGATATACGACCACGCAAAATACTAAATTTCTCCACACAAAACGCTAAATTTCCACGCAAAACACTAAATTCAGCGTATGTGCTGCTATTTAGAGGCTTGCCGACTGCGCTGCAGTTAACGTTTGAGACGAAAATTTGGTCGCTCCCTAGTCTCGATTCGAGTGTCGTGAGAAGCGCAGCTTCCAGAGGAGAGCTCCCTCCACGAGTACTAAGGCATCAATCACAGGCCGTAAACGCTATCATCTCGACTTCCAGGAATAGCCAAGAACATATTCTTTGAGCTGATCGGCGCCAGGGAATTTTTGGTAGCAAAAGAAACCTGACGCGCAGGTGTCTTCAAACAGCTGATCGTGGAAATCCCGGTTGAAACTATGGATGACATTGCGATCTTCTAGATTAAGAAACGACAGTTACAATGTGTCATTGGTGGACCCCGCCGGCAATGAATTGGGAAGCCCTAATTATCCATCCGACCGAGATACTACGCACTGAACGACCAAAATCCGTTAAAATAACATTATTACGGATTTTATTTGCGCCCTATCCTTCTCCTCATGCAGCCTTCCAGGAGCTTTCCCGATGAGCAAGACCGGCCAGGCCCGCGTCCTCACGCCCGAACAGTTTGCCCACCTGTTGAATGTGATTCAGGAGCACCGCTACCCGGAAAAGAACACCGCACTGGTTCAGATCAGCTTCAAACTCGGGCTACGGGTGCAGGAAATTGCGTTGCTTCAAATCAAGGACGTGGCCGAACTCGGCCCCGAAACTTCGGGTCAGCGCTTGTTCAAACTGAAGGAAATCCTGGCGTTGCCGGCGGCGTATACCAAGGGTGCCGATGCGTTGAAGCGATCCAAATCGACATACCAGCGGCGTCGAATCAGTTTTAGTGTTCATGATTTTGACCAACTCATACGGCAAATCGAGACCATGGCGAAAGCCGGTGCGGAGATTCGACCGGAAGATTTCTATCCGGAGGTCAATAAACATCGTGGTAAATCGCGCGATCTTCCGATGAATGACGTTGCCCTGAGAACGGCTATAGAAAATCACCTTGCGATCCGACTGGCAGCGCACCCCTCAGGGAAAAAGACGGATCCCCTATTCTTGACTCAAAAAGCAGGCCCCTATTCTCCCAATACTCTCCAGGAACACTTTGCTCTCATGCAAAGGCATTGGGCAGGTATTGAACGAGCCAGCTCTCACAGTGGCCGGAGGACTTTAATGACGAATATCATTCATGAACAAAAGAAGTCAGTTAAAGTCGCGCAAAAAATCGCCGGCCATGTGTCACCATCAACCACGCTCATTTACGAAGAACCTCCCGAGGAGTCACTGAAGGAGGCGTTGCAGGATGCCGGGTACCACTATGTTGGTTAGTCCAGCAACAAATAGACTTTAAAGCCCAGTCATTATTACTGTTCATGCTTCCCTTGAAGTCCACTGCGCAGGACCGATAGCTACCCTGCCCTTGTAGATCGGCTCATATGACGGATCTGGCCCACCAAAGGCGAGTGTCATGGCAAATCGCCATGGTGCAGACTGAAGCGTGAAGTTCGGTGTGGTCGCAAAGCGGACATTCGGATGAGACCTTTAACGCATTTGTTCAGCGGCAGCCTTTGCGTAGCGAAGCGGAGAAAAGGCTGTCCGGTGGAGGCCCGCGAGAGCCGGAACGAACTGGAACTATTGGTTAGGTGCTTACGATACCCAGCAGCCAGTAACCAAAAACCCCCGCACACAAAAGCCATACGAAAATAACAACAGCGGCTGCAACGGAGCTGACTGGCTTTGCAGTCATTTCGGACGCTTTCGCCCGGCTTGCCTCTATCACCATAGTCGGCGTCAGCTTGATAACAAGCATGATGCCCAGCGGTAAAAGAATAACGTCATCCAAAAAGCCAAGGACAGGGATAAAGTCCGGAATCAGGTCTATTGGGCTGATGGCGTATGCTGCGATTGCGAGTGCAAGAAGCCTGACAAATACTGGTGTATCGCGATTCCGTGCGACAAAGTAAACGGTTAACGCATCCTGCTTGATACGTTTTGCGGCCTCTTGCACCTTGTTCATCAACTTCATTTACACCTAACGCCAGCCATAAGCGGCGCCCTGACAAGGGCGTCCGGTGGAGGGCCATCGGCCCGTAACAGACTTAATGGCATGGTTATGAATGATCGCTGTCACGCACACTGGCCAAGGCACCCTCGACATTTGAAACTAAATAACTTTCGTACCATGCCGAAAGGTTTTCAATCGCTGATTCTAATGATTGTTCCTTTCCTGGTGCGTAAGGATCAATGCCCTCTATTGGCACCTGTAATTGCTGCGCACCAACAAGCTCAGCGGCAAGCGACCCCACTTGCTGCAGAACACGGCTGACTGGCTGAACAAATGGGGCTGAATCGCCCAACTGGCCGCGACCGCGAATGACCATATAACGGACATTCTCCGGGGCCGTGTGGGCACTCTGCAAAGCGTCCCATACCGTACCCGCCTCCTGTCCGTCGACCGTTCGCATTGTGGCGCTCCGCTCTTCGTCCCTGATCTCTAGCTGATCTAAAGCTTCACAGGCGTCAAGCGCGGAATTAACGAGCCTGCGAACTAATTTCCAATCTGTGGCCATGAATCCCTTCTCCTGTCTCCGGCCTTGTATTCATAACGCCCGCAGCACGCGTGGCTTTGTAGTGGAGGCGAAGCCGCAACGTAAAAGCCATCGCTGTGACTGCGCTTGTATGGATAATTTCTGCCGTGTTTGGGTAAATTGAGGCCCACCCCCAGTGGCCGCTGGGGGCCTTCATGCAGCA